>CADECM010000053.1:0-1802 GCA_902825845.1 uncultured beta proteobacterium
CCATGATCAAGGATTTCGATCACGTGGTGCTCACCACCGCGGATCTCGACAAGTGCCTCGACTTTTATACGCGCGTACTGGGCATGCGCGTGGAGCGCTATGGCGCGCGCGGCGCGGAACGCATCGCACTGCGCTTTGGCGACCGCAAATTCAATGTCCATCCACCGGGGTTTGACGCGAGCCTGAAGGCGGACAAACCGACACCCGGTGCGCTGGATTTCTGCTTTCTTGCCGACCGGCCGCTGGCCGAGGTCATCGCGCATCTGAAAGCCTGCGGCGTGACGATAATCGCGGGGCCTGACAAACGCAGCGGCGCGCGCTTCGAGCTGCGCTCGGTGTATATGCGCGATCCGGACAACAATCTGGTCGAGATTGCCGAACCGTATAACACGTAATTCCATCATGGCCGCCGCACCCACCTGGCAGGATATTCTGAACGTGCCGCGCGAGCAGATCGATCTCGCGCTGGCGTCGTTGATCATCGCCAGCGACGCCTATCCGGATCTGGACGTGGCCGCGTACCTGCGGCGCATCGACGAACTGGCGCAGACCCTGCGCCGCCGCCTGCGCGCAGACATTTCGCCTGCGGACACGCTGGCCATGCTCAACCGCTATCTGTTCGAGGAATTGGGATTTGCCGGCAACAGCGACGACTATTACGACCCGCGCAACAGTTACCTCAACGACGTGATCGACCGCAAACTCGGCATTCCGATCACGCTGTCGGTGCTGTTCATCGAGGTGGGCCGGCGTCTGGGTTTGCCGCTGGCGGGGGTGTCGTTTCCCGGGCATTTTCTGGTGAAGTGCACGCTGCGCGACGGCGCAGTGGTGCTTGATACCTACGCCAGGGGCGCGTCGCTCGGGATCAAGGATCTGCAAAAGCGCCTGCGCGTTTTGAGCGGCGGCAAGGATGTTGCGCCGGAGGCGGTCATGCGCATGCTGACGACGGCACCGCCGGCGGAAATCGTGGTGCGCATGTTGCGCAACCTTAAATCCATTCACGCCGAGCGCGGCGACAAGACGCGCGCGCTGACTGCGATGAATCGCGTGCTGGATTTGTATCCCGAGGCGGCCGATGCCTATCGCGACCGCGCGCGGTTGCTGGAGGAACTGGAATGTTTCGGCGCGGCGTTGGCGGACTTTGAAGCCTGCCTGAGGTTGGACCCCGAGGCGCGTGATGCGCGCGTGCTGCGTGGCAAAATCGCGGAGCTGCGTCAGCGTGTGTCCAGGCTAAATTAGAGTTTTATAAGTAATTGATTTTAAAAAAGTTTATTAAACAGTGCGTAACGGACCACAGGAATTTTCAGCGTGGCGGCGTGCGTGCAACAACAGTCTCGGGAGCCGGCAAAGAACATGGAAGCTTACGTGTGGTGGGTGGTGGCCGGTATGGCCTTGATCGTTGCGGAACTGGTGACTGGAACTTTCCTGCTGCTGATTCTCGGCATTGCGGCATTCGGCGGCGCGGCCATGGCGTACTTCGGATTGTCATTCTGGGTGCAGGCCGTGGTCGCCGCCGCGCTGGGCAGCGCCGGCATGCTGTGGGTGAGTCGCGTTCACGGCAAGTCGCGAAAGTCGGCGCACGGCAAGGATGAGCACAGCCTTGACATCGGCCAGATGGTTGAACTCGAATCGTGGGTGAGCGAGGCTGACGGCCTGGCACGCGTGCGCTATCGCAACGCGACCTGGGATGCGCGGGTCGAGGGTACGCGCACGCCGGGCGGCAAGGTGTTCTATATCCGTTCCATGGACGGCAATACCCTGCATGTCGCCAGCACCCGGCACAATTGAACACGACAATAATC
>CADECM010000053.1:1902-40478 GCA_902825845.1 uncultured beta proteobacterium
AATCGGAGAGAACCATGGTCGGCAGACTGATCGTTGTAATGATAATAACCATCGTGCTGTGGCTCACCAATCCGGCGGGCATCGGCGCCGCCGTGGTGCCGATCGGTTTGCTGGTGATGTTGGTGATGGTGGGACTGGAGGCCTTTTGCCAGGTGCCGCAGCAACAGGCCTGGGTGGTCGAGCGGCTGGGAAAATTCAGCCGCGTGCTGGAGCCGGGGCTGAACTGGATTACGCCGGTGCTGGACAAGGTGGCGTACCGGCATTCGTTGAAGGAGTTTCCGCTGGATGTGCCGGAGCAGGTATGTATCACCAAGGACAACACGCAACTCGGTGTCGACGGCATCATCTACTATCAGGTCACCGATCCGAAGCTCGCCTCGTACGGCTCCAGCAACTATGTCGCGGCGGTGACGCAACTGGCGCAGACCACGCTGCGTTCCGAAATCGGCAAGATGGAACTCGACAAGACGTTTGAGTCGCGCGATGAGATCAATCGTCAGGTGGTGTCGGTGCTCGACGAAGCCGGGCGCACCTGGGGCGTGAAGGTGCTGCGTTATGAAATCAAGAATCTGACGCCGCCGGAAGCCATTTTGCGCGCGATGCAGGCGCAGATCACCGCCGAGCGCGAAAAGCGCGCGCTGATTGCCAAGTCCGAAGGCCAGCGGCAGGAGGAAATCAACCTCGCCGAAGGCGTCAAGCAGGCAGCGGTGCTGCAGTCCGAGGGCGAGCGCATTTCGCAGATCAACAAGGCGGAAGGCGAGGCCAAGGCCATCACCACCATTGCCGATGCGACTGCGGCCGCGGTGCGCACGGTGGCGGCGGCGATGAGCGAGCCGGGCGGCATGAACGCCGCCAATCTGAAAGTGGCCGAGCAATACATTACCGCATTTTCGGGCATGGCCAAGACCAACAACACCATGATCGTGCCGGCCAATGTGGCCGATGTGGCGACGCTGATCGGTACCGCGATGACCACGCTGAACACCATTCGCGGCGGGCCGGCCGCGCCCGCGGCAAAGTAAGCCGCTGCGTGATAAAAAAACGCCGCGGAATGCGGCGTTTTTTATGCGGCGGGCCGCGACTAACGCTCGGGCATCGGCGTCCACAGGCGAACGATACGGGGCGGTGCGGGGGCCGCCACTGCGGCCGGCGCCACTTGCAGCGCCTCGGCGCGTGCCGGCGTCAGGCTGTCGCCACTGGCCAACGGCGTGCCCGGCGAGTCGCTGTCGTATTCGGCGCTGCGGGGAAACGGGCCGGCGTCGGCTGACGGTGACTTGGGCTTGTCAACGTCAGGCTTGTCGCCGTTGTCATCTTCGTCCTTTTCGCGCGGCGGCGAGCCATCGTAAACCAGATTGCGGCGGCGCTGCAGATAGCCGTCACGCAGGAATTCGTAGGGATCGAGCGCGGCCGTTTCCAGAATTTTCGAGGTGTCCAGCAGTTCGGCGCGTTGATTCACCGTGCGCAAGCCCCACAGGCTGTTGCGCCACGGTATGTCGTTCAGGTAGCCCACGGGGTCGCCTTTGGCGTCGACAAAGCGTCCCAGCGAGTCACGCACGCTACTCGGTCCCATAAAAGGGATCATCAGATAGGCGCCATCGCCGATGCCCCAGAAACCCAGTGTCTGTCCGAAGTCTTCATTGTGCTTTTCCAGTCCCATCTTCGATGCCACATCGAACAGGCCGCCCACCCCGGCGGTGGTGTTTATCAGCACGCGCCCGGTGTCCGATGCCGCCATTGCGACCTTGCCCTGCAGCAGATTGTTGAGGGCGATCAACACGTCATTGATATTGGAAAAAAAGTTGGAAATGCCGGTGCGCACAAACGATGGCAGCACAGCGCGATAGCCTTCGGCGAGAGGCCGGATCAAGGCGGTGTCGACCGCATCGTTGAAGCGGTAGATCGCGCGATTCACCGGTTCCAGCGGATCGTGCGGACTGGTGGTCGCGCAACCACCCGCCAGCAACAGTGGCAGCAACAGCGACAGTGCCAGCGCACGCCAGGTGCGCGTTCTGAGGAACATGGGATAAGGCCTTGTTTTTCTTGAATTAGACAAGCAGCAGGAACTGGAACATTATAACCATTCGAGCATGCTATCGATAGCGGCCGCAAGCGTGCCACAATCATCCCCCGGCGTGTGCCTCCATGTGTGATCGTACGGCACTCGCGAGAAAATACTTTAGCTGTCGAATATTTGAATAAGTGGTTGAGGTTTCATTTCCAAGGGCATGAAAAATAAGAATTTATTTTTTGGAACTGAGTGGTGTTCTGCCGACTTTGCTAGAATCGCGGTCACGCTCAAGCCTGCAGTCCATGCGGCGCTCACGCGCCATTCCTTATCGAGGCAACGACCATGTTAGACAAAGTTAAATCCAGCGTACAGTTAAAAGACATGAGCTTGTTCCGGCAGCAGTGCTACATCGACGGCGCCTGGGCCGATGCCGACGATAAATCCACGCTGACGATTTACAACCCGGCCAACGGCGAGCTGGTGGGCACGGTGCCGAAAATGGGCGCTGCCGAAACCAGGCGTGCCATTGAAACCGCGCACGAGGCGTTCAAGCTGTGGCGCGCCAAAACCGCCAAGGAGCGCGCGGCAGTGCTACGCAAATGGTTCGAACTGATGGTGGCCAACACCGAAGATCTGGCGGTGCTGATGACGCTGGAGCAGGGCAAACCGCTGGCCGAATCCAGGGGCGAGATCGGCTATGGCGCCTCGTTCATCGAATGGTTTTCGGAGGAAGCCAAGCGCGTCTACGGCGACACCATCCCGGCGCAGGCTCCGGACAAGCGCATTGTCGTCATCAAACAGCCGATCGGCGTGTGCGCGGCAGTGACGCCGTGGAACTTCCCCAATGCCATGATCACGCGGAAGGCGGGGCCGGCCCTCGCAGCGGGCTGCACCATGGTGATCAAGCCGGCGTCGCAGACGCCGTTTTCGGCGCTGGCGCTGTGCGAGCTGGCCGAACGCGCAGGCATTCCCAAGGGGGTGATTTCGGTGATCACCGGCTCATCCGGTCCCATCGGCAAGGAGCTCACCACGCATCCGCTGGTACGCAAGTTCACGTTTACCGGTTCCACCGAAGTGGGCAAGCAGCTGATGGCGCAGTGCGCGGGCACGGTGAAAAAAGTGTCGCTGGAACTCGGTGGCAACGCGCCGTTCATCGTGTTCGACGATGCCGACATCGATTCCGCGGTGGAGGGCGCGATGGCCTCCAAATTCCGCAACACCGGGCAGACCTGCGTGTGCGCCAACCGCATCTTCGTGCAGGACGCCGTGTACGACACGTTTGCCAAAAAGCTCGCGGCCAAAGTGGAGGCGATGCCGGTGGGCAATGGCATGGAAGCAGGTGTGATGCAGGGCCCGCTGATCGACAAGAATGCCGTGCTTAAAGTCGAAGAACACATTACCGACGCGCTGGCCAAGGGTGCGCGCGTGGTCACCGGCGGCAAGCGTCACGCCAAGGGCGGGCAATTTTTTGAGCCGACCGTGCTGGCGGACGTCAAGTCCGACATGAAGATCACGCACGAGGAAACTTTCGGCCCGGTGGCGCCGCTGTATCGTTTCCAGACGGAAACCGAATTGCTGGAGCGCGCGAATGATACCGAGTTCGGCTTGGCGGCCTATTTCTATAGCCGCGACATCGGCCGCATCTGGCGCGTGGCCGAAGGGCTGGAGTCGGGCATCGTCGGCATCAACGTCGGCATCATCTCCACCGAGATCGCACCCTTCGGCGGGGTGAAGGAGTCCGGCATCGGCCGTGAAGGGTCCAAGTATGGGATCGAGGAGTTCCTCGAAGTGAAATACCTGTGCATGGGCGATGTCACAAAATAAAATATATAATAAAATCATATACTTAAATTAACAGGGGCACTATGAGCACGGCACCCAAGATTTTCCTTTGCCATGCGGCGGCGGTTGCCATGCCGCCCATCGTTGACAGTTTTCGCGCGAATTGGCCGCAGGCGCGGTTGGCCAATTTACTCGAAGAATCGTGGATGCCCGATCTTGCCGATGACGGGCGGCTCACCGATACCATGATCGAACGCTTTGTGATGATCGGCCACTATTGTGTCAAGGCTGGTGCGAACGCGATTCTGTTCACCTGCTCGGCATTTGGCCCGGCGATCGAGGAAGTGCGCCGCCAGCTGAAGATTCCCGTGCTCAAACCCAACGAAGCGATGTACGACGAGCTCACCAAAAATAATTGCTCGGCGAGTCTGCTGGCGACGTTCCAGCCGTCAATACCATCGATGGTGACGGAGATACACGACACCGCCAAGGCCAACGGCACGCAAGTCAAACTGAACACGCAGCTGGTCGAAGGTGCACTGGCGGCACTGCAGGGTAACAATCCATCCGAACACAACCGGCTGATCGCCGCCATGGCGGCAAAGCAGCAGTGTGATGTGATCGCCTTCGCGCAGTTTTCCATGGCGCCGGCGCTAAAGCTCGCCGCGGCGCAGGTGAAAACGCCGATCCTCACCACGCCGGACAGCGCGGTGGCGAAGCTGAAGACCATGCTTGCGTAGTCTTAACGTTGGGCCAGCAGGGGCAGCGCGCGAATCAACGTGTGGAGTGCCGGGTGAATTTGCTCAATAACATCACGAAGTTGGTTTTGGCGCTGGCCGCGGTGGCTGGTACTGCCGCGGCCCAGCCCGTTGCCATCGAACCGTTGCTCGACCAGGCCATCGCCGGCGAGCATCGCTCCAGCGCCAGCAAGGCGCGCGACAAATATCGCCATCCGCGTGAAACCCTGCTGTTCTTTGGCTTGAAGCCGGACATGACCGTGGTCGAAATCTGGCCTGCGGGCGGCTGGTATTCGAATATCCTTGCACCGGTGCTGCGCGACAAGGGCAAGCTGTACCTCGCGCATGTGGCGATCGAGAATCCGAAACTGGAGAACTGGCAGCGCGAATCGCGGGCAAAACTCGCGGCGGCGTTTGCCGGCATGCCGGAGACCTTCGGCAAACCGGTGTTCACCTCGCTGGGAGCGCCCGAGTACGTGGCCATCGCACCGCCCGCCAGCGCGGACCTGGTGCTGACCTTTCGCAATGTGCATAACTGGAGTCTCGCCAAAACCGACGCCATTGTGTTCAAGGCGTTTTACGATGCGTTGAAACCCGGCGGCGTGCTGGGCGTGGTGGAGCATCGCGCGCATCCGGGCACGCCGTTCGAACAGCAGGTCAAGTCCGGCTATATGACAGAGGCGCACGTGATCGAGCTTGCGCAAAAGGCCGGCTTTAAACTGCTGGAAAAGTCCGAGATCAACGCCAATCCGAAGGACACCAAGGATCATCCGCACGGGGTGTGGACGCTGCCGCCGTTGCGCCGCGGATTTTTTCTGAATGCGCAAAAGTATCTGGAGATCGGCGAAAGCGACCGTATGACGCTGAAGTTCGAAAAACCGAAGTCATAAAAATTGTGTGACTATTCAGTCCGCTGGCAAGTCGTGACCAGAAGTTCATTCACCACGGATGAACACAGATACACACAGATGAAAACCTTAGACGCAGATTTACGCAGATTTTTTCCATGGCTGATCCGTGTAAATCTGCGCCAAAGATTTTGAAGTTGAGGGGTTAATCTGTGCGTATCTGTGTTCATCCGTGGTTAAAACGGTTTTTGACGTTGCACTGAATTAAGTAGATAAAAACTTGTTTAAAAACAGATACTTAAAATTCATTCTCGCGTTGCTCCCGGCGACGCTACCGGGCTGTGGCAAGCAGGCGCCGGTGCCGGTTCCGCCGCCGCTGGTGGTCACGCAAAAAGTCGCCATCGGCGATGCTGGAATGCATGCCAGTTTTGCCGGCGAGGTACGCGCGCGCTCGGAATCGGCGCTGGGATTTCGCGTGGGTGGCAAGATCATTGCGCGTCTGGTTGATGTCGGCGCGGTGGTCAAACGGGGGACGCCGCTGGCACGTATCGACCCGCGCGACTTGCAGTTGAATGCGTCCAGTGTGAACAGCCAGCTGGCCGCGGCAAAGGCCGATCTGGTGCAGGCGCAGTCCGATTACGCGCGCTATCACGATCTGTTTCAGAAGAAGTTCATCAGTGCCGCGGAAATGGACAGGCGCAAGGCCACGCTCGACGTGGCGCAGGCGCGCATGGCGCAGGCCGGCGCGCAATTGCGCGTGGCCGAAAACCAGAATGCCTACGCGGTGCTCGCTGCCGACCGCGATGGCGTGATCACCGTGGTCGAAGCGGATGTGGGGCAGGTGGTTGCCGCGGGACAGACGGTGGTGCGTCTGGCGCGCGAAGCGGAAAAGGAAATTCTGATCGCCGTGCCGGAAAACCGCCTCCCCGAAGTGCGCGCGGCGCAGCGCATCGAGGTGAGTCTGTGGGCCTCGCCCGAGCGGCGCTATGGCGGAAAGGTGCGCGAGGTGTCGCCGATTGCCGATAGCGTGACGCGCACCTATGCGGTACGGATCGCGGTGCCGGACGCTGACGCCGCAATGCATCTTGGTATGACCGCCAGCGTGATGCTGCAGCAGCCCGGCGCGGGCAACGCGGCGGTGCTGCCGTTGACCGCGGTCTATCAGCAGGGCGCGAACACCGCACTGTGGGTGGTCGACGCGGCGACACAGTCGGTGAAGCTGGTGCCGGTGCAAATTGGCGCCTACCGCGAAAGCACGGTCACCGTGCTGTCCGGCGTGAACGAAGGCGAGGTGGTGGTGACCGCGGGCGTGCACAAACTGACGCCGGGGCAAAAGGTGCGCGTGGCGGCCGGCAGTGCCGCACACCGATGAATCGCGGCCGGCCGTGAAGTCCTTCAATCTGTCGGAATGGGCGCTGGCGCATCAGCAACTGGTGCTGTATTTCATCGTGGCGTTCCTGGCAGCCGGTGTGGTTGCCTATGGCCAGTTGGGGCAGGCGGAGGATCCCGAGTTTACGATCAAGGTGGTGGTGGTCAGCACGCTGTGGCCCGGCGCTTCCGCCGCGGAAGTCGAGCTGCAGATCACCGAGAAACTGGAAAAGAAACTGCAGGAAACGCCGTGGCTCGATCACGTGCGCAGTTTTTCGCGCCCCGGGCAATCGGTGATTTTTGTGCTGCTCAAGGATTACACGCCGCCGAAAGCGGTACCGGACGTGTGGTACCAGGTGCGCAAGAAGCTGGGGGATGTGCGGCAGACCCTGCCGCGCGGCGCGCAGGGGCCGTTTGTCAACGATGAATTCGGAGACACCTTCGGCACCATTTATGCGTTTACCGCGGACGGATTCTCCTACGCTCAGATGAAAGACCATGCCGAGCGCGCGCGGCTGGAACTGCTGCGCATACCGGATGTGGCCAAGGTCGAGCTGCTGGGCGAGCAGCCGGAAAAAATCTACATTGAGATTTCGCACCGCAAACTCGCCACGCTGGGCATCGATCCGCTGCAGATTTTCAACCTGTTGGACGCGCAGAACGCGATGACCCCGGCGGGCAGCGTGGAGACGGCGAGCGACCGCATCTATCTGCGGGTGGCGGGCGATTTCACCTCGGTGGAAAGTATCCGCGAGATCGGCATTCGCGCCAACAATCGCCAGTTCCGTCTGGGTGATATTGCCAACGTTTACCGCGGTTATGCCGATCCGCCGTCGCTCAAGATGCGCTTCAAGGGGCAGGATGCGATCGGCCTTGCGGTGTCGATGGCCAAGGGCGGCGATATCATCCAGTTGGGCAGGCATCTGACGCCCGCGATCGAGCGCATCCGCGCGCAATTGCCGCTGGGCCTGGAACTGCATTCGGTGGCGGACCAGCCGACCGTGGTCAAGCGCTCGGTGCGCGAGTTCATGCGCACGCTGATGGAGGCGGTGGGTATTGTGCTGCTGGTGAGTTTTGTATCGCTGGGCTTTCGCACCGGGGTGGTGGTGGCGTTGTGCATTCCGCTGGTGCTGGCGGTAACGTTTCTGTTGATGAAGCTGTTCGCGATTGATCTGCAGCGCATTTCGCTCGGCGCCCTGATCATCGCGCTGGGCCTGCTGGTGGACGACGCCATCATTGCGGTGGAAATGATGGTGAACAAAATGGAGCAGGGCTGGGAGCGCGCGCGCGCGGCGGGTTTTGCCTACACCAGCACGGCGTTTCCGATGCTCACCGGCACCCTGGTGACGGCGGCGGGTTTCCTGCCGGTGGGTTTTGCCAAGTCCGCGGCGGGCGAATACACGTTCTCGATATTCGCGGTGGTGACCATTGCGCTGCTGGTGTCGTGGGTGGTGGCGGTGGTCTTTACCCCGTATATCGGTTTCAAAATATTGCCCGGCCACGCGGTGCACGCGGACGCGCATGAAGACGCGGTGTACCAACGGCGCTTTTATGTGTTGTTTCGCCGCCTCGTCACGGGATGCGTCCGTTACCGCAAGACGGTGATGCTGCTGACGGCACTGCTGTTCGCCGCCGCGCTGGCGGGCTTTGCGCTGGTGGAGCAGCAGTTCTTTCCCTCATCGAACCGGCCCGAGGTGCTGGTCGATCTGGCGTTGCCCGAAGGCTCGTCGATGCGCGCCACACAGGCCGAAGTGCTGAAGCTGGAAAAGGTGCTGGCAAAGGACGACGACATCGAGCACTACTCGGTATACGTCGGCGGCGGCGCGCCGCGGTTTTATCTGCCGCTGGATATCCAATTGCCGAATCCGGCGTTTGCACAGTTCGTGGTGCTGACCAGAAGCAATGACGCGCGCGAGCGCGTGTTCCAGCGCGTGCGCGAGGCGCTGGACCGTGACTTCCCCATGGTGCGCGGACGTGTCAATCGTCTGGAAAACGGCCCGCCGGTGGGCTATCCGGTGCAGTTTCGGGTGTCCGGCACCGATCCGGAGATGGTGAAATCGATTGCGATGCAGGCGGCGGCGGTGGTGCGCGGCAATGCCAATGTGTTTAACGTGCATCTCGACTGGTTCGAGCGCGCCAAGGTGGTGAAACTCAACATCGATCAGGACAAGGCGCGCGCGCTGAATATCAATTCGTCGCAGCTCGCCGCCGTGCTCAATTCGATACTCACCGGCTACAGCGTGACGTTCTTTCGGGAGGGCGACAAGCTGATCGAAGTGCTGGCGCGCGCGGAAGCGGCCGAGCGCATGGCCATCGGCGCGCTGGGCGACTACAACATTCCGCTGTCCGGTGGACGCACCGTGCCGCTGTCGCAGCTGGTGACCATCACCTACGAACTGGAAGACGGCGTGGTATGGCGCCGCAATCGCCTGCCAACCGCCACCGTGCGCGCGGACCTGCAGGGCCATATCCAGGCGCCAGTGGTGACCGCGCAAATCGATCCGCTGTTGAATCCCCTGCGTGACACGCTGCCGCCGGGGTATTTCATCAACGTCGGCGGCGCGGTCGAGGAAAGTGCCAAGGGCCAGACCTCGGTGGCGGCGGTGATGCCGCTGATGGTTTTCGTGATAATCACGCTGCTGATGATTCAGCTGCAAAGCATCAGCCGCACGTTTCTGGTGTTGCTGACAGCGCCTTTGGGCCTGATCGGCGCGACGTTTTTTCTGCTGTTGTTTCACATCCCGTTCGGATTTGTGGCCATGCTGGGGGTGATTGCGCTGTCGGGCATGATCATGCGCAACTCGGTGATTCTGGTGGACCAGATCGAACAGGACATCGCCGCGGGCAAGGCCCCGTGGGACGCGATTATCGGCTCGACCGTGCGCCGCTTCCGGCCGATCATGCTGACCGCGGCGGCGGCCATTCTCGCAATGATTCCACTCACCCGCAGTGATTTCTGGGGGCCGATGGCGGTGGCGATCATGGGCGGCCTGTTGTTCGCCACGGTGCTGACATTGACCTTTTTGCCAGCCCTGTATGCGGCGTGGTTCAGGGTTCATCCGGAAAAAATAATTGAATAAAATCAAATACTTGGTTATTTTCGTTTGGCTGGGGTTGAGCAGCGCCCATGCGGCGATGCCGGAGACCGTGGAGTTCCCCAGCCGCGACGGGCGCTCGATGATTGTCGGCTACCTGTTCAAACCGGACACGGCGGGCCCGCATCCAGCGGTGGTGATGTTGCACGGCCGCGGCGGGCCGTATTCCTCGCTGCGGCCCGGCGTCATGTCCGCGGCCAATCTCACTGCGCGGCATCGTCTGTGGGGAAATTTCTGGGCCGCGCAGGGGTATCTGGCGCTGCACGTCGACAGCTTCGGCCCGCGCGGTTATCCACGCGGATTTGCCAAAGGCTCGTACAGTGCGCGGCCGGCGGCGGTGGATGAAAAGACCGTGCGCCCGCTCGATGCCTACGGCGCGCTGGATTATCTGCGCACGCGCCAGGATGTGATTGCCGACCGCATCGGTTTGCAGGGCTGGTCCAATGGCGGCATGACGCTGCTGTCTGCCATGGGTGCTGACGCGCCGCGCATCGCGCCGCACATGGCGGAGCGCGCGCGGCTGGCGGCGCCATCGCCTGCAAGCGACTTTCGCGCGGCGATCGCGCTCTACCCCAGCTGCGTCACGCAGCGCAAACAGGCGGACTATGCGCCGTACGCGCCGTTGCTGATCACGGCGGGCACCGATGATGACGAAGTGTCCCCCATGGTATGCCGCGACTTCGCCGCGCAGCAGCACGTGCGCGGTGCGGCGGTTGAATTCGTGTTGTATCAGGGTGCGCATCACGCCTACGATGAGCCGGGCAAGACCAAACAAAGCCACGCGCCCAACAAGGCGGCGATGCAGGACACGCTGCAGCAGGCACAGGCGTTTTTCCGCAAACATCTGCAACCTTAGCCGCAGTCATTTGGGTTTTAAAAAAGTGTTTAAAAACAGATACTTATATATTATTCTTGGGTTGCTGTGGCTGGCGCCCGTTGCCCCGCAGGCACAGGCGCAGCAAACCGCTGCCATCGCATCGGCGCATCCGCTGGCCACCGAGGCAGGCCACGAAATCCTCAAACGCGGTGGCAACGCGTTCGACGCGGCGGTGGCGGTGGCCGCCGCGCTGGCGGTGGTGGAGCCGTATTCGTCGGGGCTGGGTGGCGGTGGTTTTTTTCTGCTGCATCGCGCGGCCGATGGCAGGCAGGTGATGATCGATGCGCGCGAGACTGCCCCCGCCGGCGTCAAGCGCGAGCACTATTTCGATGACAGCGGCGCGCCACGGCGCGGCGCGACCACGCAGGGCGGCACGGCGGCCGGCATTCCCGGTGTGCCGGCGGGACTGGCGCATCTGGCGCAGCACTACGGCAAGCTGGGATTGCAGGACACGCTGGCGCCGGCGATCCGTCTGGCGCGCGACGGCTTTCCCGTCGACGCGCGTTTTGCGCGCATCGCCAAATTGCGTGAAGGCCTGTTGCGAAAATCGCCCGAGGCCGCGCGCCTGTTTCTCGTCGACGGCAACGCGCCGCCACCCGGCCATCCACTCAAACAACCGCAACTGGCGCAGACGCTGGCCCTGCTGGCGAAGACGGGCGCAGCGGGCTTCTACGGTGGCGCGGTGGCGCAGGCGCTGGTCGACAGCGCCAATGCGGCGGGCGGCGCGTGGCAGTTGTCGGATCTGCAGCGCTATCGCGTGATCGAACGCGAACCGATGCGCATCCACTATCGCGGCGCCACCATCACCACCGCGTCGTTGCCGTCGGCGGGCGGCATTGCGCTGACGCAGGCCTTTGGCATGTTGTCACAGCTCAAGCTGGACGGTGTATCTGATGCGCCTTCCGCGCACCTGATCGCGGAGGTGCTGCGGCGCGCGTTTCGCGATCGCGTGCAATTGGGCGATCCCGATCAGGCGCCGCTGCCGGTGGCACGACTTACGGAAATAAATTATATAAAACAATTAGTTACGTCGATATCGCCGGACCGGGCGAGCGCCAGCGATACGCTCGGCGCGGCGCCGGACGACAAGGTGGAGCGCCGCAACACCACGCATTTTTCGGTGATCGATGCCGCAGGCAATCGCGTAGGCGCCACGCTTACCGTCAATCTGATCTTTGGCTCGGGCATCGTCGCCAAAGGCACGGGCGTGTTGCTCAATAACGAAATGGATGATTTCACGCTGCGCGCGGATCTGCCCAACAGCTTTCGCCTGCGCGGCGGCGAAGCGAATGCGATTGCGCCCGGCAAGCGGCCGTTGTCGAGCATGACGCCGACGTTTGTGGAGGACGAACGTGGCGTGCTGATCCTCGGCGCGCCGGGCGGATCGCGCATCATCAGCATGGTGCTGCTCGGCGTGCTTGAGTATTTGCGCGTGCCGGAGGTCGATCTGCAACGTCTGGTGGCGTTGCCGCGCTACCACCATCAATTCTGGCCGGACCGCATTGAAGTGGAACCCGAAGGTTTCAGCGCCGCGTGGCGCGCGGCGCTGAAGGACAAGGGACACATGATCGAATCGGCACGGCGCAACTGGGGCAATATGCAGGCGGTGTTCAAGGCGCGCGGCACAGGATTCACGCAGGCCGCCAGCGATCCGCGCGGCACCGGTGTGGCGTGGTATTAACGTCCGTAAAGGCGTGAATGCGTGAATGCGTGAATGAGGTGCCGCCTTCACTCGTTCACTCGTTCACCCGTTCACGGTATCATTCCCCCATGAAACTGACCTTTCTCGAATTCGAAAAGCCTGTTGAGGACCTCGAAGCGCGCATTGAGGAATTGCGCTTCACGCAGGACGATTCGGCGGTGGATATTTCCGACGAGATTGCCAAGCTCACCAAGAAAAGCCAGGGCCTGACCCGGGATATCTACGCCAAGTTGTCGGCATGGCAGATTTCGCAGGTGGCGCGGCATCCGCAACGGCCGTACACGCTGGATTACATCAACAGCCTGTTTACCGGTTTCGAGGAATTGCACGGCGACCGCACCTTCGGCGACGACCCCGCGATCGTCGGCGGCATGGCGCGCTTTAACGAACAGAATGTGGTGGTGATCGGGCACCAGAAAGGGCGCGACACCCGGGAGCGCACCGTGCGCAATTTCGGCATGCCCAGGCCGGAGGGGTACCGCAAGGCGCTGCGGCTGATGAAGCTGGCCGAGAAATTCGGCATGCCGGTGTTCACCTTCATCGATACGCCCGGCGCGTTTCCGGGCGTGGAAGCCGAAGAGCGCGGCCAGTCCGAGGCCATAGGCCGCAATCTGTATGCGATGGCCGAACTGAAGACACCGATCATCAGCACGGTGATCGGCGAAGGCGGCTCGGGCGGCGCGCTCGCCATCGCGGTGGGCGATGTGACACTGATGCTGCAGTACTCGACCTACTCGGTGATTTCACCCGAGGGCTGCGCCGCGATTTTGTGGAAAAGCGCGGACAAGGCGCCGGAAGCCGCGGAAACGCTGGGCATCACCGCCACGCGTCTGAAAGCGCTGGGGCTGATCGACAAGATCGTGGCCGAGCCGCCCGGCGGCGCGCAGCGTGACCCTGACGCGATGATGGCGCTGTTGAAAAAAGCGCTGGCCGACAGCTGGCGCCAATTGCGCGAAAAGACGCTGGACGAACTGCTGGCCGCGCGCTTTGAGAAGTTGATGAGCTACGGCAAGTTCAAGGATACCGAAGGCAAATGATGCCGGCGTCCTGAGGCGCAAGTGTGCCGCGCAATTCTCGTGCTGCTGTTTCCCCGGATGAAGCGTTTGTATGACACGTAACGCCAGGATGTCGAACGTCAAGTCCAAGCGTGCAGGCGGGCGCGCCGGCGGCGCGTTGCCGCGGCGCATCGAGGCGGTGCTCGGCGCGCTGGCCGCGCCCGGTGCCCGCTTGTGCGTGGGCCTGAGCGGCGGGGTCGATTCGGTGGTGTTGCTGGATTTGCTGGCGGCGCTGGCGCCGCGCCATCAATGGCAGGTGTCGGCCATTCATGTGAACCACCAACTGAGTCCCAACGCCGATGCGTGGTCGCGCTTTTGCCGCCGGCTGTGCCGCGACCGGGGCATTCCGCTGCGCGTGGTCAAAGTGACGGTGCCGCGCGGCGACAGCGTCGAAGCGGCCGCGCGCGAAGCGCGCTATGGCGCATATCGCCGGCAGCGCGCCGACAATATCGTGCTCGCGCAGCATCAGGATGATCAGGCGGAAACGGTGTTGCTGCAGTTGCTGCGGGGTGCGGGTGTGAAGGGCCTGGCGGCGATGCCGCTGGCGCGTGCCGACCCGCTGCGGCCGGGGTTGCGCGTGCTGCGTCCGCTGCTGGATGCAACCCGGCGCGAGATCGAGGCGTATGCGGCGCAGCACGGCTTGCGCTGGGTGGAGGATGAGAGCAACGAGGACAGCGGTTATCTGCGCAATTTTTTGCGCCGAGACATCCTGCCGCGTCTGGAAGCGCGGGTGCCGGCGTATCGCGCGACGCTGTCGCGCGCGGCCGCACAGATGGCGGAGGCCGCGGTGCTGCTGGATGCGCTGGCGCAGATGGACGGCGCCCCGGCGCCGGGCGCGGCCGTCCTGCCGCTGTCCACGCTCAACGCGCTCGCGCCGGCGCGGGCGCGCAACCTGCTGCGCTACGTCATGGCACAACACGGCTTGCCGATGCCGCAGTCACAGCAGCTCGACGAGGCGCTGCGTCAGGCACTGGAAGCGAAGGCCGATGCGCGCCTGTGCGTGAACCTGGGCGCATGCAGCTTGCGCCGCTACCGCGGCGAATTGCATCTGCTGGCGCACGCAGTGCCGCCGGCGCTGCCCGGCTCGACGGTCAACCGGCCGTGGCACGGCGAGAGCAGCGTGGCGGTGCCGGAGTGGCGCGGCGTATTGCAGATGCGGCGCCGCCGCGGCACCGGCATCGATCTGCAGAAATTGCTGGCGCAGCCGGTCACCCTGCGCGCACGCCACGGAGGTGAAAGACTGCAACCGGAAGCGGCGCGGCCGCGCCGCGCGCTCAAGGATCTGTTTCAGATGCAGGGCGTGCCGCCGTGGCGGCGCGACAGCCTGCCGCTGTTGTGGTCGGGCGAGCGCCTGGTGTGGGTGGCGGGCGTGGGTATCGACTGCGCGTTCCGCGCCCGCGCGGGGGCGCCCGGCGTGATGCCGCGCTGGGTGGAGCGCGCGGGCGGGGCTGCCGCGTCATGACGTTGCGCATGGAGAACTGGAGCTATTGGCGGCGCGGCGTTCTGTTCGCGTTGCTGGCCTTTCTGCTCACGGGCTTGTTCGAATACAGCGACGTGTTTCGCCAGTTCGACAATGATTTGTATGACACGCACAGCCGTTTTGTCGCGCCGAAAGTCAATTTCGACGATGTGGTGGTGATCGATGTCGATGAGGATTCGATCGCGAAATTGCAGCCCAAACTCGGCGCATGGCCATATGACCGCGAAGTGTACGCGCTGGTCACGCAATGGCTGCAGCAGGTTGGCGTGCGCGCCATTGCCTACGATGTGGTGTTTTCCGAGACGCGCAGCGGCGATGTGGCATTCGCCGAGGCACTTGATCAACGGGTGGTGCTGTCGGCGGCGGCTTTGCCGTTTACCTTCGAACGCGATGCGGCGTATCACGCGCTGCTGCGTAAAAAAGGCTGGGGCGCCGCGCCGCCATCCGGCGTGTACGCGCTCACGGATTTGACGCTGCCGCGCGAGGCGTTGCTGGCACGGGCCAATGTGGGTGTGGTGAGTATTGAAACCGATGGCGACGGCATTTTTCGCCGCGTGCCGCTGGCCTATTCGGTGTATGGGCAGTTGGCGCCGGGTTTGAGTCTGGCGTTATGGCATGCGGGACCGCCTGCGCGCATTGTCGTGGAAGCGGGACGCATCAGTCTCGACGACAGAAGCTGGCCGGTGTCCGCTCACGGTGAAGTGTTGTTGCGATTTCCGCGCAATCTTGACGGGTTGCTGACCCTGCCGTTTTATCAGATCGCGCTGGCGGCGTCCGGGGTAACGGAATTGCGGCCGCTGAGCGAATCGCTGGGCAAGGCACTGCGCGGCAAGCGGGTGGTGATTGGCAGTTCGAGCGCGGCGCTGGGTGACTACAAGCAGACGCCGATCGGGCGCCAGCCAGGCGTCAGGCTGCAGGCCATGGTCGTCGCGCTGTTGGAAGGCGGACATGTGCTGCACCCGCGGTCATGGCAGTGGGAATTCCTGCTGATCCTGTGCGCGCTCGTACTGGCCGTCGCGATGGGACACCCGCGCTGGCAGCCGAATGTGGCCGCGCAGTGGCTGGTGTTTCCGCTGGTCATTGTATTCGTCGGGGTGTTGGCGGCGGCGGCCATTGCCGGCGGTCAGGCGGTGGGCTTGTTGTTTGCGATTTGCGCGGGCGTGCTGACGCATGTGATCAATCTGTCGTACCAGCAGGTGCAGCTGTTCCGGCGCAATCAACGGCTGGAACTGGAAAAGCGCGCCGCCACCCAGGCCGACGCGCTGAAAAGCCAGTTTCTTTCGCACATTACGCATGAGTTGCGCACGCCGCTGACGGCGATCATGGGGTTTAACAATATCAACTGGCAAAGCAGCGATCTTGGCCGCGAACAGCGCATGAAGAACAGCGAGATCGTCAATCGCAACTGCCAGCACATGCTGGCGCTGGTCAACAATCTGCTGGATCAGGCGAAAATCGAAGCTGGGCAATTGACCATTCAGCGGCACCCGGACAAAGTGCACCTTGTCATCCAGGACGTGGTGGCCACCATTGAGCCGCTGCTGCACGACAAGCCGGTGACGTTGCGCGTCGACGCGGTCGATGTGCCTGAATATCTGGACATTGATGCGTTTCGTCTGCGCCAGATAGCGCTCAATCTGCTGAGCAACGCCGTCAAGTTCACGGCAAAAGGCGAGATCCGGGTGATTTCGACATGGCAGGCGGGCACGTTGACGATTTCGGTGATCGATACCGGCCCCGGCATGCCGGAGGACGCTGTCAAGCGTTTGTTTACGGCGTTTCAGCAGGCCGACGCCGGCGTCGCTGCGCGCCATGGCGGAACCGGACTGGGCCTGACCATCAGTCGTCATCTTGCGCGACTGATGGGTGGTGATATTCAGGTACAAAGCACAGTGGGTCGGGGAACCACATTTACGGTTACGCTCGCGGCCGAGCGTGTGGCGCCCTACGGCACGGAGCGGCGCGCGCAACAACGCAGTGCGGAGTCAGCAAAAAGCGTGCTGCATGGCACCGTGCTGGTGGCGGAAGACATGCCCGACACTCGCGCGCTGGTGGTGCAGCACCTCGAACAGTTCGGGCTGACCGTGTTGCAGGCTGAAAACGGCGAGCAGGCCATTGAAATCGCCCTCGCCAAACGGCCCGACGTGGTGCTGATGGATATGGAGCTGCCGGTGGTGGCCGGGGTCGAGGCGACGCGAACCTTGCGCATGTGCGGTTTCAGCGCGCCGGTGCTGGCACTGACCGCGCATAAGGGTGAGGAATACCGATTGTTGGCGCTGGGCGCGGGCTGCAATGGGCTGATCGAAAAGCCCTTGACGCGGTCGAGCCTGCTGGTGCCGCTGTCCGCGGCGCTGGCCCCAACCGTGAAGGAGGTCACCCATGGCGGCCCGTGAACCCATCGTCGTAACCCTGAGTCAGGACATGGCGGATCTGGTACCGTTGTTTTTGCGCCAGCGCAATATCGACATGGCAACACTGCGCGCAGCGCTTCCCGCAGGCGACTTCGAGGCCATGCGCCGGGTCGGACATGGCATGGCAGGCGCTGGCGCGAGCTACGGACTGGATCATGTCAGCGTGCTCGGTGAGCGGCTGGTGGTGGCGGCGCGCGCTAAAGATGTGGCCACGCTGAACCAACTGACGCAGGAACTCGAGGACTATCTGGGACGGCTAACCGTAAAATATATGTAAAATACTGAATTCAGTGACATTTAGCCTAGTGGTCGGGCTTACGCGGTCCCTATATTGGAATCCACTTGGCGGTGTGTACAACGCGTGGAGGTCCACGCGTGAGGCAGATCGTGGCAGGTTGATTGCCGGGCACCCGACACTAGAGGAGAAACCTATTTTGATGGGTAAGCGCGTGTTACGCGGCCTATGTCGCGTGCTGCTTGCGGTTGCCGTGGCGTGGTCCGTCCAGCCCGCCGCAGCGGCCGGGGAAGATCAGGACTATGTCTACCGAATCATCAAAGGCGATACGCTGATCGGGCTCAGCGAGCGGTTGCTGAATTCGCCGCGTGACTGGCCGGCCGTGGCGCGTCACAACCGGCTACCCAATCCGAACCATATTGTGCCTGGCGCTGAATTGCGCGTGCCGTTGGCACTGCTGAAATCAACATTGGTGGTGGCAACGGTGGCGCAGGTTCAGGGAGACGTCAAGGTAGCCCCCAGTGCCACGGCCGTGCCGTCGGTGCTGGCGCTGGGCGCGACGCTGGGGGAAGGTGCGCGCGTGATCACCGGCAAGGACGGCTACGTCACGCTGAAGTTGCAGGACGGCTCAAGCGTGCGGGTGCAGACGGATACGCAGGTGCAGGTGGAACGCCAGCGCAGCTATCCGGATGTGGGAATCCTGGAATCCGTGATCAATGTCATCGCCGGACGCCTGAGTTCGCTGGTGCAGAAATTCCTGCCGGAAGAAAAGAAGCAGACGCGGCATACCATCAAAACGCCTTTGGCCAACCTCGCGGTACGCGGCACGGAGTTTCGCGTGACGATGGATCCGCAGTCGCGCGAAACGCGGGGTGAGGTGCTGTCGGGCGCGGTCGCGGTGGGTGCCGATGGCGCCGCGGCCGGCGCCAAACGGGTCAATGCCGGATTCGGCAGTGTCGTCGATGCCAACAAATCAGTGTCCGATCCTGTGCCGTTGCTGCCTGCTCCCGATGTGAGCGGACTGGCGGCGTTACAGGAGCGCACGCTGCTGCGTTTTTCGCTGCCCGTGCTGAAGGGCGCGCGGGGCTACCGTGCGCAAGTGGCGCGCGACGCCGATTTCAATGCCGTCGTCGCGGAGATCGTGTCGGCCACGCCGGAGTTGCGTGTGACGAATATTGCCGATGGCGGCTACTTCATGCGGGTGCGCGCAGTCGATGCAAGCGGGCTCGAAGGCATTGAGGCGACGCATGCGTTTACCTTGAAGGCGCGACCGGAGCCACCGCTGGTGTCGGCGCCGCCGCGCAAGGGCAAAGTGCGCGCGAACACGGTCGAGTTCAAGTGGAGCGAGAATTCCGAAGCGTCCGTGTATCACTTGCAGGTCGCGCGGGATGCGGCATTCAAGTCCATGGTGCATGAGGACAGGACGATACGAGGTCCGGAAGTGGCTGTGAACAAGCTCGTCCCCGGCGAGTATTTTTGGCGCGTGGCCAGTCTGCGCGAGGATGGTGATCGTGGTCCTTATGGCGATGTTTCCAGTTTCACGCTGTTTGCGCCGCCGGCGCAGCCCGAGCCGCCGGACGTGGGGGCTGGTGGCATCCGTTTCCGCTGGGCGGGTGAACCGGGACAGAAATTCCTGTTCGAGTTGGCCAGCGAAAAAACCTTTGCCAAACCCATACTATCCCGCGTGCTGGGTACACCGGCATTTGAAGCGCCCCGGCCCGGACCCGGCACCTACTTTATCCGTATTCAGGCAACCGACCCCGACGGTTTTGTGGGACCGTTTTCGGCGCCTCAGACATTTACCGTCCCGAACTGCCTGACGGATTCCGACGGACACTGTGTGTCCGCGACGCACGGTATCGTCAGCCCGTCCCGCTAGGGCGGGTCGTGCTGAACCTTCCGGGGCCTTCCGCCAACGGGTGATGATGCGGCGCACCATGCCCTGAAGTCTCTTTATTTCAAGAGCTTATCGTGGTAAACTTCAAGGCTTTTTAAATTTCGGACTTATCGTTCAAAAGGGTAGCAAATCATGGCGCTAGAGCGCACGTTGTCGATCATCAAACCGGACGCGGTGGCAAAGAATGTGATTGGTCAGATCTATACCCGCTTCGAGCAGGCCGGGCTGAAGATCATTGCCGCGCGCATGGCGCAGTTGTCGCGCGCCGATGCCGAAGGGTTTTACGCGGTTCACAAGAGCCGTCCGTTCTTCAAAGACCTGGTGGATTTCATGACCTCCGGACCGGTGGTGATTCAGGTGCTGGAGGGCGAAAATGCCATCCAGAAGAATCGCGATTTGATGGGCGCCACCGATCCGAAGAAGGCGGCCAAGGGTACCATCCGCGCCGATTTCGCGGACAGTATTGACGCCAATGCCGCGCACGGCTCGGACTCGGCGGAGAACGCCGCGGTCGAAATCGCCTATTTTTTTGCCACGCTGGATATCTGTCCGCGCTGATTTTTCGCATTGGGTGATATGTCGGTCAACTTGTTGGATTCAGGACGGCCAGAACTCACCGCATTGTGCGCGCGCTTGGGTGAAAAGCCGTTTCGCGCCAGGCAGTTGTTGCATTGGATTCATCAATCGGGCGTTGCTGATTTTGCTGCAATGACTGATATTTCAAGGGCATTGCGAGAACGCCTGGCGGCGGAAGCTGTTATTGCCGGACCGCCCGTGGTGCGGGACACGATCGCCGCCGATGGCACGCGCAAGTGGTTGATGGATGTGGGCACGGGTAATGCCATTGAAACAGTATTCATTCCCGAGACGCACCGCGGCACCCTGTGCATATCGTCGCAGGCCGGCTGTGCGCTTGAATGTTCGTTTTGCGCCACGGGCCGCCAGGGCTTTAACCGCAATTTGGGCGTCGCTGAAATCATCGGACAGCTGTGGTGGGCCAACAAGTGCCTCGGGGCCTACGATGGCGGCAGGGGCGAGTCGCGTGCAGTGAGCAACGTGGTGATGATGGGCATGGGCGAACCGCTGGCGAATTTCGACAATGTGGTTACCGCCATGCAATTGATGCTGGATGATGATGCCTACGGCTTGTCGCGCCGGCGCGTGACACTGTCCACATCGGGGATGGTGCCCGCCATGGACCGCCTTCGCGACGCCTGCCCGGTTGCGTTGGCGGTGTCGCTTCATGCTCCCAACGACGCCCTGCGCAATGAACTGGTGCCCATCAACCGCAAGTACCCGATTCGTGAATTGCTGGCGGCGTGCACCCGCTACATCGAAAAGGCACCGCGCGATTTTGTGACCTTTGAGTACGTGTTACTGGCGGGCGTCAACGACAGCGAGGCCCAGGCACGCGAGTTGGTGGATACCGTGGCCGCCGTGCCCTGCAAGGTTAACCTGATTCCGTTCAATCCCTTTCCGGGATCCGGCTATGCCCGATCGGCGCCGGACGCCGTGGCACGTTTTCGCGAGGTTCTGCTGCGCGCGGGGCTGGTGGCAACTACGCGCAAGACACGCGGCGACGATATCGCAGCTGCCTGCGGGCAGTTGGCAGGACAAGTTGCCGACAAGACTCGGCGGGCCCAGCGGCGCGCCACGCGTGCGGTGGCGTCAGCGGTGGATCCGGCGCTTGAGTTGGCCCCATGAGAATAAGGTATCTTATTGTTTTTATTGTGGTTTTTTTTATGCTGGGTTGCGGCGTGCAACCCATTGTGCCGGACGGCACCCAGCGCACCGAGTCGACCACCTCGGATACCGACGACAGTCCGCGCGGCCGTGCCCGCATCCATACCGATCTGGCCGCAAATTATCTGGAAATTCGCAATCTGGGTGTGGCGTTGGAAGAGGCTGGTATCGCGCAGCGCTCTGATCCGAGTTTCGGCCCGGCGTACAATGTCGCTGCCCTGATTTATATCGAGATGCAGGACGATCGCAAGGCGGAAGAAAATTTCCGTCAGGCATTGCGGATCAACGCCGGGGACTCGGATGCCAACAACAACTACGGCACTTTTTTGTGCAGTCGCAAGCGGGAAGCCGAGGGAATCCGTCACTTCATGCAGGCGGTAAGGGATCCCCTGTATCGAAATCCGGATCGCTCGTACGTCAATGCAGGGGTGTGCGCGCGGCGCAGCGGGGATACCGCGGCGGCCGAAAAGTTCTTTATGAATGCGCTAAGGTTCAGGCCGGATCAGACGCAGGCCCTGTATCAACTGGCCGATTTATATTACGCTTCCGGGCGCTATAATGAGGCACGGACGTTGCTCCGGCGTTTGCAACCGGTGGCGTCGGAGAGTCCTGAAATTTTGTGGTTGACTTTGCGTAACGAGCGGCGGCTGGGTGACAGCAATGCGCTGGATAGCCTGGGGCACCAGTTGCGCTCGAATTTTCCCAATGCCAAAGAGACCGGTCTGCTGGATGCGGGCCGGTTTGAGTGAATATCATGGATAACACAGGCCAAGAGGGTCAGACACTTTCCCAGAGCGGCTCGGTCGCGAGGTCCGCCGGCGCCACGTTGGCGGCAGCCAGAGTAGCCCGCGGCGCGTCGGTGGAAGACGTGGCGCGCATGCTGAAGCTGTCGGTGGCGCAAATTAACGCCATTGAAGCCGACGATTTCAGTCAGTTGCCGTCAGCGGTCTTTGCCCGCGGCTTTGTCCGCAACTATGCGCGCTTGCTCAATGTGGATATCGCGCCGGTATTGCCGGCGCTGCCGGCTGCAGTGGAAAAGCCGGACGAGCGACTCATGCATCGCCGGCCGGGCGTATTGCTCGAACCGCGGCGCAGCCAGAAAATGCCGGCACTGGTCGCCAGTGTCGCTGCCGCGCTGCTCGGCTTCGCTTATTACGAGTTTTCATTGAATGCCCCGGCGGTCAGGCCCTACGTCGCGGCCACAACATCCGTTGCGGCTGCGGCACAACAGGCGCGCGCGACGGCAACCGCCATGGATCGTGCTCTGGGCGAAGCGTCTACCGCGGCGGCTGATACCGCCGACCAGCCCGCCACGCCGCTCGCGGATCTCAACTTGCGGCTGAAGACCAGCAGCGATCCGGCCAGTGGCGCCAGTGAAAAGGGCCTGCACTTTCTGTTTAACGGCGAATCCTGGGTGGAAGTGCGCGGCCGGGACGGCAAGGTTGTGTTTTCGATGGTGAACGCGCCGGGCAGCGAACGCATTGTTCGTGGCGACCCGCCGTTCAGCCTGGTCATCGGCGGCGCCTCCGGCGTGCAGTTGAGTTACAACGGCAGCCGTGTGGATCTGGCCTCCTATGTCACTTCGGATGTGGCGCGTCTGCGGCTCGAGTAACTGACGCTACTTCGTTTCAGCGCTCGCGCATCTCAATTCCAGCATGACTTGTCTCCCGCCCTATGGCCCCGTGCCGCGCCGCACCAGCCGTGCCGTGCAGGTCGGTTCCGTTGTCATTGGCGGTAATGCACCCATCGTGGTGCAGTCGATGACCAACACCGACACGGCAGATATCGAAGGCACGGTCGCACAGGCCGCCGCGCTGGCGCGCGCAGGTTCGGAAATCGTACGCATAACGGTCAATACCGCCGAGGCCGCCGCCGCCGTGCCGCGGATACGCGATCGCCTTGACGCCATGGGCGTGGACGCGCCGCTGGTTGGCGATTTTCATTTCAACGGCCATCGCCTGCTTACGCAACAACCGGCGTGCGCCGAAGCGCTCGCCAAGCTGCGCATCAATCCCGGCAATGTCGGGCGCGGCTCCAAACGCGACGAGCAATTCGCCACCATGATCGAGTTTGCCTGCCGCTATGACAAACCGGTGCGCATCGGCGTCAACTGGGGCAGCCTTGATCCCGAGTTGATCGCACGCATGATGGATGACAACGGGCGGCAGGCGCAGCCCGAAGACGCGGCGGTGATTACGCGTCGCGCGCTGGTCGCCTCCGCCATCGACAGCGCGCAGCTGGCCGAGAAGCTGGGGCTCGCGCGCGGCCGCATCCTGTTGTCGTGCAAAGTCAGTGGCGTGCAGGATCTGATCGCGGTGTATCGCGATCTCGCGGCGCAATGCGACTATGCCCTGCATCTGGGTTTGACGGAAGCGGGCATGGGTTCCAAGGGCATCGTCGCGTCGACCGCGGCGATGAGCGTGCTGCTGCAGGAAGGTATCGGCGATACCATTCGCGTGTCGCTGACCCCCGAACCCGGCGGCGACCGCACGCGCGAAGTGGTGGTGGCACAGGAAATTCTGCAAACCATGGGGCTTCGTTCATTCACGCCGATGGTGATCGCGTGTCCGGGCTGCGGCCGCACCACCAGCACGTTTTTTCAGGAACTTGCAGAAGATATTCAGACGTACCTGCGCGGACAGATGCCACTGTGGCGCGGCAGACATCCCGGCGTTGAAACCATGAATGTCGCGGTGATGGGATGCGTGGTCAATGGTCCCGGCGAAAGCAAACACGCCAACATCGGCATCAGTCTGCCCGGATCGGGCGAGAACCCGGTGGCGCCGGTGTTTGTGGACGGGGCGAAGACCGTTACGCTGAAAGGCGAACATATCGCTGAGGAATTTCAGCGCATTGTCGAACAATACGTTAAAGAAAAATATCCGGCGACTGCGGCGTGAGTGATCTGATTCGCGGCATCCGCGGCATGAACGACGTGCTGCCGGACGAGGCTTACCTGTGGCAGTACCTCGAAGACACGGTGCGCGAGGTCTTCCGGCAGTATGGCTATCGTCACATTCGCACGCCAATCGTCGAATACACCAGCCTGTTCGTGCGCGGGGTCGGCGAGGTCACCGACATTGTCGAAAAGGAAATGTATTCCTTCGAAGATTCGATGAACGGCGACAAGTTGTCGCTGCGTCCCGAGGGCACCGCGCCGACCGTGCGCGCGGCGCTTCAGCACAACTTGCTCTACGGCGGCCCGCAGCGTCTGTGGTACAGCGGTCCCTTGTTCCGCCACGAGCGTCCGCAAAAAGGGCGCTACCGTCAATACCACACATTTGGCGTCGAGGCGCTGGGCTTTCCGGGGCCCGATATCGACATCGAGCTGCTGGTGCTGGCGCGCCGGTTGTGGCGACGATTGGGCATTGGCAATGTTGAACTGCAGATCAATACCATCGGCAGCAATGAGGAGCGCCGCGCTTTTCGCGGCAGGTTGATCGCGTATTTTGAGCAACACCGCGATGCGCTCGACGAAGATGCGCGGCGCCGATTGGTGACCAATCCGCTGCGCATACTGGATTCCAAGAATCCGGCGCTGCAGGCGGTGATCGAAGCCGCGCCCCGACTGATGGATCATCTGGGTGACGCCTCGCGCGCGAACTTCGATGCGGTGCTGGCCGGGCTGCAGGCGGCAGATATTCCATACGTAATCAATCCGAGGCTGGTGCGCGGACTCGATTATTACAATCTCACCGTATTTGAATGGGTAAGCGGCGCGCTCGGCGCGCAAAGCGCGGTATGCTCCGGTGGCCGCTATGACGGTTTGTTTGAACAATTGGGCGGCAAGGCGACGCCCGGCTGCGGTTTCGGCATCGGTGTCGAGCGCCTGTTGTTGCTGTTGGAAAGCCAGTCTGCCGCGGTGCCGAAGCTCGATCCGGATGTGTGGCTGGTGCATCAGGGCGACGCCGCCGACCGCGCCGCGCCTGCCATTGCCGAACAGTTGCGCGATGCCGGGCTGCACGTGGTTTTGCATTGTGGCGGCGGCGGCTTTAAGGCGCAGATGAAAAAAGCCGATGCCAGCGGGGCGCGCTTCGCGGTTATCATCGGCGACAATGAAGTGCAGTCGGACACGCTGACGGTGAAGCCGCTGCGGCAGACAGCGGCGCAACAGACCGTGACGCTGCCCCAGGCCGTCACGATTATAAAAAACTGAGTAAAATCAATGGCTTATGATTTAGAAGAACAGGAACAGATTGCGGTTATCAAGGACTGGTGGAATAAATACGGCAGGCTGCTGGCGGTAGCCATCGTGGCGGTGCTGGTGGGCGTGGCGGGTATGCAGGGATGGCGTTACTACCGCAGTCAGCAGTCCTCGTCGGCCGCCATGCTTTACAGCCAGCTGGATACCGCGGAGAAGGCGAACGAAACCAAAAAGGTTCAGGACATCGCGGCCACGCTGGCCGGCAGCCATGCGGGCACGGCGTATGCAGGCATGGCGGCGTTGCGTGCCGCGAAGTCGTTTGCCGAGGCCAATGATCTCGCCAATGCCAAGCTGCGTCTGCAATGGGTGGTGGAGCACGCGAAGGACGACGAAATGCGCGACATCGCACGGCTGCGCCTGGCGGGTGTGCTGTTTGACGAAAAAAAACATGATGAGGCGCTGAAGCTGCTGGATGCGAAACGCGTTGCGGCATTCGATGGACTGTACGCCGATCTGCGGGCTGACATACTGGCGGCGCAGAACAAGAATGCCGAGGCGCGCGCCGCCTACCAGATCGCGCTGGAAAAAAGCGATCCGCGCAGTTCCTACCGGCAGTTGATACAGGTGAAACTGGACGCCCTGGGTGAGGCACGCAAGTGATGCGTGCCACAACGGTCGGCGTTCTGATCCTCGCCTTGCTTGGCGGTGTTGCCGCTTGCGACACTATCAAGAGTACTTACGACAGCTGGTTCGGCGCGCCGTCGCTGTCGTCCAAACCCGCGGAACTGGTGCCGATTCGCGCGCAGGTCAATTCCCGCGTGTTGTGGCGTGGCGTGGTGGGCGCCGCAGGCAAAACAGTATTGTTTCCCGGGGTGAGCGGCAGTACCGTATGGGTCGCCGGCGCCAACGGAGATATCGCCGGGTTCAACGGGGCAGACGGCAGCAGCGTCGCGCGCTTTACGGCCGGACAAGCCATTGCCAGTGGCGTCGCGGCGGGCGCAACGCTGATTGCCGTGGGTACACCGCGCGGTGAAATCCTGGCGTACGACCGTTCGGGCAAGAGTATATGGAAGGTGCAGGCGCCAGGCGAAATTCTGGCACCACCGGTGACTTCCGGCGGCACTTTGATCGCGCGCGTGGGCGACGGCGCGATCTACGCCTACGACGTGTCCAGCGGCAAGCGGCGCTGGGCCTATCAGCGCTCGACGCCGGCGCTGACGGTGCGTAATCACGCCGGCGTGGTGGTCAGCCGGTCACTGGTCTTCGCCGGCTTTCCGGGAGGGCGCCTGATTGCATTGTCGGCGGACAGTGGCGGCGTATTGTGGGACAGTGCTGTGGCACTGCCCAAGGGAACCACAGAACTCGAGCGCGTGGCGGACGTGACCAGTCCGCCGGTGGTCGACGAGGTCCGTGCCTGTGCGGTGGCGTTTCAGGGGCGCCTTGCCTGTTTTGATGCGGCGCGCGGCACGGCGATCTGGACGCGCCCGATTTCGAGCTTCAGTGGTTTGGGGATGGACGAGAAGAATATCTACGTCACCGATGATAAGAGCGCGGTGAGTGCGCTTGACAAGTCCAGCGGCGGCAGCCTGTGGAAGCAGGACAAGTTATCGGGCCGTGGCGTCACGCGGCCGCTGGCGATGGGCAGATATATTATCGTGGGCGATTACCAGGGTATGGTGCACGTGCTATCGCGCGACGATGGTTCGTTCCTCGGCCGCCTCGCCACTGACGGCAGTGCCATTGCAGCCCCCCCGGTCGCTCTGGACCTGTCGAGCTTTCTGGTGCAGACCCGCAATGGCGGCGTTTTCGCCATCGCGCCCAATTGATGTCCAGACGCGCGCATCGGCGCATCCGTTGAAACCGACACTTGTTATCGTCGGCCGTCCGAACGTCGGCAAATCCACGTTGTTCAACCGGCTGACGCGTTCGCGCGATGCCATTGTTGCCGACATGCCCGGCCTTACCCGGGACCGTCATTACGGCGAAGGCCGAATAGGCGAGAAACCGTATCTGGTAGTGGATACCGGAGGACTTGAGCCGGTTGACGCCGAGGGGGTTTACCGGGAAATGGCGCGGCAGACGCGACAGGCGGTGGACGAGGCCGACACCGTGTTGTTTCTGGTGGACGGCCGCCAGGGTGTGACGGCACAGGATATGGCCATAGCGTCCGAACTGCGCAAGACCGGCCGGCGCATCTGGCTGGTGGTTAACAAGACCGAAGGTGGTGCGCGCGCCGCCAGTGCCGAGTTCCATGAGCTGGGTATGGGTGAGCCCTTGCCGATTTCGGCGGCCCACGGCGACTACGTCTCCGATCTGATGGATATCGTGCTGGCGGATTACCCGCATGCGGCCAGGGACAATGAGGATCACGGCACCGTCCCGCGGGTTGCAATCGTAGGGCGGCCCAATGTCGGAAAATCCACATTGGTGAACGCCATCCTGGGCGAACAGCGGGTGGTCGTGTTTGATCAACCCGGCACCACCCGGGATTCTGTGTACATCGACTTCGAACGTGCCGGAAAACGCTATACCCTGATCGATACCGCTGGCGTGCGGCGCCGCGGCCGGGTCGTGGAGGCTGTAGAAAAATTCAGTGTAATCAAGACATTACAATCGATTTCCGATGCCAATGTGGCGGTGCTGGTGCTGGACGCGCAGCAGGAAATTTCGGATCAAGATGCGCATATCGCCGGCTTCATTCTTGAAGCCGGACGGGCACTGGTGGTCGCCGTCAACAAGTGGGATGGCCTTCCCGAATACGAGCGGGAGCAGATCAAGCATCATCTGGTGCGCAAGCTGGACTTTCTGAGCTTTGCGCGGGTACATTTCATTTCCGCGCTGAAGGGCCAAGGGGTGGGCGCGGTGATGCGGTCGGTTGATGCAGCGTTCGAGGCAGCGATGGTCAAACTGTCCACGCCGCGTCTCAGTCGAGCACTGGTCGCGGCGGTAGCGCGTCAAGCACCGCCGCGGGCAGGCATGAACCGCCCCAAACTTCGCTATGCCCACCAAGGGGGCTCCAACCCGCCGCGCATCATCATTCACGGCAATGCGCTGGAAAGGGTGCCGGACAGTTATCGTCGGTTTCTGGAACGATTTTTTCGCGAAATGTTCAAATTGCAGGGAACACCCCTTAAAGTGGAGTTTAAGTCGGCACAGAACCCTTTTGAGCGGAAACGGCGTCCCAATGCCAACTGGGCTTGATCGCCTGTAAGTTGCTGGCACAAAGTGAATTTTTGCAGTAGAGTAAGATCGAATAACTAGAAAAAGGTGAGGGCATCATGAGTAACAAGGGCCAGTTGTTACAAGACCCGTTCCTGAATCAACTGCGCAAGGAACACATTCCGGTGTCGATCTATCTGGTTAATGGCATCAAGCTGCAAGGGCAGGTGGAATCGTTCGACCAGTATGTGGTGTTGCTCAAGAACACCGTGACGCAAATGGTTTACAAGCATGCCATTTCCACCGTGGTCCCCGCGCGCGCAGTTACCATTCCCAGCGACAGCACCGGCGGCTGATCGTTTGCAACAGCAGAAACTTTCACCCTTGATGTTCTTGCTCGCAGCGGATGTTTGATCGTCCGGGTGGAAGTACGGCAGCGGATAGTGCCGTGCTGGTGGCGCTTGATTTTGGTGATGACGACTATGCGGAAGGCGTCGCCGAATTGCGCTTACTCGTATCCAGCGCTGGCGTAAATGCAAAGGCTGTCGTCAAGGGTAGGCGCGAGCGGCCGGATTCCGCATTTTATGCGGGCAAGGGCAAGGTTGATGAGATCGCCGACGCTGTTGCCGCCACCCAATCGCAGCTCGTGGTCTTCAATCACGAGTTGTCGCCGGTGCAGGAGCGCAATCTGGAGAAGCGTCTGTCGTGCCGCGTTATTGATCGCACCAGTCTTATCCTCGATATATTCGCCCAGCGCGCACGCAGCTTCGAAGGAAAATTGCAGGTGGAACTGGCACAACTCGATCACCTGGCCACGCGGCTGGTGCGCGGTTGGACCCACCTGGAGCGCCAAAAGGGCGGTATCGGCATGCGCGGTCCCGGCGAAACACAGTTGGAAACCGACCGCCGGCTGCTTGCCAAGCGCGTGAAGGTGCTCAAGGAAAAACTCGCCAAGGTTGAGGCGCAACGCGCGGTGCAGCGCCGCTCGCGCAATCGCGCCCACCTGTTGTCGGTGTCGCTGGTGGGTTATACCAACGCGGGAAAATCGACATTGTTCAACCGCCTGACACGCGGTGATGCGTATGCGGCGGATCAGTTATTCGCGACACTCGATACCACGACGCGCAAAGTGCATACCGGCGCCGCGGCCGGCGTGGTGCTTTCCGATACTGTCGGATTCATTCGCAGGCTGCCCCATACGCTGGTGGCTGCGTTCAGAGCCACGCTGGAGGAAACCGTGCATGCAGACGTATTGCTGCATGTGGTCGACGCCAGCAGCGCGGACCGCGATGCGCAGATCAGTGCCGTCAATTCGGTGTTGAAAGAAATTGGCGCTGATACCATTCCGCAGATATTGGTCTATAACAAGATTGATCTGACGCCCTTTCCGCCGCAGGTCGAGTCCGACGAGTATGGTAAAATCACTCGCGTTTGGATAAGTGCGAGCGCGGGGCAAGGCCTTGATTTGCTTAGGAATGCGCTGGTGCAGGTCGCCGAAGCCGCCTTTGACCGCCGCAGCGTTGCCGCGGCGTGAGTTCTGGATTCCAGATTAAGAATAACCTTTAGACACACACAACCTTGATGGCGGCTCTTTTGCATTCCTTGAACCTCTCGCTACGCAACAGCGTGGCGCGCTTACTGGGCGCGCTGATGTCGCTCAATGATCCGAACTGGGGAAAGCGTCCCGGCGGCAATCAGGGGCCGCCCGACCTGGAGGAGGTGTGGCGCAATCTGCGGCGCAAATTTGACGGCCTGTTGGGCAATCGCGGCGGTGGCGGCAATAGAGGCGGTGGCGATTCCGAACGTCCCATCAGCCCGAAAAATTTGGGCAGCGGTGCCGTCGTGCTTGCCGCATTGGTTGTGGGCATTTGGCTGGCCAGTGGATTTTATATTGTTAATGAAGGCCAGACCGGGGTGGTGTTGCGCTTTGGACGTTACGCTGAAGTAACCGCGCCGGGACTGCGCTGGCACATGCCTTACCCGGTGGAGTCGCGGCAGGTGGTAAACGTGTCGCAGGTGCGCAGTGTCGAAGTGGGCTATCGCAACAACGTCAAGAGCAAGGTATTGAAGGAATCGCTGATGCTCACCGATGACGAAAACATCGTCGACGTGCAGTTCGCGGTGCAATACGTGCTCAAGAGCGCGAAGGACTATCTGTTCGAGAACCGCTCGCCGGACGACTCCGTGCTGCAGGCGGCGGAAACCTCGATACGCGAGGTGGTGGGAAAGAGCACCATGGATTATGTGGTACAACAGGGCCGGGCCGACGTGCAGGACAAGGTGCATAAGCTGATGCAGACAATCCTGGATCGCTACAGCACCGGCATATTGATTCAGAAGGTCAACATGCAGAACGCCCAGCCGCCGGAAAAGGTGCAGGCGGCATTTGACGACGCGGTGAAGGCAGGCCAGGATCGCGAGCGCCAGAAAAACGAAGGCCAAGCCTACGCCAACGACATTCTGCCCAAGGCCAAGGGTATGGCGTCGCGTTTGTTGCAGGATGCCGAGGGCTACCGCCAGCGCGTGGAACAGGAGGCGGTGGGTGACGCGGAGCGCTTCACTCTGGTTGTCGCGGAATACCAGAAAGCGCCGCAGGTCACCCGCGACCGGCTGTATCTGGATGCCATGCAGCAGATCATGAGCAACAACACCAAGGTCGTCGTGGAAAAGGGCGGCAATAGCCTGCTTTACCTGCCGCTCGACAAGATCATGCAGATGAGCGGCGGTACCGACGCGTCGCCTGCCGCGGCGGCGGCGCCTCCGAATACTGCGACGCCCGATGCCGCGGCGGCACGCAGCCGCGATGCATTTCGATCGCGCGAGCGGGAGCAGCGGCCATGAACAGAGGCATAGCGGCGTTGTTGTACGGACTGCTGGGATTGTTGATAGTAACGTTTACGTCGATGTTCATCGTGGACCAGCGGCAGAATGCGATTGTGTTTCGCCTGGGAGAAGTGATCAGCGTGAAAAAGAATCCGGGCCTGTATTTCAAGGTGCCGTTTCTCGACAACGTGCGTAATTTCGACGTGCGCATACTGACCATCGATACGCCCGAGCCACAGCTTTTCCTGACCTCGGAAAAGAAAAACGTGCAGGTGGATCTTTTTATCAAGTGGCGCATTGTAGACGTTCGGCAGTACTACATCAGTATCGTGGGCGGCGGCGGCGGCGAGTCGCAGGCGCAGACCCGGCTGTTGCAGACCATCAACGAGGGATTGCGCGCCGAATTCGGCCGACGCACGGTGCATGATGTGGTGTCTGGCGAGCGCGACAAGATCATGGAGTTGATGCGCAAGAAGGCCAATGAAGACGCGCGCAAGATCGGCATTGAAGTGCTGGATGTGCGCCTGAAGCGCGTGGATCTGCCGGAAGGTGTAACCGAATCGGTGTATCAGCGCATGGTGGCCGAGCGCACGCGCGTGGCCAACGAATTGCGGTCGACCGGCGCGGCCGAGTCCGAAAAGCTGCGTGCCGAGGCGGACAAGCAGCGCGCGGTGATCATTGCCGATGCCTATCGTGAAGCGCAAAAACTCAAGGGTGCCGGCGACGCGAAGGCGGCGGCCATCTATGCCAGGGCCTATGAGCAGAATCCGGAATTCTATGCGTTCTATCGCAGTCTCGAAGCCTACAGGTCCGGCTTCAAGGGCAAGGGCGACGTGCTGGTGCTCGATCCGAATTCCGACTTCTTCAAGTATTTCAAATCCGCGGGGCGCCCCGGCAAGTAGTGCCGGCGGCACGCTGCCCGGTCGTTGCGCTTGCCGCCCGGGTTTACGGCGCGCCCCGGTTGTTTCCGCTCCCCGACCCGAACCATGAGTCCACAATTGCTGCTCACCGCGGTTGCCCTGATGCTGGTATTCGAGGGCATACTGCCGTTTCTCGCGCCGGGCATGTGGCGCGAAACCTTTCGCCGCCTGACTGAAATGAGCGACGGGCAGATCCGTTTCATCGGGCTGACCTCGATGTTGGGCGGGTTGATCTTGTTGTTTTTTGTCAGAAACTGATTGCCGCCATGCGCACCTGGTTGTTGCCCGAGTACGTCGAGGATATTCTTCCGGGCGAAGCCGCGCGCATCGAGCGGCTGCGCCGGACATTGCTCGATCTGTTCGCGGTTCACGGCTATCAACTGGTGATGCCGCCATTGCTTGAATACGTGGATTCGCTGCTCACCGGCACCGGACATGATCTCGATTTGCGCACCTTCAAGCTGGTGGACCAGTTGTCGGGCCGCATGCTTGGCGTGCGCGCCGACATTACGCCGCAGGTGGCGCGCATCGACGCGCACCTGCTGAACCGCAGGGGCATTACGCGGTTGTGCTATGCAGGCAGTGTGCTGCATACCTTGCCGTCGGATATGAATCGCACGCGCGAGCCGCTGCAGATCGGCGCCGAGATTTACGGCCATGCCGGCGTCGAAAGCGATATCGAAGTCGAACGTCTGCTGATGCAGGCGATGGCCGCTGCCGGCATTGCGGCCGCGCAACTCGATCTGGGGCATGTGGCGATTTTCCGTGCGCTGGTGCGGCGTGCCAGGATTGCGGCACCCCAGGAGTCCGAATTGTTTCATGCAATGCAGATGAAGGATGTGCCGGCGCTGCGCGCCCTGAGCAAGGTGCTCGACCGCGTCACGCGCGAGGCGATCGCCGCGCTTCCCGATCTCTACGGCGGCCGTGAGGTGCTGGCGGCTGCAGCGAAACGTTTGCCGCGCTATCCGGAAATTATGCGCGCGTTGCGCGATTTGAAGCGCTTATCCGATGCGCTGAATGACATTGCGCGCATTCGCTTCGATCTGGCGGAACTGCGCGGCTATCATTATCACAGCGGCGTTGTGTTCGCCGCCTATGCGCAAGGCTGGCGCAATGCGCTGGCGCGCGGCGGCCGTTATGATGAAGTCGGCAAGGCGTTCGGGCGCGCGCGTCCCGCAACCGGCTTCAGCATGGATCTGCGCGAGCTTGCTTCGGCACGGCCCAACAGCGGCGGTAAACCCGGGGTGCTGGCACCGTACAAACCGCGGGATGCCGCGTTGCAAGAGCGTGTCGCCCAGTTGCGCGCGCGCGGGGATGTCGTCATAGTTGACCTGCCAGGCCACGCGCGCACGCGCGGCGAACTGGGCTGCGATCGCCGCCTGACGCACCGTGCGGGTCATTGGGTGGTGGTCCGCGAAATTTTTTAACTATCTGTTTTTAAACAATATTTTTGTCGTGCAGGAAGGCATTCGGTATGTCGAAGAACGTGGTCGTCGTGGGCGCTCAATGGGGCGACGAAGGCAAGGGCAAGATCGTGGATTGGCTCACCGATCACGCGCAGGGTGTGGTGCGCTTTCAGGGCGGCCATAATGCCGGCCACACACTGGTGATCGGCGGCAAGAAGACCATCCTGCATCTGATTCCGTCGGGCATTTTGCGTGACAAGGTTGCCTGTTACATCGGCAATGGCGTGGTGTTGTCGCCGCAGGCCCTGTTCGAAGAAATTGACACGCTGCAGGCCATGGGCGTGGACGTTGCCTCGCGTCTGTACATCAGCGAAGCGTGTCCGGTGATCATGCCGCATCATGTGGCGCTCGACCGCGCGCGGGAGACGGCGAAGGGCGCCGGCAAGATTGGCACCACCGGCCGCGGCATCGGCCCCGCTTATGAAGACAAGATCGCGCGCCGCGGTATCCGCGTGCAGGATCTGCTGCATCCAGGGCGCTTTGCGGACAAGTTGCGCGAAGTGCTCGACTTGCACAACTTCGTGCTGAAAAACTATCTCAAGTCGGAAACCGTGGATTTTCAACAATCGCTGGATGATGCGCTGAGCTATGCCGAGCGTATCCGGCCGCTGGTGGCCGACGTGCCGCGCCTGCTTTTCGAAGCGGGCAAAGCGGGCAACAACCTGCTATTTGAGGGCGCGCAGGGCACGCTGCTCGACATTGACCATGGCACTTATCCGTTTGTCACCTCCAGCAATTGTGTGGCAGGCGCCGCGGCCGCGGGCGCCGGCATCGGACCGCAGCAGCTGCACTATGTGCTGGGCATTACCAAGGCCTATACCACGCGCGTCGGCTCGGGCCCTTTCCCGACCGAACTCAGTGACCAGCGCGGGGAATACCTGGCAACGCGCGGCAACGAAATCGGCGCCACCACCGGCCGCGCGCGGCGCTGCGGCTGGTTCGACGGCGCCGCGCTCAAGCGCGCAATCCAGATCAATGGCGTATCCGGCCTGTGCATGATGAAGCTCGATGTGATGGATGGCATGGAACGCGTCCTGCTGGGCGTGGGCTACACAATAAATGGCGAGCCCTGCGACATACTGCCCTATGGCGCCGAGTTGCTGGCGCAGTGCGAGCCCGTGTACGAGGACATGCCGGGCTGGTCCGAAAGTACTCTCGGCATCACGCAGTTCGACAAACTGCCGAAGGCGGCACAAAACTACCTGAACCGCATGCAGTCGGTATGCGGCGTGCCGATTGATATCATCTCGACCGGGCCGGATCGCGAACAAACCATCGTCAGGCGGCATCCTTTTGTGGATTAGCCGGCGGGAAAAACGTTCCGCCCATGCCGCCGCACAAATGAAAAATGCGAAACGACTCGCATCGTTTCGCATCCGTCACAAGCGGTACTGCACTGTAACCTACAATCCTGCTGGTGCCCAGGAAGGGACTCGAACCCCCACGGTATTACCCGCCAGCACCTGAAGCTGGTGCGTCTACCAATTCCGCCACCTGGGCCTATGCATTGCAGGCGGCGATTCTATCCGAATGACCTGATTTGATCAAATGAAAACACACAATAAGAAATCCCAAGCCCGCGCCTCGCCTTCGCGAGGGACACGTTCAAGTAAATCCTCCGCGGCCGGCAGTGCCACCGGCAGCCGCGTCCCGCGCGAACCACGGCAACCGCGTATTCCGCGGGCGAGGCGCACGCCACGCGATCCCGCTGCCGGCATAACGCGCGACACCGCGTCTGCGCATCTGGACGAGCGCAATCGGCGCGATCCGTTCTACGAGCGCGAAGTCCTGCGCTACGACAATCCTTTGCCGAGCCGTGAGTTCATTCTCGCCACGCTGAAAGAGCGGGGTGTGCCGGTGGCCGAGCCTGAACTGATGGCGCTGCTGGGCATATACGGCGAGGAGATGCGGGCGTTCACGCGGCGCCTGGCGGCCATGCAGCGCGAAGGCCAGATCATGCGCAACCGGCGCGACGACATCTGCGTGGTGGAGAAACTGGATCTGGCCGCCGGCCGTGTGCAGGGCCATCCGGATGGCTTCGGGTTTCTGGTGCGTGACGACAAGGGGCCGGACATGTTTCTGGGTCCCGACGAAATGCGCAAAGTATTGCATGGGGATCGCGTGATGGCGCGCATTGCCGGCATGGATCGCCGTGGCCGTCCCGAAGGAAAAATCGCCGAGATTCTCGAGCGTGCCAGGACCAGCCATGTGGGGCGTCTGCAAAGCCGCCACGGTGTCTTTTTCGTGGTGGCGGAAGACAAACGCATCAGCCAGGAGTTTCTGGTGCCGCCGCATGAAACCGGCAATGCCAAGGCGGGGCAGGTGGTTAGCGTCGAGTTGATCGAGCAGCCGGCACGGCACAGCCAGCCGGTGGCGCGCGTGGTGGAAGTGCTGGGCGACTACGGCGATCCCGGCATGGAAATCGAGATTGCGTTGCGCAAACATGCTTTACCGCACGTGTTTGCGCCGGAGGCGGAAAAACTCGCGGCAAAGTACGCGCCGCAGGTGGGCGCACGCGACTGCAAAGGCCGGCTGGATCTGCGCGGCCTGCCGCTGGTAACCATTGACGGCGAAACCGCGCGTGACTTTGATGACGCGGTCTACTGCGAAGCGCATGGACGCGGCGGCTTTCGTTTGATTGTGGCGATTGCCGACGTCAGCCATTATGTGAAACCCGGCGATGCGCTGGACGCGGAGGCGTTAACGCGCGGCAACTCGGTCTATTTTCCGCGGCAGGTGATTCCCATGCTGCCGGAGCATTTGTCCAACGGCCTGTGCTCGCTCAATCCGCAGGTGGACCGGCTGTGCATGGCGTGCGACATGACGGTCAATGCACGCGGCACAATCACCGACTATTCGTTTCATCAGGCGGTAATTCGTTCACACGCGCGGTTGACCTATACCAGCGTCGCCGCGATGCTTGCCGGCGAGAGTGCGGGCACCCTGGAGCAGCGCGCGCTGTTGCCGCAGCTGAGAAATCTGCACACGCTGTACGGCAAACTGGCAAAGGCGCGTGCCACGCGCGGTGCCATCGATTTCGAAACCACTGAAACCGAAATCATCTTCAACGACCAGCGCAAAATCGAGCGCATCGTGCCGGTCAAGCGCAACGATGCTCATCGCGTGATCGAGGAGTGCATGCTGGCCGCCAACGTGTGCGCGTCGGATTTTCTCGCGGAGCATGGGCAGCCCATGCTGTATCGCGTGCATGAAGGTCCGACGCCGGAGAAACTTGCGGCTCTGCGTGAATTTCTCGGCGGCTTCGGCTTTGATCTCGGTGGCGGTGACAAGCCGCATGCCAAGGACTACGCGGCCCTGCTGGCCAAGGTGCGCGACCGGCCGGACGCGCAGCTGTTGCAAACCGTGATGCTGCGCTCTCTGAAACAGGCGGTGTACAGCCCGAAGAATGCCGGCCACTTTGGCCTCGCCTACGAGTCCTATACCCACTTCACATCGCCGATCCGGCGCTATCCCGACCTGCTGGTGCACCGGGCGATCAAGGCGGTGCTCGCAAAATCGCGTTATGAACCGGGTGACTGGTTCGCGCTTGGCGAGCAATGCTCGATGACCGAGCGCCGCGCGGACGAGGCCACGCGCGACGTCACCAACTGGCTGAAATGTTATTACATGCAGGATAAAGTGGGCGAGAGCTACAACGGCAGCATCAGCGGTGTCACTGGCTTTGGCGTATTTGTGGCGCTTGATGCCATTTATGCCGAAGGTCTGGTGCATGTGTCCGATCTGGGCAAGGATTACTTTCACTTCGACGCCGCGCGCCATCAAATGCTCGGCGAGCGCACCAAACGCCGTTTTCGCCTCGGCGACCGGGTGCGGGTAAAGGTGGCCCGCGCGAACCTGGATACCGCGCGCATTGATTTCGTGTTGGATGAGAGTTAGCGCGATTAAATTTTGTAAGTATCTGTTTTTATTTATTTTTTATGACAGACCTGCGGATCATCCACGGCTTTCACGCCGTCACCAGTCGCCTGCGCAGCGCGCCCGATGCAGTGCGCGAGCTCTACATCGATGCCGCGCGCAATGACCGGCGGAGCGCCGACCTGTTGAAACTCGCCGCATCGCGCAACGTGCGCGTGATAACCGTGGATGTGCAGCGCCTCAATGGTATGACGGGTCACGCGCGGCATCAGGGCGTGGCCGCGAGCGTCGCGCCGGTGAAACTGGCCGCCCACATTGACGATGTGCTGGACGCGCTGACGGAGCCGGCATTGCTGCTGATACTCGATGGTGTCACCGATCCGCACAATCTTGGCGCCTGTCTGCGCGTCGCCGATGCGATGGGCGTGCACGCCGTCATCGCGCCCAAGGATAGGGCCGTGGGATTGAACGCGACGGTATCCAAAGTCGCCAGCGGCGCCGCGGAAAGCGTGCCCTATATTCCGGTGACCAACCTCGCGCGCACCCTGCGTGACCTCAAGGCACGCGATATCTGGATCACCGGCACGGATGAGAATGCGCTGGTTGACCTCAATGCTGCCAGACTGGACGGCGCGCGCGCGCTGGTATTGGGCGCAGAAGGCGAGGGCATGCGCAGACTGACACGTGAAAACTGCGACGAACTGATACGCATCCCGATGCACGGCAGCGTGGAGAGCCTCAACGTCTCCGTGTCCGCCGGCATTTGCCTGTTCGAGGCGCGTCGCCAGCGCGGTTTGGCCGCGGGGTGATAAGTGCCCGGCGCCTGCCGCGCGGTGCGCGACTGCCACAATGATATAATTGTGGCCTCGGGGCGTAGCGCAGCCTGGTAGCGTACCTGCATGGGGTGCAGGTGGTCGGAGGTTCAAATCCTCTCGCCCCGACCAATAAAA
>CADECM010000054.1 GCA_902825845.1 uncultured beta proteobacterium
GACTTGACTGTTGCCATCCTCAAATTCTACTGAGCCACCCGTAACAGTTGCTGGTGAAATCCCGAGACCCAAACCAGCGCCTCCGGCATTTACGCTCACGACATATTGAACGTTGTTCACACAATCTGACGTGAGTAGAAAGCGAAAATATCCAGCCGAATATAAACGGTGCCCGCCTCCTACGCTAAATACAGTGCCAGACCAACGAACCAATCCCTTTGGATCAGCAAATTGAAGGGGCCTCGCCCCTACGTAAGCGTAAGTGTTAATGCCCCCACGCAGTCCTATGGGGTCGGATTGGATGTAGCGGCCCGTGGAAGAATCGTAGTCTCTATAGTAGTTGTAATCTTCCGACCACGTCGTCATACCCATAACCACGCAGTCGTAACCATACCCATGATATAACTATCTGTTTTTAAACAACATTTTTAACCACCACCGGCTCATCCGGCAACCAAAGCACAATCACCGCCTTAAGCGTGGCAATGCCCGCCATGATCCACAGCGCCCAGGCGAAGCCGATGGTCTTGACTGTCGGGCCCAGCATCCACACCGCCGCCGAGCTGATGCCGAAGGCCACCGTCAGCCGCATGCCGGCGATGCGTGACCGCAGGCGGTCGTCGACGTAGCGCACGATCATGGCGTCGGTGAACGGTACCGCGCCGAAGACGAAGATCATCACCGCCAGCAAGGCCGCGAACATGGCCCAGTGCTGGGTGTGCGCGGCGATGATGAGGAACGGCACTTGCAGGATCGATACCCACCACTGCAGGCGCTTCAACGGCATGCGGTCGATGAGGTTGCCGACCACCAGTTGCGCCAGCGAGGCCAGCGCGTAGATCAGGCCCAGCAGCATGCCCAGCGTCGCCGGGTCTTCAATCAGGCCGCGGAAGCGCTCGGTCATCAACTGCGAGTTGCCGTTGGTGGTGAAGTTGAACAACATACTGCTGGTGGCGGCGGCACCGGTCATCACGGCAAACGCGCGCGCCAGCATCGCGGGTGACAGTTGCACTGCCGCTTTGGCACCCTTGCCCTTGGCGGGCGCATGCGTTTCCAGCGGACATTTCATCGCGAACACGATGCCGAAGGCAATGGTGACCGCGCCGGGGATGGCAAACGCCGCGCGCCAGCCCAGCCACTTCACCAGCAGGCCGGTCAGAACCGCAGCCAGCGCGATGCCGAGGTTGCCCACCAGGCCGTTGAGTCCAATCACCGCGCCGGGATTGGGCACGTTCTGCACCAGCATGGGGATGCCCACCGGATGATAGATCGCCGCGAACACGCCGATCAGCGTCAGCCCCGCGGCAAGCTGCCAGGCATTTTGGGTGAGCGCGGTGAGCAGTGACGCCGCGCCGATGCCGATGAAGAAGATGATCATCATGCTGCGCCGCCCCCACAAATCGCCGAGGCGTCCGGCGGGCAGCGCACCCAGGCCGAACAGCGCAAACGCGCCGACGCTGTACGGCATCAGATCGGTCCAGTTGCTGAATCCGAATTCGACAGCGATTGAAGACACCGCCGTGGCAAAGATCAGCAGGAACATGTGATCGATGCCGTGCGCGACATTCAGCAGCACGTTGACGACGGGCGGGAATCCGTTGGGCGGGAGTACGGCTTGGGTGGCATTTGTCATAGCTGCGGAGTTTGCGTTAAAGGGCAGCGTCTGTCATGCCCGCGTCCAGTACATGTGGCGGTATCGCGCGCCAATCATAAATATTGTTTAAAATCATATACTTATGGAATGGCGCGCGATTACCGTTGTTACGTAATGCCTTCGATGTGAAACGGCTTGCCGTTGACCTCGACACGGCTTTCCAGCGGCACCTGTTGCGTGATCAGGCCTTCGGCGAAGCAGCCCGCCTTGGCGTTTTTGATCAGGTGCGCGAGTTTGTCGGCGGGTTCGTCGCTGTCGACCGTGAGATGGGTGGTAATGCCTTCCCAGCGGTTGAACACCGTGCCCTTCAGCACCGAACCGCCCAAGTGCTTGCGCATCACCACGCGGCATTTCGGATTGCTGACCTTCATTTTCATCATGTGCGCGTACCGCGCAACCTGGGTCAGCAGTCAGAAGCCGATCGACATCGCCAGATAGGTCATCGGCGACGGATATTGATCCGTGCCGCCGATGCGCGCGGGTTCGTCGCACCACACTTCGAACTTGCCGGAACAGCTGTGCTTGAGTTGCAACTGGCCTTCCACGGTTTCGCAGATGAGGTCGTTTTCATTGGTGATGCCGGCGGCCGGCAGTTCGGGTTTGTCGATCACGCGCTCGCCGGGCTTGTCGGATAAATCCGCGTTGCCCAGCGGTGGAATTGCAGATTGACTCATGGCGTCTCCTCGTTGTGGGGCGGCGCATGGCCGCCGGTGAATCACGGTGTTGCGGTAGCATATTACACTGCCCGACATGAAAGCCCGAACATGACGTTGCTGCACGCGATTTGCCTGTGTTGCCTCTGCGCCCTGTTTACCACGAGCGCGGCCGCGCAGCCGTATCAACCGGTGCCGGGCCAGCCCGGCAAAGACGTGGTGTGGATACCTACGCCGGATCATGCGGTGGAGAAAATGCTCGACATGGCACGCGTGACGGCCAATGACTTTGTGATCGATCTCGGTTCGGGCGACGGCCGCAATGTCATCGCGGCCGCAAAACGCGGCGCACGCGCGCTGGGCGTGGAATACAACGCCGATCTGGTGGCGTTGTCGCGGCGCGCCGCAACCAATGCTGGTGTCGGCGACAAAGTGACCATCGTTCACGGCGACATGTTCGAGGCGGATATTTCCAAGGCGAGCGTAATGACGCTGTTTTTGCTGCCCGATCATCTGCGCCGCCTCGCCCCGCAGTTCCTGAAGCTCAGGCCCGGCACGCGCATCGTGTCCAACACCTACGAAATCGGCGGCGGCTGGGAACCCGACGAAACCGTGCATGCGCAGCCCTGTAAAAGCTGGTGCGTGCTGGTGCTGTACGTGGTGCCGGCGCCGGTGGCGGGCGTGTGGCGGCTGGGCGAGGATGAATGGCTCACGCTGGAGCAAAGCTACCAGCAGGTCTATGGCACCTACGCCATCGGCGGGGTCGAGGTGCCCATCGACAATGGCCGGCTGCGCGGGGAAGAAATCCGCTTCAGGGTGAATCAGGTGGAATACAGCGGACGCATCGACGGCGACCGCATGGCGGGCAACGCCACGGGGCAGGCGGTGCGTGAGTGGCATGCGACACGAAGCCGCGAGTAGCGGCTAGAATGACGGTGCCGGCCTGCTTCGCGCGGGCCGCGAACCGACATTGTCTTTCCTGCAAAAGCGGAAATAAGCGCGGCAGTTCTTTTGCGGGCCGGAAGTCACACGTGTGGTTGACGACATAGGGGAAACAGCATGACCATGAAACGCATGGCAATCGAAATCGGCATGGGCACGGACATCCGTGGCGCCGATTACACCAAGGCGGCAGTGCGCGCGCTGCGCGATGCGCTGTGGCACAACTCGCTGAATGTTGCCGAAGCCGCGGGCAAGCACGTCGATTCGATGTTTGTCGACGTGCTGATCGGCGTGCCCAAGCCGCATCTGGTGGACAAGGCGGAAGTGCTGAAGGTATTGCCGCACGGCACCGGCAAGGTCGAGGTGTACGAAGGCGGCCTCGAGATCATGAACGACGCGGGCACCAGTTCCACGGTGTTGGCGCATGCGGCGGCAATTGTCCGCCTTGATGTTTAGCGTCCGGGAGCACGCGATGCCACTCAAACGATTCATTCTTGAAATGGGCGCCGGCAACGATTTGCACGGCGGCGACTACACCAAGGCGGCGCTGCGCGCGGTGCAGGATGCGCTGCATCACTCCTCGCTGGCCTTCATCCGCTCGCTGGGGCTCGACTCCAAAAAAATGCAGGTCGAGGTCACCATCGGCGTGCAGGACCCGGCGAAAGTCGATGCGGCGGCGGTGAAAGCCAGCCTGCCGCATGGCCAGGTGAAGGTGAACGTGATCAAGGGCGGACTCAATGTCCCCGAGGGCGAAGGTCATGATCTGGCGGTGATTGCGAGCGCTGCAATTGCCGTGCGCTTTGAAATGCCGTGAAAAAAGAGCGTTCATGAAAGCCATCCAGATTACCGAGACCGGCGGCCCTGACGTGCTCAAGTACGTCGACCTGCCCACGCCCAAACCCGGCCCCGGCGCGGTGCTGGTCAAGGCGCATTCGATCGGCGTCTGCATGCCGGAAATCTACGTGCGCAAAGGCGTGTACGCCTGGATGCCGAAACTGCCCGCGATTCCGGGCATCGAGATGAGCGGCACCGTGGTGGAAACAGGTCCCGGCTGCAGCAAACTCAAGGTGGGGCAACACGTCTTTGTGTGCGCGCGCGAGTTCGAAGAGCGCGCCAACTGTTACGCCGAATATCTGGCCGGGCCCGAGGAGCGTATTTACGCCGTACCCGATGTACCGGGGGGCGTCGATCTGGAACAGGTGGCGGGCCTTGCCAATTATCAGGTGGCGTGGCATTTGCTCAATTCCGCCACCAAGGGGTTTCAGTACGAATCGGTGCTGGTGATTGCGGCGGCGGGCGGCGTGGGCGCCGCGCTGGTGCAGTTGGCCAGGGCGTACGGCAAACGCGTGATCGGCGTGGTAAGTTCAGCGCAACGCGGTGCCTTTGCGCGCGCGCAGGGCGCGGATGAGATCATCGATCGCACTGATCTTGCAAAAGGCGATGTTGTCGAGCAAACGCTGAAACTCACCGGCGGCCGCGGCGTTGATCTGATCCTCGATTGTGTGGGCGGCCCGCACATGGTCAAGCTGTTCGACGCACTGGAGCGCTTCGGCATGCTGCTGCTGTATGGCCGCATCGACGGCCCGCCCAGCGGCAACCTCTACGAGGCCATCCAGAAAAAGCCGTGGCGCAGCGGCGCGTTTCGCTACTTCACCATCCACACGCTGGATGACTGGCCGGAACTGCGCGCGAAATGCACGCACGACCTGCTGCGCATGCTGGCGGAGGGCAAATTCAAAGTGCCGATTTACGACCGCATCCCGCTCGCCGAAGCACCGCGCGCGCATCGCGTATTCGAGTCGGGCGCGGTGATGGGCAAGCTGCTGATGAAGCCGTAATCCGGCACGTCGGGCACCCGGCTTACCCAGCCGCTTTGGCGTCGAGCATGGCTTTCAGATCCGGGTCCAGCTTCGAGAGATTTTCCGGATCGTCCAGACCGATCGCGATATTCAGCCGGTTGCTGAAATTGCGGTAGGCCACCGAAGCGATGATGTCCAGAATATTTTCATCGGTGAAGCCGACCTGCCGCAGCTGCTCGATATCCGTCTTGCACATGAGCTGGGGCGCGTCGTTGATCTTGGTCGCAAAGGCCAGCATCACCTTGTCCTGTTCGTCCAGACGCGACGCCTCGTAGTCCTTGCCGATTTGCACGACGTCCTGCTTTTCCAGATCGGAAACCTGACGGAGCAACGCCCCGTGGTTCATCACTCATCCGGTGCAGCCGCCGGCGGTGGCGCCGAAGAAATTCAGCAGCTCCTCTCTGCGCCGGCCCAAGGTGGTCACGCCGCCGGTGGTGGCATTGCGCAGCGTTTCACGGCCCCGCAGCACGTCGGGCCGGATCGCCAGCACCCGGTGCAGGTTGGGCACTGATCCGTTGCGGCTCTTGTATTGTTCAAACACCTCTTTGGCGTAACCCTCCGCCTGTTCATCACTGACTGATTTCAGCCACAGCATCTGCGATTCCTCCGATAAAGTTGATGTGGGCGCTACCGCGGCGCGGTGCGTATGTTGTACGTCGGGTCCTTGTCGGAACCGTCAGGCTTGCCGCGTTGCCAGCCCAACGCCCGCGAGTAGCTGCCGAAAAATCCCGCGGCTTCGACTTGCGCCTCGGTGATGCCCGTGGGCCCCTCCGCGCAGGGCGCGACGTAGAGGGCATCCGTCGGGCAATAGATTTCGCACAAAAAACAGGTCTGGCAGTCGGTCTGGCGCGCGATGCGCGGCGGCTTCTTGCGCACCGGGTCGAATACGTTCGCCGGGCATACCCGGACGCAAATGTCACAGGCAATGCAGCGATCATTGGAAACGATTTCAATCATTGCATTCGCGCCTCAGGCAACCGCGGTATCCATGACGTCGGATCGCGTCACCTGAATGTGATCCAGGCCTGACGTCTCGAAGCGGCACATGAATGCAGGGTCCGCCGCCGGCAAATCCAGCCGCCGCTGCATGCCGCGGCTTTCCGCGCGGGCCAGTGCGCTGGCATAGGCCCAGCGGCTGGTCGCGGTCAATGACGCCGCTTCGCGCGACTTGACTGCATCGATGCCTTCACCCGGCAGATGATCGCGTACCTCGCACCAGGTGCGATCGAGCCGTTCCAGCGATTGCCGCAGCGTCGCCTCGCGGCGAAAGAAGTTGCGCTCCAGCGGCAGAAACTCGTCGCGCACGGTCTGCAGCACATCGGCTGCGTTCGCGTCCTGCCGCGCCGCGACGGCGGGACGCAGCCCCGCGCCGCCGATGGCGGTCACCTTGCGGTCGCCGATGGCGCCCACTTCCCGCGCGGCGAATTGCGCCGCCGCCAGGCCCGCCCAGTTGCCGGAGGCGATGGCCCACGACGAATTCGGGCCGCCGCCGCCGGTGATCGCGCCGGTCAGGCGCTCGCGGCTCGCGGCGTCACCGGCCGCGTAAAGGCCTGGTATGCCGGTCGAGCAGTCGTCAGCCATCAATTTGATGCCGCCAACACCACGCACGGTGCCCTCGCAGCGCAGGACCACCGGAAAGCGCTGGGTAAAGGGATCGACCCCGGCGCGATCGTGCGGGAGGAAGCAGTTCGGTTGTCCCTGTCTCAACCAAGGCGTCAATTCGGGAATGCCCCTGTCGAACTGCGCCCACACCGGCCCTTCCAGCAGTGCTCGCGCCACAACAACGTAACGCTCCTTGTTGACAGTATCGAGCCGGGTGCCGTCCTCGCGGTAATAACTCGCCCACACGAACGGCACGCCCTTGTTGAGCGAGGTCTGCTTCGGCGCGCAAGCATATTGCGCCGAAAATTCCATGCCAGACATCGTCGCGCCCGCCTCCGCCGCCATCAGATAACCATCGCCGGTCAGACCTGTCGCACCCAGCATGCGTTCGCCGAAGGCACAGCCGCCCGTTGCCAGTACCACGGCGCCCGCGCGCACGCGCCATGGCCGGTTGCGCTGGCGATCGATTCCGGCAGCACCGGCGATGACGCCCGACTCGCGCAGCAGTTCCAGTGCCGGGTGGTGATCGAGGATTGCAATGCCGGCGCGCGACAGGCGCCGGCGCATGAAAGCCATATAGTCGGGCCCGCGCAAATTGGTGAGATAGGGTTTGCCCGAATCGTCGTTGGGAAACTTGTAACCCCACTCCGCGAGGGTGTGCAAACGCCGCCACGCCATGTCCAGCGTGCGATCGACCCAGCGCGGAACGGCCAGCCCGCCGTTTAATTGCTGCCTGCGCTCGATCGCGGCCTCGCGTCCCGCTCCGGGCGCGACGAACCAGGTCCCGGTGTTGGAGGGCGCGGTCGCACCACTGGTCCCGAGATAACCTTTGTCCACCACGACAACACGCGCGCCCGCCTCCGTTGCCGCAATAGCGGCCCAACAGGCCGCAGGCCCGCCGCCAATCACCAATACGTCAGCGACGAGGTCGAGTGTGTCGGCGCCACGCTGCTGCCGAATCAACTGTCTGAGTGTCGGCATCAGTCGATCCAGCCGCAGTCATCGTCACGGCATGTCATGCAGGCGACGAAGCCGACATGCAGGGCCGCGCGCGCACAATGACCCGGCGCCGCGCGCAACATCCGCTCAGCCACGTACGCCAAATCACCAACATTGAGGAACACAGACTTATCCTCTCAATTGCGCCAATCCCACAGTATGTGGACACCACCGCGCACCAGCGCAGCCACGATTTTGCGCATTCCGATTATGGCCAAAAAAACAGCGCTGTCGACCGGTGTCACAGGGTCAGCGCCCCTCGAACAGCCCGTTCAGACCAAGCTTTTACTTGCGCTCAACCTTAGCACCGGCCCGATCACGGGTCAATCGCCTGCGGAGCACGCAGAGCCGGTTGCAAACAGACGATTCACATTGTGAATTTGGAGCAGGGCGAATATGACGCGGCAGTCGATACCTGCGGCGCGTTGCGCCATCCGCTATTGTCATCGGCAATCCCGGCGTTGGCTGCACCAACTATTGCACGTTGACGCGCGCGGATTTGATCATCACGGCCCAGCGCGTCTTGCGGCACTCTGGATTGCCCATACAGCCTTCGTGAATCACGCGCTCCACGCCATAGGTCAGTCTGTCACTGCGATTCAAATACGCCTTGCGCCTGCCGCTCAGATCAAATTCGGCCATTTCCTCGAAGCGCCGGCCGCGGTCATCAACCAGATCAAGATAACAGGCGGCATCCCCATCGGTGATTTTGCGCACGGTGGCAACGGTAACCTTGGTTTCGCCGGCGATTGTGACCGTGGGCACCGGTCCACCCTTAGTGCCACTGCCGCGATGGGGTGCGTCGCCTGGCAGCGTGATCACGACCGGCGTACCCGCGCGCCGAATGATCGCATCCGCGCCGCCGCAAAAACCTAACACCCGCGCCACGGGAAAGCGGTTGGTTTTTTCCAGCCCCACCCCATGCAGCGCACCGCCTTTACAGGCATTACCCAGGGGCTTCTCCTGAATCACAAGCACATCCGAGAAGCATATATAGTTAACTAATTGATTTTACAGAAATTTTTATACGGCGACGCGCGCGCTCATTCGACAGACGAAACTTAAAGACTAGCCCCCCTCTGCCCACCCCCAAACGACAGCCCTTTAAATTTCGCCACGTCGGCTTTCCAGGCCAGCGCTATCGCCCCACTGGCACCCATCCTCTTCGGGTATGTTTTACGCGTCTGCCGCCGCCTGCGGATTGAATTGCCCTTTGCTCATGCGCGTAATCGTCACCTGGGAGAACATTCCCGCCTTGGTGAACGGATCGCCATCCACAAAGGCTTGCGCTTCGGCACGGCTCTTGACGTTAACGATCAACAAGCTGCCGACAAACTGCTTGCCGTCGTCACTCGTGGTCGCGCCCGAAATCACCAGGATATTCTTCTGGCTTTGCAGGTATTCAATATGGGGCTGCAGCCCCTTCTCACGATCGGTTGCAAACTTGGGCGCGGCAACGCGCGAAATGGCCCAGAGCATGGTTGGTGTCCTTTCAGGGTAAAGTGGTTGCGGTCGTATTCTGCACGCGTACGTGCCGGAACTACAGGCCAGGCGCGTTCCGCTGAAAGTGCGTCTGCGAACGGGCGTATACTCCGGGGCTTATCGGGCCGGTACTGCGCCTTGTCCGATGCACCATTACCCGTTCACCGGCAACAGACAGGCACGGAGACCACGATGATCAAACTCCAACGCATAGGCCATCTGCTACTCACCGTTCGCGATCTCGAACGGTCCAAGGCGTTTTACACCAAGCTGCTCGGATTCAAAGTGCTGGAACAGGATCCGGAACACGGTGGGCTGTTTATGTCATTGGGCGAATTCGGCAATACGCTCGATCTGTTTCCGAGTACCGATCCCGATGCTTTTCCCCGCCCCCCGTCCGGACTCGGCCATCGCGAGGGGCTGGGCATGAAGCATCTGGCCTTCGCAGTCGCGACCGAGGACGACTTGAGGCAGGCTTATTTTGCCCTGAAGGATGCGGGCGTGCCGATTCATCGGGCGGTCGATCACCAAAGCCAGATGAGCGTCTACTTTTTCGATCCAGACGACTATATGCTGGAAATCGTGTGGGAGCGCCCGAATACGCGGGAGATTTTTGCGCGCGGACGCGGAGATACCGACACGCAAATCGACTTCGAGCGGCCGGCGCCCAAATAGTCGCGCCGCGCGCACGCAGCGGCTTCATGGCGCGGCATGACGTATTGTTGTGGCGTGCAAAACGACGTATCATCCGCGCCTTTTTGTGACCCGACGAATCACACGCCGCGCGCAGGCTCATGAGCATCGATAAAGAAGTATCCCGGCGCCGCACCTTCGCCATCATTTCGCACCCGGACGCGGGCAAAACCACGCTCACGGAAAAGCTGCTGCTGTACGCGGGCGCGATCCACATCGCCGGCAGCGTGAAGTCGCGCAAGGCCTCGCGCTACGCCACCTCCGACTGGATGGAAATCGAAAAGCAGCGCGGCATTTCGGTCGCCAGTTCGGTGATGCAGATGGAGTACCGCGACTGCGTCATCAACCTGCTCGACACGCCGGGCCACCGCGATTTTTCCGAGGACACCTATCGCGTGCTGACCGCGGTGGACGCGGCGCTGATGGTGATCGACGCCGCCAACGGCATCGAGCCGCAAACGCTGCGCCTGTTGCAGGTTTGCCGCGCGCAGAACACGCCGGTGATCACCTTCGTCAACAAGATGGATCGCGAGGTGCGCGAGCCGATGGATCTGGTCGACGAAATAGAGCGCACGCTGGGCATGCCGGTGGTGCCGTGCACCTGGCCGGTGGGCATGGGGAAACAGTTCAAGGGCGTGTTCGATCTGTTGAGCGACAGCATGCGCGTGTTCATCCCGGGCGAAGATCGCATCGGCGGACATGAAACCCTCGACGGGCTGGATAACCCTGTTGCGGCGGAACGCTTCGGCGAGGTGTTCGCGCACGCGCGCCAGGAGATGGAACTGGTGCAGGGCGTGTCACCGGCGTTCGACCGCGACACCTTTCTGGCGGGACGGCAGACGCCGCTGTTCTTCGGTTCCGCGATCAATAACTTCGGCGTGCAGGAAGTGCTTGATGCGCTGGTGCGATTTGCGCCGCCGCCGCGCCCGCGCCGCGCCATTCAGCGCGTGGTCGAACCTACGGAAGCCAAATTCACCGGCGTGGTATTCAAGATCCAGGCCAACATGGACCCGGGCCACCGCGACCGCATTGCCTTTGTGCGGGTGTGTTCGGGTCACTTCGAGCGCAGTATGAAGCTCAGAAACTGCCGCACCGGCAAGGATTTCCGCCCCAACACGGTGGTGTCCTTCCTGTCGCAGCGGCGCGATCTGGTGGAAGATGCGTACGCCGGCGACATCATCGGCATTCCCAACCACGGTGTGCTGCAACTGGGCGACACGCTGACCGAGGGCGAAGATCTGCAATTCACCGGCCTGCCGTTTTTTGCGCCGGAATTATTTCAGACCGTCGAGATCGCCGATCCCTTGCGCAGCAAGCAGCTGCGCACCGGCCTCGCACAGCTCGGCGAAGAAGGCGCGATCCAGGTGTTCAAACCGGTGGCCGGTGGCATGCTGCTGTTGGGCGCGGTGGGGCAATTGCAGTTTGAAGTGGTGGCGCATCGCCTCAAACACGAATACGGCTGCGAAGCGCGGCTGGCGCCGGCACGCTACAACAGCGCGCGCTGGGTGACGGCCGACGACCCCAGGGAACTAAAGCGCTTCATCGACGCCAATGCGCATCGCGTCGCGCACGACGCCGTGGAAGCGCCGACCTTCCTCGCGGCTCATGACGCGGAAATCAAAGTCGCGCACGAGCACTGGCCCAACATCAAGTTTCATGCCCTGCGCGAACACGCGGGGCTGGTGTTTCACGCGAACACCGGAAATTGATGGCTCGGCTCAAGGCGAACGGCGGCATGTCAAAGCCGCGCGCCCAAGCGGTTTTGCGCGCGGCCTCGCGACTACCCGCTTAGTTGCATAGCCCCAGGATGCGCTCCTCCGCCGAGCACTGCTTGTTCGGCGCAGCCGCGGGTGCGGGTTTGTTCAGGCACGCGCGAATTTCCGCCACCGCCGGCGCATAGTAAGTCCAGCCGGCGCCGAGCTTGGGGAAATTCAGGCTCACTTCGCGCCATTTGGGATGTCCGCTCGCCTGCAGTGTCGCGAAGTTCTGGCACAGTGATCGCGCAAAACGGACCAGATAGCTTGCCGTGTATTGGTCCTCAAAGTTGTACGTCACGAGCAGGGCACCCACGGCGATGGTCGTGAAGTTATCCTTGATCAGATTGGGATAGCTGCCCGCCCTGACAGTCGACGGGGCATAGACGGAGAGTGCCGCCTTGCTCGTGGCATGCGCGGGATCGAACTTCAGCAGTTTGATGTACTTCTGCGCCTCGGGCTTCATATTGGTGATAATCGGCGCCGGCTGCCCGGCGGCGACCACGACGACATCGACCGACTTGTCGCCGATCAGCTTGACCAATGCCGGCTGATTCTCGAGATAGCTCGCGTTGGCTTCCGGCATGGGCTTGTTGAACATCATCCGATACAGACTGTGCGTGATGAGGGCGGCGCCGCTGCCGACCACGCCGCCGTTGATCTTCGCTTTTTCGATATCGTGCAGATAATTCAGCGGCGAATCCGCGCGGACGATGTAGTGAATCTCGGTGTTGTACAGCGGCAGAATCACACGCAGCGGCGCGATGATGGCTCGGGCGGCCATATTGCCGGCCGCCGACCTGTCCACAAAAGCCTGATAAACGTCGGCCTGGATAATCCCGAGTTTCACCCCCGGGTCGTAGCGAACATGCTTCAGGTTCGCCGCCGAACCCGCTGTCGGCAGAACCTCCAGTTCAATGCCGGCATCCGGGGCGACGTACTTGGCCAGATCATTGCCGATCGCGAAATAGGTGCCTTTGGGATTGGCGGTCACGATCTTGTACTGCGCGGCGGCAAATGCGGCCCCTCCATGAAGCCACAGCATTGCCGCCATTCCCACGCCCAGCAGCGTGCCTGCCATTGTTCTGGTCATACATTTATCTCCTCAGCGTGTGTGTAACTGGCGGTGTTGCCTGCGTGCACAGGTTAAGCGCCGCGACGGCCGCGGTGCAACTGGCGGCCGCGGGTGATGTCTGCACCGTAGCGTCAGGTGCCTTGATCGTAGCACTCCCGGAATCCGGTGCGGCGCCGGCGATCGCCGCACGGGCCGCGGGCGAACGGCTCAGATCAGGTGTTGCGGGGGCCGGCGCGAACCCGGACGGTGCCGCAGGTGGCGGCGCGGGCGCTGCAATTTTGGCTGGTGTGCGGTTGTCGGCCGGAATCGTGCCGCCCGCGGGTGCATCCCGGCGGACGCTGGCAGGCCGGATCGGTGTCGACGCGCTCGCGGGCGGTGACGCGGCAACCGGAACATCCACCTGACCGCCCGCGGCGGTTGGAAGTTGCGCGTCTACCGCGGAATGCTGGCGGTAACCGAAGTATCCCGCGATTGCAAGGAGGACGACGACCGCCGTGCCATAGATTGCCGGCGCGCGCCATCGCGGCACTTGCCTGGCATCTTCAACGGCGGGCGTCGGAAGCGCGGCCTCGACTTCCGTGTTCCACGGCAGCTGTGCCTGGCACTGGTAGCAGGTGCGCGCCGATACATCCGTGACCGCCCCACAACTCGGACACGGCAGCAGGTGCAAACAGCCGCCGCATTCCGTGCAAAATTTCGCGCCTTCCGGATTGCTGTGCTCGCAGAACCGGCATGTATTGGGAAGCATGATTGAACCTCAAGGGCGCCTGGCAGTGTGTCGCCAGCAACGCCTGCTTTGCCGCGGCCCGCCTGTGCACAATCCACCTTGCACAATGCCGGATCGGCCGGGATGTGAAACGGCATCCCTTTCCAGTATCAGCTTGCACTCTATCGTCCTTGCCGGCGCAACGTCAAGCGTCTGAAATTTCAATCAAATCCCCATGCCAGTGTAGCGCAACGTGCTTGCCATCAGATAAGGTCGCGGTTGGGCGCCTGCGCACCAGCGCAATTCCGCGGAATTGCGGCCGCGAGGCAATGCGACGCCGTTACGGCATTCGAGTCGCTTTCCAGCCGCGACCCACGATGACCGCGCCGTCAACACGCCCGCTGAATTGTTTTGCCCCTATGCGAAAACTGATCTGATCACCGCGCAATCGTCCATCGGTGATCGCGGCGGTATTGCCATCGAACGTGAAGCTCCCGGTAAGCATCTGAAATTGCTGCTCGAATTCGAGTTCACCCTGTTGCATGCGCCAGCGGCCGGCAGCGCGGGCAGGCACGATGTAGAGCAACCAGTTGCACCAACTGCCGCAATCGCCGTCAACATGCCCGGTTTCGTCGGGCGTCCAGCCGCTGACGGCGAACTGGTTGGCCACGATGCGCGAACCGGGCCTGAGTGCCAGAAACCTGGGGGCAAGCCTGTCGAGATTTTCAGGCAACAGGAACAGCGCCAGGACAGTCGCCTCGGATATATCGGCTGTGTACATGTCGCCCTGTACGAATTGCGCCTTACCGGCGACACCCGCCTGCACCGCGTTGCGCCGGGACAACTCGACCATGTCGGGATTGAACTCGACGCCCAGCGCGCGCGCGCCGCGCCGGGCGGCAGCGATGACATTGCGGCCATCACCGGAGCCGAGATCCATCACAAAATCCTGCGGCGTCACTTTCGCGACATCGAGCATTTTCTCCACCAACACCTGCGGCGTCGGCACCCATACCACGTCTCGTCCGGCCTGCCCGACCGTGGGCGCGAAGGGCTTGTCAACGGCGTCCGCCGCAGCCGCACCGCCGGCGGCGAGGCTCAGCATAAGAAAACAGGCGCAGTTGCGCAGCAGTGAATTCACGGGCACTCTCCAGACAGTATTGCACAGGATCCATCGCACACGGGCATAATGCGAATCTTAAGGGAGAAAACCGGCACATGCCATATGCACAAGGTCGTCGCGCGGGCCTGCCGAATCGGCCCGACCGCCATAACGCGGCGAAGCACGACAGGAACACCAACAATCCGGCCTGAAACCCCAGTTCAACATCCAATACAACGCCATGAAAAAAGACACTCAGCTCGGCCACCTCGGACGCAACCCGCTTCAAACCCACGGCACCGTCAATATGCCGGTGTACCGCGCATCGACCATCGTATTTCCCGATCTGGAAACCTATGGCTCGAGGCCGGCCGACGACTACAAAATCCCGCGTTATGGCATCCACGGCACGCCCTCCAACTGGGCGCTGGAAGAGGCGGTGGCAAAACTTGAGGGCGGTTACAACGCTGTATCGGTCTGTTCCGGTCTTGCCGCGATCAATGCGGCACTGTGTGCATTCGCGAAAAGCGGCAGCCACGTACTGGTGGCGGACAGTGTCTACGGTCCCACTCGCAGTTTTTGCAATCGCCGCCTTGCCGCGTTCGGCGTCGACATTGAGTATTACGATCCGCTGATCGGCAGTAAAATAAAAAACATAATAAAATCAAATACTTGCTTGATATTCTGCGAAGCGCCGGGATCATTGAGTTTTGACATGCAGGACATCCCGGCCATTGCGCAGGAAGCCCACGCGCGCGACATACCGGTGCTCGCCGACACCACGTGGGGCACGCCCTATTTTTTCAAGTCGTTCGAGCATGGTGTCGATGTGTCGATACACGCGGCCACCAAGTACATCGTCGGCCATTCCGATGTCATGATGGGCATCATCGTCACCAACGAAAAATACTGGCTGCCGGTGCGGCGCGCTGTTGCCGACTACGGATACTGCTCCAGCGCCGATGATTGCTATCTCGCGCTGCGCGGCCTGCGCACCATCGGCGTGCGCATGAAACAGCAGATGAGCAACGCGATTCAGGTCGCGCGCTGGCTGGCCGCGCGCGCCGAAGTCAAACGCGTGCTGTATCCCGCACTGGAAAGCGATCCCGGTTACGCCCTCTGGAAGCGCGATTTCGAGGGCGCCGCATCCTTGTTTTCCCTGGTATTGAATCCGGTAAGCAAAAAGCAGGTGGCAACCTTTGTCGACGCGCTTAAACTCTTTGGCATCGGCTCCAGCTGGGGCGGCTATGAATCATTGGTCACCGCGCCGAACATTGCGCATTTGCGCACGGCGACCCGCTGGCCGGATGACGGCCCGGTGATTCGGCTGCACATCGGACTGGAGGACCCGCAAGACCTCACCGCGGATCTGGCGCAGGCACTTGCCGCCATGGCCGCTGCCGCCTGATTATCACTGCGGGATTCTGATCACGCCGCCGGTCTCCGCGGCAGCCGCAATCGCCCCGATCACGGCAATGCTGCTTCCGGACTTGCGCTGCATCGAGGCGGTGTTGTCCGGATCGAACAGCAACCGTGGTTTGCGCCGCCCGCTTGGCGCATAGACTTCGCGGATCGGTCCATCCGGGTTGACCATCGCGTCGAACATGAGTATGCCGTGCGGGGACATGCCCTCCCCGACAAGGTTCGCGAATTGTTACTGATGAACGCTGCGCATACAATGGTCGCATGGCCTTGCGCCGAACCGGATTGGGCAACACCATGGACATGTTGATTGTTATTTCACTGATTTTTCTGAATGGCTTTTTCGCGATGTCGGAAGTGGCGCTGCTAACCGCGCGCAGGTCGCGGCTGGCCCTTCTGTCCCAGGGCGGCGACAAGCTGGCCGCGTCGGCGATGCAGCTGAGTGCCGATCCAACACGCTTTTTGTCGACAATACAAATCGGCATTACGTTGATAACGCTGTTGAACGGCATCTTCGGCGAAGCCGTGTTTGCCGCGCCGCTGTCCATTTGGCTGCAATCGCTGGGCTTCGAAAAACATGCCAGCAACATAATGGCGACTCTGGCGGTGGTGGTGTCCATCACTTACGCGTCCATCGTGGTCGGCGAACTGGTGCCCAAGCGCCTGGGCCAGCACAACGCGGAATCAATCGCGCGCCTGGTGGCATGGCCGATGCGCATCCTGGCGGGCATCTGCGCGCCGTTCGTTCATCTTCTGGCGAAATCGACCGACGCGCTGCTGTCGCCACTGTTGCGGCTGCTGCACATCGGTCGCAGCGACACGGGTCCGCAGGCTCTGTCGGCGGAAGAATTGCGCACCATCGTGCTGGAATCCTCGAACATACTGCCGAAAAAGCACGGCGCCATTTTGCTGAATCTGTTTGAACTGGAAGCCATCACCGTCGACGACGTGATGGTGCCGCGCAGCCAGATCGAAGCCGTCAACCTGTCGGCGCCGCTCGACGAAATCATCGAACAACTGACCACCTCCCATCACCGGCGCGTTGTCGCCTATACCGGCCATCTGGACGAGATTGCCGGCACGCTGCGTATCCGGCATGCGCTGAATCTGATGCATCGCGACGAACTCACGCACGAGGCCCTGCGCAAGCTGGCGCGCGAGCCGGTGTTTATACTGTCAGGAACGCCCCTGTTCACGCAAATGCAGAACTTTCAGGAAAGTCAGGACCGCCTGGGACTGATCGTGGACGAATATGGCGAGCTGCAGGGTCTGGTCACGCTGGAAGACATCCTCGAAGAAATAATCGGTGAGTTCACCACCCACTCGCCCATGCGCGCCGGCGGATACACCAAACAGGACGACGGTTCCTACCTGATCGAAGGCAGCACACCGCTGCGCGAACTGAATCGCAAGCTCGGTTTCCAGTTTCCCCTGGACGGTCCCAAGACGCTCAACGGCCTGCTGCTGGAGCATCTGCAGGACATTCCGGAACCCAATACCAGCCTGAAAATTGCGGGCGTGCCGCTCGAAATCGTGCATACGCAGGGTCGCATCGTGAAGGTGGTACGTGCGCAGGCGCCAAATTCGCTACAGTCCGGGCACAATGACACAGTCCATGTCTGAACAGGCTTTACAAATCAGAGACATAAAGGCATCATGAGTCGGATAACATAACTCATTGGTTAGATTGAATAATTGAGGGGGTTCAATGGCAACTGCAGCAGTGGCAAGAAAGGGCGCGGCGGTCCAGGAATTCAATTACCTGTGGTCCGGCAAGGACAAATCGGGCAAGGTGGTGCGCGGAGAAATTCGTGCCAACGGCGAAGCCCAAGTCAACGCCTCACTGCGGCGGCAGGGCATCAAGGTCGACACCGTCAAGCGGCAGCGGGCGAGAAGCGGCGGCAAAGTCACGGACAAGGACATCACGCTGTTCACGCGCCAGTTGGCCACCATGATGAAATCCGGGGTGCCTCTACTGCAGGCCTTCGATATCGTGGGCAAAGGCCACGATAACCCGGCGGTTTCGCGGCTGTTACTGGATATCAAGACCGATGTGGAAACCGGCTCCAGCCTGAAGCAGTCGTTCGAGAAGCATCCGCTGTATTTCGATGCCTTGTTCTGCAATCTGGTGGGCGCCGGCGAACAGGCCGGTATTCTGGACAGCCTGCTGGACCGCCTTGCGACCTACAAGGAAAAAATTCTCGCCATCAAAAGCCAGATCAAATCCGCGCTGTTTTACCCGATTTCCATTATCGTGGTCGCGTTCGTGATTACGGCCGTGATCATGATTTTCGTGATACCCGCGTTCAAGAGCGTGTTTGCGAGTTTTGGCGCGGAATTGCCGGCACCCACATTGGTCGTTATGGCCATTTCTGAGTTCTTCGTCCAGTACTGGTGGCTGATTTTTGGCGGCATCGGTTTTGGCGGCTATATGTTTTTCTATACCTGGAAACGTTCGGTCAAAATGCAAATCATCATGGACCGGCTGATGTTGCGCATTCCGGTATTTGGCGATCTGATTCGCAAATCTTCGGTGGCGCGCTGGACGCGCACGCTGTCCACCATGTTTGCCGCTGGCGTGCCGCTGGTGGAAGCGCTCGACTCAGTAGCCGGCGCCTCGGGCAACCATGAATACTACACGGCGACCAAGAAGATCCAGGGCGAAGTCGCCACCGGGTCCAGTCTGACCGGATCGATGCAGAATTCCGGCGTGTTCACCAACATGGTGGTGATGATGGTGTCGATCGGCGAGGAGTCCGGTTCACTGGATTCCATGCTGTCCAAGGTGGCCGATTTTTATGAGGCGGAGGTGGACGATGCCGTCGCGGCGCTGTCAAGTCTGATGGAACCGATCATCATGGTTATCCTCGGCACGTTGATTGGCGGCATGGTGGTGGCGATGTATCTGCCGATCTTCAAACTGGGCCAGGTCGTCTGACCTCAGACGTGCCGCAGTTTCCCTTTAGCGCCGAAACGGTCGATTTCCGAAGCGCGCCGCGCGCGACGTCCGGAACCGTTTGTCCTTGAGCCTTCTCGCCACGCCGCTGATAGCGGTCATGCTCGCTGTCGTTTTCGGACTCGCCGTCGGCAGCTTTCTGAATGTGGTGATTCACCGTCTGCCAAAAATGATGGAACGGCAATGGCGGGTGGACTGCGCGCAACTGGACCAAGCCGCGGCCGCGGCTCAGCCGGTCACGGAACGCTACAATCTGCTGTTGCCGCGGTCGCACTGTCCGTCCTGTTCGCAACCCATTACCGCATGGCGGAATGTCCCCATCATCAGCTACCTTGCGCTGGGCGGGCGCTGCGCGGGCTGCAAGGCAAAAATCTCGCCGCGTTACCCGTTTGTCGAACTCATTTCGGGCGTGTTGGCGGGATACGCGGTATGGCGTTTCGGCCCCACCCTTGCCGGGGCGGGTGCGATGCTGTTTGTGTTCGCCATGATCGCACTCACGTTCATTGATCTTGACACCTTTTATCTGCCGGATGACATCACGCTGCCCCTGTTGTGGGCCGGCTTGTTGCTCAATCTCGACCGGACCTACGTGGATTTGCCCGCCGCTGTCATTGGCGCGACCGGCGGTTACCTGTCCTTGTGGTGTGTATACTGGGTATTCAAGCTGGCGACCGGCAAAGAGGGCATGGGTTACGGCGACTTCAAGCTGCTCGCCGCCATCGGCGCCTGGCTCGGCTGGCAAATGCTGCCGCTGGTGATTCTGCTGTCTTCGCTGGTGGGCGCGATCATTGGCATCGGCTTGATGATATTTGCGCGCCACGGCCGTGAAACACCGATTCCGTTTGGTCCGTATCTGGCAATCGCGGGTATGATCGCGTTGTTTCACGGGCCGCTGATCAACCGCCACTACCTCAACTTCCTCTGAACCACCCTGCCGTACGACGCGGGATTCACCGGCGGCACCGGCTCCGGCACAACTGACGCGGCGCTACTGTTCGCCGCGCCAGGCGCGGGCCGCGGTGCCGCGCGCGCCTGTCCCTTTATTTTTTCCCTGAATTGGTGAATACTTGGATGCATCTACAACCGCCACGGTTCCGGACGTCTTGTGATCAGCTACGAGTATCCGCTCAGCGAGCGCGTGCGAACCTTGTTGCGCTTCGAGGATCTGTATGAGCGGGTGGAGTATTTTCTCGCCCGCTCCGATGCGCTGGAACATCACGCGGCACTGGTATCCGTCTTCGAGATTCTCGAAGTGGCGAGCCGCGCCGACCTGAAATCGGATCTGCTGCAGGAACTCGAGCGCCAGAAGCATTCGCTGGAATCGCTGCGTGACTATCCCGATGTGTCTGCGGCCGCGCTGGACGACATCCTGCGTAAAATCGATCAATCGTCTTCGCAACTGTTCCAGGCGTCGGGCAAGGTCGGCCAGGAGCTGCGCGAGAATGATTGGCTGATGAGCATCAAGCAGCGCACCAGCATTCCAGGCGGCGTGTGCGAGTTTGATTTGCCGAGCTACCATTTCTGGCTGCAGCAGAACAGTGACCAGCGCCGTCAGGATCTGTATCAGTGGCTGGCGCCGTTCGCGCCGATCCGCGAAGCGGTGGTCATTGTACTGCGTTTGTTGCGTGAGAGCGGCAAGAGCACCACGTTGGTGGCGAAACAAGGCACCTACCAGCAGATGATGGCGGGGCGGGTGGCTCAAATGCTGCGCATCCGCCTGTCACGCAGCTATCAATGCGTGCCGGAAATCAGCGCCAACAAGCACGCGCTGAATGTACGGTTCACCAGCACCGAGGGCGGACAGCGGCCCAGGGCGGTGGATACGGACGTCGAGTTCGATCTCACTTTTTGCAATCTCTGAGGCATGGCCCCGCGCACGGTCAACTGCCCGCGGTGTTCTGCCCCGGTGTTGTGGAGTACCGATAATCCGTGGCGCCCGTTTTGTTCGGAGCGATGCAAGATGATGGATCTCGGCGCGTGGGCGAGCGAAAGCTACCGGATTCCCGTGGTGGAGCACGATGACCAGGACGGCCAGGAATCGTCGTTCGATGACGAACGCCTGAATTAACGCCAGGCGCCTCGCAGCATCGCCACGCCGTGCGCGCCGTAGCGCCGTGCCGTGGGCAGATCCTCAGGCCGCATGCCGCCCAGGGCATAGACCGGAACGGCGGTGTCCTTAATGCAGGCCGCGAATCCCGGCCATCCCAGCGTTGGCGCGCCAGGATGCGTGGGAGTGGCCATCACGGGTCCCGCCACCACAAAATCCGCGCCCAGCCGCGTCGCGACTTCAACTTCCGCACGAGTGTGGCATGAGGCTGCCACCCAGTCGCAGGCAGGGCGCCGCGCCAGCGTGCGCAATTGCGCCGATGTCAGATGCACACCGTCCGCGCCGGTTTCAAGTGCGAGCGCCGCATCACTGTTGATCAGCACCCGCGCGCCATGACGGTGCGATAGCGTCACGACGTCCGCCGCAAAGGCGTGCAACGCGGCGCGGGAAAGCGTCTTCTCACGCACCTGAACAAGTCTCAAACCGCGTTGCAATGCGTCCTCAAGCTGCCGTTTGAACGCGTCCGCGCCGATCGCCTCGGCCTGCGTGATGCCATAGACGGCCGGCAATTCAAGCGCACGCAATATGGGACCGTTGGCCGGCAGCACCGGCGCGACGCTGACCCCGCGCGCATCCTGCCACACGAAGCGCTGGCCCTCGCGCCCATGCGGCTCACCGCGCCAGGCGTCGATGCGGAAAAACCGCAGTCGCACCGAGGCATGCGAATACTCGAAGTCACGTGTAAGCCAAGGGCTTACGGCATCGACCTCGATCCCCAGCTCCTCCCGCAGCTCGCGCCGCATTGCGTCCGCCGCAGACTCGCCCGCCTCGACCTTACCGCCGGGAAACTCCCAGTAGCCTTCGAAGGCCTTGCCCGCAGGACGCTGCGCCAGCAGAAACCGGCCTTCGGCATCGTAGATGACCGCTGCTGCCACCTCGATGCGCTTGTTCACTGCGGCACCCGACGGCGCTGCTGCGCTCACTGGCGTTTTCCGCGTTTCGCCTTCAACCGTTGCGTTCCCGCCCAGTCACGCGCGAATTGCCATGCCACGCGCCCGCTGCGCGAGCCGCGCTGCAACGCCCATTGCAGGGCCGCTTGTTTGACATCGTCGCCTCGCGCGCGCGTCACCTTGAAATGATCCAGCCACACCGCGACGATGTTCAGGTACTCGTCCTGATCGAACGGATAGAATGACACCCACAATCCGAAGCGCTCCGACAACGATACCTTTTCCTCGGAGGTCTCCCCCGGATGAATCTCCTCGCCGAGATGCTTGTATTCGAGGTTTTCGTTCATGAATTCCGGCATCAGATGGCGCCGGTTGGAGGTGGCGTAGATCAGGCAGTTCTCCGACGCGGCGGCGACCGACCCGTCGAGCACGACTTTCAGCGCCTTGTAGCCCGGCTCATCCGCCTCGAACGACAGGTCGTCGCAATACAGTATGAATCGCTCCTCGCGCGCGCTGATCAGATCGACGATATCCGGCAGATCAATGAGGTCCTGCTTCTCCACTTCGATCAGGCGCAATCCGCGCGGCGCGTAGCGGGTGAGCAGCGCCTTGATCAGCGAGGATTTGCCGGTGCCGCGCGCGCCGGTCAGCAGCACGTTATTGGCGGGATGACCTTCTACAAATTGCCGCGTATTGCGCTCGACCAGGGATTTTTGTTCGTCGATGCCGCGCAAGTCCTCCAACTGAATACGATGTACCTGGGTTACAGCTTGCAGCGCACCGTGCCCCTGGTGTTTGCGCCAGCGATAGGCAATGGATGATTTCCAATCGGTAGCGACCGGTTCAGCTGGCAACAATTTTTCAAGCCGCGCCACCAGCAACTGCGCCTGCGTCAGCAGGGTATTTACGTCGACCATATGTAACTATTTGTTTTTATTAAATTTTATGTTCTGTATTCGGCGTTGATCTTGACGTAGTCGTAGGAAAAATCGCAGGTCCACACCGTGCGTTCGGCCTGTCCGCGACCCAATGCGACATGCACCGTGATTTCTGCCGGCTGCATCACCCGCGCGCCGTCCTCTTCGCGGTACGCCGGATCGCGGCCGCCGTTGTGCAGCACGCGCACCTCGCCGAGCCATATGCTGACGCGCGATACATCCATCCCGGCAATACCCGCATTGCCGATGGCCATGATCAGGCGGCCCAGGTTCGGGTCGGAGGCAAAGAATGCCGTTTTCACCAGCGGCGAATGCGCAATGCACTTGGCCACGCGCGCCGCTTCCGATTCGTCAGCCGCGCCGCTCACGCGCACGGTAATGAATTTGGTCGCGCCTTCACCATCGCGGGCGATCGCCTGTGCCAGCGGCACCGCCACGGCGAGCACTGCGTCGCGCAACGCCATATAGTCGGCGGAGTCGGCATTGTTGATTTCAGCATTGCCCGCGCGGCCAGTGGCGACCAGCATGCAGGAATCGTTGGTCGAGGTATCGCCATCGACGGTTACGCAGTTAAACGAGCGGTCGGCCACTTCCTTCACCAGCCGCTGCAACAGAGGCTGCGTCACCGCCGCATCCGTGGCGAGATACGCCAGCATGGTCGCCATATTTGGCTGCAGCATGCCGACACCTTTCGCGATACCCGTGACGCACACCGGCTTGCCGCCGATGGTGGCGCGTGCCGAAGCCCCTTTGGGAACGGTGTCCGTGGTCATAATGGCCGCGGCGGCATCAGCCCACTGATTGGCCGCCAGCGATTTCACACAGGCCGGCAGTGCCGCTTCGATGCGATCCACCGGCAAATGCTCAAGGATCACGCCGGTGGAAAACGGCAGCACGGCTTCAGGCGCGTAGTTCAGCAGGCGCGCCGCCGCCGCGCAGGTTTGGCGCGCCGCGGCAAGGCCTTGCGCGCCGGTACCACAATTGGCATTGCCCGCGTTGACCACAAGAGCGCTGATGGCAGCGCCGGCATTAAGCCGTTCCCGGCAAACCTGTACTGGTGCCGCGGCAAAACTGTTTTGCGTGAATACGCCCGCCACGCGCGTGCCCGGCGCGAAACGCATCAGCATCAGATCGCGGCGTTCCGCCTTGCGGATGCCCGCATACGCAAAGCCCAGTTCCACACCGTCTATTGCAAAAAGGCTGGCCGGCGCAGGCGCCTGAAGATTCACTGCCATGGCAGAATATCTCCGTAACGTATTGATTTTATTAATTAAATTTGAATGACATCAACATCAAGTCAAGCGCCCGTGGCACACTTTATATTTCTTCCCGGAACCGCAGGGACAGGGATCATTGCGGCCGATCTTCTGTCCATTGCGCACAAAGGGCTGCTGCGCAGGTGCGGCCTCCCGGTCGCCAGACGACGCGCCCGCGTCGGCGAGCGCGGGCGCCGCCTCCGCTGCAACCGCCTGATCAAAATCGGCATGTTGATACTGCACATTGGTGAGCGTTTCCGGCGCTTCGACGGCCTGTAACTCTTCAGCACTGCGGATACGCACCGTCATCAGCACCTTGGTCACTTCGGACTTGATGGTATCCAGCAGCAACGAAAACAATTCGAAGGCTTCGCGCTTGTATTCCTGGGTCGGATTCTTCTGCGCATAGGAACGCAAGTGGATCCCCTGGCGCAGATGGTCAAGCGACGATAAATGCTCGCGCCAGTGCGTATCCACGCTTTGCAGCATCAGTCCGCGTTCATACTGGCGCATCGCCTGCGCCTCCACCGGCGCGGTCTTTTCATGGTACGCGGTGTGCGCCGCCGTGACGATACGTTCGCGCAGGGCTTCTTGCTCCAGCCCGGGGTCATCCTTCAGCCATTGCTGGACCGGCACCTGCAACGTAAGTTCGCTGTCCAGCGCACGCTCCAGCCCCGCCACATCCCATTGTTCTTCGAGGCTTCCCGCCGGAATATGTTGCCCGACATATCCGCTGACCACGTCCGCGCGCATCGCGGTGATGGTCTCGGACATGTCTTCGGCGTCGAGCAGTTCGTTACGCTGCTGGTAGATCACCTTGCGCTGATCGTTTGCGACGTCGTCGTATTCAAGCAGGTGTTTGCGAATGTCGAAGTTGCGGGCCTCCACCTTGCGCTGCGCGTTCTCGATCGAGCGGTTGATCATGCCCGCTTCAATTGGTTCGCCTTCTGGCACCTTCAGCCGCTGCATGATCGCTTTCACGCGCTCGCCTGCGAAAATGCGCATCAGCGAGTCGTCAAGCGACAGGTAGAAACGGCTGGAACCCGGATCGCCCTGGCGGCCGGAGCGCCCGCGCAACTGGTTGTCGATGCGCCGCGACTCGTGGCGCTCGGTGCCCACGATGTGCAGGCCGCCGAGCGCAACCACCTCATTGTGCAGCCGTTGCCAATTGAGCCGGATGTCTTCAATTTTGCGGTTCTTCGCCACGTCGTCGAGCGCGGCATCGGATTTCACCGCTTCGATCTCGGGGTTGGGATTGCCGCCCAGCACAATGTCGGTGCCCCGGCCCGCCATGTTGGTGGCAATGGTGACCACCTTGGGACGGCCCGCCTGAATAATGATCTCGGCTTCGCGCTGATGCTGTTTGGCATTCAGCACATTGTGCGGCACACCCTCCTTTTGCAGCAGCCCGGCCAGCAGTTCGGAGTTTTCGATCGAGGTGGTACCCACCAGTACCGGCTGCCCGCGCTTGTGGCAATCCTTGATGTCTTCGATTACCGCCTTGTATTTTTCCGGCGTCGACTGGTAGACCAGATCGTTCATGTCCTTGCGGATCATCGGCTGGTGGGTGGGGATGATCACCGTTTCCAGGCCGTAGATTTGCTGGAACTCGTAGGCCTCGGTGTCGGCCGTGCCGGTCATGCCGGCCAGCTTCTTGTACATGCGGAAATAGTTCTGGAACGTGATCGTCGCCAGCGTCTGGTTTTCCTTCTGGATCTCGACGCCTTCCTTGGCTTCCACTGCCTGATGCAAACCTTCCGACCAGCGCCGCCCCGCCATCAGCCGCCCGGTGAACTCATCCACAATGATGATTTCGCCGTTCTGCACCACATATTGCTGCTCATTGTGATAGAGGCTATGCGCGCGCAAGCCGGCGTTCAGATGGTGCATGAGATTGATGTTGGCGGCATCGTAGAGGCTGCTGTTGGGCGGCAGCATGCCCGCTTGTTCCAGCAACTCTTCCGCGTGCTGGTGGCCGTCTTCCGACAACATCACCTGGTGCGCCTTTTCATCGACCCAATAGTCGCCCTCGCTCTTTTCGTCCTGCTGGCGCGTGAGCTTTGGAATCACCGCATTCATCTTGACATAGAGATCGGTGTTATCTTCCGCCTGGCCGGAAATAATCAGCGGCGTGCGCGCCTCATCGATCAGAATCGAGTCCACCTCGTCCACAATCCCGAAGCTGAGTACCCGCTGCACCTTCTCCGAGGTCTGAAAAACCATGTTGTCGCGCAGATAATCGAAGCCGAACTCATTGTTCGTGCCGTAGGTGATGTCCGCGGCGTACGCCTGCTGCTTCAGATCGTGCTCCATCTGCGACAGATTGACGCCGACCGTCAGTCCGAGGAAACGGTAGATGGTGCCCATCCAGTCCGCGTCACGCTGCGCAAGATAGTCATTGACCGTCACGATATGCACACCCTCGCCGGCCAGCGCGTTAAGGTAGGCTGGCAAAGTCGCCATTAGCGTTTTGCCCTCGCCGGTGCGCATCTCCGAAATCTTGCCATTGTGCAGGGCGATGCCGCCCAACAGTTGCGCGTCGAAATGGCGCATGCCGAGCGTGCGCTTGGAGGCTTCCCGCACCACCGCAAACGCCTCCGGCAGAATTTCATCGAGGATCACGCGGCGCGCGGCATCCCGCGCCTTTTCCGAGGCTACCTTGTCACCTGCCTCACCCGAGCCATTGCCCAGCCTGGCTCTGATGCGGCCGCGGAATTCGTCGGTCTTGGCTCTCAGTTGTTCGTCGGAGAGTTTGACGATTTCCGGTTCCAGCGCATTGGTGGCCGTGACTTTGCGGCGATATTGCTTGAGCAACCGGTCATTGCGGCTGCCAAATATTTTCTTCAGAATTCCGGTAACCATGGACTGCTTCAAACTCCCGCGCAATTTCCCGCGCAAATAAAAAGGGGCGGGGAAATCCCCACCCCTCGCGTATGGTACTCCACGCCGTATTTTACGTCAGCGCGGCAGCTGCAGGAATTGGGCGGGATTCACGGCCACGCCTCGTTGCAGCACTTCAAAATGCAGATGCGTGCCTGTCGCGCGTCCAGTACGCCCCACTTCCGCAATTTTGGCGCCGCGCAATACCATGTCGCCGACTTTGACGTGCAACCGCGAGGCATGCGCGTAGCGCGTGGTCAAATTGTTGACGTGCTCGATTTCGACCATATTACCATATTGGGAATGTCGCTCCGCGTAAATCACCACCCCGCCTGCGGCGGCCAGGATCGGCGCACCTTCGCCACCCGCGAAATCGATCCCTTCGTGATACGATTTTCGGCCGGTAAACGGGTCTATGCGCCAGCCGAAATTGGAGTTGTAGGAACCGCCCAGTACCGGAAGCATCGTCGGAATCAGCTTGTTGCGCGCACTTTCAAGGGTCAGCAACGATTCCAGCACGCTCAGTTTGTCGCCGTGGTCGTCAACTCGCCGCTTCAGCGAATCGGCTTGGGTGGACAAGTCGTTCAAACTAAAATCTCGGCTGGGCACGGTCGACAGCGCGCCACCGCGCCCCGGCGGTTCGGAAAACTGGAATTCCTGCGGCTTGAAGCCGGCCAGTTTCGCCAGGCGTTCGCCCAGGTTATCCAGACGCAGCAGTTGTGCCTGCATTTCCCCCAAACGCTTCGCCATCGCGTTAAGATTGTCCCGCATGTACGATTCGCTCTGCTCCCGGTTCTGCTGCAGCGATCCGTTTCGCTGTGCCATGAACGGCAGCACCGGCGAAAAGTACTGGATCGCAAGATTGAGCGCGCCGGCGGCAATGATGATCGCCAGTGTCAGTCCGGCGCATGCGTACGCGAGATGCCTCCCATCGAGGCTGATGGTGCGGGCTGTGGTGGATCGACCAGAAACCAGAATTATGTTCAACACCGTGCTCCAGACTGCTGACGATGCCGCTGCGTGACATCCGGACTCTTATCGGCACGACCGGCGAACTGGCGTCGTTGCGCGATAGGGCCCGCAGGCAGGCGGCATTACAACAGGCTTTTGTTGACTACACCCCGGTCGAACTCGCCGCTGTGACCAAAGCGAGTCGTGTGGGTTACATCAGGGCAGGCACGCTATATCTGTTGGCGGACCATACTGCTGCTGCCGCAAAGCTGCGGCAACTACTGCCACGTTTACTGCCCGTATTTCGGAAACTGGAGGCGGAGGTTACTGCAATTAAAGTGCAGGTGCAAGTCAGAAACCAACCTGAATCGACAAGAAGTCACAGTGCGGTAAAATTATTACCCATTGATTCCATTGATAAATTTATAATTCTCGCAGATTATGTCCACGATCCGAAATTAAAGTTAGCAATCACAAACCTGGTGCGTAAACGCACGCAAGATACCCGCTAAGACGGCTATCAGGCCGTCGCGGTCTGCGGTTGCCACACCATGTAAGGGGGCGCTTCTTCCGGTTTATCGAAGCTGCAGAACGTCCATGCCGCACTGTCCTCCAGCACCGCGCGCAGCAACTGATTGTTCAGCGCGTGTCCGGATTTGAAACCGCTGAAGGCGCCAAGAATGGGGTGCCCCAGCAAATACAAATCGCCGATGGCATCCAGCGCCTTGTGTTTGACGAATTCGTCGTCGTAGCGCAAGCCATCACTGTTAAGGATGCGGTATTCGTCCAATACTACAGCGTTATCGAGGCTTCCGCCCATCGCCAAGCCTTGCGAGCGCAAGGTTTCGTATTCCTGCACGAATCCAAAGGTGCGCGCGCGGCTAACCTCCTTGACATAGGAGGTGGACGCAAAATCAAAGCTGACAGTTTGGCGCGACTGTTCAAAAACCGGGTGATTGTATTCAATCGAAATATCGATTTTGAAGCCGTTGTGCGGCACCAGCCGTACCCATTTGTCACCTTGCCGTACTTCCACCGCCTTGAGTACGCGCACAAAACGCTTGGCTGCCCTTAGCTCTTCGACGCCGGCTGATTGCAGCAGAAATACAAAAGGCCCCGCGCTGCCATCCATGATCGGAATTTCAGGCGCGTTGACATCAACATAAACGTTGTCCACGCCCAGGCCCGCCAACGCGGACATGAGATGTTCCACCGTCGCAATCGTCGCTCCGCCCTTGCTTAAGCAGGTGGCAAGCCGCGTGTCGCTCACCGCGTACGGATCGACTTTGATATCCACGGCCTGGGGCAAATCGATACGGCGAAACACGATGCCCGTATCGGCCACCGCCGGACGCAGGGTTATGCTCACCTTTTCACCGGAGTGCAAGCCGATGCCGGTGGCGCGAATAACGTTTTTTAGCGTACGTTGGCGAATCATGGCAAATGTGTCAGGCGTCCGGCCGACACCCTGTAATGTAGTCCCAAACTTAATAAACTTTGTTTAAATTCAAGTAGATAGTGATTATAACACTCAAATAACGCAGCCGACAGCAAATTGTCATACGAGCGCTGCCGGACCGCGCCCGGCGCTCCACAAAAATGCAACAAGTGGGCGCCGGCGTTTCGCCGGCAGCATCAAACGGCCAGGCGCGAGGGTTAATTCCCGGGATTTGAATTCCCGGAAACCAGCCCGCCTTCTTTATTACGCCTCACGGACGCGGCGTGAACCGCGTTGCCGGCCGATCAATCCGCCTGCTTGCGCAAGAACGCGGGTATATCCAGCATATCCACGCCCGACTGGCGCATCGCCTCCACCGTGGCGTCCCGATTGCGCCGCCGCATCACCGCCGGCTGTTCGAGGTCGTCATAATTCACGTCGTGCGGTTTGTTATCGGTGCCGGTCATTTGCGCCACCACCTTCAGCGGGTTCTTTTGCGCGCGGCCGGCGGGCTTGCCCAGGCCAGTGGCAACGATGGTCACGCGCAGATTGTCATCAATCGACTCATCGTAGACCGCGCCCACGATCACGGTCGCGGATTCCGCGGCAAATGCCTTGATGGTATCCATCACATCGTACATTTCCTGCAACTGGAAGCTCGCTTCGCTGGCCGAAATATTGATCAGCACACCGCGCGCGTCCTGGATGTCGATGTCTTCCAGCAGCGGGCACGCCACCGCCTGCTCGGCCGCCGCGCGCGCACGGCCGGGTCCTGCCGCCCGGGCCGAACCCATCATCGCCATGCCCATTTCCCCCATCACGGTGCGCACATCGGCGAAGTCGCAATTGATCATGCCGGGGGCGCTGATGATCTCAGCAATGCCTGCAACCGCGCCGTGCAGCACGTCGTTGGCGGAACGGAAAGCTTCCTGCAACGTCACCGTGTTACCCAGCACCTGCATCAGCTTGTCGTTGGGTATCACGATCAGCGAATCCACATACTGCGCGAGCGACTCCAGACCTTCCATGGCGATGCGCTGGCGTTTACCTTCGAACGCGAACGGCTTGGTGACCACGGCAACGGTCAGCACACCCAGTTCCTTGGCAATTTCGGCGACCACCGGCGCGGCGCCAGTGCCGGTGCCGCCGCCCATGCCCGCGGTGAGAAACAACATATCCGCGCCGCGGATGAGATCCGCAATACGCTCACGATCTTCCATCGCGGCCTGGCGGCCCACCTCGGGATTGGCGCCGGCGCCAAGGCCCTTGGTTACATCGGTGCCGATCTGCAGTTGCACCTTGGCCTGATTGCGCTTGAGCGCCTGCGCATCGGTATTGGCGCAAATGAATTCCACGCCATCCACGCCGTGCGTGATCATGTGATCCACGGCGTTGCCGCCGCAGCCACCCACGCCGATCACCTTGATCACTGCCTCCTTCGATTGTGCGTCGATCAGTTCTATCATTTGGTGCCTCCGTTTTTTCCGTCGATTGACAATTAAATCGTTTAAACACAAATACTGACTAAAAATTTCTCTTGAACCAGGCTTTCATCCGCTCAAACAAGTGTTGCAACGCGCCGGTCTGGGTGCGCGCCAGTTCCTGTTGCCGGTACTGCTGGATACCTTCCAGCAGCAACCCGATGGCTGTCGAATAACGTGGGTGGCGCACCACCTCGGCCAGACCGCCGCTGTAGGACGGCTGACCGACGCGCACCGGCATGTGAAATACTTCTTCGCCCAGTTCCACCATGCCCTGCATCATGCTGGAGCCGCCCGTGAGCACGATGCCCGAGGACAGCAGTTCCTCGTAACCGCTGCGGCGCAGTTCCGCCTGAATCAGCGAATACAGCTCTTCCACGCGCGGCTCGATCACCTCGGCCAGCGTCTTACGCGATAACTGCTTGGCGCCGCGGTCACCCACGCCTGGCACTTCAATCATTTCCTGCGGGTCGGCCAGCTGCGACAGCGCGCAACCATGCTTGATCTTGATGTCGTCGGCGTCCTTGGTCGGCGTGCGCAGCGCCATCGCGATATCGCTGGTGATCTGATCGCCCGCGATCGGGATCACCGCCGTGTGACGTATGGCGCCGTGGGTAAACACTGCGATATCCGTGGTCCCTCCGCCGATGTCGACCAGGCACACGCCGAGATCTTTTTCGTCCTCGGATACCACGGCAATGGCGGACGCCAATGGTTGCAGCACCAGATCGCTCACCTCCAGCCCGCAGCGGCGCACGCACTTGATGATGTTCTGCGCCGCGGACACCGCGCCGGTCACGATGTGCACCTTGACTTCCAGACGCACGCCCGCCATGCCCAGCGGCTCGCGCACATCCTCCTGCCCGTCGATGATGAATTCCTGATTCAGGATATGCAGAATCTGCTGGTCGTTCGGGATCTGAACCGCCTTGGCGGTTTCGATCACGCGCTCAATGTCGGCCGGCGCGACCTCCTTGTCCTTGATTGCCACCATGCCCTGCGAATTGAAACTCTTGACGTGGCTGCCCGCGATGCCCGTATGCACATGGCTGATCTTGCAATCAGCCATCAACTCAGCTTCTTCGAGTGCGCGCTGGATGGCCGCCACCGTGGTCTCGATGTTGACCACCACGCCCTTTTTCAGCCCGCGCGACGGATGCGTGCCCATGCCGATGATCTCGAAGCTGCCTTCGGGGCCTTCGGACTTTATCTCGGCGACGATGGCAACGATCTTCGAAGTGCCAATATCCAGGCCGACGATAACGTTCTTGTGCTCGCGCGGTTTGTTCATGGTGTTACGCTTTGGGCCGCGCCGCGGACTTTGCGGGTTGATTGGCGGTTGAAAACTCGGGCACCCGCACCGCGAAACCGTTGGCATAGCGCAGATCCACGTACTCGGCCTTGCGACCCATCGGCGCAATGGTGTGCGGGTAGGCCGCCAGAAAACGCGCCAGCCGCGCCGGCACCTGTTCACGGCCGACCTCCAGCGTCATGCCGTTGTCCAGACGCAGCTGCCACGCGCGCCGCGGCGACAGGCTAACCTGCACCGGCTCGCGGCCGATGGCGGCGAGCGAACGCCGGAAAATTTCGTATTGCGCGGCGACCTCGAAAGAAGTTCCGTCCGGTCCGGAAAACACCGGCAGGCGTCCCGCATGTGCCGCCTCAAACACTTCGCCCTGCACATTGACCAGCGCCGTCTTGTTCCAGCGCGCCAGCGGTTGATGCGCCTCGATTTGCACTTCAATACTGTTCGGCCACTGCCGGCGCACATCGGCCTTGCGCACCCACGGCAGGGTTTCGAATCCGTTGCGCAGGCGCACGATATCGAAAGTGAAAAACGTGCCGCGGATGTCGCGCCGGGCAAGGGCAGCCACCTGCTCCGCCTTGATATGTTCGGCGGCGCCCGTCACCCGCAATTCGCGAATGGCGAACACCGGCTGCACGATCGCAAAGCGGATCGCCCCGTAGCACGCGAGCAGCGCCGCCGCCGCCGCCAGCGCATCGGAAACGCGATTAAGCATAGGCGCGTTATGCCACAGGGCCCACATGCGCCGTCTCCAGAATACGCAGCACCAGATCGTCGAATGCGATGCCCCGCGCGCGCGCCGCCATCGGCACCAGGCTGTGATCCGTCATGCCCGGTATCGTGTTCACCTCCAGAAACCACGGGCGATTGTCGGCATCGAGCATCAGATCGAGCCGGCCCCAGCCCTGGCAACCGATCAGGCGAAAGGCCGCCAGCGCCTGCTGCTGAATGCTTGCCTCCACAGCCGCGGGCAGGCCGCTGGGGCAATGGTACTTCGTGGCCTCGCCGAAGTACTTGTTGTGATAATCGTAGTTGCCCTGTGGCGCTTCAATGCGCACCAGCGGCAATGCTTCGTCGTTTAGAATCGCAGCCGTCAGTTCGCGCCCGGCTATGAATTGTTCGGCGATCACACTGCCATCCAGCTTCGCCGCCTGCTCGTATGCGAGGCTGAATTTCTCGACAGAGTCCACCTTGCTGATGCCAATGCTGGAGCCTTCGTGCGCGGGCTTCACCATCAGCGGCAGGCCCAGCTTCGCCGCCACGTCGGCGGCCTGCGAATCGGCCGTGAGCAAAGCATACACCGGCGTGGGTATGCCGGACGCCAGCCACACCAGCTTGGTACGCCACTTGTCCATCGCCAGCGCGCTCGCCATCACGCCGCTGCCGGTGTACGGAATCCCCAGCACTTCCAGCGCGCCCTGTACCGTGCCGTCCTCGCCGAAGCGCCCATGCAGTGCAATAAACACACGCGCGAAACGCTGCGCCAGCAACTGCTCGAACCCCTGATCGCGCGGGTCGAAGGCATGCGCATCCACGCCCTTGCGTAGCAGGGCTGCCAGCACCATGCTGCCGCTGCGCAGCGAAATCTCGCGCTCGGCACTGCGGCCGCCCATCAGCACCGCGACTTTTCCGAAGTTGCTCATAGCGCCTCACTCCGGTCAGCCGCATCGCCTGAGCGGCCCAGCGCGCCTGCCCGCACCCCCGCTCGCGCGGCACCGAGTCCGGCGCGTCCGCCCATCAGCACCGCGACTTTTCCGAAATGGCTCAAGCGCGTTCCCCAACGATACGCACCTCGCATTCCAACGCCACGCCAAATTTTTCGCGCACGCCAAGCTGCGCGAGCGCGATCAGCGCCTCGATATCAGCAGCGCTGGCGCCGCCGACATTGACAATGAAGTTGGCATGCTTCGCCGAAATCTCGGCGCCGCCGATGCGCCTGCCCTTGAGTCCGCAGGCCTGGATCAGGCGCGCGGCGTAATCACCCGGCGGATTGCGAAACACCGAGCCCGCATTGGGTTGCTGCAGCGGCTGGCTGGCAATGCGCGTTGACAGTAAGTATTTGATTTTATTCCGAGATTTCTCTGAGTCCCCTCTGGGCACAACGAATGTTGCCGCCACGAACCACTCGTCCCGCGGACCGCGCACATGGCGATAGCCGATCTCAAATTCGCCGCGGCTGCGCTGATGCAATTGCCCTGCGCGGTCGATGGTGGTGACGGCGGTGACCAGATTCCAGGTCTCGCCGCCATAACAGCCTGCGTTCATGGCCAGTGCACCGCCGATGGTGCCCGGAATCCCGGCGAGAAATTCCGCCCCTTCCGCGCCATGCAGTGCGGCGTAGCGTGCGACTTTAGGGGAAGCGATACCTGCCCCGGCGTAAATTTCGATCTCGTGATCTCCCGTGCTCAACAACGCAATCTCGCGCAACGCCCAATGCGTAAACACGACGGTGGCCCGCAGGCCACCGTCGCGCACCAAGAGGTTACTGCCAAGTCCACAAAAGTACAAGCCCTCCGTACGCGGTAACGCCCGCAGGAAAGCGGCCAGGTCATCGAGATCGACCGGCGCATACGTGCGCGCCGCCGCGCCGCCCGCGCGCCAACTGACGTGTTTCGCCATGGGTTCGTTCAGGCGCAATTCGCCGCGCAGCGCCTGCAAGTTCCGTGCTTCGGTCATCTCCATGTCCTGCTGCAACGCCTTGTGTCTTACGTGTTACGCCGTGCCAGTTCCCCGGCCACATTGCCGATCGACCCCGCACCCATGATCAGCACCACGTCGCCATCGCGTGCCGCACCGCGTATCGCGTCGGCAACACCCGCCACGTCGTCCACGAACAACGGCTCGACCTTGCCCAGCAGCCGCACCGCGCGCGCCAGCGCGCGCCCGTCAGCGGCGGGAATGGGCGCTTCGCCCGCGGCATAAACTTCGGTGAGCAGCAGCGCGTCCACCGTCGACAGCACTTTCACGAAATCCTCAAAGCAGTCGCGGGTGCGCGTGTAACGGTGCGGCTGGAACGCCAGCATCAGCCGCCGTCCGGGAAACGCGCCGCGCGCGGCCGCCACCGTGGCGGCCATCTCCACCGGGTGATGGCCGTAGTCGTCGATCACCGCAGCAACGCCGCCGCCGGCGAGCGCCACATCGCCATAGCGCTGAAAGCGCCGGCCCACGCCCTTGAATTCGCTCAGCGCCTTTACAATTTTGTCATCGGGCACGCCCACTTCGGTGGCCACGGCAATCGCCGCCAGTGCGTTCAGCACGTTGTGCATGCCCGGCAGATTCAGCGCGATCGCCAGTTCCGGCGCGCCGGCGCGCTGCGCCTGGAAGTGCATCTGACCGCCGCTATGCACCACGCCCGCCGCGCGCACCTGTGCCTGCGGCGACAGGCCATAGGTCATCACCGGCTTGGTGATGTGCGGCACGATCTCGCGCACGTTGGCATCGTCCTGGCACAGCACCACCATGCCGTAGAACGGCAGATGCTGGGTGAATTCGACAAACGCGTGTTTCAGGCGCTCGAGCGAATGGCCGTAGGTCTCCATATGATCGGCGTCGATGTTGGTGATCACTGACAACACCGGCTGCAAATGCAGAAAAGACGCATCCGATTCGTCAGCCTCCACCACAATGAATTCGCCGCTGCCCAGGCGCGCGTGCGCGCCGGCGCTGTTCAGGCGCCCGCCGATCACGAAGGTGGGATCGAGGCCGCCCTCGGCCAGTACGCTTGCCACCAGGCTGGTGGTGGTGGTCTTGCCATGCGTGCCGGCGATGGCGATGCCCTGCTTCAGGCGCATCAACTCCGCCAGCATCAGCGCGCGCGGCACCACCGGAATGCGCTGTTCACGCGCGGCCAGCACTTCCGGGTTGTCCGCCTTCACCGCGGTGGACACCACCACCGCATCGGCGCCGGCGATATTAAGCGCCGCGTGTCCCTGATACACGGTGGCACCCAAGCCGGCCAGACGCCGTGTTGCCGCATTCGACGACAGATCCGAACCGCTGATGCGGTAATCGAGATTCAGCAACACCTCCGCGATACCGCTCATGCCCGATCCACCTATCCCCACGAAGTGCACGTGTTTGACTTTATGCCGCATGCGCCAACCCCTTGCAGATATCTCCAACGTCCCGCGCGGCATCCGGTTTTGCCGCGCTGTGCGCCGCGCGCGCCATCTCCAGCAGTTGGCCGCGCGCAAGGCTTTGCAGCAGTTGCGCCAGGCGTTGAGGCGTGAATTCCACCTGCGGAATCAGCATGGCGGCGCCGCGTGCGGACAAGAATCGCGCGTTCAGGGTTTGATGGTCGTCCACCGCCCACGGCAGCGGCACCAGTATCGAAGCCACGCCCGCTGCCGCCAGTTCGGTCACCGTCGAGGCGCCGGCACGACAGATCACCACATCGGCGGCGGCATAGCGCGCCGCCATGTCATCGATGAACGGCAGCGTTTCAGCTGTCACGCCGGCTGCGGCATACGCCGCGCGCAGGCCTTCGATATGCGCCGTCCCCGACTGATGGGTGACCCGCGGACGCTGCGCCTCGGACAGCAGTGCCAGCGCCCTGGGCAAGGTGTCGTTGAGCACAGCCGCGCCCAGACTGCCGCCAAGCACCAACACGCTGAGCCGGTCATCGCGGACCGCGCGCTCGCCATAGCGCGCCTCGGGCGCTGCAATGCCGCCGATATCGGCGCGCGTGGGGTTGCCCACCCACATCACTAACTTATTGTTTTTAAAAGAATTTGGGAATGCCGAAAGAACCTTGTCAGCGAGCCGGGCCAGCACGCGATTGGTCAGCCCCGCCACCGAATTCTGTTCGTGAATCACCAGCGGACGGCGCATCAGCGCGGCCATCAATCCGCCCGGAAACGCAACGTAACCGCCCATGCCCAACACCACGTCGGGGCGATGCGCAAATATGGCGCGCGCGCTTTGCGCGCATGCAATCAGCAAATTGAACGGCAGCAACAGCGCGCGCAGCAGGCCTTTGCCACGAAGGCCGGAAAAACGTATCCATGCCATCACGCAGCCCGTCGGCGGCACGATGCGCGCCTCCATGCCGGCGCGCGAGCCGAGCCAGACGATCGTCCACCCCTGTTCGCGCAGGTAAGCGGCCACCGACAGCGCCGGGTAGATGTGGCCGCCGGTGCCGCCGGCCATGATCATCAGGGTGCGGTTCATGGCCTCACACCTTGAATCCCCTCGCGTGTTGCCCGGCGTTTTGGCTACGACATAACTGTTGCTGCGCAAAAGTTAGTCTCCGCCGAAACAGGCAACCGTCACCTTGTTCCACCGCAGGCGCGTATTCCAGGACCTTCATACCTTGAATCCCCTCGCGTGTTGCCCGGCGTTTTGGCTACGACATAACTGTTGCTGCGCAAAAGTTAGTCTCCGCCGAAACAGGCAACCGTCACCTTGTTCCACCGCAGGCGCGTATTCCAGGACCTTCATACCTTGAATCCCCTCGCGTGTTGCCTGTTTTCCCAGTCAATCCGCAGCAGTATCGCGATGGCCACACAGGTCGCGGTTATGGCGCTGCCGCCAAATGACAACAGTGGCAGGGTCAATCCTTTGGTCGGCAGCACACCCATGTTGACGCCCATGTTGATGATGGCCTGCACGCCGATCCACAGGCCGATGCCCTGTGCCACCAGCGCCGCGTAATAGCGTTCCTGAAACGCGGCGCGGCGCCCGATGGCGAAGGCACGCCACACGATCCAGGCGAACATCACCACGATCGCCAGCACACTGACAAAGCCGAGTTCTTCGGCGATCACCGCCAGCAGGAAGTCGGTGTGCGCCTCGGGCAGGTAGAAGAGTTTTTCGACGCTGCCGCCAAGCCCCACGCCGAGCCATTCGCCGCGCCCGAAGGCAATCAGCGCGTGCGACAACTGGTAGCCCTTGCCGTAGGGGTCCGACCAAGGGTCCAGGAAGCCCAGGATGCGCTGCATGCGGTACGGCGAAAACCAGATCAGCGCGACGAAACCGGCCACCAGCATCACGATCAGCCCGGCAAACAACTTCCAGTTCATGCCGCCGAGAAACAGAATGCCCATCGCAATCACCGTGATCACCGCGAACGCGCCGAAATCGGGCTCGCGCAACAGCAGTCCGCCGGTAAGCAGCATGACCGAGAACAGCGGCAAGAATCCCCTGCTCAGGCTGTGCATGAATGCCGCCTTGCGCACGGTATAGTCGGCCGCGTAGAGCACCGCAAATACTTTCATCAGCTCCGACGGCTGCAGATTGAACACGATCAACGGTATCCAGCGCCGCGCGCCGTTCACCTCGCGCCCGATGCCGGGAATCAGCACCAGCAGCAGCAGCACCAGCCCGATCAGGAACAGGTGCAGGGCGAAGCGCTGCCACAGCCGCGTCGGTATCTGAAACGCGATCAGGCCCGCCAGCACGCTCAGCGCAACAAACACGGCGTGCCGCGCCAGATAGTAGGTCGCCTGATTGCCGGTGGCGCGGCCGCCTTCGGCAATCGCGATCGACGCCGAATACACCATCACCACACCCAGCCCCAGCAGCAGGACGGTGAGCCACACCAGCGTGCGGTCGATTTCCGCGGGCGGCGTTGGCGCAGCCGGAATACGGATGGCATTGGACAACATGTCAGGACTCCTGCTGCGCCAGTTGCGCCACGGCGGCGGCAAACACTTCAGCGCGGTGAACGTAGTTGCGGAACATGTCGTAGCTGGCACAGGCCGGCGACAGCAGAACGGCATCACCGGCTTGCGCCGCGGCATACGCCATTGCGACCGCCTCGCGCATGTCGCCTGCATGCCGCAGGACCACGCCCGACGCTTGCAGCACACGTGCAATGCGCGCCGCGTCGCGCCCGATCAACACCACCGCGCGCGCGCGCGCGGCTGCCGCGGCCAGCGGCGAAAAATCCTGACCCTTGCCGTCGCCGCCGGCGATCAGCACCACCGGTTGCTGCATGCCGCACAGCGCTGCCACGGTAGCGCCGACGTTGGTGCCCTTGGAATCGTCGTAAAACTCTATGTTATTGATTTTATTTATTATTTCAACGCGGTGCGGCAGACCTTTGAAGTCGCGCAAGGCACTCGCCATGGCATCATGCGATACACCCAGCGCGGCGCACAAGGCGCCCGCTGCCAGTGCATTGGCGGCGTTATGCAAACCGGCCAGCGGCAACCCGGACAGCGGCAGAATCGCGCGATCGGCGTGCGCCAGCAGTTGACCCGGGCCGCTGCCGAGCAGGCCCCATTCGTTGGCGGCACGCGGCTCGCCCAACCCGAAGGTGGTCACCTCGCGGCCCGCGCGCGCCATGCTCATGCTGTAGGCGTCATCGCGATTCAGCACCTGCACGCCGCCGCCGTCAAAAATGCGGGCCTTGGCCGCGCCGTACTCGGCCAGGCTGTCGTAGCGATCCATGTGGTCTTCACTCAAATTCAGCAGGGTCGCGGCCGCCGGTGTGAGGCTCGCCGTGGTTTCGAGCTGAAAGCTCGACAGTTCCAGCACGAAGGTGTCGGGCATGGCACGCCCGTCCTCGATTTGCGTCATCACATCGAGCACCGGCAGACCGATGTTGCCGGCCATCACCGTGTCGTGTCCGGCGGCCGTACACATCGCGCCGCACAGGGCGGTAACGGTGCTCTTGCCATTGGAACCGGTGACGGCGATCACGCGCGCGGCAGACGCCCGCTGCGCCAACGCCTGCGCGAACAGCGCCACATCGCCGGTGACCGGCGTGCCGCGGCGAATCGCCGCAGCCAGTTCACCCACGCGCGGGTCAATGCCGGGACTTACGGCGATCAGCTCGGCCGCCGCAAAGTCGTCGTGCCGGAATTCTCCGGCGTGCACGTTGACCCGCGGCCAATCGCGCGCCAGCTGTGCTGCGTGCGGCGGCGCCGCGCGCGTGTCGGCGACCGACACAAGCGCGCCCTGCCGCGCCAGCCAGCGCGTCATCGACAAGCCCGTGTCACCCAGACCCAGCACCAGTACTTTCCTTCCGTTAACCATGGCCATCAGAATTGAAGATTGAAGATTGAGGA
>CADECM010000055.1 GCA_902825845.1 uncultured beta proteobacterium
TAAAAATCCAAGCCACAGCCGTGACGAAGGTTGAGCGGGTTGTGATGGGTGTGTCGGCCATTTGGTGCTCACGTTTCCTTGTGTGCCAATGCGACGGCTGAAGTAGGGTGGGCACGTCGTTTGTGCCCACGAGCAGCGCGATCCCGGTTCGCCTCAAATTTCTGCGTTACATTGTCAAAGCGTACTGTCAAAAGCGACAGGACCGGCTGAAAGATTGGGATTCTCTGGTGACCACTAAGCCCACTGCGCTCCGGCCTTCCCATGCTCCACTACAAACCCCGCCAGATCACGAATGGTCGCCTGCGCGTCGGTCACATCGGACACGGTGCGCATGCGCACAGCGCATCGCTCGGGCGTCACCTCAAATGCGGTGTAGCCCTTCTGCACGCCGTTGTGAAATTTCATGTGCGGATTGTTCTGGCGCGCGGCTTCGGAGAATTTTGCGCCGGGGCCTTGCGAGGTGATCGAGGTGCCGACAAATTCACTGGCGATCACCGGCGATTTGGCGTCGTCGAAATTCACCTTGAGGTCGGCGACAATGCCGGCATGCACGTCGCCGCCGAGCACCAGCGGGTTGCTGAGCTTCCTTTGCGCGATGTGGCCGAGCAGGCGTTCGCGCGCCTTGGGGTAGCCGTCCCAGCCGTCGGTCCAGAAAGCATCCTCGTTGTCCTTCAGGCGGATGCGCTGCGCCATCAGCGTTTGCTGGGCGATGATGTTCCAGCGCGCGGCGGATGTGTCGAGTGCGCCATGCAGCCAGCGTTCCTGTTCCGCGCCGAGCAGGGTGAGTTCGGGCGACAGCCGCTGCGGGCATTCGCCGGCCGTGACCACGGTGCTGCCGCCGCGTCCGGATGGGGGGCACACCTGATGCGAGCGGTATTGGCGGTCATCGAGCATGCAGATTTGCGCAAGCTGGCCAAAGCTGGCCTGCGTGTATAGCCGCGCGTTCGGCCCGCGCGGGCGCGCCCACGCCGGCAGCGGCATGTGTTCGTAGTAGGCCTGATAGGCGGCCGCGCGGCGCCGCAGATACAGCGCCGGCGGATCGAGTTTTTGCGAGCGCTCATTGGCGTAGTCGTTGCTGACCTCATGGTCATCCCACGTCACGAGCCAGGGGAACGCGGCGTGCGCGGCCTGCAGGTCGGCATCGCTCTTGTATAGCGCGTAGCGGTTGCGATATTCGGCCAGTGTGACGCACTCGGGCGTGCCGTGGCTGCGCACGCGCGTGCGGCCCCACGACGACTCGTAGATGTAATCGCCGACGTGGATTACCAGATCGAGGTCTTCGCGCGCCATGTGGCGGTACGCGGCGAAGTAGCCCTGCTCATATTGCTGGCACGATGCGAGCGCGAATCGCAGCCGGTCGTTTGCGGCAGCGGCGGCGGGCGCGGTGCGAAAACGTCCCGTCACACTGGTGGCGCCGCCGGCGTGGAAGCGATAGTGGTACCAACGCGCAGGTTCCAGTCCGCGAATTTCCGCGTGCACGGAATGTGCGAGGTCCGGTGCTGCACGCTCGACGCCTTTGCGCAGCACGCTGCCAAAGCCGTCGTCCGCGGCGATTTCCCACGTCACCTCAACCGCGGCATTGGGCATGCCGCCACCGTTCAAGGCGTCGGGCGCGAGTCGTGTCCACAGCACGACGCCATCGGGCTGCGGATAACCGCTGGCGATGCCAAGTGTGAAGGGGTTTTTCTGGAATCGCGGTTGCGCGAGCAGGCGTAGCGGGCCCGACATCGCGATGCCGGCGCCGGCGAGCAGGAAAGTGCGGCGGTGAAGCATTTCAGGGGCGTTATTTAAGTATATGATTTTAAACAATAATTATGAAAAATATCGGCGCGCGATGAGGGTCACGCCGCAGTGTGCTTCTTCGCGTAGTCCCAGTCGATCTCAACGCCAAAGCCGGGCTTGTCGTTCATGTAGACGTGGCTGTCGCGCACCTGTGCGCGCTCGCTGAACAGGCCGTGCCAGATCGGATCGCGATCGTGCGCGCCGTGCGATTCAACCGCGAAGCCGGTGCGCGGAAACGCCGCCACCAGGTGGCAATGCAGCTCAGGGGCGTGGTGCGGCGTGATCATCACGCCCGCGTGATCCGCCATATGCGCGACGCGCAGGCTTTCGGTGAAGCCGGCGTAGCGCGTGCCGTCGAACATCACATAGCGCAACGCGCCGTTGTTCATGAAGTCGCGCGTGGTAAACCGCGTGAGTTCGCGTTCGCCGTGTGCCAGCGGTATCGGCGTGGCCTTTGCGAGCAGCGCGAAATCCGCCGGCTGCAGATACCAGTGCAGCGGTTCTTCCAGCCAGAAGATGTTGTACGGGGCCACTGCGCGCGCGAACTCGATACAGGTGGGCAGATCGTAAGCCGCGTTCAGATCGAGCATCAGCGAAATATCCGGCCCGATGGCGGCGCGGGTGGCAGCGATGCGTTTGACTTCATTGGCAATCGTGTCCGCGCCGGTCTTCAGCTTCACCGCCTTGTAGCCGCGATCCACAAATCCCGCCAGCTCGTCGGCGCAGGCGGTGAGTTTCTCGCCCTCGACGTAATAACCGCCGGTGCCATAGGTGAACACCGGTTTGTTGTCCGCGCCCAGCAGGCGGTAGACTGGCATGCCCGCTGCCTTGCCTTTGATATCCCACAGCGCCATGTCGATGCCACCGATCGCGCCCATGATCTGCGCGCGCGCACCGCGCGGCAGGCCGCCAATGCCGGGCTGCGGCGAGGTGAGCGCGAACAGCTTTTCCCACACGTCCACGTGCGCGAGCGCATTCATTCCTATGGCGTGCGGCGCGAGCTTTGCCACCCAGGTCGCGATCTCCGGCATCGGCGTGCTGCTGACTTGCCCGTAGCCCTTGATGCCGTCGTCGGTGATGGCTTCGACCAGCAACAGTGTGACGTCGCCGCGCGATTCGTGCGCGGTGCGATAGCCGCGCTTGAGCGGCGCGGCAATGGGGTAGGTGTTGATGGCGGCGATTTTGTTCATGGGGCTTGCTCGAAGTCTGTTTCATGTATGGAGGGCCGGAGCATATCGTAGCCCCGGCCATGCCGTGCGAACATGTTGTAAGTATATGTTTTTAATCAATACTTTTAGGAATGACGTTGCATAGTATGATGCGCCAGGCGGTCATGAAAACACTCAATATCATCGGTGCCGGGCGGGTGGGTAGTACGTTGGCGGCGCTGTGGCGGCGGTGCGGCGCATTCGCGATACAGCACGTGCTGAATCGCACCGGCGGCAGCGCACACAAGGCGGTTCGATTTATCGGCGGCGGCACGGGAGCCGATGGCTGGCATTGTCTGCTGCCCGCCGATACATGGTTGCTGGCAACGCCCGACAGCGAAATCGCCCGTGCCGCCGCGGAACTTGCCGCGAGCGGTCTGCTGCGCGCGGACGACGTGGTATTTCATTGCAGCGGCGCGCTTGGATCCGACGTGTTGCGCACGGCACTGATGCCAGGTGTGCACGCGGCCAGCGTGCATCCCCTGAAAAGCTTCGCCGATCCGCAGGCGGCGGTGCGAAACTTCACCGGCACGTTCTGTGCTGCGGAAGGCGATGCGCCCGCGCTGGCGGTGCTGGTGCCGGTATTCGAAGCCATCGGCGCGCGCGTGACCATCATTGATAGGCAAGCAAAAACGCTGTATCACGCTGCCAGCGTGATCGTCTGCAACTATCTTACGGCGTTGATGGAAGCCGGACTGCAGTGTTACGAAAAAGCCGGATTGCCACGCGCCACGGCGAGCGCGATGATGGAACCGCTGGTGCGCGAGACCGTCGATAATGTGTTCAGGCTCGGCACCGTGAATGCTCTTACCGGACCCATTGCACGGGGCGATCATGCGGTCGTCGTGCAGCAGTTGGAAGCGTTGCAGGCGGCCGATCCGCGTATCGCCGAAATTTATCGCGCGCTGGGCGTGATGACCACCGATCTGGCCGGTGCACAGGGCAGGACGGACGGGACGGTGCTGGCGCGTTTGCGGCAGACGCTGACGGATGCGCAAGGCGCGCTGCGGCTCGGGAAATGAGCGTCACGACGCAAGCCATGGTGGATTACAGCACTGCACCGTAGTTCGAGGCGTCTGCCTGAGCGGGCGTCATATCCTCGATCAAATGCAGGAAACCCGCCTCCGGGCGGGTTTCCATGGGCAACGCCAAAGTCGGCGCTGCCGCGGGCGGGTAATTCCGAACTACTGGCAGACGACCGTGGCCTTGCCTTCGCGATCCCAGCGCGGGGTCGTGGTCGGGTACTTGATCGACGGCAGTGCCACGGTAACCGTACCGGCCATGCCGACGCGCCGCGGCGTTTTGGACTCCATGGTGATCTCCACCAGGTTCAGGCCCTTGTCCTGCCATTTCTTCGTGATCTTGCCGCCGACGTGGATGACCTCTCCTGCCAGGTGGAAATCGGTGATGCGGAAGGTGGTGGCCCTGACGCGCCCATAGATGCCCATCCAGTCAGACACCACCCGTTCCCACAGCATCAGGCAGGAGTTGTTCTGCAGGAATACGCCGGGCGCGGCGCCACGCTTCTGGGCGACGCGATCATTGTGGTGCAGGCCGGGGAAATTGCGGGTCGCGCCGACGAACATGATCATGCGCTGCATGGTCAGATTGAAATCGACGGCGGGGATGTCGTTGCCCTCATTGACTTGCTCGAAGTAGACCTGTGGCGGTATGGGCCAGCGGACCGTGGTATCTGCAGTGGGGTAAAAAGTGCTCATGGGTATCGCCTTCGTTATCGATGTCTGTCGAGTTGGCTAGCGGACGATGTCTTTCTCATCCTTGCGCACAAAGCGGTAGTAGCCCTGGGTTGCCTTGGCCACGAGCTGGCCGTCCTGATTGAAGTAGCTGGTGGAGTACCCCAGGAACGCGCCGACGCCGACGCGCGTCTCCTTCGGCGTGACACGTTCCAGCACGCGTCCCATGGTGGTGAGCCGGTCGCCAATGCAGACGGGATCAAAGAACTCGATCGTCATGTCGGTGAAAAACCCGGCATTGGTCGGCGGCATTGGCGGGTCGCCGATCGTCGGCTGGCGCGCGGCCAACTGGGATTGGAAGTCGACGTCGGCATCCAGCGGAAAGCGCGTGGGTTGGCCCGGCCGCCAGTTGCCCGAATAGGTGGGGACCTCCTTGACCATGGCCCACGGCACCACCTGGCTGCGGTAGCCGGCCATGCGCGCAACTTCTTCGTCCCAGTAGGTCAGATTGCCGATCTCGGCGGGTTCGCAGTAGCGCGAGATCATGACTTTATCGACGCGCTCGTCGGCAACCATGATGGTGCCGCCGGAGTAGTCCTCGCCGACGTGTTTGGCGGTGTCCGCCCAGGTGACATTGGGATCTCCCGCCGGTGTCGTTGCGGGTGTTTTGCTCTCTTCGGACTTGGCCATTGCTTCCTCCATTTGCACTTCATCCCTGGCCTCAAAAGCACATGAGGCATTGTCATGATCATCGCGCGCGGCGGCAGTCCCGGGCTGCGGGACACCCGCCCGCCATCAGACATCGTTACATGGGTCTGATTCGTGACCGTGATGGCGCCAAACTTACTCCGCGCAAGTCCTCGCTGTCAATTGAACGGCGAACGCGCCGGCCGATGCGGCCGGGCACCGTCAGCGCGCGGCCGGCGCGGTACAATGCGGCATTCATTTTCTGTCGGGGAAGAATTCGCTTTGTCACCTGAATTGCAAATCCGCGACCGCGTGCTGCGCGCGCTCGCACTGAACCGCACGCCGGGTTATCACTTTGCCGGACATTTTCTGGATTTTTCGTTCGATCGGGTTACCGAACCCGAAGTGCGCATGACCATGGATGCCGGCCCGCATGTGGCCGAACTGAACGGCGACGTCAATTACGGGGCGCTGGCAGTGTTTGCCGACATCGCCATGGCTGCCAATGTGCGCGCGGGCCACACGCCGGCAACGCGGCTGGCAACGGTGCAGATGAATCTGCAATTTACCGGCGCGCCGATGACCGGCGAACTGAAGATCGAATCGTTCCTGCAGGGTTATGTGGACAAGATCACCAGCCGTCAGGCAGCGGCTCAGGCGACCGTCACCGCACACGGTAAGCCGGTGTGTTTTGCTTATGGTACGTTCATGGTGCTGGATGCACCCAAGGGCGTGGCGCTGTATTCGATGGAGTTGCGCAAGCGTGGCGAGCCGCCGGTCGCGCTGCTCGATGAAACTGAACTGAAGCGTGACGAGCGCAAGGTGCTTGCGCTTGCGGATGCCGCGCTCGCGCAAAGCCGCAACGGCTCGGCGTTCATTCATAACTTCTGGGGCGTCAGCACGCATGCGGGCAGCAAAGGCGCCGCCGGCAAGCTGATGAACGGTCCGCACGTGGGCAACCGCGTCGGTCATCTGCAGGGCGGCGTGACCATGGCGCTGGGCATCGCCAGTGCGCAAGCGGCACTGCCGCCGACGTGGATGCTGTCGGCGGTGACGGCGTGGTACATCAGCCCCGGCATTGGGCGCGTGCTCCATGCGCGCTCGAAAATCATTCACCACGGGCGCCTGACCTCGGTGGTGCGCACCGAGATTTTCGGCAGGAACAAGCGGCGGGTGATGGAAATGATGACCACGCACGCGCACAAGGCGGCATAGGGCGCGCGATGGCGCTGCGCACGCTCTCGGGCAAACACGAAGACCCGCGCAAGGGGCGCGGCAGCGCGCTCAACCCCGAGGGCCGCTTCGAGAGCGTCGCGCGCGAAGCGTTCGACGATGGCTGGACGCCCGACGCGGATGACGGGCGCGCGCTGAAAACGCAGGTCATCGAGGAGAAGGCGGCGAGCATCATCGCGCGCAATCAATCGCCGGACATCCCGTTCACGCAGTCGGTGAATCCGTATCAGGGCTGCGAGCATGGTTGTTCGTATTGCTATGCGCGGCCCACGCATGCCTACCGCAACCTGTCGCCGGGGGTGGATTTCGAGACGCGCATATTCGCCAAGGTCAACGCCGCCGAACTGCTGCGCAAGGAACTGTCCAGACCCGGTTATCGTTGCGACGTGATCTCGCTCGGCGCGAATACCGATCCGTATCAGCCTGCCGAACGCAGACTGGGCATCACGCGCTCGGTCCTTGAAGTGTGCAGCGAATTCAACCAGCCGGTGGGCATCGTCACCAAGAATGCGATGGTCGAGCGCGATCTGGATATTCTGGTGCCGATGGCGCAGCGGCGGCTGGTGAATGTGTTTCTGTCGGTGAACAATCTCGATCACGACATCGCGCGCCGGCTGGAACCGCGTTGCTCGGCGCCCGCGCGGCGGCTGCAGGCAATAAGCGCGCTGTCGCGGGCAGGGGTGCCGGCCGGCGTGCTGGTGGCGCCGGTGATTCCGTTTCTGAATGACGACCAGATCGAAGCCGTGCTCGAGGCCGCGTTCGCAGCCGGGGCGAGGCAGGCCGGCTATGTGGTGCTGCGCCTGCCGTACGAAGTGAAAGCCTTGTTCCGCGACTGGCTCGAGCGCCACTACCCGATGAAGGCCAAACATGTGATGAGCCGCGTGCACGAGATGCGCGGCGGCCGCGACAACGATCCCGATTTCGGCAGCCGCATGCGTGGTCAGGGCGAATTTGCCGGGTTGCTGTCCAGGCGCTTTGCCATCGCCAAACGCCGCATCGGCTATGATGCCCGCGATCGCATGCTGCGCAACGCAGCGCTCGACACCACGCAGTTTCGCGCGCCCGCAGCCGTTCCATCGCAGACCGGGCAACTGTCTCTGTTCTAATTGTGGGTCGCGGGTGGTCGACGCGCGGACAGTCGTTGAATGCGCCTGTGGCGCGTCAATGTGTTGTGATTGCCGCGATGCCCAGCCCACGCTGTCAGCGCATGGGGCAGTGGCGCGTTATTGACAGTGCCGCGGCTGCCCTTGGGGGTGGCATGGTTTATAACCATCTGATTTTAATCAATAATTTGGAGACCCGTATGAAAAAACTGATAGCCATGGCGTGCTTCATGCTAGCTGCGTCCCCGCTCGCTCTCGCACAAGACAAGGCCAAGGAGGAGGCGAAGCCCGCTGCCGCCGCCCCGGCCAAGGCAGCCGAAGCAAAAACAGCCAAGCGGGAACCCACCGAAGCGCAAAAGGCGCAGCAAGAGCGCATGAAGGCGTGCAATGCCGACGCTGCCGACAAAAAGGGCGACGAGCGCAAGAAATTCATGAGCTCGTGCCTGAAAGACAAACGCGACACGCAGCAAAACCGCATGACGGCCTGCAACAAGGAAGCCGGCGGCAAGAAGGGCGACGAGCGCAAGGCGTTCATGAAGAGCTGCCTGTCCGGCAAGTCATGATGTGAGTGCATTGCCGCCGCATTGTCAGGCGGCGCCGCGGGGGGCATACTGGGAACGGTATGCCCTCTTGTTTTTTTCTGCAATGAAACCACTGGCCGGCTGGCTGCTGGCGACACTGATGACAGGTGCAGCCGCACAGGACTATTCGGCCACGCGCGCGCGAATGACCGATGAGATCGCCGCCATGGCACGCGCGACGGCGGGCGAAACCGGGCGCACATCGTTTGCCGCGCGCGTGATGGGCGCGCTCGGCAAAGTCGAGCGGCACCGCTTTGTCGCCGTTGGCGACGAGGCCGCGGCCTATCGCAATCGCCCGCTCGGCATCGGCAACGGGCAGACCATATCGCAGCCTTATATTGTTGCGCTGATGACCGATCTGCTCGATCTCACGGGCAGCGAAAAGGTGCTGGAAGTCGGTACCGGTTCAGGCTATCAGGCGGCGGTGCTGGCGGAGCTGGCCGCCACCGTCTACAGCATTGAAATCGTGGCGCCGCTGGGACGTCTCGCCGCGCAGCGCTTGGCCGCCGCCGGCTATCGCAATGTGATTACGCGTATCGGCGACGGATATCAGGGCTGGCCCGAAGCAGCGCCGTTCGACGCCATCATGGTGACAGCCGCGGCGCGCACGGTGCCGCCGGCCTTGATCGCGCAATTGAAGCCCGGCGGCAAGCTGGTGATACCGGTAGGCGAACAGGGTTCGCATCAGAACTTGCTGGTGATCGCCAAAACCGCCGATGGCGGCACACAGTCGCGGCGGGTGCTGGCCGTACGCTTCGTGCCGCTGACCGGCGGGCCCGATGGGCGCGAAAAGGCGCCGTGACGCGCGCGCTGAGGTGGCCGGCCTGGCTGGTGGTGACCGTGTGCTAGGATCGCTCCTGATACGGCAAACATAATTCGGGGGACAACATCATGGCCGCATTTTTTTCATCGCTGGGCAGAACCATCATCGCTGGCATGGTGCTGGTGATTGCACTGGTGATTGTGATGGGTGCGGGCGGCCGTGTGGGCGAACATGGATGGTGGGCGTTCGTCATGCGCTGGCTGCATATCATGACCGGCATCATGTGGGTGGGGCTGCTGTTTTACTTCAATTTTGTGCAGACACCGTCGATGCCGAAAATTCCCGACGAGCACAAGCCCGCAATCGGCAAGGTGATAGCGCCGGCGGCGCTGTTCTGGTTTCGCTGGTCCGCGCTGGCGACCGTTATCCTGGGATTGATGCTGGCCGGCATGAAGGGCAAGGGTTACCTGGTCAATGCACTGACCTTCACACCCGGCGTGCAGGCGATCGGCATCGGCATGTGGCTGGCGCTGATCATGGCGTTCAACGTGTGGTTCATCATCTGGCCCAATCAGAAGAAAGCGCTCGGCATCGTGGCGGCCTCGCCCGAAGAAAAGGCGCTTGCCGCGCGCCGCGCCGGACTGGTTTCGCGCATCAATACCATGCTGGCGTTGCCGATGCTGTTCAGCATGGTGGCGCAGCAGAACGGCGGTTTATAAGCGGACGCAGGTTGCACGCTGATGACTATCCCCGCATGGCAATGACACTGGTGCACTTGGGGTCTTCGCGCCAATCACTCGCCGGTTTTCACACAGGCCTCAGGTTGAACTACAATGCCGGCTGGACGGACGCAGGCGCGATTGCCCGCTTGTCCGATTTTTTTGAACAGCCTGACGGAGAATTCGCATGGAACACAAACTGCCCGAGCTGCCCTACGCGCTGGATGCGCTGGCGCCCCATATTTCGAAGGAGACGCTGGAGTTTCACTACGGCAAGCATCATCAGACCTACGTCACCAATCTGAACGGCCTGATCAAGGGTACCGAGTTCGAGAACATGAGCCTCGAAGACATCGTCAAGAAGTCGTCCGGCGGTATGTTCAACAACGCCGCGCAGGTGTGGAACCACACGTTTTACTGGATGGGCCTGTCACCCAAGGGCGGCGGCGAGCCGAAAGGCGCACTGGCCGATGCCATCAACAAGAAATGGGGCTCGTTCGCGAAATTCAAGGAAGAATTCGCCAAGGTGGCCATCGGCACCTTCGGCTCGGGCTGGGCGTGGTTGGTGAAAAAGCCGGATGGTTCGCTGGATCTGGCCTCTACCACTGGCGCTGGCACGCCGCTCACGGGCGCCGACAAGCCGGTGCTGACCTGCGACGTGTGGGAGCACGCCTACTACATCGACTATCGCAATCTGCGTCCGAAGTACGTGGAGTCATTCTGGAATCTGGTCAACTGGGACGCCGCGGCGAAGAACTTCGCCTGATAAAAAAACCCGGCGCCGCCGGGTTTTTTTTGCAAGGCGTTTGGAGCGCGCCAGCCTTACCGCGCGGCGGGCAATTTCTCCAGCCCCTCGATCTTCGTGCCGGCTTTGATGCCGTGCCGCGCGAACCAGCCGAGATTCATTTCCAACGCGAATTTAACCGGTCGGACCGCCGGATGCGCATCGCGTGTGTGCGGTTTCATGTCCTCGATATTGGTGATCACGCCGGCCCTGTCAATGAAGGCCACTGACAGCGGGATGTAGGTGTTGAGCATCCACATCGCGTGCTTTTCCTCGGCGCGAAACACAAAAAGCATGCCGCGATTTTCCGGCAACATGCGCCGGTGCATGAGTCCTTGTGTGCGTTCGGGATCGGTGGCCGCGACTTCGGCCGTCAATTTGTTGCCGGCGATGGTCAGCACCATTTCCGGCATCTGGGCCCGTGCGGTTAACGCGGCAAGAGCAGCGAGCGTCAGCAGCGCGCGCAAATACATCAGTGAGCGGGATTTTTTCATGGCTCTGAGTGAACGCGGGGTCGCCAGATCGCGTTGACCGCAGCGGCTGCCGCAATGGTCACCGGGGCGCGCACCAACAAGGTCCCTGCGGATGTTGCTATGCACCAAAGTAGAGCGGCGGGCGCTGACATATCTATATAAACTATTGAGTTTAAACAATAAATAATTATGGCATAGAGGTTGCTCTAGCGAAGCCATGCGCGAGACCTCTTCCACCTGTCCGTACTGCGGCGTCGGCTGCGGCGTACTCATCGCCAGCGACGGCGAGCGTGTTACGGGTGTGCGCGGAGACCCGGCGCACCCGGCGAACGTGGGGCGCCTGTGCACCAAGGGTTCGACCCTGCATCTGACCACGGCGTCGACGGGACGCGCGCTGTATCCGGAATGGCGCGCAACGCGCGACGCACCGCGTACACGCAGCGACTGGCGCACGGTGCTGGATTTTGCCGCGGAAAAATTCGCCGCGCTCATTCGCCAACACGGCCCCGACAGTGTGGCGTTTTACATCTCCGGCCAGTTGCTGACCGAAGATTATTATGTGTTCAACAAGCTTGCCAAGGGATTGATCGGCACCAACAACATCGATACCAATTCGCGGCTGTGCATGTCTTCCGCGGTGGCGGGTTACAAGGCCACGCTCGGCGCGGACGCGCCGCCCGCGTGTTACGAAGACATCGATCACGCGTCCTGCCTGTTTATCGCGGGCTCGAATACCGCCTATGCGCATCCGGTGCTGTACCGTCGCATCGAGGCTGCGCGTCTGAACAATCCGGCGCTCAAAACCATCGTCGTTGATCCGCGCCGCACGGACACCGCGCGCGAGGCCGATCTGCACCTGGCGCTGTTGCCGGGCACCGACATTGCGCTCTACAACAGCATGCTGCACGTGATGTTGTGGGAAGGCCTTGTCGACAATGCCTACATCGACGCGCACACCGAAGGCTTCGACGCGCTGAAACAAACCGTGCGCGAATGCACGCCCGCGGCGACCGCCGAAATCTGCAGTGTGCCCGCGGCGGATATCGTCAAGGCGGCGAAGCTGTTTGCGGGCTCGGCAGCGACACTGTCGCTGTATTGCCAGGGCCTGAATCAGTCGGTCAACGGCACCCACAACAATGCCGCATTGATCAATCTGCATCTGGCCACCGGGCAGATCGGCAAACCCGGTGCCGGACCCTTTTCGCTGACCGGTCAGCCCAACGCCATGGGCGGGCGCGAAGTGGGCGGCATGGCGAACCTGTTGTCGGCGCATCGCGATATGGCCAACCCGGCCCATCGCGCCGAGGTGGCCGCATTGTGGGGCGTGCCCGATATGCCCGCCACGCCCGGCAAGACGGCGGTGGAACTGTTTGACGCGCTGCATGCGGGCACCGTCAAGGCGGTGTGGATTGCCTGCACCAATCCGGCGCATTCCATGCCCGATGTCACGCGCGTGCGCGAGGCGCTGGCCAAAGCCGAGCTGGTGGTGGTGCAGGATGCGTTTGCGACTGTCGAAACCGCAGCCTATGCCGATGTGTTGTTGCCCGCCGCCACCTGGGGTGAAAAAGAAGGTACCGTCACCAATTCCGAGCGGCGCATCTCGCGCGTGCGACGTGCCGTGCCGCCGCCGGGCGAGGCGCGCGCCGACTGGAAAATCGCGCGTGACTTCGCGTTGTGCCTGGGCGAAAAGCTGGGCAACGCCGATGCGCAGCGCCTGTTCGCCTACGCGCACGCGAAAGACGTATTCAAGGAGCATCGGGAAACCACGCGCGGGCGCGATCTGGACATCACCGGTCTGAGTTACACCGTGCTGGAGCGCGACGGGCCGCAGCAGTGGCCGTACCCGGCTGGCGCGGCGTGTGGCAAATCGCGCCTCTACGAGAACGGCCACTTTGCCACGCCCTCCGGCCGCGCACGCTTCGTCGACACCGTGCACAAGGGCACGGCGGAACAGACCGACGCGCGTTTCCCCTTGCATTTCAACACCGGCCGCCTGCGCGACCAGTGGCACGGCATGAGCCGCAGCGGGCGCGTGGCGCGTCTGCACAATCACGCAGAAGAGCCGCTGCTGGCAATGAATGCGCAGGACATGGCTTTGCGGCGTCTCACCGATGGCGACGTGGTGAGGTTGAAGTCCAGACGCGGTACGATGACCGTGCGCGTTGCCGCCAGCGACGACTTGCGCCCGGGCCAGACCTGGCTGCCGATGCACTGGGGCAGCCGCACCATGAATTCCGGCGGCGCCAATGTGCTGACGCTGCCTGCGTTTGATGCCGCTTCCAAACAGCCGGAGCTTAAACACACGGCAATCCAGGCGGAAAAACTCGAACTGCCGTATCGCGTGGTGGCCATGCGCCGCTTTGCGGCCGGCGGTGAGGGCGACGCGATGGCTTTTGCCGACGCACTGGCGCCATTGCTGACGCAGTTTGACTATGCGACCGCGGGGCTGTGCGGACGCGACAACAGCGTGGTGCAGTTGCGCGGCTATAGCGCAGCGCCGGTGGCGGAAGACGTGCTGGATCAACTCGATCGCCTGCTCGGGATGAAGGTCGAACACACCATGCGCTACGTCGACGTGCGGCGGCGTGTCGAGAAAAAAGCCTGCATCGAAAATGGCCTGGTGCAAAGCGTTTGCCTGTCCGGTGAAACCGCGGCGCAGGACTGGCTGAAGCACATGATGGTGCAAGGTGCCTCTGCCGAAGCCGTGCGCCCGTGGGTGCTGGCGCCGGTGGCAAGCGCCCCGCGTGGCACCCTGAGCCGTGGGCGCATCGTGTGCGCCTGTCACGATGTGTCGGAGCAGGAGATTCGCGCCGAGGTGGCAAAGGGCACATTGTTGCCCGCGCTGCAGGCCGGGCTGAAATGCGGCACGGAGTGTGGCTCGTGCCTGCCGGCGGTCAAGCAATTGCTGGCAGAACATGAAAGGGCCGCGGCATGAACGCCAGCGGCAAAGTGTGGCTGATCGGCGCGGGACCTGGCGACGTGGAATTGCTGACCCTGAAAGCCGTGCGCGCACTGGGCGAAGCGGACGTGGTGCTGATCGACGATCTGGTGAGTCGCGACGTGTTGCAGTTTGCGAAGCCACACGCGCGCGTGATCGAGGTCGGTAAACGCGGCGGCTGTCGCTCCACGCCGCAGGCGTTTATCGAACGCAAAATGCTGCAGCTGGCACGCGAAGGTTTCATCGTGGCGCGCGTCAAAGGCGGCGATCCGTTCATTTTTGGCCGCGGCGGCGAGGAAGTGGAAACGCTGTCCCGCGCCGGCATCGCGGTCGAAGTCGTGAACGGCATTACTGCGGGCACCGGCGTGCCGGCGGCGCTGGGTATTCCGGTCACGCATCGGGACTATTGCCGCGGCGTCACCTTTATCACCGGCAACGCACGCGCCGGCGCCGAACTCGATTGGGCCGCGCTGGCAAGCAGCGGCACCACGTTGGTGATCTACATGGGACTGGCCAATCTCGCGGGCATTGCCGGCGGTTTATTGGCTGCCGGCATGCCGGGCTGCACGCTGGTGGCGGTAATTCAGAACGGCACACTGCCGAGCCAGCGCAGCGTGGTGAGCCCGCTGGCGGGCGTAGTGGATGCGGTGGCGCACGCCGGTTTGGCAAGCCCGGCACTGGTGGTGGTGGGCGATGTCGTGAAGTTCGCGTCGCGCGAAGCGGTCCAGGAAATGAGGAAACAGGCATGAAAAAGATGAAACTGGTCATGGTCGGCAACGGCATGGCAGGGGTGCGCACGCTGGAAGAGATCATCAAGATTTCGCCGGATTTGTACGACATCACCGTGTTTGGCGCTGAGCCGCATGCGAATTACAACCGCATTCTGTTGTCGCCAGTGCTGGCGGGCGAAATGACGCTGAAGGACATCATGCTCAACGATGTCGATTGGTACGAAGCCAACGGCATCCGGCTGCATCTGGACAAACAGATCGCAAGAATTGACCGCATCGCGCGCAAAGTGGTTGCCGCCGACGGCACGGAAGAATCGTACGACCGCCTGTTGCTGGCCACCGGCTCCAATCCGTTTGTGCTGCCGATTCCCGGCAAGGACTTGCCCGGTGTGATCACCTATCGCGACATCAAGGACACCAACGCGATGATCGACGCGGCGGGCAAGTACCGGCACGCGGTGGTGATCGGCGGCGGCCTGCTGGGGCTGGAGGCGGCCAATGGTCTCAAGCTGCGCGGCATGGATGTCACCGTAGTGCATCTTGCCGAGTGGCTGATGGAGCGGCAGCTCGACAAGACAGCGGCGGACATGCTTAAAAAATCATTGGAAAACAAAGGGTTACGTTTTTTGCTCCAGAAGCAGACCACGGCCATTCTGGCCAACGAATCCGGCCGGGTGGGGAGCGTCAGCTTTTCCGATGGGGCACAGATTCCGGCCGATCTGGTGGTGATGGCGGTTGGCATCAAACCCAACGACGATCTGGCGCGCGCCGCCGGCATTCACTGCACGCGCGGCGTGGTGGTGAGCGACACCATGCAAACTTACGATCCGCGCATTTACGCAGTGGGCGAATGTGTCAATCATCGCGGTGTGGCCTACGGACTGGTGGCGCCGCTGTTCGAGATGGGCAAGGTGGCCGCCAATCACCTGGCGCATCTGGGCATCGGCCGCTACGAAGGGTCGGTGACTTCAACCAAACTGAAAGTCACCGGTGTGGATTTGTTTTCGGCAGGCAATTTTCAGGGCGCGGCCGATACCGAGGAAATCGTGTTGCACGACGCCATCGGCGGCGTCTACAAGAAGATCGTGCTCAAGGACGACCGCATCGTCGGCAGCGTGATGGTGGGCGACACCGGCGATGGCGCGTGGTATTTCCAGATGCTGCGCGAGAAGCAGAACGTTGCCGAAATTCGCGACCACCTGATGTTTGGCCAGTCGCATCTGGGCAACACCGGCCATCAGGGTCAGAGCAACGCCGCGCAGATGGCCGACACCATGGAAGTGTGCGGCTGCAACGGCGTGTGCAAGGGCGTGATCGTGAAGGCGATCAAGGAAAAGGGCTTGTTCACCCTTGACGACGTGCGCAAGCACACCAAGGCGTCCTCCTCCTGCGGTTCGTGCACGGGGCTGGTGGAGCAGATTCTGGCATCCACCGTGGGCGGCGCCTATGCGCCGCAGCTCAACAAAAACAAACCCATGTGCGGGTGTACCGATCACACACACGAAGAGGCGCGCAAGGTGATCCGCGAGCAGCATCTGCTGTCGATACCGGCGGTGATGCATTTCATGGAGTGGCGCACGCCCAACGGCTGCGCCTCCTGCCGGCCCGCGATCAACTACTACCTGTTGTCCACTTGGCCGCATGAGGCACTGGACGATCCGCAGTCGCGTTTCATCAACGAGCGCGCGCACGCCAACATCCAGAAAGACGGCACGTTTTCGGTGGTGCCGCGCATGTTCGGCGGCGTGACCACCGCAGCCGATTTGCGGCGCATTGCTGATGTGGTCGACAAATACCAGATTCCCACCGTCAAGGTGACCGGCGGCCAGCGCATCGATCTGCTCGGTGTGAAAAAAGCGGATCTGCCGAAGGTGTGGGCCGATCTGGCCATGCCTTCCGGCCATGCCTATGCCAAGGCGCTGCGCACGGTGAAAACCTGCGTCGGCTCCGAGTGGTGCCGCTTTGGCGTGCAGGACTCGACGCAAATGGGCATCGACCTCGAACGTGCGTTCGCCAAAATGTACGCGCCGCACAAGGTGAAGCTCGCGGTGTCGGGCTGTCCGCGCAACTGCGCCGAGTCCGGCATCAAGGACGTCGGGGTTATCGGCGTCGATTCCGGCTGGGAGATTTATGTTGCCGGCAATGGCGGCATCAAGACCGAGGTGGCGCAGTTCCTGTGCAAGGTCAAAACCGCCGACGAGGTGCTGGAGTACGCCGGTGCGTTCCTGCAGGTGTACCGCGAGGAAGCGCGCTACCTCGACCGTACCGTGCACTGGGTGGCGCGTGTGGGCCTTGAATACGTCAAGCAGCGCGTGCTGGAGGATACGGCAGGCCGCAAGGCGTTGTATGCACGGCTGCTATACGCATTACAGGATGAAAAAGACCCCTGGCAGGCGCGCGCGCAAGGGGTCGCCAAACACGAATTTGAGGCGCTCACCGTATGAACGCGCCCGAGACAATGATCATGAATGAATGGGTGAAGGTCGGAGCGATCGACGACATACCGCCACTCGGCGCGCGCGTGGTGAAAAGCGCGCACGGCGACATCGCAGTGTTTCGCAACGCCGACGACGAAGTATTCGCGTTGCTCGACAAGTGCCCGCACAAGGGCGGGCCGCTGTCGCAGGGCATCGTGTTCGGCCGGCACGTCGCCTGCCCTTTGCACAACTGGAGCATCGGACTGGCGGACGGCGAAGCTGTAGCGCCCGATGTCGGTTGTGTGCGGCAGTTTGCGGTGAAGGTGGAGGGCGCTCAGGTGTTCGTTAAAATAAATTAATAAAATCAACTACTTATGTAGTTTCCGATAGCGCCGCACGATTGCGGTTCGGGATACCCTCGGCTGCCGTGTTGATCACAGCCCCAGGTCGCTCAGTCCGGCATGATCGTCCGGGCGCCGACCCAGGGGCCAGTGGAACGCGCGATCGGTCGCCGCGATGGGAAGATCGTTGATGCTGGCGAAGCGGCGCTGCATGAAACCCTGTTCGTTGAATTCCCAATTCTCATTGCCGTAGGAACGAAACCACTGCCCGGAATCGTCATGCCATTCATAGGCAAAGCGCACGGCGATGCGATTTTCCGTAAAGGCCCACAGTTCCTTGATGAGCCGGTAGTCCAGCTCCTTCGCCCATTTCCGTACCAGAAACTCTCGCACCGCTTCCCGTCCGCAGGGAAACTCCGCACGGTTGCGCCAGCGGGTGTCCTGCGTATAGACCAGCACCACACGGTCGGGATCTCGCGTGTTCCAGGCATCTTCGGCCATGCGAACCTTCTGGCGGGCGGATGCTTGGTTAAATGGTGGGACCGGCGGCCTGGTTTCCATGGACGACCTCAAGGGGTTGTTCAACAATTGGCTTGATGCACAGCTATTTTTTCGCAACGACTTCGTGCCCGTCCAGCCGGCCGTTGTTGTCGCAAAGGCCGTGCACTCAAAGCGGCAGGCTACTCCAATCATTGCAGCTTTGCGACATCGAGGCCGACGGGTTTTTGCAATCCCTTAAGTGGTTTCTGATGCCGGCTTCTCGGCGTCAAAGACTTTGCCCATGATGGTGTGCTTGCGGTATTGGTGCTTGGGCGCAGTCAGCCCAAGCTCAGCCATGCGCTTGCGGGCATCGGTGACCAGAAACACGCGCTCCGCAATGTCCTTGAAGTTTACCTGCTCTTTAAGATAGCCCCAGCGCTTCATTTGCACCAGCATCCAGACTCCCATCGATTGCCACGGGTACGGATCGAAATCGATGCGGCCGCCCATTTCGCGAATGTTGCCCAGCCCGTCCGCAAAGCGTCCGGTGAGCACCTGCTCAACCACCGTCAAGGGCTGATTGAGGTAGTTTGCGGGCGCAATCATTTCGGCAATGCCTTTGCGATTTGACGGAATTTGCGCAAAGCGGGTCGCCTGCATCAGTGCGCGCATGATCGCGCCATAGGTATTGGGATGCTTTTTGACAAATGCCACCGTGGATGCAAACGAACAACACGGATGGCCGTTCCAGATTTCACTGGTGAGTGCATGAATGAACCCGATGCCCTCGTACACCGCGCGCTGGTTGAACGGCTCGGCCACGATAAAACCATCAATGTTGCCGGATTTCATATTGGCGACCATGTCGGGTGGCGCCATCACCCGCAACTGGACATCCTTGTCGGGGTCCAGTCCGTGTTCCGCCAGATAATGGCGCAACAGGAAATTGTGCATCGAATAGTCGAAGGGTATGCCGAATTTCAGGCCGCGCCACTGTTTCGGATCCCGGCGGTCTTTGTGTTTGATATGCAGCGTGATGGCGTTGCCATTGATGTTCTGAATGGCGGGGATCACCATCGGCACGGCTGTCGAGCCGGCGCCGAGGGATATCGCCAGCGGCATCGGCGCCAGCATCTGCGAGGTGTCGTATTCGCCGGACAGCGTTTTGTCGCGCACCACCGCCCAGCCCGCGGTTTTGACCAGCGACACATTAAGGCCCTCCTTCGCATACAGTCCTGCAGAATGCGCGAATATCATGGGCGTCGCGCAGGTGATTGGAAGGAATCCGATGCGCACGTTCTTTTTTTCGATCGGTCCGGTCGGTTCGGCCGCCAGGGCATCAAGCGCCGTTACGGGAACCAGGCTGCCGATCGCAGCCAGCGCGGCCGTTTTGCCCACGGCACGCAGAAACAAGCGGCGCTCGCGGGCATCGGGAACCAGGCTGCGGAGCAGGGCGTCCTCCAGCACGTCGCGGTTATGGTGGTAATCCGGGCCTGACATGATGTGTTTCCTTGTAGTAAGCGTGGGGATGGTTCATTGGGCAATGTTCGCGTGTGGCCCCGTCGACAAGGCCCGCGCAGCGCGAGCCCAGCGCCATGTCCTGGCCATGCACGTTACGCCGCCAAGGAGAACGTCATCGGCATGGAGCGTGACTTAAGCCGCACCGGCACATCGACAATGGCGAATCCGGGTGACGGTTGTTGCGACAGGGCCGCGGCAATGACGAGCGCCTGACGATGTATCGGCTCGATAAAGCGACAGGTCTTGCCCCCGAACGAGGCGCAATCGCCGAGCGCGTATATGGACGCGTCGCTGGTGCGCAGGGTGCGCGGATCCACGGCATAGCCATTGTTGAAGGCCAGTCCGGCCGTGCGTGCCAGGCGTGCTTCGGTGCGCAAGCCGGTGGCGGCGAGGACCAGATCGGCGTGAAGCGTTTCGTTGCCCAGATCGACATCGACACCGGCGCTGGCCTTGCGCACGGATAGAACGCGGGCGGCGCCGATGAATCGCACGCCGCTCGCGGCAAGTTCCTGTACAAAGCTGTGCGCGATGTCGGGGGCGGCCAATCCCGGCAACGGTTGCGGTGCGGCGTCGAGCAGCGTAACGCGATGTCCGGCGCCCGCCAGATCGTCGGCCAGTTCACACCCCACCAGACCGGCACCGATGATGGCAACATGCTTGGGCGTATCACCCACCGCGGCGCGAAAGCGCGCGTAGTGATCCAGATGATTAATGCGCCACAGGTGCCTGTTCGATTCGGCATCCAGCGGCAGCGGCGCGGGAGAGGCGCCCAGCGCCAGCACCAGTTGCCCATAGGCAATGTCGCCGCGCGTGGTGCGCACGCGGCGTCGCGCTGCGTCGATGCCGCTGACCCACGTTCCGTGCAACAGGCGCAGGTTGAGACGCCGCGCTGCACTGTCGCCGCTTTCGCTGACCACGGACACGGCAGTGTGCCCCTGTGCCAGCGCCACCGACAGCAGCGGTTTGGGATAGACGCAGGCCGTGCAGCCGCTGACCATGACCAGGGGCCTTGCCGCATCCGTGGCACGCACCGCGTTTGCCACGGCCCAGCCGGCAATACCACCGCCGACAATCACGACGGGAGGGGGTGCATGGCGTGCGGCGATCGGGGGCGCGGCCTGCGCCGTGCGCGCGATGCTGGCGACGATAAGGGGTTCGAAGTCGCCTTTGCCCACGCCGCACGTGGGGCACATCCAGTCGTCGGGTATGTCATCAAAACGCGTGCCCGGCGCCAGCCCGCCGTCGGGATCACCCAGCGCTTCGTCATAGATGTAGCCGCACGCGCGGCAGATGAATTGACGAAACGCGGCCGCGCTCACGCGGGCAGCTCCTGAGCCGACAACCGGGCGATTTCCTTGCGCAGGTGCTTGATCGCAGGCGTGACGATGGCGACGAAGTGCGCTTCGCGGATGCGCCGCTGCGGCGCGGCATTCATCAGGTAACCGCGAGCACCCTGATGCAGCAGCGCGGATTGCGTGGCGCGCAGGCTCAGTTCGCCGCAGTGCGCGCGAGCATCAAGCACGTCCAGAAAATATTCACCGTCCGATTCGAACGGTGTGGCTGCCAGCCGCAGAATGCGCTGTTTCAGGTCATCCAGTTCGCACTGCAAGTCATCCGGGCGGTTATCCAGAAATCGATTGACGTGGCCAAGCTGCTGTTCGACCGCCCACATCGAGTCAATCGCGCCCTGCACCACGCCCAGCGCCATGCCGGTTTGCTGCAGGATGAAGGCGCCCTTGATGCGCCTGATGTACGGCGCCACCGGGTCCGCGATGACTTCCGCCTCGCTCACAAACAGATTGGTTGCCCGCACACTGAGCGTGCTGGTGCCCTCCATGCCGGAGAAGGTCGGGCAGTGCTTCAAGGTCACGCCAGGTGCGCTGCAATCGAGCAGAAACATTACGTGACGCGACGGATCATTGTCGATTTCGCAAACCGCGCCCAGGTAATGGCCCGGCCCGATGTTGCTGACCCAGGGCAGTGTGCCGTTCACCACATAGCCGCCGTGTACGGGACGGCCCTGGAGCAACAGGGTTTCAATTCCGGCGAAGGTTTTCATCGGGTTGGACATGCCGGTGCCGCCGAGGGTGTCACCGTTGATGTGGCAGTCGAGCCTGCGTTCGATCAGCGCGGCATTGCCGGATTGCTCGATGTACAGCGAGCATGCATTCTGGCACCACATCATGAAGCCGGTGGACATGCACACAGACGAAACTTCGGCCATGGCCTGAATGGCCGCCGCATAGTCGGCGTTGCCGCGTGGCGCTGCCATCTGCACGCGATAAGCGCCGGCTGCACCCAGCGCCTGCAGCACCTCACGCGGATAGTAGCCCTCGCGGTCGATTTTCTCGGTGAGGGGCGCGAGTTTACCGGCGGCAATCTCCCGTACACGCTGCAACAGCAACCCGGCGTGTGGGCGTTCCTCCATGGGTGCGTCGGGAATTTTCATCTCGGGCGGGTTCGCGTCGGCGGCGCGCGATCAGGCCAGCGCGATCTCGAACGGTATCGGGTTGCGCATGGAATTGGCGACGGGCGAGTACATATTGGCGTGTTGTACAATCTCGTCGAGCACCGCGCGCGTGGCATCACCCTCGACCACCACCTTGACGCGTATGGCCTGGAAGCCCATTTGCGACGGCTCCATGGTTGCACCACCTGCTCCCCACGCCGCCGGGTTTCCGATGTCGCCTTCGAGAAACAATTCAAGTTTGGACAATTTCACCTGTTTCCATGTGGCGACCGCCGTGATGCCCACCGCGAGACATCCCCCCAGCGCGGACAACACGATCTCGCCGGGCGCAGCCGCGGTGTTCTGGCCGAACAGATGCAGAGGTTCATCCACCACCACCGGGTGATGATCTGCCACATAGCTGAATGACCGATATTGGCCCTCCATCACGGTGTGTACCTTGTTGGTGCCGCGCTTGGCGGGATTCTCGCGGCCGGCTTCGGCAAACTTCAGCAGGCCATCGCGGTCGATGGGGCGCAGATAGGTCTTGACGGTTTGAGCGGGCAGATCGGTCAGGTCGGTCATGGGTGTTTGCCTCGTTAATGGGGAAATTCGGTCAGGGCTGGTGTTTCAAGCTGCCATTTGCAGCACGCCTTCGTCGATGGGCAACGTAAAGTCGCGCGACCACTCGTTCCACGAACCGAAGTACATTTTCACGTGCTTGAAGCCCGATTCCTTGAGCGCAAGGTAGGTGTTCGACGCGCGTGCGCCCTTGAAGCAATAGAGGTAAATATTTGAGTCGACCGTCACGCCGACCGTGCGCATTTCGGCACGCACTTCCAGTGGGCTCTTGAACATCGGCCCGGCAGGCGAGGGCTTCATCAGGCGGTACCACTCTAGCCAGGTGGCATTGGGCAGCCGCCCTTTGCGCGGGGTGAAGTCCGGGCCGTATGGCGAGGAACTGGTACCCACCCACTCGTCCACGTCGCGCACGTCGAGCTTGACAATCGCCGGGTCGTCCAGTGCCTTTAAGACCTCATAGCGATCGATCATCACCGCGCCGGGCGTGATGGACAGCGGGAATGTTGCCGCAAGCGGCGCGGGCGCCTGGGTGGAAAGTGCCATGCCGGCCTTGTTCCACGCGCCCAGGCCGCCGTGCAGCACCTTGATGCTGGGATAGCCAAAATGGGTAAGCAAAAAGTAACCGCGGCACGACTGGCCGAAGCCTGAATTCATGGTGTCTTCATACAGCACTGCGGTTTCCTTGCCGGAAAGGCCGATGCGGCCGAACTCGGCGGCAAACTTGGCCGTCATCTCCTCCAGGCCCTCGGGCGTCGAGGTGGCAAGGTAGGTAAAGATGTCGCGCAGATTCACAGCGCCGGGGATGTGTCCAGCGGCATACGCTTCGGGGTCGCGTGTGTCGATGATGACCAGCGGCGTGGTTTTTTGCAGGTCCACCAGTTGCTGGGGGTCGATCAGAATGCCGGATTCCATGGGCCATCTCCTGGGTTGAGATCATTAATACGCTTGCAGATTCATCGTGGTGTGCGTGCACTGAAATGGGGTGACCGAGCGTTTCAGGTGCATGCCCTTGTCAACGCAACTTGCGTGCCAAGTCCGGTAGGCCGACGGCTTGCGAGGCGAGCAGCGCGAAAAGCCACTTGTTTTCACAGAGAAAACGGCCTGTCGGCTGCGGTGCACCGTTCACGTACTGCAATTCAGGATAAGCCGCTGGCCCAAAAAGTGCTTACATCAAACGAGCATTTTGTTAACACTTTGGCTAATGCGATTTGCACACCCGCCCATGGCTTTCCGAACTGCTGCTGTGAAGGTGAGCGCGCCGCGCGGGCACGAACGCTGGTCCGACCGCGAGTTGCTGATCCTGCGTGAGATGTCCAAGCTGCTCGGGCGCAGCCTGGACGCGCGCTATGCCATCAGCGAGGCGTTGCACCTGCTGTCCGAGCTGGTGGGGCTGAACCGCGGGCGCGTCATGTTGCCGGACCCGGTGGATGACCGTATTGCCATTCGCTATTCGTATGGGCTGACAGCGGCCGAAGTGGCGCGCGGCCGTTTCAGGCGCGGCGAGGGTGTTACCGGGCGTGCCTGGGAAAGCGGGCAGGCGGCCATCGTGCAGGATATCGACAACGAGCCGGCGTATCTCACCCGCACCGTGGCGCGTGCCAAATTGCCGCAGGAAACGGTGGCCTATATCGCGCTGCCGTTCCTTATCGACGGCAGGGTGGCGGGGGTGCTGGCGGCGCATCGGTTGCGCCGGCGCGATCGTGCACTGGCCGATGATTTGCAGCTGATGCATATGGTGGCGGCCTGGGTGGCGCAGATCCTCAAGATCAATCAACTGGTCGAGAAGCGCACCGCGCATCTGGAATCCGAGAACCGCTCGCTCAAGTCTGCCCTGGCCAGCGGCGTGGTGTCGTTCGGCATCGTCGGCGAGTCGGGTGTGTTACGCGCCGCCTTGCGGCAGATCGAGCAGGTGTCGCAAACCGATGCGACCATTCTGCTGCTGGGTGAATCCGGCACCGGCAAAGAACTGTTCGCCCGCGCCCTGCACCTGTCGAGCCCGCGCCGCGATGGGCCGTTTATCCGCATCAACTGCGGCGCTATTCCCGAGTCGCTGTTTGAGTCGGAACTGTTCGGCCATGAAAAGGGCGCGTTCACCGGCGCCACCGCCGGCCGCATCGGCCGCTTTGAGCAGGGGCAGGGCGGCACCGTGTTTCTGGATGAGATCGGCGATCTGCCGTTGCCCTTGCAGGTGAAAATATTGCGTGTGCTGCAGGAGCGCACGATCGAACGCGTGGGCGGCGCGCGCGAGATTGCAGTGGATATCCGCCTGGTTGCGGCCACCCATCAGGACTTGCAGGCGCTGGTCGCACAGGGGCGCTTTCGGCTGGACTTGTTTTATCGCCTGAACGTCATTCCGGTGCGTCTGCCTGCCCTGCGCGAGCGCCCGCAGGACATTGCCCCGCTGGTGCGTTATCACCTGAACAAGATCAACCAGGCCTATGGACGCAATGTCAGCCTGGCACCCGACGCGCTCGATGCCATGATGCAATTTTCCTGGCCCGGCAATGTGCGCCAGTTGCGCAACCTGCTGGAACGCATGGTGCTGCTGGCGGAGCAGCCGGTGTTGTCAGCCGCGGAAGTGGCCGCCATCCTCGCGCAGGACGCCACGCGCGCGCCGCCCACCGGCACCGAAGGCGTCACCGCGCCTGCGCCGGATGGTTTGGCCCCTGTGCGTCACTATCGCCAGTTGCAGCCCGGTGACGCTGCCGCGATGCAGGCCGCGCTCAGTGCAAGCGGCGGCAACAAGTCGCGCGCTGCGCAGCAGCTGGGCATGACGCTGCGGCAATTCAACTATCGGTTGGAGCGCCTTGGCGGGCTGTGACGCAATGGCCTTGCCGCAGGGGTGTCTGAGGCGCAAGCGGCCGCGGGAAGCAATGCGGCGCTCAACCTGAACATCGGCCCCGCAGACGGCACGCCGTCGTGTCCGGTGTCGGATGGGTGCAGGGCTTGGCGCGAGAGTCGGGGTAATCAAGTCATCTAAAATATATAATAAAATCAGTTACTTATGTGAAATCCGTGCATGCCTGTGTGCAGGCGGATTGCCCACTCCCCGCAGAAGAGAGGCTGGGGCTGCGGGACGCTTTTTAAGTTTCAATAGAAGCAGAATAGAGGCGATTTTTCATGGTTTGGTCTCACACCGCTGCTGGAGTGCCGCGGCAAATGCCTCGAATGCCGGCTGCATATCCGGTATCGACCTGGTGATGAGCGGCGCCATCAAACCGCTGAAGGTTTCGCGCATCGCAAACTGCGTGCCGCCGGCCAGGGGCGTCAGTGTGTAGGTGCGTTCGCCCTTGAACAATCCCAGCGGCATGCCGCCGGTCCACACCATGCGCAACGGCGGTTCGAACACGCTGACCTTGACCGGAAACGCGCGGCCGGGACTCAACCTGGCATACACTGTGATTTTTTGACCGGGCGCAATCGTGCCGTCGACTCTATCGACGGTGGGATTCCACGCTGTCCATGAGGCGGCATCGGTCAACACGTCCCACACCGCCTGCGGCGTGGCCTGAATCAGCGTGGTAGTCGCAAAGGCTTTCATCAAATCTCCCGCGAAGGATGGGCGCTACTTCGCGCGCATGCGATTGTTCCTGGGGTTGTGCTCGAGCTCGGCGAGCCCCAGCGCTTCCATCAGCGGCGGCAGATAAACGCCGAAGCGGCCGCGCAAGCCTTTTTTCAGGCCATACCAGCCGCCCACCGGGTTTTTCGGCGAACGGCCCCACGCTTCCACCGTGCCGTCCGTGGCGGGCTTTTGTTCGTCGGCGCCGCCGAGTTCCACCCAATCCTTGGCCGCTTTCAGCATCTTGTGCAGATCGTCCACACAGCGTGCGTCGTAGAGCAGCACGGTTTTGCCCACGGTGCACACCAGCACTTTTTTGCCGTCTTTTTCGCTGGCATGCATGGTGTACGCCGACGTGCCCGGCGGCGTTTTCAACTGCCACGGGTTGTCCTGGGTGCGGTCGAGCTTGGCCATACGATCTCCTTTCGGCAGGGTGGTTGATGCAATGTGGGCTAACGTGTTCGTTACCTATCGACTACGGCCTGGCGCAGTGCCGCCAGCACCACGTCCCACGAGCGCCCAAAAATCGGTGCGCGCTTATCCCATACATCCTGACTGCCTGCGAGCGGACGGTGGAGTATGCTGACGCGCGTGCCGTCGCCCTCGGCGGCAAAACGTATTTCGGCTTCCGTCGGGTGCGCGGCATCGGTGCCCATGAAAAAATCCAGCACAATGCGATGCGGCGGTTGCCACAGCCGCACGCGCCCCAGATCGAGCTCGGTGCCGTTACTCGCGCGTTCGTAAAAGCGGCCGCCTGCGAGCAGGAAAAGTTCACTGTCGGGGTCGTTCAGGTGCCGGCGCTCGGGTGGCCACCACAGGCTGATTTTCCCGGTGAACAACGCAAAAGCCTCCGGCGGCGTGAGCGGCAATAACACCGATTTTTCGATCACTTGCGTCGCGCCGCCAACGATTGCAGACGATTGAGCGCAGTGCCCCAAAAATCGTCCAGATAGTCGCGCACCGAAGCGAACCCCTGCACCCGCACCGCATACAAATTCGTGGTGCCGCGCTTGTGCGCCTCCACCAGGCCGGCCTCGGACAACACGGCCAAGTGCCGCGACACCGCGGGGCGGCTTACCGGAAAGCGCTCGGCCAACTGCGCCACCGACAACGGCCCCGCGCGAAGTTCATGCAAAATCGCGCGGCGTACCGGGTTACCCAGCGCGTCAAGAGCGTGCATGGATCGTCAAGGATTATTCGTAACGAATAAGTTACGTTAGCATGGCAGCGGCGAGACGGCAAGCGACCTGCGTCCGGCCTACGCCGGACCGAATCCGCGTGCCATCAACACCGCGAAAATCGGCAGCAGCACCAGCAGGTGCGCCTCGCGCAACACCCAGCGGCGCGCGCGCAGAACCTCATCTGCCGCGGGCAGCGCGGTCGCATCCTGTTTTAAGCGTTTGCGCCAACGCTGAAAGGCGCGTGTCGGCGGGATCGACATCAGCCCGATCAGTACAAAGGCGGCGATTTTCGCCCAGAAAAGCGCATTGCCCGCATAAAACGCGGCGCCTTTTACACCCCAGAACACACGCGCAAGCCCAGTCGCCAGTGCCGCCATCGCAAAAGTGAAATACAACGCGTCGTAAACGGAAAGCCGCCGCACGGTGATGGCGCTGAGGTACTCGGGCTTGCACAACACCGCTTCCGCCGAGAGAAATACCACCAGCAAAATGATCGACAGGTAGTGCAAGGCGGCCAGCGTGGCATCGGTCAGCATCACGCGTCTACCCGACTTTGGTCGCGATCCACCAGGTGGTGCCGCCGGCGTCTTTGATGGCGCCGCGTTTGTCTGTGTCCTGTTTCTGGACCGGTTCCTGTACCGAGGTTGCGCCGGCTTGCAGCGCGCGCCGATAGGTGACGTCGACGTCCGCGACGTAAATATGCACGTCACTTGGCCTTGCCGGCCACTCGGGCGCGCGGTCCGCAAGCATGATCACGGTGTCGTCGATGCGCACCTCGGCGTGCATCAGCCTGCCGCCGTCACCGGGAAATCGCCGCAGCTCGACGGCGTCAAACACCTGCTTCAAAAAGTCAATGGTTGCGCTGGCGCCGTTGACGACCAGGTACGGCGAGACGCTGTTATAGCGTTCGGGCTTATACGATGCGTTCATGACGTCGGCTGGCGTGATCGTTGCGTGTCACAGCCGCGATTATCCGCCCATGTCGTAGAAAAATTCCTCGCGCACGATTTTGCCGTTGTTCACGGTGTAGAGCGCGGCCTCGTCCATTTTTATGCGCTGGCCCGAGGGCTTGTGGGTAACATCATATTGAAAGCCGACGATGAATCGGTCGTCGTGCGGCCACGGGCCGCTGATATTCGCCGAATGAATTTCGTGATTGGCCATCCACCACTCGCCTTTGGCCTTCACCGCGGCCAGGCCCCTGCATTCGCGTGCCGGTGCGCCGGGCATTTCGCAGGCTTCGACGCTCACCATGTCTTGGGCGAACAGCGTATTCAACGCCTCCTCGTTCCTGCCTTGACCGCAAAGCTCGACCATCTTGCGCGCGATTTCCATGGTGTTCATGTGAACGCCTCCGTTAAAGGTGTGCGACGACATCGTCGCGCTCGCAGTTTACCGGTGCACGGTGTAGCGCGTGTTACACCGGGCGCTCGGGTATTCCGCGCGCCAGGCATGCCAAAGCCTATCACATTGAATCATCGTAAGTATTTGTTTTTATTCAATTTTTTATTTAGTGTCGCGTCGCTGCCAAACGCACGCCCAGATAAGTCCGGTACGCAGCACACAGCCATTTCAACAGCACAAACGCCGCAGTCGAGCTTGCCAAGACCGCCGACAATCCCAGCGCCGAGGTTACGCCGATGCGCCGGCCTTGCGCCAGTGCGCAGCCGATGATGTAAAGCGCATCCTGCCCCGCCACGTCGTGCAGATGCGCGCGGATTGGCAGAAAAGGCGCCGCAGATTTTCGCCTTCAACACACGCACCACTGAAAAGTTTACACTGCCCCTGCTTGTCTTATCCATACGGCCAACCCATCGAGCGACACGCGAGAGCCCTATATGACTGACACACCTCAATACACGCCACCGGACGTCTGGGTCTGGGAGAAGGGCGACAATCCCAATTGGCGCTATGGCAACACCAATCGTCCGATCGCGGGCGCGACGCATGAGAAGGCGTTGCCGCGCGGAAAGCATCCCCTTCAGCTCTATTCGTTGGGCACGCCCAATGGCGTCAAGGTCACCATCCTGCTGGAGGAGCTGCTGGCGGCGGGCCACAGCGCAGCGGAATACGACGCGTGGCTGATCCGCATCGGCGAGGGCGACCAGTTTGGCAGCGGCTTTGTGGCGGTGAACCCGAACTCCAAAATCCCCGCGCTCATGGACTATGGCGTGCAGCCGCCGCGACGCGTGTTCGAATCCGGCGCGATCCTGCTCTACCTGGCGGAGAAATTCGGCGCCTTCCTGCCCAAGGATGGCGGCAAGCGCACTGAAGCGCTGAACTGGCTGTTCTGGCAGATGGGCTCCACGCCCTATGTCGGCGGCGGCTTCGGGCATTTCTATGCCTATGCGCCGGTGAAGATCAAATACGCCATTGACCGTTTTGCCATGGAGACGAAACGCCTGCTCGATGTGCTCGACCGGCAGCTTGCGGACAACCGATTCGTTGCCGGCGACGAATACACGATTGCCGATATGGCGATCTGGCCGTGGTACGGCAACGGCATGATGAATGGCGCCTCCTACGACGACGCGCGCCAGTTCCTGCAGACGCACGAATACAAAAACCTCGCGCGCTGGACAAAAGAAATCGGCGAGCGCCCGGCCGTCCAGCGCGGCCGTATGGTCAACCGCACCAGCGGGCCGCCTGAACAACAATTGCACGAGCGCCATGACGCCGGCGACTTCCAGACGAAAACACAGGACAAGATCGCCGCGCGCGGATAAGTCCATCCCAGCGGAGCGTTTCACTGACGGAGTAACCGACCATGGCACGCAAACGCGTTCTGATCACCGGCGCGGCCGGCTACCTCTCGCGCCAGCTCTTGCCTGTATTCCGCGAGCGTTATGACCTCGTCTTGCTGGACCGGCACAAACCGCAGGATATCGACGACATCGTCGAAATCGATCTCGTCAATCCCGACATCGACGCCTATCGCAAGCACTTCAAGGGCGTCGATGCGATCGTTCACAACACGCGCAGCACCCGCCCGGGCGTGAATACCGCCGCACCGCGGCAGTGGCTCAAGGACCGGCCGCCCGGCGATCTGCAAGGTTACTACGTCGAGCGTGATTCGCTCGATATGGCCTATCACGTGTTTCGTCTCGCCCAGGAAGAAGGCGTCAGTCGCGTGGTAACGGCGAGTTCGAACCACGCCACCGACTGGTACGAAACCAAACTGCACGACGGCCGCATGGCATCCTGCGATCACACGACCTATCCGCTGTCGGACAACTTCTACGGCTGGGCCAAGATCGCTTACGAGAATCTCGGGTTTATTTTCGCCACCGGCCGATTCGGCAGGCCGGTCGAAAACATACACATCCGCATCGTCGTGCCGCGCCCGGTCGATGGCGCAAAACTTGCGGATAACCAGATCACCTACAAGCGCGATCTGGCGGGCTACATCAGCGAGCGCGATCTGCAGCAGCTCTACATGAAATCCATCGAGACGCCCGACATCCGCAACGCCGACGGCGTGCCGTGGCACTGCTTCTATGGCGTGTCCGACAATACGCGCTCGTGCTGGAGCATCGCCAACGCCCGGCAAGTGATCGGTTATGCGCCGCAGGACGACTCCGAGCGCGTGTTCGCCGACGACATCGCCCGCTTCGTGACCAGCAACGGGCGTACCGCAGCTTGAACGCCTCAAGGCACTCCGGATTACCGGGAAGCCCGGGTTAAACCACACCCGCGCGATCGTCCGGCTCGACAAGAGTGTGCGTGTCCCAAGCGACGTCGTCGACTGCGCGCTGAAAGACGTGCGGGTGGATATGCCCGTCGTCGCCGTCTTCGATGACGATTCGGTGGCGTGGACGCTGGTGACGTTCAATACGGCCTGACGATCATGGTGTTTGGTGCTACCGCCGGACGGACGCGTCGTATCCGGCGGTAGCTGCTCTTCGGCCCAGTGGACGGCATTTTCAGATTGCCGACGTTTCCCGATTGATCTCACTGGCCGCTGCGGGACTCAACGCAGGTCGCTTTACGCGCTTTGTCCGGCACCGACGCGAACGCTAATAGCGCTCGCCATGCCGGCCAAGGACTGCCCTCATCTTTGCTGCTTGGTGGACTGCAGTACTTGTGCATTGCGGTTTGGCAACCCGCTCTCATAGTGTTTGAGCACGCCCAAAAAATTGAATGCCGTTACCGTTCGTCGTGGTGCCGCGAAATGTTGCATTGCGCCATCGTGGTGCTGAGGCGTTCCTCGCAGGCAGCGCTTCATAGGTGGTTACCAATAAAATAATGTTTAAAATCATATATTTATAGATTAATGCCGCATCCTGGCATGGAGGTTGCTGATAGGTAATCGTGTCTGAAAAAAGCGGGCACACGAATGGACAGTTGGGGTCGTTGTTGCTTCCCGAGTGTGGCGAGCGTTGTGACCAGCGGTGGCCATTGTGCGGGGCGTGAATTGTTTTGGGGCACTCATTTTGGAAACGGCGATAGCGCTGGATGTATCAACCACGGCATCTGTTGAAAGGCAGGATGCGCCGGTGGTGATCGTGGGCGCGGGTCCGGTGGGCATGCGCATGGCGCAGGAACTGTGGCGGCGCCAGCCGGCGACGCCGGTGGTGATTTACGGCGACGAAGCCTCCGAGCCCTACAACCGCGTGCGGCTGTCTTCATTTCTGGTCGGGGATATCAGCTGGCAGGAGCTGACGCGGGATTCCGCGCTGCCCGCCGGCGCCAACATCGAGACCCGTTATGGTTGCCGGGTCATTGCGATAGACCGGGCCCGGCGTTGCGTGCGCGATGCCACCGGCTTTGATCAGCCGTATTCGCGGCTGGTGCTGGCCAGCGGCTCGCGCGCTTATGTGCCGGATATTCCAGGCATCAGGCTGCCCGGTGTTTATACGTTTCGCGATGTGAGTGACGCGCAGCGGCTGTTTGCACGGCGCGTGCGCAGCCGCCGCACGATTGTGCTGGGCGGCGGGTTGCTGGGGCTGGAAGCGGCGCGTGCCATGCAGCGCTTCAACACCGGCGTGTGCGTCGTCGAGCACTACAGCCGGCTGATGATGCGCCAGCTGGACGCAACCGCGGCGAGTGGGCTGCGGGCGCACGTTGAGGCGATGGGCATTGAGGTGGTGCTCGACGACGGCGCCAGACGTGTGCTCGGCGACGTGGCGGTCTCCGGCATTCAATTGCGCAGTGATCGCATACTCGAATGCGACACCGTGGTGGTGGCGACCGGCATCTCGCCCAATACCGAACTCGCGCTGGCCGCGGGCTTGCCCATCGGACGCGGCATCAAGGTGAATGACCGCATGCAGACCGCCGACCCCGACATTTACGCGGTGGGCGAATGTGCCGAGCATCGCGATCGCGTCTACGGCATTGTTGCGCCGGGCCTGGAGCAGGCGACGGTGGCGGCACACGTGATCGCAGGCGGCAGCACCCGTTACGCGGGGTCGACACTGGCGACACGGCTCAAGGTGCTGGACCTTCCGGTATTCAGCATCGGCCCGGCGACGGAGGAAGAGAAACCCGACTTTGCGCGCACCTGGACCTGGCGCGACGGCAATGCCTACCGCAAGCTGGTGACCTACCGTGGCCGGCTGGTCGGCGCCATCACCGTGGGCGAATGCGCCGATCTGAGCCGGTTGCAGGAAGCCGCCATGCGCCAGCGCCGGATATGGCCGTGGCAATTGCTGCGGTTTGCGCGCAGTGGCGCGCTGTGGGCCGAGGAAGACGCTGGCAGCGTGCTGGCCTGGCCGGCGGCCGCGGCCGTGTGCAATTGCACTGGCGTAACGCGTGGTGATCTGGGGCGGGCGATGGCGGACGGTTGTGCGACGGTTGAGGCGCTGGCGGCGCGCACCGGGGCATCCACCGTGTGCGGCAGTTGCCGGCCCTTGCTTGCGCAGCTGGCCGGCGCGGCCGGTCCGTTGGCGCCCGAGCGCGGCTGGAAAACCCTGCTCGGCAGCGGCGGCTTTGCGCTGGTGGCCGCAGTGCTGCTGCTCTTGTTCGCGGTGCCGTACGCGGCCTCGGTGCAGGTGCCGTGGCAATGGGACGTGCTGTGGCGCGACAGCTTCTGGAAGCAGGTGAGTGGTTTCACGGTGCTGGGGCTGTCCGTGGTGTTGTCGGCACTCTCGCTGCGCAAGCGTATTCGCCGTTTTACGCTCGGCGCCTTCCCGGTGTGGCGTGTCATGCACGCCGTTTTGGGCGCACTGACGCTGGTGGCGCTGGCCGTGCACAGCGGCGGACGGCTGGGCTCAAATCTCAATTTCACGCTGATGGCGTGCTTTCTGGGCGTGGTGGTGCTGGGCGCGACGGCGGGCGGCATCGTCGCGCTGGAACACCGGCTGGGCAGCGGCGCCGCGCGTCTGCGCCGCTCCTGGCTGTGGGCGCACATCCTGATGACCTGGCCGATACCGGTGTTGCTCGCCTTCCATGTGCTCAAGACGTACTACTTTTAAGCCGGAAACAGCATGGCGACACCGGCGAAGCGAAAGATCTTCTGGATCTGTTGGGGGTTACTGAGCGTGGCGATTGGCGGCTATCTGTCGGCAGGGCTGTTGCTGAAATCAGCGGCGAGCAATCCGCTGTTGAGTCCGGCGCGCGCGATGCTCCTCCCCGGCAAGACCAGTCATGGGCACTACCAGATCGAACTGGCCTGCGAAAGCTGCCACACCAGTGCCTTCGGCGGGCGCGACGTGGTACAGGCGTCGTGCGAGCGTTGCCACGCGCAGGAATTGAAGGACGCAGTGGACAAGCATCCGAGCAGCAAATTCACCGATCCGCGCAACGCGGAACTGGCGGAGAAACTCGATGCAACGCTGTGCGTCACCTGCCACGTTGAGCATCGACCCGAGATCACCCATGGCATGGGCGTCACCCTGGCCGGGGATTTCTGTTTTCACTGTCATCAGGATATTGCGAAAGACCGGCCGAGCCATGCCGGCATGGCATTCGACACCTGCAATTCCGCGGGTTGCCACAAGTTTCACGACAACCGCGCGCTGTATGAGGACTTTCTCGCCAAGCACCTGGATGAACCATCGCTGCTGGGGCGTGCATCGTTGCCGGCGCGCAATTTCCGTGAGTTGGCCGCGGACTTTCCCGGCTATCCCGCGGATCGATTCCCGCTGAAACCGCAATCGACAACCGACGCGCCGGCGCATCTCATGAAATCGCAGGACGTCGCCGCCGACTGGCTGGCAACGGCGCATGCGCGTTCCGGCGTGAATTGCAGCGGGTGCCATCAGGCGGAAAAGAATGGCGCGAAACACTGGGTGGAGCGTCCCGATCACAAGGTCTGCGCGGTGTGTCACGAGCCGGAAAGCAAGGGATTTCTTGCCGGCAAGCATGGCATGCGGCTGGCCGAAGGCCTGACGCACATGACACCGCGGCTGGCGCGCCAGCCGATGCATGCCAAGGCCTCCGATACGGAACTGGGATGTACGACGTGTCACGGCGCGCACCGGTTTGATACGCGCAAGGCAGCGGTCGAAGCCTGTGCCGGCTGCCATCGCGATGAACATACCGCAGCCTATGAGCGTTCGCCGCACTACGCGCTGTGGAAGAAGGAGTTGGCGGGCGAGGCGCCCCCCGGCAGCGGCGTGTCCTGCGCCACTTGCCATTTGCCGCGTACCGAGTATCGCGCGCCGGGTCTGGATGTCCAGCGTGTGCTGGTTCAGCACAATCAGAACGACAACCTGCGGCCCAACGAAAAAATGATCCGGCCGGTGTGCATGAATTGCCATGGGCTCGGCTTTGCGATTGACGCGCTGGCGGATCGCAGGCTTGTCACCGGTAATTTCGCCGGCAAGCCGGGCGCGCACATCAAGAGTCTGGAGATGACGGCGCAACGCGCCAGGGCGGTGGAAGAAAAGCGGCGGCAGCGGAAGGCCGCCGCAGCGCAGAAGCAGTAGTGGCAGGGTCCGCAGCAGCGGGCGGGATTCAACTTTAATCGAGGAGCACAGGATGAAAACGAAGTGGGCAGTTGTGACAGTGCTGGCAGCGGGCGGAATAACGGCGGCGCTGCCGGCCCACGCGCAGGTGAGCTACAAGGATATGGCCGATGCGCTGCATGCCGTGATGGAGTCCGATCGCACCGTGTATACGCGCATGGTGGTGAATCGCCTGGCGAACCAGGACAAGGTGATCAAGGCGTCCGAACATTTCAAGGACGACAAGGCGCTGCCGCTGCCGGCGCAGATGTTTCGCTTTGGCGCGGAGATGGTGGCCGAGAAGAAGCTGCCGTTCAGCTACTCGCTGCAGTCGATGTGGCCGATCAACAAGCAGAATGCGCCCAAGACGGCACTGGAAAAGAAGGGCCTGGATGCGGTTGCCAAGGACAATACCAAGCCCTTCTACGGCGAAGAAACGCTGGGCAAGACCAAGTACTTCACCGCGATCTATGCCGACAAGGCGGTAGCGCCGGCTTGCGTCACCTGCCACAACGAGCACAAAGACAGCCCCAAGACCGATTTCAAGATCGGGCAGACGATGGGCGGGGTGGTGCTGCGCATCCCGATGAAGTGAGCGCGTCATGCGCCGGATTGTCTCCCGTTGGTGGCTGGCGCCGCGCCACGCCCGCACGTTGGCAACGATAGCCATGACCGCGTTTGCGGGCGCGTCAGTCCATGCACAGAAGTACCCGGAGTTTCCTGGCGCGAATCTCAAGCACGGACGCAGTGTGTGGCTTGGCACCTGCGAGGCCTGCCACGCGAATGACGTTGCCGGCGCGCCGCTGGTGACCCACAAGGCGGCTTGGGCGCCGCGGTTGGCGAAGGGCAGGGAAGCGCTTTACAAGAGCGCGCTCGGCGGATTGACCGGACCCAAAGGCACGCAAATGCCGCCGCGCGGGGGCAATGATCGTTTGAGCGATGCAGATGTCAAGGCGGCGGTCGACTATATGACCGCCATTGTGAGCAAATAGGAGAACTGGAATCATGACACCGCAACAAGTCGTGTTGGTCAAAGACAGCTGGCAAAAGGTAGTGCCGATCCGGGACACGGCCGCGGAGCTTTTTTACACCCGGCTGTTTACCCTGGACCCTGCATTGAAGGTATTGTTCAAGGGCGACATGAAGGAGCAGGGCCGCAAGCTGATGACCATGATTGCCACGGCTGTGAATGCCCTCGACAAGCTCGAGTCCATCGTGCCGGCGGTACTGGACCTCGGGCGCCGGCATGCGGGCTACGGCGTTCAAGCGGCGCACTATGGCACGGTCGCGACGGCGCTGCTTTGGACGCTCGGTCAAGGGCTGGGTGAGGCGTTCACGCAGGATGTCGAGCAAGCCTGGGTCGCCGCCTACACCGTTCTCGCCAGCACCATGCAGCAGGGTGCCGGCACTGCCTGAGCGGGAGTAACGGTCCGTGCCGTCGGCCGTCGCCGATGTTGCGCGATGCGGGATTGAATGCCTTACGCAAGAATGACTGCGCGGGTCCCGCGCGTTTCGCTGTTTGCGTCATGACAGCGCCTTTGGGATTCCGGTTCAGTGCATCGTGCAAAAATTGTGCACCGCAATAGGGCGCCATCGAAACTTGTTCCCGAGCGAGGGTAATTTAAGAAATATTAATAAAATCATATAGTTAGATAAACAGCTCGACTTTTCTTGCCGCTGGCACGGCGCTTGCATAGTGGTAAATGAGTGCAGAAGACTGCACTGGTTGTGATCCTGGTAGTGCAAGCATTTTTCTGAAAGGAAGTCGAAATGTCGAAGTGGCTGCGTGTTTCGGGAGGCCCTGCTGGCCGGCGGAAGTTTCTAAGCGGCTTGTCGGCGTTGGCCGGCGCAACGGCCATCGGTCTGCCCGCGCACGCGCAGAAAGTCCGCCCCGAAAAGGAGGCGCTCAAGTTCGGCTTCATCAAGCTCACCGATTGCGTGCCGCTGGTGATCGCCTACGAAAAGAAATTTTTTGAAGACGAAGGACTGTTCGTCACACTGGAAGCGCAGGCCAACTGGAAGGTGCTGCTCGATCGTGTGATCGACGGCCAGCTCGATGGCGCACACATGCTCGCGGGACAGCCCCTGGGGGCGACGGTCGGAATCGGCACCAAGGCGGCCGTGGTAACCGCCTTTAGCATGGATCTCAACGGTAACGCCATAACCGTTTCCAACGACGTGTGGAAGGAAATGAAGAAACACCTGCCGGTAAAGGACGGCAAGCCGGTGCATCCGATCAAGGCAGACGCCCTGAAAAAGGTGGTCGACAAGTTCAAGGCCGAAGGCAAGCCATTCAAGATGGGCATGGTATTCCCGGTGTCCACGCACAATTATGAGTTGCGCTATTGGCTGGCGTCCGGTGGCATTCATCCGGGCTACTACTCCGCGCGGGACGTGAACGGGCAAACCGATGCCGATGTGCTGATATCCGTTACGCCACCGCCGCAAATGCCGGCTACCATGGAGTCGGGCACCATCCAAGGCTACTGTGTGGGCGAGCCGTGGAACCAGCAGGCGGTGGCCAAGGGTATCGGCGTGCCGGTGATCACCGATTATCAAATCTGGAAGAACAATCCGGAGAAGGTGTTCGGCGTAAACAAGTCCTGGGCCGACAAGTATCCGCTGACCCACGTCGCGGTTGTCAAGGCGCTGATCCGCGCCGGCATGTGGCTCGATGCGAGCCCGGCAAACCGCAGGGAGGCCGCGAAAATCCTGTCGCGGCCGAATTATGTGGGCGCGGACGAGCAGGTTATCGTCAACAGCATGACCGGCACCTTCGAGTACGAAAAGGGTGACAAGCGGCCGCAACCGGACTTCAACGTGTTCTTCCGCCATTTCGCGACCTACCCGTTTTACAGCGATGCGATCTGGTACCTCACGCAAATGCGGCGCTGGGGCCAGTTACCCGCGGGCAAATCCGACGCGTGGTATGCGGATGTCGCGAAGCAGGTTTATCTGCCGGATGTCTACATCAAGGCGGCCAAGGCGCTGATTGCCCAGGGCAAGGCCAGGGAAGCCGACTTCCCCATGAAATCGGACGGCTATCGCGGACCGCAGAGCGAGTTCATCGACGGCATCACCTTCGACGCGAAAAAGCCGAACGAGTATCTCGGCAAATTCAAGATCGGACTCAAGGGTGCCTAGAGGCAGCACGGGGTGACCGGCGCGCGACGAAAATCAGCGGCATTGAAAAGGAAGAGTGGCCATGGGAAGTTTGCTAAAACTATTTGGTGTGGGCGCTGGCGCCTCGCGCGAACAAAGCCGCGCGATTGCCCTGGCGGTCGGCATGCCGGCGGTGGCGATCGCGATCTTTCTGGTGCTGTGGTCAGTGAGCGCGGCACGCGTGCAGACCAGCCTGGGAACGGTCCCCGGACCGGTTCAGGTTTATCAGCAGGCGCTCACCCTGGTGGCCGATCACAAGGCTGAACGCGCCAAGGAGGCCGCTTTTTATCAACGGCAGGAAGACCGAAACCGCAAAACGCTGGCGGAAGATCCGGCGGCCAAGGTCACCATTCACGAGTGGACGGGGAAGCCGACCTATCTGGATCAGATTTTTACCAGCCTGAAGACCGTGTTCGCGGGCTTCCTGATTGCGACACTGATCGCGGTGCCGCTGGGCATTCTGTGCGGCTCGAGCAAGGTGATACAGGCCGCGCTCAATCCGATGATACAGATACTGCGGCCTGTCTCGCCGCTGGCGTGGTTGCCGATTGTGACACTGGTGGTGAGCGCGCTGTATGTGACCTCGGATGCGGCGCTGTTCCAGAAATCGTTTCTGGTGTCCGCGATCACCGTGACCCTGTGCTCGCTGTGGCCGACGCTGATCAACACTGCCGTCGGCGTCACGTCAGTGGATCGCGATCTGCTGAACGTGTCACGGGTATTGAATCTGCCGTGGGCCACGCGGGTGCGCAAAATCGTGGTGCCGTCGGCGTTGCCGTATATGTTCACCTGCATGCGCTTGTCGCTGGGCGTGGGCGACGGCGCCGGGGCCGGCCGCAGCGTGCCCGCCGTCGTCGTACCGGGACGGGAGGCCGACCTGCTGCATGTCGCGGTCAACGGCACCACCGTGGCCGTGCAGGTCGCGTCGCCGGAGCGCTCACGCCGGCGCGGGAGCGCCAGCGGCGACGACACCGGCCCGCAACGGCTGACCGCCCCGATGCCGGGCAAGGTCGTCCG
>CADECM010000056.1:0-35128 GCA_902825845.1 uncultured beta proteobacterium
CAATGGACAATAAGTATTGACAGATAGCGCCCCGGATCAGTACCACACAGCGCTGCGCGCGAGCACCTTCCCACGACCGGAGAGAGAAATCCACGACAAAGCTGTTGCCGTGCATAACCATTTGCCGCGCGGCGGTTCGCAGGCAGTTTCCGGTGAAAGTAGAATCGCGCGCTTGAACAATGCCTCGGCCCGAAGCGCATTGCATTCAACAGTCCTCGAGCGCCTGCCACGGACTGGCGCGTGTCTTGCGGCGCGAAAACCGGGCAGGCCGCACATTCGGCGTGGACAGTATCGACTTGGGCATTGCATACTTCACCGGCAACAACGCATACGCGCGGCCGGCACGACGAATTGCCGGCACCCGCAATGCTTGCGCGTACCACCACCGCCGTCCACTTACGTCCGGACCTCATCCGGCCACCGAGAATTTAAAAATAATTAAATAAAAACAGATACTTACATGAACACCTGCAGCCCATTGCGCGAGTACCAGTACTTTAACTTTGTGATGGTCGCCTTCGTCACGGTACTGATCTGCTCCAATTTAATTGGGCCAGCGAAGATTGCTCAGATCGAGTTGCCGGTGTGGGGTGTGCTCACCTTCGGCGCGGGCGTGCTGTTTTTCCCGATCTCCTATGTATTCGGGGATATTCTCACCGAGGTCTACGGATACGCGCGTGCGCGCAAAGTCATCTGGAGCGGATTCGCCGCGCTGGCTTTTGCCTCGATAATGGCCAGCATAGTCGTTGCCCTGCCCCCTGCCCCGTTCTGGAAGCACCAGGCCGCATATGATGTTGCCTTTGGCTCGACCTGGCGCATCGTTCTGGCATCCATGATTGCCTATTTTTGTGGCGAATTCGTCAACTCGATGGTGCTGGCAAAAATGAAAATCATCACCGCAGGCAAGCACCTGTGGAGCCGCACGATAGGTTCCACCATCGCTGGCGAGGCGGTGGATTCCGCACTGTTCTACCCGCTGGCGTTTTACGGCACCGGCATCATTCCCAACGACAAACTGCCGCTGGTCATGCTGGCGCAATTTACTCTCAAAGTTGGCGTCGAAGTCGTGTTCACGCCCATCACCTACAAGATCGTGAACTGGCTCAAGCGAGCGGAACACGAGGACTATTACGACCGCAACACCAACTTCAATCCATTTACACTAAAGGACTGAATCGCGTGTTACCGGTGGGAAAGTGGTCAGGGAGGTGAGATTCGAACTCACGACCTCCTGCTCCCAAAGCAGGCGCGCTACCAGGCTACGCTACACCCTGACGGAGCCACTATTCTAGCCGATTTGTGCCGCGGTTTGGAGCGATACTCGATCTTCTGCGGCGCAACGAAAGCGTCGCGCCGAACGCAACTTTGCAACGCCTTGCGCCGCCTGACTGAGGCATAGGCTGGCGCATACCCCTGCGAAGATCAGCCCGGTTCGCTATCAGGCTGCCGCGCGTGCTGCCTCATTGCGCAACCAGTTGCGGAACGCCCTGACCGGCAGCCGCTCGTCGGCATGCTCGCTGCAGGCCATGTAGTAACCATCCGGAAGATTGACCGCGAGATTGAAGGGCGCCACCAACTTGCCGGATGCAATATCTTCGGCAGCCAATACCGGCATGCTGGCAAGCACGCCCACGCCGTCAATGGCGGCCTCGAAGGCAAGCACCGCGTGGCTGAAGTGCGGGCCCTTGTTCATATCCACATCAGTGACACCCGCGGCATGCAGCCACCGCGTCCAGAACGGTTCGTTATCGTAGAGTTCGCCAGTATCGTCATGCAACAGCAGATGATGCCGCAGGTCCGCCGGTTCCTTTAGCGGATGCTCGCCCGTCAGCAGCTTGGGACTGCAAATGGGCGTGATCGAAAGATCGATCAAGCGCTCGATCTTGATTCCCGGCACATGACCACGGCCATACAGAATCGCCACCGCCGAATCCGACAGCCACGCCTCAACCGTCGCGCGCTCTGCCACATCGCCCTTGCCGTCCACGCTGATGCGGCGCATGCGCGCGGAGATGCGAACGTCAATTTCCGGATGGGCCGCTATAAACCGATGCAACCGCGGCATCAGCCAGCGCGACGCAAACGATGGCGCAGCGCTGACCGTAAGCGAGCCTCCGCCCTGCTGGCTGCGCAAATGCGCAACGGCAGCAGCCAGGCAGTCGAATCCTTCACCCAGCTTGGGCAACGCAGCCTTGGCCACATCCGTCAACTCCATGGCGCGGTTGTAGCGCCGGAACAACTGAACACCGAGGTATTCCTCGAGCGTGCGTATCTGGTGGCTTACCGCAGCCGACGTTACGTTCAACTCAATTGCGGCCTTCTTGACGCTTAAATTGCGGGCGGCAGCCTCGAATGCCTTTAGTGAATTCAGTGGAGGCAGACGTACGGGCATGGAAGTCCCCTTGAAAAATTCTAATGCGTTACGCTAGAAGAAGTCTTATGGCGCAATGCAACATATTGCGCACTATTTAGTCTACATCTGAGTAGTAAGTTATTGTTATCACTAATTTACTATATATCTGTCACCCGCAACAACTTGATTGCAACCAGGAAAACACACCATGAAGCAGACGCCAGAACGTACAGAAAGTTCAGATTTATGTAGAAAAATTGACACTATCTCCATGATTGGGACGCAACGCCAAAAGGTACTGGCTATCGTGAGAAAACTGGAGTGGCTTGCAACGGTCCTGGGATCGGCAGCCTCGATGCTGGAACCGGCTCGTGATTGTCTGTTGCCCAAATCGCGTCCCAAGGCCTCCATGGGGAAAAGCAACGCCCCGCGCCCCAAGGCGTCGTAAGGTAGCTCAAAGCCTGCCGCTTGATGGTACCTTGTCCATATTGCGCAGGGCCGACAGCACTTCCCCGGCGATTTTTTCCAGCGGCGCCTGTTTTTGCACCGCGCCGATTTCGTACGCGGCACGCGGCATGCCGTAAACCACACAGGTTGCCGCATCCTGCCCCAGCGTACATGCTCCGGCTTGCCGCATTTGCAGCAAGCCAGCGGCACCATCGGCACCCATGCCGCTGAGGATGACACCGACCGCGTCGCTGCCGGCGAGGCGGGCGACAGAACTAAACAGATGGTCGACCGCCGGCCGATGACCATTCAACAGCGGCTCATCCGATAACACGACTGAGTATCCACTCACGCCCCTGCCCAATTGCAAATGCCTGTTCCCCGGGGCGATGTAGACGTGGCTGGGATGCAATATATCGCCCTGTTCCGCTTCCTTGACCTTTAGCCCGCACAAGGTGTTCAGCCGCGCCGCAAACAAGCGGGTAAACGGTTGCGGCAGGTGCTGCACAATCAGCAACGGCGGAATTCCCCGCGGCAGGCCGCATAGCACCGTGGTAATGGCCTCGATTCCGCCAGTCGACGCGCCAAGGGCAATCACGGCGTTGCCGGCAGCCACGGCCAGTGCAGTTGCCGGCGCGTCGCCGGTGCCCGGCGTCACGTGCAGGCCGCGCCGGGCAATCGCAGGCGCCGAGGCCGCGGCGATGCGCACCTTGGCCACGATATCAGCTGCGAACATGTCGGCTGCATCGCCCGCTGCGCGGCCCGCGGGTTTGCTTACGAAATCAACAGCGCCCAACTCCAACGCGCGCAGCGTCGCCCTGCCGCCGGCAACCGTCAGTGTGGACACCATAACCACCGGCATCGGCCTCAGGCGCATGATTTTCTCGAGGAAAGTAAGCCCATCCATGCGCGGCATTTCGATGTCCAGCAGCACCACGTCAGGCGACAACGCCTTGATCTTTTCGCGCGCGTCGAACGGGTCCTGCGCCGTCGCGGCAACCTCCATGTCGGACTCGCCGCGCACAATCTGCGCGATCATGTCGCGCATAACCTGTGAATCATCGACAACGATAACCCGTATCTTCGCCATCCTATACCCCGAACAGTTCGATACCGCCGCTGCCAATGCGCTTGCCGGCGATCTCCACCGCATATGCGCGTTCGCGGCTGATCACCGTGTCATTGCGCAGTTGCACAATCTCCTTCACCAGAACGCGGCCGGTCTCGACAAACATATAGACTTTGCGGGCATGATTCCCGCCCACGTCCTGTGCCCTCAGGGGTATGCGTTCGCGCTCCAGATACGCCATCGCGAATTTCGAATTGCGCGCACCGACATCCGTCATCCCCGGCAGCACGCGTCCGGCGCCAAACACCTTGGCTTCCAGCCGGCTACGTTGGGCGCCCATCGACAATAAATTGTTGATCAGCATTTCCATGGCATGTGCGCCATAGCGCGCCGGTTCGCTCAGCAATGTCGCGCTATCCGAACGCTCGGGCAGCATGAAATGGTTCATGCCGCCGATGCGTGCGATCGGATCCATCAAACAGACCGACACGCAGGAACCCAGCACGGTCACAATGACAATATTGCGTTTGCTCGCGTAAAGTTCGCCCGGGCCGATCTTCGCGGCGTGAATGCCGAAGTAGCTGTCATAGTAGAGTTCGCGGCTTGCATCGCCGGACGATTTGGCGCCTGTCGGAAAAGGTGTCTGTGCCATTGGGTCCTAAGCGGCGCTTTCCGTAACGCGGTAGGTCGTTGCCCCGATGGGTGTAAATAAATCCTTGGCGTGAAAAAAGGCCTCCGAATGTCCGGCAAACAGCAGGCCATGGGGCTGCTTGAGCAAGGGCACAAAGCGCCGCAGGATCTGGTACTGCGTGTCCTTGTCAAAATAAATCATGACATTGCGGCAAAAAATCGCGTCGAACTGTCCTTCAATATTCCACACGGGCTGCACCAGGTTGAGCATGCGAAAACTGATGCATTGCCTGAGCAGCGTCTTCACTTTCACCCGCCCTTCAAAGGCGCCGCTGCCGTTGAGAAAATAGCGCCGCAGCCGCTCGGGTGACATGCCCTGCACCCGTTCGCGCTCAAACTCGCCCGCCTCCGCCTGCTGCAGTATTGTGGTGTTGATGTCGGTCGCCAGAATATTCACGGCCGTTGCGTCATCGCCCAGATACTCGTAACAGCTTATCGCCACGGAATAGGGTTCCTCCCCCGACGCGCAGCCGCAACTCCAGATGCGCACCGGCCGCGCGGCGTGCGGCAACACCTTCTCGGACAAGATCGAAAAATGGTGCGCCTCCCGAAAAAAGCTGGTGAGATTGGTGGTCAGCACGTTCACAAAGCGCGTCCATTCGTGCTGTCCGGCCTGATCGAGATATTGCAGATAAGCCGCCACGGACGGCAACCGCAGCCGCCGCACTTCGCGCGATAAACGGCTATACACCATCTCCTTGCGCGAATCGCCCAGATGAATGCCGGCGATGCGGTACGCGTGCATGGAAACGCGGTCGTAGTCTGCCTGCGTAAACCCGAATTCCCGCTCCATGTCAGGGCGCCAAAGTCACGCTGCGCGTGTCGCGCACTTACGCCGAAACCTGTTCGATCAACTGCAGATCATCACTGCTCATCAACCGTTGAATGTCCACCACGATCAGCATGCGTTCGTCCATGGTCGCCATGCCCGATATGAATTCGGTGTTGATGGCCGAGCCGAAGCGCGGTGCCTCGCGTATGCTGTCCACCGGCAACGCGATCACATCGGACACGCTGTCGACCACAATGCCTATCATTTTTTTGTTTAAATTCAATATGATAACTATGGTCGTTGCATCGTAGCGCGCTTCCGACAGATGAAACTTGATGCGCAAATCGACAATGGGCACGATATTGCCGCGCAGGTTGATAACGCCCTTGATAAAGTCCGGCGTGTTGGCAATGGCGGTGACGGTATCGTAGCCGCGAATTTCCTGCACGCTGAGAATATCCAGACAATATTCCTCCTGCCCCAGCTTGAATGACAGGAATTCCTTCTTTGGCGCGGCACTGGCCGCCTCGTCGGTGCGGGCATCAATCATCAATAGCTCCCCGGGAAAATCGAATCAATTTCTGCATGGCACCGCGATCCGAGGGCAGACGTCAAACTGCTACCACGCTGCTGTCGCGTGGCGCAGCCGCAGCGTCCGACAACATGCGGCCCGACATCGGCCTGATGTTGGCGCGCTGTTTGACGATCTCGGTTACATCAAGAATCAGCGCAACCCGGCCGTCCCCGAGTATTGAAGCGCCCGCCATAAACTCGACTTTGCGGTAATTCGCTTCCAGACTCTTGATCACCACCTGATCCTGCCCCAACAAATCGTCAACCTGCAGCGCTATCGCGCGGCCCTCCGCTTCCAGCACAACCAGCACCGGCTGCGTTGACTGCACCGCGCCCTTCAACGCGCACAAGTCACTCAGTTTGAGCACGGGGATGTATTCGCCTCTCAGGTGCAGCACCTGACCCTGGCCCACCACCGATTGCAGCTGCACCGCCGATACCTGCAGACATTCGCGAATGAAGGTGATCGGGATGATATAGCGCTCGCCCGATACACCGACGATCATGCCGTCGACGATGGCCAGCGTCAGCGGCAGATTAATGGTGAATGCGGTCCCTTGACCCAGCCGGGAGGCGATTTCCAGCGAGCCGCCCAGCTTGCGCACGTTCTGGCTCACCACGTCGAGGCCCACGCCTCTTCCCGACAGATTGCTGACTTCCCGCGCGGTGGAAAAGCCCGGGCTCAACAGCAGCGCATGCGTGGCCGCCTCATCCAGTTCTGCGTCGGCCGTGGCGGCGTCCAGCAGTCCCGTTTCGAGCGCGCGCTGTCTGACTCTTTTTGCATCAATGCCGCGGCCGTCGTCGCTGACGGTAATCACGAAACGGCCACCGCGATGCTCCGCATGCAGCGACAGCGAGCCTTTCGCGGATTTGCCTGCCGCCAAACGTTCGGCGGGCAGTTCAATGCCATGGTCGAGCGCATTGCGCACCAGGTGCGTCAGCGGATCGACCAGCTGCTCGATGACGCTCTTGTCGAGTTCGGCCTGTTCGCCGGACAATTTCAACTCAATGGCCTTGCCCAATTGCAGACCGAGATCCCGTACCAGGCGCGGAAAACGCCCGAACACATGACTGACCGGCATCATGCGAATCGCCAGCACGCGTTCCTGTATATCCTGCACATTGCGTTCCAACTGGGCAAAAACCGAGACCGCACGCGCATCCTTGATGGCATCCAGATGCTGCATGGATTGCTTGAGCATGGTGTGGGTGATGACCAGTTCGCCCACCAGATTGACCAGATCATCAATCTTGTCGGTGCGCACATGCATGGTAATCAGATTGGCGTCGCGCCGCGCCGCCGACGCGGCCTCGGCGCGCGGCACGCCTTCCTCCTGCGGCGTTTCGGCGCTTCGCACCTCGGTTTCACGCACGTGCTCGATTTCCAGCGCACACGAATTCGACACCCAGTCGAATACGTCGCGTATATCGTTTGCAGAGGCTGACGTCTCCAGCGCTATGCGCCAGGCCAGATAACACGTGGTGGGATCGAAGGCATCCAGACTGGGCAGCGCCGAAAGATCAGCCGTACTTGTGATCACGCCCAATTGCGCCAATTCATCAATAAAGCGCGCCGGATCGTTGCCGCTGTGAAAAAAATCCCGTGCCGGCCGGAAGACGATGACGTATTTTTGCCTGGTTCCGCCATCGGCTGCAGTGTCCGTAACGGCCCTGCTTGCAGCAGCATCCCCACCGCCGCGTTGCAACAGCAATTGCAGTTTCCGCACCAGTTCCACGCCGGACGCAGCCTCGACCGGCTCCTTGGCTTCCGCCGCCAGCAGCCAGTTGCGCAGGCAATCGACGCCGCGCAACAGCACATTGGTCAGTTCCGCCGTGGCGCTCATAAGGCCCTGGCGCATGCGGTCCAGCACCGACTCCATCTCATGCGCCAATTCGGCAATCACGCCAAATCCCAGGCTTCCGGCCGAGCCCTTCAACGAATGAATAGTGCGAAAAATCGCGTCCATGACACCTTTGTCATGTCCGACCTGCTCGATGTCCAGCAGTTGCTGTTCCACATGGTTAAGCCCTTCCAGGCTTTCCGCGAAGAAGGTCGCGTGAAAACGGGAAAGATCCAGGCTCATGATCGGTACTTCGTCACTGCCATCAGAACTCTTTCCATTCGCCGTCGTCTCCGGCGGGCGGCGGTTTGTGGGCAAGCGCTTCCGGCCCCTTCACGGTGCGATCCGCGGCAGCTGCCGCCGGCGCTGCCGGCATGCGCGCATCCGCCTCGCGCCGGGCGCCAAGCGCCACCGTACGAGGGTCGCGCGTCGGATCGCGCCGACGATTCAGGCGCACGGCCTCGTCCGCGTTCAATTTGAACACGCTGGCCACCTGCGTCAGGATCTGTGCCTGCGAGCGCATGGATTCAGCCGCCGCCGTCGCCTGTTCAACAACCGCGGCATTCTGTTGGACCACCTGGTCCATCTGGCTGATTGCCTGGTTGACCTGTCCGATGCCCCCCGACTGCTCCGCCGACGCGGTGGCGATCTGGTCGATAATGCTGGTCACCCGCCCGACTGACTCCACGATATCGCTCATGGTCTTGCCGGCGTCCTGCACCAGCCGCGTGCCGGCATCCACGCGCTCCACCGAGCTGCCGATCAAGCCCTTGATCTCCTTGGCAGCATCCGCCGAGCGCTGCGCGAGACTGCGGACTTCAGACGCCACCACCGCAAACCCGCGCCCCTGTTCGCCGGCCCGTGCCGCCTCCACCGCGGCATTCAACGCCAGGATATTGGTTTGAAACGCGATACTGTCAATCACCGAGATGATGTCCGCGATCTTGCGCGAACTTTCCTGAATCTGGTTCATGGTGGTGACAACCTCGCTCACCACCTGGCCACCCTGCGCCGCCACGGCGTTCGCGTTCTTCGCCAGTACATTGGCCTTGCGCGCGCTCTCGGTGTTTTCATGCACGGCGGTAGTCAGCTGCTCCATGCTGGTCGCGGTTTGCTCCAGCGTCGACGCCTGCTCCTCGGTGCGCTGCGACAGATTGGCATTGCCGCTGGCCACTTCCGCCGCGGAGGTGTGAATGGCCTCGGCACTGGTGCGTATATCATTCACCATGCGTGTCAGGTTCTCGTCCATGGCCTGCAGCGCCTGCATCAGCTGGCCAAATTCACCCTGGCCATCGGTTTCAATTCTTACGGTCAGATCGCCCGACGCCACGCGATGTGCCATGGCAGCCGCCTCGCGCAAGGGGGTGGCGATCGCGCGTTGCGTCATGACGGCGCCCGTGATCAGCAACACCAGCGCCAACGCCACCAGTCCCAGCATCAGGTCCAGCGCCCCGCCGGTGAGGTTCATGGCACCGACTGCCCCGGCCGCCGCGATCGTCAGCGCTACGGACAAAACAGCCAAATACAATCGGCCTTTCAGTGACATGCCATCGCTCCCCGGCTAAGTGTGAGTGTCCCTGCGGCGATGGTCACGATGCCGGCAATACCTTGCGCAACACGCCGAGCAAGGCCTCCGGATCGAAGGGCTTTACGATCCAGCCGGTTGCGCCGGCGGCACGGCCTTTGGACTTCATTTCCGGCTGTGACTCCGTGGTAAGGAGGATGATGGGCACAAACTTGTAGTCGGCCAATTTGCGCAATTCGGTGACCAGTTCGATGCCCGAACGGCCCGGCATGTTCACGTCGGATATCACCAGATCGAAGCGCTGCTTCTGGGCGTTCAGCAGCGCGTCGTCGGTGTTGCCCGCTTCGGTCACGGTATGTCCCGCCGACGAAAGCGTGAAATTGACCATCTGACGCATCGTCATGGAATCATCAACAATCAGAATGTTCGACACAACTGCCTCCTAAAAAAGCTCCACATCAACTGTTTTTGACTTGCCCGGATCCTGCACCCGGGCCGGTTGCGCCGCGGCGGCAGCCGCGCCGGCTGCCACGCCCGCGGCGCGTCCCTGCGCTTCACACTGCGCGAGGCCCGCCATCGCCGCCGCCAGCAACGGCGCCTTGATCTGCTCCAGCTTTTGCTGCGTGATGTCCTGGTACTGCATGGCGACGATGATCTGGTTGATATCGCGCCGCACTTCCTTGCCCAGATCGGTAATTTTCTCCAGCGTCCCCGTCACCTCGCGCGCCTTTTCCATGGTCGCGATATTCAGTTGCGACACATCCACTTTCGCCTGCACGGCCGCAAGGCGCACATTATCGCCGGATTTGCTCAATTCTTCGTAGGTGCCGCTCATCACTTCGCGAATTTTTTCCAGGCCATCGCGCATGCGCCGCGTCAGTTCGTGCGCCGAGGTGCTGGTCTCGCGAATGCGGTCGGCGATTTCCACGAACCAGCGCGTGTCGCTGCCGGCATCACGATTGGCGGCGACCGTGGAATCCAGCGCCAGCTTGCGAATGCGCGCGGCCATGTTGCGCAGTTCATCCAGCATCTCATCGATCGCCAGCGAATGGTCCCGCACCACGGACTGATGCCGCGACATTTCCTCCGACGCCTTGGAAAAATCCATCATCCGTCCGGTGACCGCATCAAGCTGCTGTTCGTAGGCTTTGATGAAATCCGGCAGCGACAGCCACGTCGAGCCGCCCGCGCCATCGGAATTGCTTTTCAGCAGACGAACCGCGTCATCCATCTGCTGTCCGGTCTTGCTCATGACCTGCTGAAAGCTTTTGCCGATACTGGTGGCCGCGGCTTCCGTTTGCTGCGTGACCTCGTCCAGCAGCGTGCTCGCCTGCCGCAGATTGGCGCCGGCCGTGTGCGCGGATCCCAGCCAGCTGCCCATCATTTGGCGCAGCGCCGTCTCCGACTCGCCGGCCGCATCAACCTGCCGCAACTCCACCCGCTGCGCTGCCACCGTCTCGGCGCGGATCGTGGCACCGTGGCTCTTGATCAGCCCGTACAGCAGAAATACCGCTGCCGCCGACAGCAGCAGCGAGACCAGCGCCACCCACGGCGGCATGGCCCACACGCCCCACACCCACGGCACCAGCACCGCGGCCGCGCACAGCAGCACAGTCTTCAGCGGGCTTGCGGTCTTACCGTCGTCGAGCATGATGTGCACGGATCAGTCCCCCAGCACCACGTCCAGCGCCAGCAGCGCGATGAGTTCGCGCAGGCGCTGTGAAGCGCCCACAATTTTCACCGACTTGCCCTGGTCGCGCGCGCGCACCACCGCCACCGCCAGCAACTGGGCAAGCGCGGTATCCGGACGCACTACGGCTTCCGCGTCGAGCTCCAGCACGCCGTCCACCCCATCCAGCGTGGCACGCAAGCCCGCCCACAATTCAACAATATTGCGAACGCCGGATTCTGCCGGAAAAGTATAAGTAGCCTTGGACACGAATTACGCAGCGCGCCGGTTAAGCACCCGTTAAAACTTCGTTGAAGAATCGCCCGATTATAAACGGCGCTTGTGCTGACGTACGCCCCATGTGTCGCAGCGCCCAGACCCCCGCGACGTAAGCGCGACAACGTCGCATGCGCCGTGCGCTGCACACACTTTTTATTGTTTAAAAACAGATACTTACAGTTACTCGTCTCACCGTGTTACGGGCGCCGCATGTCCTGCATGCCTCGCGCGTAGGAACCGTCTTTGCGTTTAAGTGCACGCGTGACCGCCCGTGTCGCGCCAAACGTCGGTATGAATGCCGAATGCTTGCCGGCGCCGCCAATCACCGCAAGCAGCAGGTTGTCGGCGCTGTGGAACATGGGCACCGGCGTGTCCATCCCCGCATCCTTGTAGGTCGCGGCGAACGCCACACGCAAGCGCCGCTCGATGTTTTCCCGTGAAAACCGGCCCAGCGGGAGCGTTGCGTGTTCGCAGATGAACTGCTTTGCATCCCGCTTGCTGAAGCCGTCATTGGCGATGGTCGCGGCGTGCTCCGGGCTTAGCACGATCAGCGGCATGGCTTCGCTGTAGAACACATCGTTGGCGCCGGTACCGATCACCGCTCCGGCAATCGTGGTCAATATGCCGATACCGGTAATGCTTTCGTGATCGTTGATGTTGTGCGGCGACTCCCCGCCGATGACCGTGACGCAGGTGGCTTCTTTGGGAAAACCGCGCTCCACGTGCAGCGGTTGCCACGGATTGCCGTCCTCATTTTCCGCCACGCAATAGGAATACTTGTGCGGACCGCCGAAAGTGGCCATATCGCCCAGGCCCGGAATCGCTCCGCCAATATTCAATAAAATCAAACGGATAGCGCGGCCTATGGTGGCGTTGCCATGGGTGCCCGGACCGAAGGCATTGTGACCGCTATTGATCCCCAGTTCTATTGCACCGGGTCCGTTGACGATCACCAGCGGCGCACACATGTGCGTGGTCGCCTGAATACCATACAGATTGAAGCTCTCGTCGCACATGGCCTCCACCGCCAGCACGATCAGCGGAAAATATTCCGGCTTGCAACCGGCCATCACTGCATTCGCGGCCAGGCGCAGCGGCGTGGCTTCACCATAGCGCGGGGCCACCTTGGCCACCGGTACATCCCACGGCCGGTCGCAATACGCGAGCATCGCGGCAACCCGAGCCTCCGTGGGCGGAATCAGCGGCAGACCGTCGCCCCAGCCCTTTTGCAGATACAGCTCATTGATCGCGAAAAAATCGTCCCTGGCTTCCAGGCTGGCGTCCGGCGCGTTCAGCAGTTGCGACAAATCACTCATTTCGCGTGTTCCTTGATCAGCTTCACAAATTCCGGAATCGCCACTTCAGCACGTCCTTCCACTTTTTCCAGCGAAATGCCGCCCAACGGATGCGGAATCAGAATCAGCGGCAGATCCGGCGTGCCGAACACACGCGATTGCGCTTTGCCCAGCTTAAGAAAGGGATCGGTGCAGATTACCGCGGTAACCAGCCCACGTTTGCGCAACTCCGACATGTCGTGGACACTCCACGACGTGCAGGACCCTCAGTCGGCCATTGCGCTGATCACGCAGTCCGTGTTCTGCGCCAGCTCGTCCAGCAGCGCTTTTTCCGCCGGCAGTGACGGCGACGGCTTGCGCAGCGATACCACCGACGTCACCTTGATCTGCGCCTTCACGCCTTCGACGATAAACTTCAGCAAATGATCGGCATTGCCCTTGCTGTTGTCCAATACACCGAGACGTATGCCATCGACCGCCAAGTTGCGCTGCCTGCTCGCCGCCGCCACCTGCGGCGGCGGTGCAGTCGGAATCACCAGCCGAACCAGCTCACTCATCATATGCTCCATGGATTTTCAGGTTGACGGCGCACTGTAACGCATGCAAACCCGTGCCGCAAACACGGTGATGGACGATGCGTTCGCGGCACGCGGCGAACTGCCGCACTGACGCGGCTTACTTCTCGACCGTCGCGCGCTCCACCGCCAGCAGGCGCTCCATGCCGATGGTGTCGTGCAGCGCGTGCTGCTCGGCCTTGTGCGTGGTACCCGCCATCAGCGGGTCGGGCACGCCGCGCGCCAGACAGTCGTAACTCTGCTTCATCGCGCGGTAAAAGGCCCACGCCGAAATGGAACTGGCGAGGATGCGATAACCGAGCGCGCCGAGTTCGTCCAGCGGCAATCCGGCGCCTTGCGCGCCATCACCGGGCAGACCGAACATGAAGGGCGGCGGCAGCTCGCGCGCGACGCGGCGCGCGTCCTCGGCATTGCGCACGCTGAGATACAGCATGTCGGCACCGGCCTCGCGATACGCCCGCGCGCGCCGGATCGCATCGTCCATGCCGCCAGGCCCGCGGATGCCGTTGGTGCGCGCGATGATCACAAAATCCGGGTCGCGCCGCGCCTTCACGCATTCACTGACCTTGGCGGCCATCAGTTCCAGCGGCACCATGTGCTCGGTACCGACATGGTGATGCGCCCGCTTGGGCAGAATCTGGTCCTCGATCTCGATGCCGGCGAAGCCCGCCGCCTCCGACATGCCGATGGTGTGGTGCATGTGCATCGGATCGCCAAAACCGGCCGCGCCGTCGAGAATCAGCGGCAGGCTGCACACCGCGCGAATGTCCATGCCGGCCTGGCACAATTGCGTGATATTGAGATTCGCCTCGACGCAGCAATTGAGGTAACCCAGCGTGCCTCCGCCCAGATAGAGCACCTCAAAACCCGCTGCCTCGGCCAGCTTTGCCGACAGCGGATTGAACACGGCCGGCGCGATCAAGGCACGCTTGCCGGCCAGCAGATTGCGCAAGGTTTTTGCCGCGGACATGGTTATTGCTCCCTTATTCGATGATCCGGTCACCGCCGGCAATCCACCCGTGCTTACGTACCGTAACGCACCGGCGATTTCGCGTGTTTCAGCGCCGCCAGCGCGCTGTAGCACGCCAGCCACGAAGTCTTGGGGTTGTCGGGCGAAGGCACGTTTTCAAATTCGATGCGGATGTTGCCGGTCTTGCCGCGCATTTCAATGTGGTGCGTGTTGTAGGTCAGTGCCGGATCGGCGATCACCTTCAGCCGCGTGCGGTCAAAGCCGATGCCGGAAAGACAAAGCACGGCGGCAATATTCACATTGGCGGGAAAAAGCGGCACGCCTTCGCGCGCCGTGCCATCGAACAACACCGTCGCCTGTTTGAGTCCCGGCAAATCGACGCCCAGCTGCTCGACATAGGGAATACCCTTCCACGCCACCGGCGGTTTGGCCACCGAGATGGTGACGCTGTCCATGCCGGACAGTGCCGCCGCCTTGAGCGCGTCGAGCGCGCCGATGCCGCCCGAAGGCACGTAGAGCAGCGCCCCGCTCGCGTGCGCCGCCGCTTCAAGGCGTTCGCGCAACGCATCGTCGCACAATGCTCCACCGGACAACACGATCAGCGCAATGCCCTTGCGCAGCAAGGCTTCACCGAAATCGCGCACAGCCTCGTGCGCGGCGGCTTCGACCACCACGTCCGGCCGCAGCGCCAGCAGTTCGTCAAGCGTGGTGACGTAGGCAATACCGTGTTCACCAGCCAAAGGTTTGCCGCGCGACGCCGCGTTGCGCCCGACCACGGCCACCACCTGAGCGTCACCCAGATCGCCGTGGCTGATGTGATCGATAAACAGGGTGGCGATGGTGCCGCCGCCGATAATGGCTACACGCATAAGAACGTCCTGTCAGATAAGGCGCGGATTTTACCGCGATTGCCGCGGTGCAGGGCGGTCAGGCTTATCGGCGGGTCTCGCCGGGCGCCACCACCGGCCGCGGCTTTTGCGCGCGCTCGTACAGCGGCAATACTTCGGCCAGGTGCTTTTCAATTTGCCGGATGCGGCTTGGACCGGATGGATGCGTCGACAACCATTGCGGCGGCGCGCCCTTGCTGGCCGCGCTCATTTTTTTCCACAAGCTGATGCCCGCGCGAGGATCGTAGCCGGCGCGCGCCGCGATATCGAGGCCCACCAGATCGGCGTCGGTCTCGTCGCTGCGCGAATAGTTCAGCGACAGCAGGTTCGCGCCGGTGTGCACCAGACCGTCGTACTTGCCGCCGGTGGCGATCGACAGGCCCATCGCGCCAAGCTGGGTGAGCGCGTTCTTGCTCGCCTGCTCGCGCGCATGTTCGCGCAGCGCGTGTGCGATTTCGTGCCCCATCACCATCGCCACTTCGTCGTCGGTGAGCTTGAGGTTGCGCAGGATGCCGGTATAGAAAGCAATTTTGCCGCCCGGCATGCAAAACGCGTTGATCTGGTTGGAGCCGATCAGGTTCACCTCCCACTGCCATTTCGCGGCGCGCGGGTTAAAGCGCGTGGCATGCGGAATGATGCGCTCGGCAATCGCGCGCAGGCGCACCAGCTCGGGATGATGCGCCGGCGCCAGCGCGCGCTGTTGCGCCACCTGCCGTTTAAGCTGCGCGTACTGTTGTTCGGCCTGACGCTCGATGCCTTCCGCGGGCACCAGCTTGCGCAGCGCCGATGCCTTACCGACGTTGACGCCGTCTTCCGGCCTCGCCTGCCCTGATTGCTTCGGCGCTTCATCCGCCGCGCCGCATGCCGCCAACACCGCCACCACGCACAGCAGCCACTTGTGTTTCATTCGCGTCCTTTCGCCCGTGCGGGCACAGCGCACATTAACGCGCCTTAACCGTGCATGGGGTACGCGCCGGAACAATCCAAGCCGCCAAATCGTAACAATATGTAAGTATATGTTTTTAAACACCTTTCTATTATTCGCGCACGGCAAAGCGCCGGCGTAGCACGCATCTGCTGCGTCGCCAAACGATCGTCAGGGAAGGTGTAATGCGCGCTTGGCAGGCCGCGCGCGTGGCCCGCCAAGCGTTAGGTGGTTACCGCGCAACCCGCAACCGTGGCCTTGGGCTTTTCGATGGTCTGCGGCAGTTCAACGTCGTTCTTCACCGCCGTCATCTCGGCCAGAATGGCAATGGCGATTTCCGGCGGCGTTTTGCTGCCGATCTTCAAGCCCACCGGCCCGCGCAGGCGCGCGATCTCGTCCTTGGACAAGTCGAAGTCCGCCAGCCGCACGCGCCGTGCATCGTTGTTCTTTTTGGAACCGATGGCACCGACGTAAAACGCCGGCGACTTCAGCGCCTCCAGCAGCGCCATGTCGTCGAGCTTGGGATCGTGCGTCAAGGTGACCACCGCGCTGTGGCCGTCGAGATTGAGTTCCGTCACCACATCATCGGGCATACCGCGCTTGATTTCCACGCCGGGCACGTCCCAACCTTCGGTATATTCCTCGCGCGGATCGCAGACGATGATGTTGTAGTCGAGCGCCTGCCCCATTTGCGCCAGATACTTGGACAGTTGCCCGGCACCGATGATCAGCAGGCGCCAGCGCGGGCCATGCACGGTGATGAACTTCTCGCCTTCAATCGCCAGCTGGTCGGAATTGACCGCGGGCTCGATGGTGGCACGGCCGGTTTTCATGTCCAGCGTACGTTTCACCAGTTCGTGGCGCTCGACATGGGCGAGCAGCTTGTCGAGACCGCTCTCCGCCGTCAGCGGCTCCAGCACCAGTTCAAGCGTGCCGCCGCACGGCAGGCCGAAGCGCGATGCCTCCTCGGCGGAAACGCCGTACTGCGTGGTGACCGGCTTGTCCTTTACCAGATCCTTGTTGCGCACGCGCAGGATCATGTCGTCTTCGATGCAACCGCCCGACACCGAGCCTTCCAGCATGCCGTCGTCGCGTATCGCGGTCAGCGCGCCGATGGGCCGCGGCGCCGAACCCCAGGTTTTCACCACCGTGACCAAAACCACGCGATGTCCGGCCTTCATCCAGTCGCATGCCGATTTGAGAACCTGCAGGTCTACGCTGTCCATAAAAACTCCTTTACAAACAAATACTTATTTCAATCAGTGAATAAGTAGAGTACGTCACTCGGAATATGGGGTCAAGGGTAGCCGGCTCAAGGCTTGCCAATGATTTTTTTCCAGCGAACGTAATCGGCTTTGATCACGGCATCGAACTCCCGCGCAGAACTCGGTGCCGGGATCAGCCCCTGCTTGATCGCCACGCGGGTGATTTCGGCATCCGTGAGCGCACTGCGCAGTTCCTTGTTCAGACGCTGCACAATCGCTCCCGGCGTCCCGGCAGGCACCATCATGCCAAACCAGAACGACGCATCGTATCCCTTCACCCCTGCCTCCTGCAGCGTCGGCACATCGGGCAGACTGGGATCGCGCCGCGCGCAAGTCACTGCCAGCACCCGCAAGCGGCTGCGTACGTTGGCAGCGGCCAGGGTGCTGCTGAATGCAGTGGGCGCTTCACCACCGAGAATCGCGGTAATGACCTCACTGCCGCCCTTGTACGGTATGTGGCCCAACGATATGCCCGCCAGATTTTGCAGCATCTGCGCCGACAGATGTCCCGCAGAACCAACACCCTGCGTGCCGTTTTGCAATTGACCGGGCTGTGCCTTTGCGCGCGCCAGCAACTGCGCCACCGTGGTCAGCGGCGAATCGCCGCGCACGATCAGCGCGTTGCAAAAGGTGAAGGCCTGGCCGACTGGATCGAAAGCCTTGTCGGCATCATAAGAGACATCACGTTCAATAATGCGGTTGATAATCAGCGCGCCCGGACTCGACCACAGCAGCGTATAGCCGTCAGCATTGGCACGCGAAGCGATTTGCGCCGCGATACTGCCGCCCGCGCCGCTGCGGTTTTCCACCACGATCGTCGCGTCCATGGCTTTGCTCATGTGCATCGCGACCAGGCGCGCCGCCGCATTCGCATTGCCCCCCGGCGGAAAGCCGACGATCAGCCGCAGCGGCTTGTTCGGATAAGCCTCCTGCGCCGCCCCGAGCGCCGCCGGCGCAATTCCGCCGGCCACCACGGCAGCGATGGCGATATTTGGTAAGCACTTGATTTTATTTAACATTTTTTCTCCTCTATATGGCCTGCACAGTACTTGCATTGCGTTCGGCAGTCAGCAGGCGTATCGGACTGCCCTTTAAAAACGCCTCGATGTTCTCCACCACATCGGCAAACGCCACCTGGTAGAACTCTTGCACGTTGTGGCCCTGATGCGGCGTCAGCACCACATTCGGCAAGGCGCGCAGCGGGCTGTCGCCGGGCAGCGGCTCGTGGGTAAACACATCCAGTCCCGCGCCCGCGATGCGCCTGTCGCGCAGCGCGGCGATCAGCGCGTTCTCGTCGATGATGGCCCCGCGCGCCGTATTCACCAGAATCGCCGAAGGTTTCATCAGCGCCAGTTCGCGCGCGCCGACAATGCCGCGCGAGCGCTCGCCCAGCACCAGATGCACGCTCAGCACATCGCTTTGCGCGAACAGCTCTTCCTTTTCCACGCGCCGCACGCCCTGCGCCGCGGCGTCCTGTGCGGTGAGATTGCGGCTCCAGGCGATGACATCCATGCCGAAGGCTTTGGCCACCGGCACCATGTAACGCCCCTGACGACCCAGGCCCAACAAGCCCAGCGTGCGCCCGTTCAACACAATGCCCGCCGTGTTCTGCCAGCCCCCCTCGCGCATCTTTTGCGCCTCGAACGGAATGTGGCGCGCCACGGCGTGGATCAATCCCCAGGTCAGTTCACAGGTGGCCTTGCGATAGCTGCCACGCAATTCCGTAAACGACACCACGATGCCGCGCTCCGCCGCCGCAGCCACATCCAGCGTGCGGTTGTACAAGCCCGTGATCGCGAACATCTTCAGATTGGGCAACTGCGCGATCAACTCACGCGAAATCGGCATGCGCTCGCGCAACGTGCAGATGATGTTGAAAGGCCGCAGCGTTGACGGCGCTTCCGCCTGTGTAAGCGCACGGTCAAACACCGTGATGTCGCAGGTCTTCGCGATCCCCGACCAGTCGGCGGAGACTTGCGACAGGCGCAGATAGTCGTTCAGCACTGCAATCTTCATGCGTTGATCCCCTTGGTCATGCGGCGTGCACGTGCACCAGGGCACCCACCCCGGTGTGTATGGCCGACAGTAATCTGTCGCGCGGCCAGCCGATCGCGTCCGTGCGCTGCGCGGTAGCGAAAAAATAGCGAAAATCCGCCGACAGCGGTGCATCGTCGATGCGCACCGGCATGAACGGCACTTTTTCCTCGTTCGCCAACGTCACTTCGCGCAATACCTCGATGGATGCATTCGAGGGCGCCGACAGAATAACGACAAACACCCGGCTGCGCGCAATGGCTTCCACAATGGGTCCCGCCCATGAACGCACGCCGGCGGGAATGTCGCGTGGCGCGATCCAGCAGCGCAGCTTGTCCCGTTCCAATGTGGTGACAATGGCTTCAGCAAGCTCATGATCTTCCTCGGCGTGGCTGACGAACACATCAATCTCCTGTGCGGCACGCGGCGCGGCATCAGGGAACATCTGTCGAACGGCGCCGGCAGATCCGGATCTTGTCTTCACCGTCGCACTGCGGCGGCGGCGGTAAAAGTGCCATGCGGCAAAGGCAACGGTAATCGCCGCCACAGTCAACAGCAGCGGCCACCAGGACAGCACAGTTACTGGCGCTTCGAGTGGCCCCGGTACGGGCTGGTCCGGGACCGGCAGGGGCCGCGTGTGTATCGCGCCACCCTTGTGAAGGATCCACCCTATCCCAAGCAGTGCGGTGACAAGCACGCCGATGATTGCCGCAAGCACCCGCAAAAGCCTGTTCGACTGTCGCGGCGCGTGCTGAGTCTCCCGCGGATTCGTGGGCCCCGGCCGCGGCGGTGCCGCGGCGGCGGGCGCCGGCGGCGCAAATGCGCCCGGCAGTCCCGGCTGCAGTACGGCTGCCAGGTGCGCAATGTCATCATCCCAACGCGCCTCACCCACGACAACGGCCTCCAGCAAGGACAGCGTGGCGATATCGGCAGGCAGTTGCCCCGCAACAGGCATCGACGCGCCACCCACCAGCACCGGCACCACACGCTTACCCGCTTTAAGCGCATTGGCAATCTCATGGCAAACCCGGTCGCCCGGAGCGTCCATGCGCCGCCGGTCAGCCACGCCGTGCCCGCCCAGCCATAGCGGCCCGATCACGACAAGCATCACATCCGCCGCATCCAGCGCGCGCGCCAATTGCGTACGGAAATCAGCGCCGGCTTCGAGAAACTGCAGATCGTGAACGATGGAGGCCTCGCCCAAACGCCGCGACAGCGCGGCCGCCAATCTGCCTGCCCACATGGCGGCATCGGCCCGACGATACGAGAGGTAAATGCTCATGTGAAAATCAACTCCGCCATCCGCTACTGCAGGCATCGATCAATATCCCCGCGGCTTGCGCGCCACCGGTGTGTGGCGCACTGTATCCAGTGCGGCGCAGCGGGTCAATCCGCATGTCACGCATGTCACGCACTGCACGCAAAGCGCCCAGTGGCGCGCGCCGACAACTGCGCCGCCGCGGCCGGCGCATTGCATACGGTGCCACAATCGCTACGGCGTGGCGGCGCGCGCGATGCGCACAAAGCCGTCGCTGATCGCGGGATCGTCGCGCACCCGCCGCCAAAACTCGCGTGCAAGCCGCGTCGCCTCGTCCCACACCACGAGCACATCCGCCGTGGGCAGCACCGGCGGGATTTCCACCGCGCGCAGTCCCTGCGCGCTCGGCGCGAAGCGCATCGGCAGCATGTCGTACGCGGGCGCCAGCGTATAGCGAATACTGCCCGGCCCGTCGTGCAGCAGGGCGCAATTGCCAAAGTGCATGTCGCTGTTGTGTATCAGCAGGCCGAACGCGTACAACAACGCTATGCGCTGCACGTCGTCTTCGCCCAGCAGGCGCAGGCGCTGCAGTTGCTGCGCGGTTCGCACCCAGTTGTGGCGCTGCCCGACATGGCTGTCGTCGAGCGCACCAAGGCTGACCACGCCGCGCCGGCCGCGCGCACCAATACGGTCAAAGCGCTCGACTTCAAGATACAGACGACCGGCGTCCGTCAGTGCCGCCGCCGCCGCATCCACCGTGCCGCTGGCGCGCAACACATTCAGCGCATGCCACTCCGCGCGCAGCAAATCGCGCCAGCGCCGGGCCATGTCATCGCTGCCTTCGGGTGTGAATTTCACGATCACATGCGCGGCAGCCGTGCCGCTTTGCACGTAAGCGGTGAACTTCTCCTGCTCGCCGCCCGCCGACGAATGCGCGCCTTGCCCGCCGCTGTCGCCCAACGCCCGCAGCCCATAGACGCGCGGCTTGTCGCCTTGCGCGATCGGCACCGGCGGCACATGGCGCAAAAAGATGTCCAGCGCCGCACGGCCCAGGATCAGGTCGCCCGGTTCGTCGGCGCCAGCCGCGCACAACGCCTGCAGTACGTAATTGTCGTTCCAGTCGGCCACGCTCGGCGGCAACCCCAACTGCGGCACGCGCGCGGGAAATTGGCGGCCGAGAAAACCCTGTGGCCGCATGTCCGTGATGAACCAGGGCAAGCCATCGTGCAGCGACACCACGCGCGGCGCCACCCATGCGGTGCGCGAACCCGTGGCCAGACCCAGGGTGTACAGATGCCCGCAGTGATGCGGCGTACCTGTTTCGTCCACGCGCGTTATGGCAATCGGCTGCTCCACGCCGGCATTGCGCACGCGTGCATAGCGTGTCTTCTGCGCGCGCCCCAGTGTCAACACCGCGGCACCCGCCGCGCGCACCAGGCGCGACAGCGTGGGCTGACTGCAACCAAGGTTCGCGGCTAGTTGCACCGCCCCCAGCATTTCGTCACCCAGGGCAGCGATAAGGGCGTCGGGTGTTGCCCCGGTGCGTCGCGGCGGCATGCGGGTAGTGGTTAGAGTCGCGTGAAATTTGAATAGATAATCATACTTATAAAATCATTATTTATCAATGTAATAGGTATCAAATTGACCTTTATTGAATTGATTTCTTTGGGAATTTTTACTAAATCCGCTACGGCATGGCGATATTTAAATAACATATTGTTTTTATTGAATTATTATTCATAAGCTGGATTCTGGGGCCGGCACAGCCCCATTGCTGTCGCGGGCCTACACTTTCGCGCGCCTTGGCCCCCTGGATTTTGCTTTCCCATAGGCAGACGCATTGCACAGCGCACAAGCTGCGGCTGTCGGTCAGCAAAGCCGGGTTGTATACGTCAGGGAGGAACATCCAACCCCGCACGGTGCCCGCCAATTACAACGGCCCGGCACATGCGCAGCGCCGGTAACAACGCGCTGTCGCACCGCGCAGTACGCGACAGCAAGCGTACACCGGCGCCAAGTGATTGATTTCGAAATGACACATCGTTGCCGCAACACGACGCGTTGCGCGCCCTACCTGCCTGCGTTAGCATGGCCGCGCATTGTGTTGCGATGTGTTGTGTTTCATTGTCGTGCTTCATTGCGGAAATTCAGCGCGGCATTTTCCAGAGAACATGCGGAGCCATTCATGACGATTTCTGTTTCCCTTACCGTAAACGGCAAGGCGATAACCGCGGACATCGATCCGCGCACCCTGCTCTCCCAACTGCTGCGTGAAAACCTGCATTTGACCGGCACCCACATCGGCTGCGACACCGGACAGTGCGGCGCCTGCACCGTGCATATGGACGGCCGCGCCGTGAAGGCGTGCAATATTCTGGCAGCCCAGGCTGAAGGCACTCGCGTCACCACCATTGAAGGTATCAGCGGCGCGAACGGCGAACTGCATCCGATGCAGGCGGCGTTTCGCGAACATCATGGCCTGCAGTGCGGCTTTTGCACGCCGGGCATGATCATGAACGCGATCGAACTTGCGCAAAAACACCCTAACGCCAGCGAAGAAACCGTGCGTGCCGAACTCGACGGCAACCTGTGCCGCTGCACCGGCTACCACAACATTGTCAAAGCGGTTATTGCCGGTGCCGCCGGCATGAAAGGCTGACACCATGAACGCTCCCTATATCGGCCAGAGTATCCAGCGCAAGGAAGACCAGCGCTTTATCACCGGCGGCGGCACCTACACCGACGATGTCAATGCCGCGGGCCAGACCCACGCCTACTTTCTGCGCTCGCCGCACGCCCACGCCACCATACGCAGCATCGATGTGGGCCGGGCGAAAAACGCACCCGGTGTGGTCGGCGTGTTTACCGGTGAAGACCTCGCCGCGGCGAAGGTAGGCACCCTGCCCTGCGGCTGGCTGATCACCAGTGTCGACGGCCAGCCCATGAAAGAACCGCCGCATCCACTGCTGGCGCAGGGCAAAGTGCGCCACGTCGGCGACCAAGTGGCGGTGGTAATCGCCGAGTCACTCAATCAGGCCAAGGATGCGGCCGCGCTGATCGAGGTCGATTACGACATCCTGCCCGCGGTGGTCAATGCCGCGGACGCCCGCAAGCCGGGCGCCGCGGTGGTTCACGACAGCGCGCCCGACAACACCTGCTATGTATGGTCGATCGGCACGCAAGCGGCAGTCGACAGTGCATTTGCCTCGGCACAGCACGTCACCACCCTGGAGTTCCTCAACAACCGGCTGATTCCCAACGCGATTGAGCCGCGCGCCGCGCTGGCCGAATACGCGCGCGGCGACGATGCCTACACGCTGCACGTCACCAGCCAGAATCCGCACGTGGAACGGTTGCTGATGACCGCATTCGTGCTGGGCCTGCCGGAGCACAAGGTGCGGGTGATCGCGCCCGACGTGGGCGGCGGCTTCGGCTCGAAAATTTTCCTGTACGCCGAAGAGACGGTCATCACCTGGGCGGCCAAACAGGTGAATCGCCCGATCAAATGGACGGCGGAGCGCTCGGAGTCGTTCGTGACCGACGCGCACGGCCGCGACCATGTGACCAAAGCCGAGCTCGCGCTCGACAAGAACGGCAAGTTTCTGGCCATGCGCGTGCATACCACCGCCAATCTGGGCGCGTACCTGTCAACCTTTGCCTCCAGCGTGCCGACCATTCTCTACGCGACGCTGCTGGCGGGCCAGTACACCACGCCCGCGATCTATTGCGAGGTCACCGGCGTGTTTACCAACACGGTACCCGTCGACGCCTATCGCGGTGCCGGGCGGCCGGAGGCGACGTATGTGGTGGAGCGGCTGGTGGAAACCGCGGCGCGCGAAATGAAGATTCCCCCGGCGGACATCCGCAGGCGCAATTTCATCACCCAGTTTCCCTATCAGACGCCGGTGGCACTGTGCTACGACACCGGCAACTACGAGGCCACCCTGGCGCGGGCAGTGCAACTTGCGGATGTGGCGGGGTTTGAGGCACGACGCAAACTCGCGGCGGATCGCGGCAAACTGCGGGGCCTCGGCTATTCAACCTACATCGAAGCCTGCGGGCTCGCGCCCTCCAACATCGCCGGTGCGCTCGGCGCCCGCGCCGGATTGTATGAGGCCGGCGAAGTGCGCTTTCATCCCACCGGCACGGTCACCGTGTTTACCGGTTCCCACAGCCACGGCCAGGGACACGAGACCACGTTTTCACAGGTGGTCGCCGACAAGCTTGGCCTGCCGGTGGAAAACGTCACCGTGGTGCACGGCGACACCGGACGCATTCCCTTCGGCATGGGCACCTACGGCTCGCGCTCCATCGCGGTGGGCGGTTCAGCCATTGTCAAAGCCGTCGACAAGATCATCGACAAGGGCAAAAAGATCGCCGCGCACCTGCTGGAAGCCACGGCGGATGACATCAGCTTCAAAGACGGCATCTTCAGCGTCGCCGGCACTGACAAGCAGAAGACCATTGCCGAAGTCGCTTTTGCCGCCTACGTGCCGCACAACTATCCGCTCGACAAACTCGAGCCGGGGCTGAACGAAACGGCGTTTTACGATCCAACCAACTTTACCTACCCCGCCGGCAGCCACATCTGCGAAGTGGAAATTGATGCCGAAACCGGCGTCACCAAAGTGGTGAAATTCACCGCCGTGGACGATTTCGGCAATGTGATCAATCCGATGATTGTCGAAGGCCAGGTGCACGGCGGTCTCGCGCAGGGCATCGGCCAGGCGTTGCTCGAAGGCTGTGTCTACGATGCCGAGTCCGGACAGTTGCTCACCGGCAGCTACATGGATTACACCATGCCGCGCGCCGACGACGTGCCGAGCTTCAACGTGGATACCAAGGTGACCGCCTGCACCCACAATCCGCTGGGCGTCAAAGGCTGCGGCGAGGCCGGCGCCATCGGCGCGCCGGCAGCGGTCATGAATGCGGTCACCGACGCGCTGGGGATTCAGGATCTGCCCATGCCGGCAACCGCGGAGCGGGTGTGGCGCGCGCTCAATAGCAAGAGCAAAAAAGCAAAGTAACGCCACGTAACGACTTCCGGCAAGGATAATCATCATGCACGCATTCGACTACCAACGTCCCGCCACACTCAAGGAAGCTGCTGCCTTCCTCAAGAAAAACGCCGATGCGCGCATACTCGGCGGCGGACAAAGCCTGATCCCCACCCTGAAAATGCGCCTTGCGCAAACGCCCGCACTGGTCGACGTCAACGCCTTGCCGGAATTGCACGACGTCAAACTCGAAGCCGCCGTGCTCACCGTCGGCGCCGGCCTGCGGCACAGCGAGGTGGCCTCGCACAAGGACGTGCTGATCGGCATTCCCGCGCTCGCGCGCGCCGCCGCGGGCATTGGCGACCGCCAGGTGCGCAACATGGGCACGCTGGGCGGTTCACTCGCCAACAACGACCCTGCGGCGGACTATCCCGCCGTCGTCCTTGGCCTGGGTGCAACCATCCATACCAATCGCCGCGCCATCAGCGCCGACAAATTCTTCACCGGTCTCTACGAAACGGCGCTGAAACCGGGCGAGGTCATTACCGCCGTGGAATTTCCGCTGCCTAAACGCGCGGCCTATGTGAAATTCAAAAATCCGGCATCACGCTTTGCGCTGGTCGGCGTGTTTGTCAGCGAGGGCGCCGGGCACGTGCGCGTCGCCGTGACCGGCGCGGGCAGCGGCGGCGTTTTTCGCGTGAAGGACATGGAAAAGAAACTGGGCGAAAAATTCGCGCCCGAAGCGATCGCCAAGTCCAAAGTGGCGGCGGACAAACTCAGCAGCGATCTGCATGCCAGCGCGGAATACCGCGCCCATCTGATCGGCGTCATGGCGCAGCGCGCCGTGGCTGCCGCGATTTCCGGAAAATGATTTAAAAACAATACCTTACAATATTCTTGCGGCGCACGCGCAAACGCTGTGGCCAATCACCCGTGCCTGGGAATTCCACCTGCAATGGTCAACGCGCCGGCGCCCGCCACGTTTCTCACATGCAGCGCTTGCGATTGCATCCCAGGCGACCAAACTAATTCCCAACAACGAAAAAGAAGGAGCGCACATGCTGCATTATCTGTGGGTCGCCATAATCGGTCTGGTCATTGGGTTAATTGCGCGTGCCCTGCACCCGGGGAAGGACGATATCGGATTTTTGATGACCGCCGCGCTGGGAATCGGCGGCTCGTTCGCGGCAACCTTCCTCGGTCAGGCTGTCGGCTGGTACAAGGAAGGCCAGGACGCCGGCTTCATCATGTCGGTATTGGGCGCCATCATCCTGCTGGTGGTGTACGGCTTCATCGTCAAGAAAAAAGGCGGTGACGGCGGTACGTCCACCTGACCCGCTGCGCAAAACCATGCCGCGCGGATTTCCCAGACTGGACGCGTCCGGCGCCGCGCGCAGCGGTGCGCTGCTGGTGCTGCCTCGCAATAACCGCGAGTTGGACGAAGCGATCAAACGTGCCAAGGGCATCGTCACGCGCCGTGCCGCCGTGGCCTCGGTTGCATCGCTGGTCCCGCTGCCCGGACTGGACATCGCCGTGGATATCGCCGCGGTGATGCGGTTGATTCCGGAAATCAATCTCGAATTCGGGCTCACCCCGGAGCAGATATCACGCCTGAGTCCGGGAAGGCAGGTGCTGGTGTACAAATCCATCGTGGCCGTGGGCAGCGTCCTGATCGGCAAGCTGGTGACGCAGGAAATCGCCATCGAAGTGCTGAAATCTGTGGGCATGCGTATCACCGCGAAGCAGGTCGGCAAGTACCTGCCGATCGCGGGACAGGCGTTCTCCGTGGCGCTGGGGTTTGCCGCCATGCGCTATGTCGGCCATCAGCATATTCAGGATTGTCAACGCGTGATCGAAGCCACACTCGCTGCCGGAAAGGGGTAAGCCGCGGCTTGAGCCCGCATTCGGGCCTGTTATCATCCAGCCATGCCCACCTCTTTGCTGAAAAGACTGGTTCGCACGGTGGTGCCGCCGCCCAACGTGGCGGCGCGCGCCAATCGGCATTCCGCGCGCGTGATCGACGCCTGGCGCGAACTGTTATCGGACCGCGGCGAAGTTTCGGGCGCCATGATCGCGCGCGAGGCATTGGCCGCCTACCGCGGCTTGAGTGAAATCTACCGCCCCGCCTTTTTCTCGCAACTCGCCGCGGAGTTCCTGCCGGAGCCCGATACCCTGCGTACCGCCGCAGAACGCTACCTCGCCGAACCCAGTGCCGCCCACCTGCTGCAACTGCAGCAGGCTGCAACCTCACCGCGCCAGGAATTGTTCCGCCGCCTGAACCAGGCACCCGAAGGCACCGCCACGCTGGTCACCGCGCGCAAGCACCTGCTCGCGGGACTGGGCGACTATCCCGATTGGCAGGTCATCGACACCGATCTGGTGCAGCTCTTCAATTCGTGGTTCAACCGCGGCTTCCTCAACCTGCAACGCATCGATTGGCATACGCCCGCCATTATTCTGGAGAAGCTGATCGAGTACGAGGCCGTGCACGAAATCTCCGGCTGGCACGATTTGCGCCGGCGTCTGCAGGCCGACCGCCGCTGCTTTGCATTTTTTCATCCGGCGCTGCCCAATGAGCCGCTGATTTTTATCGAGGTTGCGCTGGTCAAGGGCATCAGCAGTTCGATTGCGCCGCTGATCGATCACGAGGCGCCGCTGCTCGAACCCGAAAAGGCCGACACCGCGGTTTTTTATTCCATCACCAACTGCCAGCCGGGCCTGCGCGGCGTATCGTTTGGCAACCTGCTGATCAAGCAGGTGGCGCAGCGCCTGGGCGAGGAGTTCCCGCGCATCAAGACCTTTTCCACGCTGTCGCCAATACCGGGTTTCAGCGCATGGCTCGCCGCCAACACCGAACGCTTCTCGAGGCAGGATGCACATGCGCTGCAAAAAGCCGTCGCCGGGCTGGGCACGCCCGACTGGCACCGGCACCCGGCGCTGGCCGCGTCCATGCACAAGGTGCTGGCGCCGCTGTGCGCCTACTACCTGCTGCACGCGGTGCGCGACGGCGCGCCGGCAGACCCCGTGGCGCGCTTTCATCTGGGCAACGGCGCGCGCGCCGAGCGCCTGAACTGGCTCGCCGACACCTCCGCCCGCGGTCTCAAGAACTGCGCCGGGATGATGATCAACTACGTCTATCACCTCGACCAGATCGAGGACAACCACGAACTCTACAGCCGCGAGCATCGCGTGGCGGCCACGCACGAACTGCGGCGCCTGTCGCGCGAATGTCTGCTCCACGACAGCACGCAGCGGCGGTAGCGCGGCGCGCCACAATCACCACAAGTACCACAGCCGGCCCGGCACGATGCGGCAGTTTGCACGCCATCTGTTAGCATTGTCAGCCTCAGGGCAAACGGCGGGAAGCGCGCGCCACCGCACCCCATGACCTTTGTGACTATCTGATTTTATTGAATTTTCAGGAGAAGCTGCCGTATGGACATGACTGGTGAACAACTCATCCCGCAGCCGCAGGCGGCGACGTGGCGCGCTCTCAACGATATTCAGGTGCTCAAGGCATGCATCCCCGGCTGCGAGTCCATCGCGCAAACCGGCGACAACGAATTTGAAATCGTCATGACGGCCAAGGTGGGCCCTGTCAGCGCAAAGTTCAAAGGCACCATGAAGCTCGCCGACATCGTTGCGCCGCAATCATACCGGTTGACGTTCGAGGGCCAGGGCGGTGTTGCGGGGTTTGCCAAGGGCGAGGCCAGCGTCAACCTCACGCCACGGGATAACGCGACCCTGCTCAATTACACCGCACACGCCATGATCGGCGGCAAACTGGCACAGATCGGATCGCGCCTGATTGATGGCGTGGCCAAAAAAATTGCCGGCGAGTTTTTTGCAAAATTCACTGAACAGGTCAGCAAAGGCTGAGACCCATCGGCCAGCGGGCATGCCGGCAGCAACCCGCTAAAACGATTTCCACGTATCCTGCGGATCCGCGCGCAGCGGCAATGCGTGCTGTCCCGCGCGCGCGGTACCGTCAGTGGCCGCAGGCAACGTCGCCGCCGTTGAACCGGCGCCCAGACCCATGCCGCGGCCCGTCCGCAGCGCATCCTGCACCATCTGGCGTTTTTGCGCCTCCAGCCCCTCTTCCAGTTTGAACTTGGCCACGGACGCCGTCAGCGTATGCGCCTGATCCAGCAAATGCTGCGCGGCCGCCGCTGCCTGCTCCACCAGCGAGGCGTTCTGCTGGGTGTTGCCGTCCATGTGCATGATCGCGCTGTTCACCTGCTCGATACCGCCCAATTGCTCAGCGCTGGCACGGGCGATTCCGGCAATCAGGTCCTTCAAATGCGCCACTGATGCGACGATCTCGTCCATGGTTTTGCCCGCGTCTTCCACCTCGCGCACACCGCCGCCGACACGGACCGCCGATTCGTCGATCAGCACCTTGATTTCCTTGGCCGCCTGCGCCGAGCGCTGCGCGAGCGAGCGCACCTCCGACGCCACCACCGCAAATCCGCGGCCCTGTTCGCCGGCACGCGCGGCTTCGACCGCCGCGTTCAGCGCCAGAATGTTGGTCTGAAACGCAATGCTCTCGATGACCCCGATGATGTCCGCGATGCGGCTGGACGATTGGGAAATACCCTGCATGGTTGACACCACGCCGCGCGCGGCCTCGCCGCCACGCTGCGCCACCGCGGCGGCTTCCTGCGCCAGCAGGTTGGCCTGGCGGGCATTCTCCGCATTCTGTTTTACCGTGCTGGTGAACTGCTCCATGCTCGACGCGGTCTGCGCCAGGCTCGTCGCCTGCTGCTCGGTGCGCCGGGAAAGATCGCTGTTGCCATGCGCAATTTCGCCGGTGGCCGCACTGACGCTGTCGGCCGCGATGCGGATATCGGTGACCGAACCCGCCAGTTCAGCGCGCATGGTGTTGAGCGCCTCCAGCAAGCGGCCGATTTCGTCCTTCATCAGTGAACCCGTGCGCGGCGTGAGATCGCCGGAGGAAAAGCGATGCGCCATGCCCAGTGCGTGCCCCAGCGGACGTGAAATCGAACGCATGACCGCGTAGCTCAGCGCCGCCGCCAGCAACGCCAGCAGCAACGCGCCCGCGATAATGGCGAATTGCGTCTGGCGCAGACTGGCGACCCGCTGCCCGCGCAGTTCTCCGAGCATTGCAAACTGCGCCGCACTCAGGCCGGACAAGCCGTCGATGAGTTCGCCGTACACGCGTTCAAAGTCGGCGTTGGAAGCCGTGATTTCCGCCGCATCCAGCACCTGTTCCCGCAGCAGCTTCCGCGCCTGCAGGTAACGCGCCGCGTTATCGGCAAGCGGACGGCCCAGCCGTTCGCGCAGCGGCGCGGCGGCACGCATGGCCTTGTCCAGTGTGCCAACGAGATTGCGATGGTGAATGTCGGCACGGCCCGCCAGCAGCACCATTTCATCACGTTCGGCAAGCGACAGTGTCCCGCCCTTCGCCAGCAACGCGCCGCCAAACTCGCGCGCCTGTGCGAGGGTCTCGGTGAGCAACGGCAAGTGCGTCAGCGTCGCCAGCGCCAGAGGGTAAGTTTCCGGCCGTACATCCCGGCGCAACCCGAAGCGGTCTGCCGCCAGCTCGTGCACTTCGAACAGCCTGGCCAGCAGAGCCGTATGGCGCGCGTAACTATCCGCGCCGCCCACGCCGCGCGCATCGACGCCTTGCACCAGCGCGGTCCACTCCGCCCGTGCAGACTGCCACGCGGAGGCAATGTCCGCGTCGCGAAAGCGTGCCGCCACGGCGTCGGAAAACACCGCGATCGCGGCTTGCGTTTCGTCGCGCGTGGTGGCGCGCTGCGCCTCGCGATCCGCTTTGCCGCCCAGCACCGCCGTGGACAGTGCGCGGTGCTGCTGCACCAATTGCACCACCCGCGACAACTGCTTTGCGGGCAGCAGCCCGTCCGCCTCGCGGCGGGCCACCGCGATGCTGTCGCCGCTCATCACCAGATAGGCAATCAGCGGCAACGCCACCAGCAGGCCGCTCAACACCGCAAACAGCAGGAACTTTCGCGCCAGCGACAGATTGCCCAGCAGATTTGACCAAAACATAGTGCTTCCCGGTTGCGTTCCCGCTGGATGCCGCGCTCAACCGCCGGATGCGGCCTGGGCGCTCCGCCCTCGATATCGAACGGTCATGCATTGTGCCGCACAGCTCTCGCACAACGCAAATGCGGATCAGCGCACGCGTATCAGCGCATCCACCGCGACAGCGCCGGTGCCGGACACCATGAGCGGATTGATTTCAACTTCGGCCACGGCATCGGCGTGATCGGCGATCATCCGCGACACGCGGCTGACGATCTGCGCCACGGCATCGAAGTCGCAAACCGTGGCGCCGCGATACCCTTGCAGCAGCGGCGCGCCGCGCAGCGACAGCACCATGTCGCGCGCCGTATCAACATCAATCGGAGCATAGCGGCGCGCCACGTCCCGCAACAGTTCCGCCTGCACGCCGCCCATGCCCACCATCACCAACGGGCCGAACGAGGGGTTGTTAAGCGCGCCGACAATCAGCTCGACTCCGCTCGCCATTTCCTCAACCAGCCAGCCGCGGATGCGGGCCTCGGGCCGGCGCGCCAACACGCCCAGATGCATATCCGTAAGTATTTGTTTTAAATCATTTTTTTCAGCTATACCGAGGCGCACACCGCCGGCTTCGCTCTTGTGCGGCAGATCCGCACTGACCACTTTCACCGCAACGGGGAATTGCAGTGTGCAGACCGCCGCGGTGTCTGCTGCGCCCGCCGCGATAAACAGACGCCGCGGCACCGCAATGCCATAGGCCTCAAGACACGCCTTGCTTTGAACTTCGTCGAGACTGCCCGCGGCATTCGGCGGCAGCGGCAAACGCGGCGGCACAGAGTGCATGCCCGCGCTTTGTGTCCTCGCCGCTTCGAGTGCCTGCCCGCGCTTGCGTGTGAAATCGTTCAGCACCGACGCGGCATACACCAGACGCGTGGGCGCTTCGAACCACGGCACCTGCGCCGCGTCCACAATCGGCAGCCACGCCGCCGACGCCGCCGCGGTGCCGGTAAGGCTGATCAGGATCGGCTTGTCGCTGGCCGCCGCATCAGCCGCGAAATGATGCGCCCAGTCCGTCGCATCGCGTCCGGGGTACGAGCGCAGAATCAGCATGTCCACGTTGGCATCGCCAAGCACCGCCAGCGTCGCCGCGCGAAATTCCGGCGCCTTCTGCGCGATCGCCGCGGTGACGTCGACCGGGTTCGCGGTCGACGCAAAGTCCGGCAGCACGGGCTTCAGTGCGTCAAGTGTCGGCGCGGTCATCGGCGGCAGGACAAGATTGGCCTGCTCGCACGCGTCCGTGAGCAACACGCCGGCGCCGCCCGACGTGGTCATGATCGCCACACGGTTGCCGCGCGGGCGCTTGTGCGAACGAAACACGCGCGCGGCGTCGATCAGATCGTAGATTTCGCGAATTTCGATGAACCCGCCTTCGCGAAACGCGTCGCGGTACCAGTCGTAGTCTTCGGTGAGATTGGCGGTGTGCGACACGGCGGCACGGCTGCCCGCACGCGTATTGCCGACCTTCCAGACGGCGATGGGCTTGCCGGTTTCCAGCGCCCGTTGCCCCAGCGCGCGCAGGCGCCGGCCGTCGCCGATGCCCTCCATGTAAACCGCGATCAGCTGTGTCCCTTCATCCTCCAGAAAATACTCGATAAAGTCCAGCGTGCTGAGACTGCTTTCATTGCCGGTCGACACCATGTGATCGAAGCCGATGCCGGCCTCTTCGCAGTAGGTCATGATCGAGTAGGCGAATCCGCCGCTCTGCGAAATCATCGCCACCGGACCGCCGCGCCAATCCTGCTTGCGGAACGCCGCGCCGAATCCCGCAAACACGCGGCTGCGCAGATTCATCATGCCGATGCAGTTGGGGCCGGTCGCACGCACACCGGACGTTTGAAGTGCGCGCTGCAGTTTGTCCTCCAGTGCGGCACCACGTTCGCCGATTTCGCGAAAGCCTGCGCTCAGAATCACCGCATGCTTGATGCCGCGCCGCCCGCACGCTTCGATGGCGGTGGGCACTTCCGCGGCCGGCACCGCGATCACCGCCAGGTCGCATGGTTCGGGCAATGCCTCGACACTGGCGTAACACGGACGGCCGTCGATCTCCGTGTAGCGCGGATTGACCGGATACACCCGGCCCGTGTAGTCGAGGTGCGTCAGCGAATGCAGCGGCTGCCCACCCGCGCGGCGCGTGTCCTGCGTCGCGCCGATGATGGCTACGGCGCCAGGATTGAATAATGCGTGCAATGTCATGGTCAGACGCGTCTATTCCGGTTTAGGGCGCCGCTGATTCCGGGGCGGTCCGCCCCGCGTCGAGCGCCGGCCATTGTTGTGGCCAATCCGCCAGCACACTCTGCAGATAGGCCTTGATGCGTGCGGCATCGGCAGCCACGGTGTGATTCAATGCGCCGATTTCCGCCGGCGATTCCAGCGGCACGCGCAGCGCGTTGTAGATCAGATCCGCGTTGCTGGCTATCGCCACCAGGCCCGTGAGTTCCACCACCTGCGCAGCGCTGAAATGCTGTTGCAGTTCGCTGAACACGCCGTCGTCGCGCTTGGCTGTATTGCGTGCCACCTGTTCGGCCCATGCCATGGCCGCGCCTTCCGCGCCCGTCACCGCGTCCCGTGCCGCCGACGCGGGCACTGCCGCGGCCAGTTGCGCGTCGCCCAGGCCGGCGGCACGGGCCAGCACCGTATGATGGGCCAGCAGATACGTGGCCGCGTGCACATGGTGCGTGCGCAGCAACACCAGCATGCGCAGGCGCGCCGGCAGCTGGCTGCCCGCGCCGTCACGCTCGAACGCAAAAACGAACGGCACAAACAACTTGCCCACATGCGGCGTATGCGCCCACAGGCGAACCGCGTTGGACAAGCCACCGGGCAATTGCCGTGCCGCATTCATGAACTGCGCACTGGCGTACGGCGCAGTGGCCGGATCGAGCAACGGCACGCGCGGCAAGGCCGCCGTCGCCGGCGCGGGGTACGCGCCCCCGCCCTCCGCCCTGACCACGTCCGCTGCCGCGGGATACGCGGCGGGCCAGTGCTCGATCAGGCGCTCGATATACGCGCGCAGGCGCTCGGGGTCGGCCCGCACCGACGCGCGGATCTTGTCCACCTCGTGCGGCGGCTCGATCGGCAGCCGCATTGAATCCTGAAAGCGGTTGGACTGTCCGAACAGCCCGCATACCGCCGTGAGTTCCACCACTTCCGCGTCGTTGAAATGCCGCTGAACCTCGCTGAACACATCGTCACGCTCGCGCGCGGTATTTTTTGCGACATGCTCGGCCCACAGCACCGCGGCGCGTTCGCGTGCGGTGAAGTGCGCCGAATCGAGGTACGCATCCGACGCGATTGCCTGCACCTGCGCTTCGGTGATGCCGGACGCTTGACCAAGCGCCGTGTTGTGGGCAATTCAATAGTTGCAACTGTTGACGTGGCTGGTTTTCAGTACCGCCATTTCCTTGATGCGGCACGACAACACGCCCCCTGCGCCTTCGCGCTGCAACACCGAGCCCGCCGGCAACTGGAATTTCGCGATGTGCGGAATATGTCCCCAAACGCGGCTGGAATTGGGCACGCGCCCGCGCATGTGCGCTGTCGCTTCGAAGAAGCGCGCGGTTTCACCGGTGGCCTTTTCGATCTCCAGCAGAGGTGCTCTTACTTCATAAGCCATGCGCGTTTCTCCATCAGCCGAA
>CADECM010000056.1:35228-39145 GCA_902825845.1 uncultured beta proteobacterium
CCATCAGTCCCCACCAATTCTGCACTTCATAACCGGGAATGGTCTCCGCCATTGCCGGCAACTCCGGCATGACCGCACTGCGCTTCGCCGTGGTCACCGCAATCGCACGCAGGCGTCCCGCGCGGGTATGCGGTCTTGCCACGATCATGCTGGTCTGCATCAGCTGCACCTGCCCGCCCACCAGATCCACCAGTGCGGGCGCAGCCCCCTTGTACGGCACATGCGTCATGCGCACCCCCGAGAATCTCAGCAATTCCATGCCCATGTGGGTGGGACTGCCCTGCCCCGACGAGGCATAGGTCAACGCGCCCGGTTGACGCTTCGCCAGCGCGATCAACTCGCCCAGCGTGCGCACCGGCAGCGAGGGATGCGTCACCAGCATCAGCGGCGTCACTGCGATCAAGCCCACCGGCGCAAAGTCACGCAGCGAATCATAGGGCAGTTTGCGCACCCCGCCGTTGATCGTGAAGGACGGCGTGTTCACCAGCAGGGTGTGCCCGTCGGCCGGCGCGCGCGCGACAATCTCAGTGCCGAGCACGGTGCCCGCGCCGCCGCGATTGTCGACCATCACGTTCTGGCCGAAGGTCTCGCTCAAGTCCGCCGCGATCATGCGCGCGATGATGTCCGATGCGCCACCGGCGGAAAACGGCACCACGATGCGCACACTCTTCTGCGGATAGGACTGCGCCTGCACACCCGCGGCGAACAGAGCGCCGAGGCCAATCAGGAAATATCGCATCGTTCAGTCCACCTTGAATCCGGTCGACTGCACCACGCGCGCCCAGCGCGCTCGCTCCATCGTCAGCACCTTGGCAAACTCCGCCGGGCCCATGTTGACCACCGTGCCGCCATCGGCAGCCATGCGCTTTGCCACCTCCGGCGCCGACATGATGCGCTCCGTCTCGGCATACAACTTGTTCACAACAGGCATTGGCGTGCCGGCCGGCACAAAGACGCCATACCACGGACTGACATCGTAACCGGGGATGGTTTCCGCAATCGCCGGAATATCGGGCAACAGCTTGTCGCGTTTGGGTGTGGTGACTGCGATGCCGCGCAAGCGCCCGGCTTTCACGTGCGGCATGACCGACACCGTACTGGTGAAGGTGAGTGCGCATTCGCCGGTGATCACGTTGAGCGCGGCAGGTCCGGCGCCTTTGTAGGGCACGTGGATCAGGTTGATTTTCGCCATCATTTTCATCAACTCGCCCGACATGTGCGACACGCCGCCGGTGCCCGACGAGGCAAACGTCAGATTTGAATTGGGCGCCTTCGCCAGGGCAATCATGTCGCGCACCGTTTTCACGCCGGTCGACGGATGCACCACCAAAACCAGCGGTGCGGATACCGTCAGATTGACCGGCTGGAACTGGCGCTCCGCGTCATACGGCAGACGCCGGTACACCGACGGGTTGATGCTGAGCACGCTGGTGTTGCCCAGAAACAGCGTATAGCCATCGGCGGGCGACTTGACCAGCATTTCCGCGCCGATGGCGCCATTGGCGCCTGCGCGATTGTCCACAACAACCGGCTGCCCCCAGCGTTCAGAATACTTCTGCCCCAGCAGCCGCGCCAGAATATCGGTGGGCCCGCCCGGCGAGTACGGCACGATAAAGCGCATGGTTTTTGACGGATACGCGTCGGCGGCGGACTTCTCCTGCGCCTGCGCAAGCGGCGCGGCAAACAGCAACAGCACACCCAGTCGATAACGGTTGATTCGCACTCAAGGTCTCCTCGCTTTTATCAGGATCACACAACCAGTGTCTGCGCCATGTCGCGCAGCCGGTTTTTTTGAATCTTCGGCGCATTGGCGCCCGCGGTCAATGGAAACGCGTCCAGGCGAATGATACGTGCCGGCACCTTGTAGCGCGCAAGCTGCGCCGCGCAAAACGCTGTCGCGCGCGCCTCATCAAAACCCGCGGCACAGCGCACGAACGCCACCGCGCGCTGGCCGCGCTCACTGTTCACGCCCACCACCTGACACTGCTCGACGCCGGGAAATGTCAGCAGCGTGGCCTCGATCTCGGCGGGACTCACCATGAAGCCGGAGAGTTTGAGCACATCGCCGATGCGCGCTTCGAATGCGAAGCTGCCATCGGCGCGGGTATAGCCGCAATCGCCGGTGCGCACAAAGCCGTCGTCGGTGAAACCCTGCGAGGTGGCCTGTGCATCGCCGAAATAACCCTGCATCTGGCTCGGCGCACGCACCTGCAATTCACCTTTTTCGCCGTGCGGCAACACGCGCCCGGTGTCGATGTCCGCGGCACGCACGCTCGCATGCGGCGATAGCGGAAAGCCCCCCGCTTCCAGCAAGCGCCCGGGTGCCAGGTCCGCACGCTGGCGCGAAAAGCGCGCCTGCAGTTCGCTTGACCCGTAAATCGACTGCACCGCGATACCGCGCGCCGCCGCTTGTTCGAATACACCGGCGATGCCGGAACCGCAGTTGACCGCGCGCAAACTCGACAAGTCATCGCTGTCGTTCGCCGCTTCCAGCCAGCGGCGGATGATCTCGTGATTCGCATGCACATGCGTCACGCGCTGCACGCAGATGCTGTCGAGGCTGTCGCGTGCATCGAACGACGGCGACAGTATGCACGGTGCGCCCGCCGCGATCGCCGCGAACGGCATGCCGAAGCCGGAGACGCCGCATAGCGGCGTCACCACCTGAATCACCGATTCCCGCTGATCGTAGCCCAGCACCTGCGCGGTATTGCGCGCGTGGGCGGCGATGGATTGTTGCGTGTGCAGCACCAGCTTGGGCCGGCTGGTCGTGCCCGACGTGGTGAACATCACGCAGCCATCCCCGGCCGAACCTTGCTGCTGCGGCCCTTCTCCCGCGCGCATAAGCGCATCGCTCGCCGTCACCGGCAGTCCGCAAACGGCGCGCGGCACCGCCTCGCCTTCGCTATAAGCCACCACATGGCGAAGATCCTGCAGGCAGGCGCGCTCGACGCCCTCCAGAATGCCGGTGAAATCGATGCCGCGAAATGCCGGCCAGTAGATCAGCATGCGCGCCCCGGAGCGGCCCAGGATGTCGCACACTTCCGCCGATTTGAAGCGCGTGTTCAGCGCCATCACGGCCGCACCCAGCCGCGCACTGGCGAACATCAGGGCCACCCACAGCGGCACGTTCGGCATCCAGATGGCCACCCGATCACCGCGTCCGATACCGAACTGCTGCAAACCCGCGGCGAGCGCCAGGCTGTCACGGTGAAGTTGCGCAAACGTCTGTTGCTGATCCCGGTACAGCAGCGCGGTTGCGTGCGGCCGCGCCACCGCGCCCTCCTCCAGTAAAGACCATAAGTTGTTCTGCATGGATATATCTCGGGCCGCGCTCATCCGTGATCTTGCCGTAACCGCCAGCGCCACCGCGCTTTGCGGGATCGTCGGGGGGGCCGGCTGCCGCGCGCCTTCATATGGGATAACCGCATTTTAGGTGACATCACGTCCCCGCAAAAGACGGCGGCCGGCATGCGCTCTGGCCATTTCGGCGCACAATGTAGACTGCGGGATCGGCACCAGCACGCGCAATGTCGTGCTGTCGGCAACCGCTTGCCGGCACAGGATGCCGAATCCGCCTTTGTGGATTAATATCTGCGCTGGCCGAGTTCAGTCCACCCGAACGATACTTCCCTGGAGGAATTCTCATGAGCACTCAACCCGCATCCGCACCCACGGGCAAACCCGCGCTTGCCGGCGTCCGCGTCATCGATCTCACCCAATTCGAAGCCGGCACCTCGATCACCGAATCGCTGGCCTGGCTCGGCGCCGACGTGATCAAGATCGAGAATCCGGTTGGTGGCGAACAGGGGCGCAACGCGTCCTCGGATCGCAAGGATGCCGACAGCTACTATTTCATGCTGCTCAATGCCAACAAACGCTCCGTGACGCTCAACCTCAAGGACCCCCGCGGCAAG
>CADECM010000057.1 GCA_902825845.1 uncultured beta proteobacterium
TGGCCGCGTCGGCGAGGTCGATGTTGAGCTTGTCGGAAAGCCGGATCAGGAACAGCAGCACGTCGGCGCATTCCAGCGCCACGGCGTCGCGCGTGTCGGGCGGGAGGTTCGCCGCCTGTTCGGGAGTGAGCCACTGAAAATGCTCCAGCAGTTCGCCCGCCTCGGCGCTGAGCGCCATGGCGAGGTTTTTGGGATTGTGAAACTGGTTCCAGTCGCGCTCGATGGCGAAGGCGTCCAGTTTCGCGCGCAGGTTTTCCAGACTGTCGGCCGGTGGGGTCATGGTGGTCACAGGGCAGGCTTGCTGTCGTCGCTCTGCGGCGGCAGTTCAAAGGCATTGGCGGCACAGCACATCATCGCGAAGTAGCCCAGTGTGGCGGCGAGCTGGATGGTGGCCGGCACGCCGAAATGTTTGACGGCCGCGTCGTAGGTGGCGTCGCTGACGTGGTGGTTGCCGCGCGTGAGTTCGTGGCAAAAGGCGATGGCGGTGGCTTGAGGCTCCGTTACGCCGGCGGGCACCTCGCCGCGCTGCAGGGCGTCGATCAGCGTTTGCGGCAGGCCCGCCGCGCGCGCATGGGGCACGCAGCCGGCCCACGCGTAGGCGCAATCGAATTCGCGTGCCGTCACCAGCCACACCAGCGTGCGCAGCGGCGGCGGCAGCACGGTTTCATAGAGGAAAAACGCGCCGACGGTGGCCATGCGGTCGGCGACATCCGGCGTGTGCAGCAGCACCTGAAACAGCTCGGACACGTGGCCGCGGGTGCGGATGATGCGATCCAGATAGTGCTGATCGGCGTGTTTGAGGTCGTCGTGTCTGGTTATGCGGCCAAGGCGCGCGGGTGGCGCGGCGGAGGAGCGAGAAGCAAAGGCAGGCACATTCTGCCGTGCCGCCGCGCCCGGATGCGGCGGAACAATCAACGGCACAAACGATTTGCGCATCGCCAGTTGCTCGGGCGACATTTCGATTTCGAAGGCATTGAGCGGAAACGCGATCATCGCGAAATAGCCCAGGCACACCACCAGCTCCACCACGCCCTGCGCGCCAAAGTGCGCAAGTGCGGCCTGCCAGGTGGCGTCACTCACGCGATGGTTGCCGCCGGCAAGCTGGGTGCAAAAGTCCTGCACCAGCGCCTCCTCGGCGGTGGGGTTGGGCGGCTTGCGGCCTTCGCGGATGGCGTCCGCGGTCTCCTGCGGCACGCCCGCTTCCAGCGCCCAGCCCACCCACGCATTCCACTCGTACGGCACGTCGAGCAGGCGCGAGCCCACCAGCGCGACAAAGGTGCGCACCCGAGCCGACAATATCGACTCGTCCGCCTGTCCGCGCGAATGAAAGTAGTGGCCCAGGTGCGCGAAGCGTGACGCCAGATCGGGGCTGCTGTTCATGGTGACGATGAACGGACCGCTGATCGGCCGCCGGCGTATGGCTTTGACCGCGTCGTGAAAACGCCGCTGATCTTCAGGCAATTGTTCGCGTGTTACGGTGGATAATCTCACGGTGATCTCCGCTGGCGTTGAAGGGCGCTATTATACGGAGCAAGACGCTCGCCAAGTCTGTTGGGCGTCGGATAAATAATTCAATAAAATCAAATACTTATATTGATTCCTCAGCCGCCCTGATCTGCCATGCAATTCCGACACACGCAGCTTCTGAAGGCCATCGCCTTCGCTGCCGAAAAACACCGCCATCAGCGGCGCAAGGATCCCGAGGCCTCGCCCTATATCAATCATCCGATCGATCTGGCCAACGTGCTGGTGCATGAAGGCCGCGTGCACGACACCACTGTGCTGATGGCGGCGATTCTGCACGACACGCTGGAAGACACGCAGACCACGCCCGAGGAGCTGGCGGCGCTGTTCGGCGGCGAGGTGTGCAACATCGTGATGGAAGTCACCGACAACAAGAAGCTCAAGAAGCGCAAGCGCAAGGAACTGCAGGTGAAACACGGGCCGCATCTCACGCGCAAGGCGCGGCTGGTGAAACTGGCCGACAAGATCTGCAATCTGCGCGACGTGGCAAGCAATCCGCCCACGCGCTGGCCGATAAAACGGCAGATCGAATATTTCGACTGGGCGAAATCGGTGATCGACAGCCTGCGTGGCACGCATCCGCGGCTGGAAGCGCTGTTCGACGCGGTTTACGAACAACGGCCGCACGCCGAGCGCTGGACGCGGCATGTGAAACCCGAGGTGCGCGGGCCGCATCGGCGGCACTGATTCTGCCATCGATGGCGCTGCTGCCAACATCGAACCACGCGCGTCAAGCAGGTCGCAAGCGCCTTGACGTCATATGCTATGCCGCAGCTTTTGCGGCGCGTTTTTGATGGTTGCTGCATTTACTGTATTGCCAGGTCTCGTGAATTACTCGCAAGCCATCCTTGGGCCCCAACGGTTTGATGAATAAGCGGAAGCAATGAAAATCACGTGCGATGTCATGGTGCTGGGTGCCGGCATGGTCGGCGTATCGGCGGCGCTTGCCTTGCAGACGCGCGGCCGCGCGGTGGTGCTGGTGGATAGGCGTGGTGTTGCGGAAGAGACCAGCCATGGCAACGCGGGCATCATCCAGCGCGAGGCGGTTGTGCCTTACACGTTCCCGCGCGATTGGCGTGTCGTGCTCGACTATGCGCTGAACCGGCGCACCGAAGCGCATCTGCATCACTGGGATCTGATGGGGTTGGCGCCGTGGCTGTGGGAACATTTCATGAACTCCGCGTCCGATCGTGTGGAGGCCACGGCGCGAGCGGCACGGCCGCTGGTGGAGCGTTGCGTCACGGAGCACGAGGCGTGGCTGCGTCTGGCGGGTCTGGAGGGCGTGTTGCGGCGCACGGGCTATTTGCGGGTTTACCGCAGTGCAGAGCGTCTGGAGAAGGATGTCGCGCTTTCCGCGGAGGCGCTGTCGCGCTGGGGCGTCGTGTCGGAGCACATCAGTGCCGATCGCCTGCGTGAGCTGGAGCCGCATCTGCAGGGCCCGCTCACGGGCGGGCTGCTCAAACCGCAGGCGGTGAGCGTGCCGGATCCCGGCGCGGTCGGCAAGGCGTACGCGGCGTTGTTGCGTGAGCGCGGTGGACGATTTATCACGGCCGATGCCCGTGCGCTCAACGCAACAAGCGGGCAGTGGCGGCTGGATGCGGACGAAGGGCCGATTGAGGCGCGCGAAGTGGTGGTCGCCCTCGGGCCGTGGTCCAATGAAGCGCTGCGGCCGCTGGGCATCGAATTGCCGCTGATCGGCAAACGCGGGTATCACAAGCATTACTCGGTACTCGGCAATGCCGGCCTGTCGCGGCCCGTACTGGATGTCGATGGCGGCTATGTGCTCGCACCGATGGCGCGCGGCATGCGGCTGACCACGGGCGCTGAATTCGCGCGCTTCGATGCGCCGCCGACGCCGGTGCAGATCGACAAAACCGAGCCGATGGCGCGCGAGATATTCCCGCTCGGTGAAGCGGTTGACAACGAAGCATGGCTCGGACGCCGTCCCTGTTTGCCGGACATGCTGCCCGCGATCGGGCCGGTTCCCGGCAAAAAGGGGCTGTGGCTCGATTTCGGTCACCATCATCTCGGATTTACCTTGGGGCCAGTCACCGGGCATCTGCTCGCGCAGATGATGACCGGCGAGACGCCGTTTACCGATCCCGCGCCCTACCGGCCTGAACGGTTCGGGTGATACGTGTCACACGGATTGTTTCCGGCTGAAGTCAGATTGGCGCGATGCGCTGCCAGACCAGGCGTGCGGGCGCGTTTGTGATGCCGGCATGCGGCTGCTAACATCGCGCCTCGAACGAATCAAAGGAATTCTGGAGTTCACATGCTGTTTCGCAGTCTGTGCGCGGCATTGTTGATGGTTGCCATTACAACCGCGTACGCGGCCTATCCCGACCGCCCGATGCGGCTGGTGGTGCCGTTCGCGCCCGGCGGCAACATCGACATCACCGCGCGCACCGTGGCGCCGGGCCTGACCACGGAGCTTGGACAGTCAGTGGTGGTTGAAAATCGCGGTGGCGCGGGCAGCCGTATCGGCAATGAGTTCGTGGCCAAATCCGCGCCCGATGGTTACACCATGTTGCTCGGTTCCACCGGCACCATGTCCATCAACACCGTGTTCGTGACCAAACCGACGTACGATGCACGCCGGGATTTTGTGCCGACGTCGCTGGTGTCGATCACGCCCATGCTGCTGGTGACCCATCCCTCACTGCCGGTGAAGACCGCGCAGGAATTCATCGCGCTGGCGAAAGCGAAGCCCGGCTCGATACTATTGGCGTCCGCCGGCACCGGCAGCAACACGCATCTCACCGGCGAGTTGTTTCAATTGATTACCGGCGTGACGTTGACGCACGTGCCGTACAAGGGCGCCGGACCTGCGCTGGTGGACCTGATGGGCGGGCAGACGCAGTGTTTTTTCGATCAGGTGTCGACCTCGGTGCCGCTGGTGACGAGCGGCAAGCTGCGCGCCATCGCGGTGGCGACCGGCAAGCGATCATTCTTGCTGCGCGACGTGCCGACCATGGCGGAATCCGGCGTGCGCGATTTTGAGGCGTCGGCGAGCGCGGGCATCTTTCTGCCCTCGGCGACGCCCAAAGACATTGTGAACCGTGTCTACACCGCGCTGATCAAGGTGCTCGATCAGACGGCGACGCGCGATGCGTTCGCGCGGCTGGGCGCGGAGGTGATCAAGACCACGCCGGCGGAGGTGACCAGGCGACTGGCGGCGGATATCGCCAAGTGGCAGAAGGTGCAGCAGCGTACCGGTATCAGGCTGGATTGAAGGACACACAAACCTTGGCCACAGATTTCACGGATCAACACGGATTACCCCTTTGCTGTTGTTCCCGCGAAGGCGGGAACCCATAACACCGCGACAGAGTAGACGGACTATGGATTCCCGCCTTCGCGGAAATGACAGGAGGCGTTCGCGCCGTGTTCATCCGTGGAGTCTGAGGCAAAGACGTTTTTGAATTTTTGCAATAGGAGACAACATGGGCAAGATTTTCCTCGTAGTACCCGACGCGCCAGTGGAAGAAGTGGCGCAACTGAAGTCCAGTCGCACGCTCGGCGGGCGCGGCATCCGTCTGGGCATTTTGGATAACAGCAAGGCCAACGCCGATCACCTGCTCAACATGATCGTCGAAGGCGTGAAAAAAGAATATCAGGTGGATTCGGTGGTGGTGAAACGCAAGCCCACCTCAAGCCGTCCGGCCACCGATCAGGTGCTCGACGATCTGGCGAAGGAGGCTGATCTCGTCATCAGCGCAATGGCCGATTGAGGCTCGTGCACGTCGTGGAGTGTCCACGACATGGCACAGTTGACCAAGCGCGGTCTGATCGCGGCCGTGGTGTGTTCGGATACGTTCATGAAACTCGGCACGGCGCAGGCCAAGGTGTTCGGTGTGCCCGATCTGCCGCTGCTGAAAATCCAGCATCCGCTGGGCGGGCTGAACATGGACAAGGTGATTGAACGTGCAACAGTGGCCCTGCCGCAGCTGCTCAAGGTCGTTAAGGAAAAAAAGCAGGAGAAACAGCAATGAGCGCCTCGCTCGACACGATGTTGAAGGCGCCCGGCGCCCTGGTCGAATGCGACGATGATCCCGAAGCGGTGTACGAATTCCTGTGCAGCAAGGGCTGGAGCGACGGCCTGCCGGTGATACCGCCCACGCCCGAGCGCGTGGAACGCATGCTGAGTTACTGCGACCGCGATTTCGACCAGCCGGTGATCAAGGTGCCGCCGCGCTTTGGCGCGGCAACACCGATCCGCGTCGCGGCCAACGCGGTGATGGCAGGCTGCAAGCCGGAGTATTTCCCGCTGGTGCTGATGGCCTTGGAGGCGATGAATCAGGAGCAGTACAACCTCTACGGCACGCAGGCCACGACGCATCCGTGCACGCCGATGCTGATTTTCAACGGACCGGTGGCCAAAGAGGTCGGGCTGAACAGCGGTCACAACGTGATGGGCAATTATTTCCGCGCCAATGCGGCGATCGGGCGCGCGGTGCGTTTGTGTCTGGTCAATATCGGTGCGGCGATTCCCGGCACCGGCGACATGGCCACTGCAGGCACGCCGTGCAAATTCACCTTCTGCGTGGCGGAGAACGAAGACAACAGCCCGTGGGAGCCGCTGCACGTCGAGCTGGGTTTCCCCAGGGACGCGAGCACGGTGACGGTGGTGGCTGCGGAGGGCCCGCACAACGTCAACGACCACGAAAGCATCACCCCCGAAGGCATCCTCACCATGGTGGCGGGTGCCATGCCCAGCACCGGCGCCAACAATGCCTACTATGAAGGCCAGCCGGTGATGGCATTCGGCCCGGAACACGCGGCCACGGTAGCCAGCGGCGGCATGACCAAGAAGCAGGTCAAGCAATGGTTGTTCGACCACGCCACGCTGCCGCTGTCGAAGTTTTCGAAGGAAGGCATCGAGCGCCGCTTCCGCCGCAAGCTGGCTGAGCAGTTCGCCAACGCGCCGCTGGATACACCGGTGCACATGTGGCAAAAGCCCGACGATCTCATCATCATCGTCACCGGCGGCGCCGGCAAGCACTCGCAATGGGTGCCGACATTCGGCAACACGCGCGCGGCGACGAGCGCGCTGAAACGCGCGGACGGCGAACTGGTGCACTCGATTCAGGAGCTGAAGCGCGGTTAGAATAAATCAATAAAAACATATAGTTAAGGCAATATGTCACAGGGTGGTTGGCCGCAGGCTGGCCACCCTGCGCTGTTTCTTTGCGCTTGCCGCGCCACCCAATTACAATCTGGTTAACCAGTTGTAAAGGATGATTGTCATGCTGACTGTAGGCGCGTTTGAAGCCAAAGCAAAAATTGCGGAGTTGCTGGATAAAGTGGCGGCCGGGGAAACCGTGCTGATTACCCGGCGCGGGGATGCGGCTGCCCTGTTGGTGCCGCCCACGCAGATTCAGCGCAACAGAAACAAAGCGTTGAGTGAAATCAAGCGTTTTCGCAAAGCCTGCAAGACCGGGAGTATCGATATTGAGGCATTGATCAACGAGGATCGCCCTTGAGTTTTGTGGTTGATTGCTCTGTTGCCGCGCGCTGGTTGTTGCCCGACAGTGCAACCCGTTACACGGATGCCGTATTCGAACTGCTCGGCGATCAGGATGCCGTGGTGCCGCTGTTGTTTGTTTCGGAATTTGCCAACGTTTTCCTCAAACTGTCGCGTCAACGCAAGTTGTCCGCAAGAGTCGCATTGGGTGCTGTGCAGCGGTTTGGCGCTTTGGGGTTGGAGGTGGATCGCAATTCACCCGATCCGGAAAGATTGTTCACACTGGCGGAGCATTACGGATTGTCCGCCTATGATGCAACATACCTTGAGCTGGCGCTGCGGCGCGGACTGTCGTTGGCGTGCTGGGATGGAGGCCTCAAAGCGGCTGCGGAAAAAGCGGGGCTTTTCCTCGCCATCGGGTGACGCCGCACCACGGGTTTGCCGCGGATCGGGCCTACCCGGTTTCGCGCGTGCAACGCACTAATGCCCGTGCACCAGCTTCGACAGGCTCAGCTCGCGCAGCGCGCTGGATCGCAACCACGCGGTAGCGGCGATTGCGGCACCCAGCAGCGCCAGCACAATAACCGCGGCTGGCGCGCCCAGCCAGCTGGCGCAGGCGCCGGAGCTTAATGCGCCCACCGCCATCAGCGCCGGGAAGATCGGCAGCAGGCTGGCCACGCGTCCGCGCATGGCGGGCGGGGCGTTCATCTGCAGCGCCGTGTGATTGCTGCTCATGTTGACCATTTCAGCGATACCGGCGATGAACAGAAAAAATGCCGCCACGACCATGTGCGTGCTCAGCGCAAAGCCGATGAGCGCGCCCGCGAAGGTGAGCACCGCGATCACCTGGGTGCGCCCGACACGATCCACGCGCGCGGTCCACACCGCGGCCACGCCGCCCACAATGCCGCCCGCGCCCACTGCCGACAGCAGCAGCCCGAGTCCTTCCGGCCCGGTGTGAAACACGGTAACCGCGAACACCGGCATCAGCGCGCTCAACGACGGTATCAGCAGCAGCGCCGGCACCATGCCCAGCAGCAGCATCATGCGCGCCACCGGATCGGTTGCCGCATAGCGCAGGCCTTCGAGCATGTCGGCGCGCGCCGAGGCGGTCGACTTGCGCCGCGGTTCCTCGTACGGCGTGTTGAGTGTGATGGCAATCGCCGCCACGCACAGATACAGCACGCCCTGCAGCAGAAAATTCCATGAGGCGCCCACCCACGCGATGACAAAGCCGGCTGCTGCCGGGCCCAGCGTGCGCATGATGCTGAATGCGATGCTGTTGAGTGCCACGGCATTGGCGATGTCCTTGCGCGGCACGGTGCCGAACACCAGCGTGTTGCGCAGTGTGCGGTCGAACACCATGCCCACGCCTGACAGCAGCATGAAGGCAAACAAATGCCACACCTGCACGCGCTGCAGCGCGAGGCCTGCTGCCAGTGCGAACGACACCACCACCACAATCAACTGGCTGGCGGCAAGCGCGCGCCGCCGGTCGTAGCGATCGGCCACCACGCCGGAAATCGGCGCCAGCAGCAGCATCGGTATCGCGCGCATCGACAGCACTGCACCCAGCAGCGCGCTGGAACGGGTGATGTCATACACCACCCAGCCGAGCGTGGCGCTTTGCACCCATTGCCCGCCGGTGGAGCAGAAGGTGCCGATCAGCAGGCGGCGATAGTCGCGGTGGTGCAGCGCGCCCAGATTGGAAGGATAGGCGGACAATGTGCGGGTGCGGCCGCGGCTTACAAAAAATCGCGCAGCGATATTGTCGCTGCCATCTGCGCCAGGGCGTGCGCGCGCGGCATCGGCCGCGCGCGCTTGTTGTCTTGCGCCGGCACCAGCGCGGCGACTTCCGGATCGTGCCGCGTCAGCCGCCTGCAGCTCACGCTGGCGAGCGGTTGTGCATGGATCTGCATGGCAGCGCTCATTCGCAGGTCGATGTCGCCGGTGCAAACGCGCCGTAGATGGCTTTGCGCTGAATGTCGCGCCGTCCCTGCCGGGCCAGCGCGGGCAGGGACGGAACTGCCGGCGAGTGCGCGGTGCCGAGGATGGCCGACATGTGCGCAGCGCACGGCATAGCGCACGCGGGGCCAGGCCACCCCGTGCCGCACGACGATTGTCATTGAATCCATTGCCGCTATTATGCAGTAAAGGCGCGTCGTGGCGATCGCGGGCATTGTTTGACAAGCCTGCCGCGCGCGGCTCTAATCGCCGGCATGAATCAAGACGCATGGGTCATCAATCAGCCGCAGGCGATGCACTTCGCCGTCAACCGCGCGACGCTGGTCGACCCGCAAATCCTCGAGCTGGAACGCCGGCGCATTTTCGACCGCTGCTGGATTTACGTCGGCCACGAATCCGAGGTGCGTGAGCCCGGCGATTTCCGCACCCGTACCATCTGCGGCCGGCCGGTGATTTTGTGCCGCGACAGCCGCAACGCGGTGCGTGTCTATCTCAATACCTGCCGCCATCGCGGATCGCTGGTGTGCCGTGAAGCGGAAGGCAACGCCAGACATTTCACCTGTTTTTACCACGGTTGGACCTATGACCGGGACGGCGCGCTCTACGCCGTGCCCGGCCAGAGCGCCTATCCGCCGAATTTCGATCGTGCGCAGTTCGCGCTGAAGGAACCGCCGCGTGTCGCGAGCTACCGCGGCTTTGTATTTCTCAATTTCGACGCGGGCGCGATGGCCCTGGACGATTATCTGGCGGGGGCGAAGGAATACATCGATCTCATTGTCGACCAGTCGCCCTCGGGCGAAATGGAGGTGATTCCCGGCGCGCAGGAGTACGACATTCGCGCCAACTGGAAACTGCTGGCGGAAAACAGCTTCGACGACTATCACCTGCCGGCGACACACGCGACCTGGCTCGATTACCTGAAGAATTCCGGCGTCGAAATGAAGCGCCCCGAAAAAGGCCATCTGCTGCCTGCGCATGGCGTGGGCAAGGTGCTCGGCAACGGCCACGCGGTGATCGATAACATCAATTTCCGCGGAAGGCCGGTGGCGCGCTGGATTCCGATCTACGGCGAAGCAGCCAAACCGGAGATCGAGCGCATACGCGCCGAACTGGTCACGCGCCTCGGCGAAGCGCGCGCCGCCCGTGTCGCCGATACCAACCGCAATCTGCTGGTGTTTCCCAATCTGATGCTGAACGATGGCTCGTCGGTGACCATCCGCGCGTTTCATCCGGTGACGGTCGACCGCATGCAGGTGCGCGCCTGCGCGCTGGGGCCAAAGGAGGAAACACCGGTGGCGCGCGCGGTGCGGCTCGACAGTTTTCTGACGTTTTACGGCCCCGGCGGTTTCGCCACGCCCGACGACATCGAGGCGCTGGAGTCGGTGCAGGCGGGCATGGCCAGCTACCGCGAAATCCCGTGGTCGGTGATGACGCGCGGCATGGCAAAGGACGGGGAGCAGTTGAACACGGATGAACGGCATCTGCGCGAGTTCTGGATCCAGTGGGACAAATTGATGCGGGCGCAATAACATGCCACCCGTCACCCGCCAGCAAGTCGAAGACTTTCTCTACGCCGAAGCGGCGCTGCTTGACGCGTGGAAACTTGACGAGTGGCTGACGCTGCTCAGCGACGACGCGGTGTATCGCGTGCCGTCGAACGACCGGCCGCTGAGCGACCCGAAAGACACGCTGTTCACCATTGCCGACGACATCCACCGCATCCGCGCCCGCATCACGCGGCTGAACGACAAGGCCGCGCATGCCGAATTTCCGCGCTCGCGCACGCGGCGCATGATCAGCAATGTGCGCATCCTTGCGCAAAATGAACTGACGGTGATCGTCGAGGCCAATTTCATCGTGCACCGTTTTCGCCGCAACGAAAGCATCTACCCGTTCGTGGGGCAGTACCGCTACACGCTGCGCATCACGGGCGATGGCTTCAGGATCGCCTCGCGCGAGGCGATTATCGATGCCATCGAGCTGGGATCACTGGCGTCCGTGAGCTTCATTCTGTAGGGCGGGCGCTATCCCGCCCTATGAAACTACGACATAACGGCTTGGCTCAATCCAGCGACTCGCGCCAGAACCCCAGCGATTCCTGCGCGGCACGATCCGAGAAACTGAACAGCACGCAATCCGACCGCGCGGCAAAGCGATGTGCCTGCCACGGCGGGATCACAAAGCAATCGTGGGCCTCGAACGCGTGGGGCGCATCGTCAAAATACACTGTGCCGCTGCCTTCGACCACGCAATAGATGGCGCCGTCGGTGGCGCGGCGGCTGCGTCCGTCAAAGCTCCGCGGCAGCCATTGCATGAACGCGGCCATGGTCGGGAACACATTGCCGCCGGTGACGGGATTGGTGTAGCGCAGTGTGTGGCCGTGCGCGGGATGCGGCGCGGCGCGCCGAGCCAGTTCGGCGAGGGCTGCGCGCGTGCGCGTGTAGGGAAAGCGCAGCGGCGTCGGCGCATCGCCAGAATCGTGTGCGATCGGCTGGCTTTCCTGCGGATGGTTCTCGCGGAACATGGCGCCGAAAAATTGTGTGAAGGGCGTGTCGAGGCCATCCAGCCATACCACCGGGCCGTCGCCCAGATTGCCATGGTCGTGCCACGCCCAGTTCGGCGTCACCACAAAATCGCCGGGCGACATCGGCAGCCGTGTGCCGTCGACGGCGGTGTAAGCGCCCTCGCCGTCGACGATAAAGCGCAGCGCGTTGGGTGTGTGGCGGTGCGAAGGGGCGATTTCACCGGGCAGAATGATCTGCAGGCCCGCGAACAGCGATGGCGTGACCTGGTAACTACCGCGCAGCGCCGGGTTTTCCAGCACCAGCACGCGGCGCTCGGCATCGCGCTTGCTGATCAATGCGGCGGCGCGTTCTAGCAGCGGGCGCGTATCGGCATAGCGCCACAGCGCCGGCACACAGGGCGAGCCGGGCATCATGCGCATGGTGCGTTCCCACAGCGGGGCGAGCGGTTGCAACCTGACGTCGCGTGAAAAATCGGCGAGCGCAGGGGTGAGCTTGGCGTCGGATGACAAGGGCACGGGCCATGTTTGGCGTTGCGGGCAGTGTAGATGAAGTCATGCAGACGCGATATCGGCCACGGTGGGAGTAAACCGGTATTTTATAAGTAATTGTTTTTATTGATATTTTTAATAGCAGGACTTTGCGTGATGACAGGCTTGCTGCTACAGTCGACGAAACTCATTCGAGGAGACGGTGATGCGGCATGACCGGTGTGCATCGGGGGCAGGCTTACGGTGGGCAGTACTGTTCGCGGTGAGTTTCGCAGGTGTTGCGGCAGCGCAACCCGCTTCGACGGGCTCGACGCAGGCTTTCCCGGCGCGCGCGGTGCGTTACGTCATGCCGCTGCCGGCTGGCAGTGAGACCGATGTCTTTGCGCGCACGCTGGCGCGGCAACTCGGCGAGCAGTGGAATCAGCAGGTGGTGGTTGACAACCGTCCCGGCGGCGGTACCACCATCGCCACGGCGATGACGGCCAAGGCGCCCGCGGATGGTTACACACTGCTGCATGCGATCACGTCGCATGTGATCAACACCACGCTCTACGTCAAACTGCCCTACGATGCACTGAAGGATTTTTCGTGCGTGACGCAGATCGGCAGTCTGTATGGCGTGCTGCTCGCGCATCCTTCGTTTCCCGCAAAAGACGTGAAGGGTTTGATCGCGATCGCCAAGGCGCGTCCGGGCGATATCAGTTATGCCACCGGCGGCTCGGGCACGCAGAACCACATCGCGATCGAGGCGCTGCGCATCGCAGCCGGCATCCATATCCAGCACGTGCCCTACAAGGGCAGCAGTCTGGCGTCGCTCGATGTGCTGCCCGGCCGCGTGCCGTTGCTGGCAACGATACTGGCCGAAGCGGTGCCGTATGTGAAGTCAGGCAAGCTGCGCGTGCTGGCGGTGACCAGTCCGCGGCGCGCGCCGTCGCTGCCCGATACGCCCACGGTGAGTGAAACGTTGCCCGCCTATCGCGCCGGCACCGGCATGTGGGCCGTGGTTACGCGCGCGGGAACACCGCCGGCGGTGCTCAACAAACTCAACGCCGACATCGTGCGCGCGCTGCAAGCGCCGGAAATCCGCGCGCGGCTCACCCAGGCCGATATGGACATCGTCGGTTCGCGCCCGGAACAGTGCGATGTTTTTCTGCGCGAACAAACCGCAACCTGGGGCGTCACGGTGAAGGCGTCCGGCGCGCGGGTGGATTGAGTTTCATCACGACAGTGGCAGGGTGGATATCATGACGTATCTGGTTGTTGGTTTGATCATTTTTATCGCGGTTCACTCGGTGCGCATCGTTGCCGACGACTGGCGCACGCGCACCATCGCCCGGATGGGCGAGCGCGCATGGAAAGGCGTTTACGCGCTGCTGTCGCTCGCGGGATTCGCGCTGCTGGTTGTGGGCTACGGGCAGGCACGCGGGGCGAGTGCGGTGCTTTACGATCCGCCGCTGTTCATGCGGCATGTCACCGCCTTGCTGATGCTGCTGTCGCTGGTGCTGGTGATGGCGGCGTATGTGCCGGGCAATCACATCAAGGCGGCCGTGGGTCATCCGATGCTGGCAGGCGTCAAACTGTGGGCGTTTGCGCACTTGCTGTCGAACGGGCGGGTTGCCGATATGGTGTTGTTCGGCACGTTTTTGGCGTGGGCGGTGGTGGATTTCATTGCGGCACGCCGGCGCGATCGCGCGGCGGGCACGGTGGTTGCGGCCGGCACGGCGTCGCGCACGCTGGTAACCGTCATCGCGGGTGTCGCCGCCTGGGCGGCGCTGGCGTTTGGCCTGCATCTATGGCTGATCGGCGTGCCGCCGATGTGATGCATTCCGCAAGTGAACGAAACTGCACTGGCACGCGCTTACCGCGATGCGGCTTATTTGTGTCGAGCGCTCCGCGGGTCGATTCAGCTTTCGCATCGGCGAAGCCGGTGCGCTGCTGCAATCATTACGGCACGGGCATGGCGCAAGCGCAGGGCGTTTGTGATGGCGTGGCGCGATTGCGATGGTGTGTCACGCGCACAAAAAAAAGCCGGACTGAAGTCCGGCTTTTTTGTGAGGCGTTACCGCTTAGCCAGCTTGAATATTGCTCGCTTGCTTTTTGCCCTTGTTGCCGTCGGTGATATCGAAGGTCACTTTCTGGCCTTCTTTCAGGCTTTTGAAACCCGACATGTTGATCGCGGAAAAATGCGCGAAGAGATCTTCGCCGCCGCCATCGGGAGTAATAAAGCCGAAGCCTTTAGCATCGTTAAACCATTTCACTGTACCAGTAGCCATTGTGCACGTCCTAAAAAATTTAAAGAGTTGAGGTAATCGGGGAATTTCAAAATGAAAGTCCCCCTCAATGTTTAGGTCTCAAAGCTTCCCAAGGACGAACATCCAACAACTACTGAAAATCCAAACCCTTAGCACTCGGAAATCAAACACCGTTCACAATTATACCCCAATAGCCATAATGGCAATTACGTAATTCGCAGACGTTTTTTTTGGGGGGGAGGGTGCGGCGCCGGGGGTAGTTGCACTGCAACATGCCGTGCGCTCCGGATATTGAACCCGGAGGCAGGTTGCGCCCGCCAAGTGTGTGCGGGCGTTATGATAGCGCTTCCGCGGGCGCGGCCTGCGCGGGCCGCGGCGCCCAAAACCGTCCCATTTCCGTCGTGGAGGATGTATGAAAATCGCGAATAACGTCACCGATCTGATCGGCAATACCCCGCTGGTGCGCATCAACCGCATCGCGCAGGGCTGTGCGGGCGAGGTGCTGGCCAAACTCGAGTTCCAGAATCCGGCGCACAGCGTCAAGGACCGGATCGGCCTGTCGATGGTCGAGGCGGCCGAAAAAGCTGGCCTGGTCAAGCCCGACACCATTTTTCTGGAACCCACCAGCGGCAATACCGGCATCGGTCTGGCCATGGTTTGTGCGGCGCGGGGTTACAAGTGTGCCATTGTCATGCCTGATACCATGAGCAAGGAAAGGCGCATGCTGCTGCGGGCGTATGGCGCCGAACTCATCCTGACGCCGGGCGCCGAACGCATTCCGGGTGCCATCAAGAAAGCGCAGGAGATGGCCGCTGCCGACAAGCGCTACCTGATTCCGCAGCAGTTTGAAAACCCCGCCAATCCGGAAGTGCACCGTAAGACCACCGCCGAAGAGATCTGGCGCGATACCGATGGCAAGGCGGACATTCTTATTTCAGGAATCGGCACCGGCGGCACCATTACCGGCGTGGGCGAGGTGCTGAAGGCGAAAAAGCCCTCGTTCCAGTGCGTGGCGGTGGAGCCCGATGCGTCGCCGGTGCTGTCGGGCGGGCAGGCGGGACCGCATCCGATACAGGGCATCGGCGCGGGTTTTGTGCCGGCTGTGCTCAACACCAAAATTTATGATGAAATCGTGCGCGTCAAGAATGACGATGCCATGGACATGGCGCGGCGCATGGCGAAGGAAGAAGGCATCCTCGTCGGCATTTCATCGGGTGCCGCAATGTGGGCTGCGATCGAGGTCGCCAAGCGCGCGTCGAGCAAGGGCAAGACGATCGTGGTGATCATCCCCTCGTTCGGCGAACGTTACCTCAGCACGCCGCTGTTCGCCGGGCTGGCGGATTAGTCCGTCGCCAGCAGTTCCACCTCAAACACTAGGGTGGCGTTCGGCGGAATCACGCCGCCGGCGCCACGCGCGCCATAACCCAGGTCGGGGGGAATGGTGAGCTTGCGCGTGCCGCCGACCTTCATGCCCTGCACCCCTTCGTCCCAGCCGCGAATCACGCGGCCGCCGCCCAGCGGAAATACAAACGGATCATCGCGGTCCTTACTTGAATCGAATTTTTCGCCGCTGGTGAGCCAACCGGTGTAATGCACCGTTACCTGCTGGCCCGCGCTGGCTTCCGAACCGCTGCCAACCGTAATTTCGTCAATGATGAGCCCGCTGGCGGTGGTGATGGCTGCCATGGAATGTCCTTTGGTCATTTGTGGATAAACGGCTGAATTATGCCTGCTAATGGCGGTAGCGGCCATGCAAATTTGGTGTCTCAAGAATCAAAAGCGGATCAAAGGCGGATCAAAAACCGCAATTGGTAAGTATCTGGAAAGCTTGGGTTGACACACTTCCTCCAAGCATCAATCAGTTTGCAGGCCGTGTTCAAGAGAAGGTCACGGCCGGCAAGTTTGCCTGATGCCACAAACTTTCAATCATTTTTAGTGGAGCTTCAGGTGATCAAATTCGCTGGCTTGTTGATGTCATTGTTGATGATGGGTGTGGCGTACGCACAGGACGAAGGTGGCGCTGCCGCCGAAGTGGTGCTGCCTGAGCCGAACTACATCGGGATTGCACTGTTTCTGCTGATTTCTGTCGGCAGCTGCGTGTGGTTTTTCGTGAAGGTGATGAAGAGCAAGGACGACGACGAAAAATAAGCGTTGTTTGCCGCAGGCAAGACGCCCCTGCCCGGGGCGTTTTTTTTGCCCCGCTTGTTCGCACAGTCAGTTGTGTAGAATAGCGCGCTCGATTTCATGGCAAAAGGGGCGCAGCGGTGGGTGTGGTCGCAACGTTGTTGAAGCAGGTGCCGGCAGCGGCGAAATTCAGGCCGAAGCTCGAGGCGCTGGAACTTGAGGTGACGCAGTTGCGCGAGGAAAACACGCGCCTGAAACAGGAACTCGCGCAGTACATCGAGCAGTGGGAAACACTGGACGGGCCGCAGGTCAGCACGCTGCAGTATCTGGCCGCGAGCGAGCGCGGGCATGCCGCCGCGATTGCCAAGGCGATCAGCATCAACATTCAGATTGCCGAGAGCAGTCTGCTGTTTCTGGAAAAACTCGCCTACGTCAGTGCCGCGTCGGCTGGCGGCAGGGGCGCGCGCGGCAAGCCGGCGCAATTCTGTCTCTCACCCAAGGGCGTGCGCTATCTGCAGAGTCGCGGCCTTTAAAAAATCGTTTAAAAACAAATAGTTATAAACAATGACGGTGGCGGTAAGACGCTGGCATGTGTACATCGTGCGCTGCGCCGACGATACGCTGTACAGCGGCGTGGCGCTCGATGTGGCGCGGCGTGTTGCCGAGCACAACGGCGCGGGCAAGCGTGGCGCGCGTTATACCCGCGCGCGCCGGCCGGTGACGCTGGTGTATCGCGTGTCAGCCGGGAATCGCTCCGCCGCCTGCAAGCGCGAGTACGCGATCAAGCAAATGACCCGCCGCGACAAACTCAAACTGATTGACGGCGCCTTGCGCCGCAAGCGATAGGCCGCTGCGGTGCGCCGTTTGCGTCACGCGCGCGCCAGCACAAAGCCATCGAACGACATGGCGCGATCGGTTTCGCCGCGCAACTCATGTGTGATGCGCCCCGCATCGCCGGCGGCGCCCAGCGCCACAAACAGCGGTAGAAAATGCTCGTCGGTGGGGTGGTTGCGCGCGGCATGCGGTGCCTGCCGCACGTAGTCGATCAGTGCCGCGTGATCGCCGGCTTCGATCCTGTCGCGCACCCAGGCCACGAAATCGGTCATCCAGGCGGGTGGTGCGCCTTGCGCCACCGTGCGCCATTCGCGCAGATTGTGCGATATGCCGCCGGAGCCGAGAATCAACACGCCCTCATCGGCCAGCGGCGCCAGCGCGCGGCCGATGGCGTAATGGTGCCGCGCGCCGCGTTGCGATTGCAGCGCGAGCTGGGTGACGGGAATATCGTGCGCCGGATACATGAAGCGCAGCGGTGTCCACGCGCCGTGATCGAGGCCGCGCTCGCCCAGTGCCGTGGGACCCAGCCCTGCCGCATCGATCAGCGCCGCGGCGCGCCGCGCGACATCGGGCGCGCCGGGCGCCGGATAGCGCAACTGATACAAAGGTTCGGGGAATCCATAAAAGTCGTGAATGGTTTCCGGCTGTGTGCTGACGCTTGCGGCCGGCACGTCGGTTTCCCAGTGTGCGGACACGGCGAGGATGGCGCGCGGGCGCGGTAACAGGGTGCCGAGTTCGCTGAAAAAACGCGTGGTGGGACATTCCGCAAGCGACATCATGGGCGAGCCGTGCGAGACATATAAAGCGGGCAGGGGTTTCATGCCGCCATTGTAATTCGGTCGGCACCCGCGGCTGAGCGCGTCAGCGTGCTACGCTGGTGCCTGGCGTTTTTGCTGAAAAATTGTAACTAATTGTTTTTAAACAATATATTATGAAACTCTACGCCTCGGACAATTCCGGCAACTCGTGGAAAATTCGTATCCTGCTGTCGCTGCTTGAGGTGCCGTGCGAACGCATCGATCTGGATTTTTTCGGCAAGCGCGAACACAAGGCGCCGTGGTTTCTGCAGATCAATCCGCGCGGCCAGGTGCCGGCGATGGAAATCGAGGGCCGGCATTTCTGGGATTCGACCGCGCACCTGGTGTACATCGCGCGTAAATGGGGCGGTGAGCAATGGCTGCCCAGCGATGCGTTGGGGATGACCGAAGTGATGCACTGGATGGCCTTCGCGCAAAACCAGATTCAGTTTGGCCTGCAATGGGCGCGCGGCGTGGTTTTGAAACTGAAAACCAGCGGCGACTTTGCAGAAATGCAGCGCCAGGGGCGGCTCGCATTGCAGATTCTCAACGACCATCTGCAACATCGCGAGTGGCTGGCGGTTGATCGTGTCACCATCGCCGACATCGCGTGTTATCCGTATGTGGCGAAGTCGCCCGAGGGCGGATTCGATCTGCCCGCGTATCCGAACGTGGTGGCGTGGCTCAAGCGGTGCGAGGCGGTGCCGCGCTGGCCTGAACGAAAGTAAGCGCCGTACGAGTCATGCACGGAATCCCCCGCGCCTGATCCTAGTCGAGCATGGTGACGCCCGCGTCCTTGATGACTTTGGCCCACTTGCCGGTGTCGGCCTTGATGATCGCGCGCACTTCTTCGGAATTCTTGCCGGTAATATCGAGACCCAATTGCGTGAAACGGGTTTTCATCTCCGGGTTCGCGATCACCCGCATCGATTCCTGATGCACTTTGCCGATGATCGCCGCCGGCGTCCCTGCAGGTGCCAGCAGGCCGAACCATGATATGGCTTCGAATCCCGGGTACCCGGATTCGGCAATCGTCGGAAATTCAGGCATGTTCGGCGAGCGCTTCAGCGACGTCACGGCGAGCGCGCGCAGCTTGCCGTCGCGCACCGTCGGCAGAATGGCGCCGGCATTCTGCAGCGTCATGCCCACGCGCCCGCCGATCACGTCAAGGAAGACGGCGCCCTTGTATGGCACATGGGTGATGTCGACTTTGGCCAGCCCCTTGAGCAGTTCACCGGCGATGTGCTGCGGCGTGCCGTTGCCGGGAGACGCATAGGAGAGCTTGTGCGAAGGATTGCGCGCGTAGGCGATCAATTCCTGGAATGTCTTCACCGGCAGATCGTTGTTGATCGCCAATATGCTGGGCATCGACAACATCATCGAAATCGGCGCGAGGTCGCGCATGACGTCGTAGAGCGGCTTGCTTTGCAGCGTGGGCAGAATCGTCAGCGCGCCATTGCCCGAGTAGGTCAGGGTATAGCCGTCGGGCGGCGACTTGGCCACGCGCGCCACCCCCACCGCGCCGCCGACACCGGGCACGTTGTCCACTGCAACCTGAACACCCCATGCCTCGGTAAATTTCTGCGCGAAAAGGCGCGCCGTGACATCCGTCGCGCTGCCGGGTGTAAACCCCACGATCAACCGTACCGGCTTCGAGGGATAGGCGCCTGTGCCGCTGCTGGTCTGCGCATGCGCAGACACGGGCAGCAACGCAATGGCGGCGCCCAGCAGCAGGGTGCCGCCGTGGCGGTTTGTGACGAACATGGTGTTCTCCCTTGGATTTCGGGATGCCGACCATCGGCATCCCGTGTTGTTGCCGCAATCACTCAACCTTCTCGAAATCGATGCGCTCATCGACAGGCAGCCCCTGCAGGTAGCGGCGCAGGCAGTCCAGTCCCATTTCAATCGCGCCCAGCCGCACCCAGTCGCGCCCGCCCACCACGCGGCTGCGGCGCGCGGCCGTGCCCTTGCTGGAGGCGATGGCAAGGCAAACTGTGCCGGCGAATTCGATGCGGTCGGCGCCTTCGTCCAGATCGATCAGCACCGCCAGCGCGTGGGTGGCGCCGGTCTGTTTGCAGGCGGCGAGCGCCACCGCCGCGGCGGCTTCCTTGGTGATGGCGTCGGGCACGTTAAGCAGTTCAACCGCGTTGCAGATTTCAGTCAGGTCGCGCGCGATGACGCCGCGTTTCACGATCTTTTCCGCGCCCGGCAGATGCGCGATGCGCCCGCTGATCTGCCCGGCGGTGAAGGATTCGACGATCGCCAGCGTGCCCTTGCATTGTTGCAGTTCCGCCAGCACCGCACCCTCGAGCGTTTGATCGTCCTCAGCAAGGATGAAGTTGCCGAAACGCTTGCGCACTTCGGCTTCCACCGGCGCGAGTTTGCGGTCGATGTCGGCGCGGTCGGCGCCGCGCGCGGTGAGCTTGGTTTCCAGTTGCGGGTAATGCGCGCGAAAGCCGAGCTTCACGCTGCCGTCGGGCGCCAGCGCTTCCACGCCGTTGAGCAGCGCGTCGGCGTGCGATTCGCCGATGCCGTAGGAGTGAAAGCGTTTGAGATACACCGCGGTCTGCTGGCCGGCTTTGGCGAGCAGGCGCGGGATAATCTGCTCTTCGAGCATGCGGCGCAGTTCGCGCGGCACGCCGGGCGTGAAAAAAAAGCGCGCCTTGCCGATGGTGACCGCGAAGCCGCATGCGGTGCCGATCGGATTGTCGAGCACTTCCGCACCCACCGGCAGCATTGCCTGCTTGATGTTGTTAGGCGGCATCACGCGCGAGCGGCGCGTGAAAAACGCCTCCATCGTCTTCAGCCACGATTCGTTCAGCGCGAGCTCAACGCCCGCCGCCTTGGCCGCGATTTCCTGCGACAGATCGTCCACCGTGGGGCCGAGCCCGCCGTTGACGATCACCGCATCGGCACGGCTGCCCGCGAGCTGGAATGCCAGCAGCAGGCTCTCGCGATCGTCGCCTACCGTGGTTTCCCACGCCAGCGACAAGCCGAAGTCTTCAAGCTTCTGGCTGATGTAGCTGAAGTTGCTGTTGACGATTTTGCCGGTCAGCACCTCGTCGCCGGTGCAGATCATTTCTATGCGCATAAGTATTTGATTTTAAACAACTATTTATCGTTGTAGTAGCGGCCCACGCGCTCGACTTCGTTCTTCGAACCGAGGATGACGCCCTGGCGCTGGTGCAGTTTCTCAGGTTGCACATCCATGATGCGCTGCGGGCCGTTGATGGCGGCGCCACCGGCTTGTTCAACGATGAACGACATCGGGTTCGCTTCATACAACAGCCGCAGGCGGCCGCCGGTATGCTTGGCGTCCACCGGATACATGAACACGCCGCCGCGCGACAGGATGCGGTACACGTCCGCCACCATCGACGCCACCCAGCGCATGTTGAAATCCTTGCCGCGCGGCCCGGTTTTACCGGCGATGCATTCGTCAATGTAACGCTTGATCGGCGGCGTCCAGTTGCGCGCGTTCGACATATTGATCGCGAACTCGGCGGTGTCCGCGGGGATGACGATTTTTTCCTGCGTCATCACCCAGCTGCCCATTTCGCGGTCGAGCGTGAAGCCGACCGTGCCATTGCCGACGGTGAGCACCAGAATCGTCGCCGGCCCGTAGACGGCGAATCCTGCGGCAACCTGTTTGGCACCGGGCTGCAGAAACGCTTTTTCATCGGGTTCCTGCACACCTTCCGGACAGCGCAACACCGAGAAGATGGTGCCGACCGACACATTGACATCGATGTTCGACGAGCCGTCGAGCGGATCGTACACCAGCAGATACTCGCCCTTCGGGTAGCGGTTCGGAATCGACAGCGGCAGATCCATTTCCTCGGACGCCATGGCCGCAAGATGACCGCCCCATTCATTGGCCTCCACCAGCACATCGTTGGCGATCACGTCGAGTTTTTTCTGCGCTTCGCCCTGCACATTGTCGCTGCCCGCGGCACCCAGCACGTCGGCCAGTGCACCCTTGCTGATGGCGTTGCTGATCGATTTGCAGGCACGCGCCACCACTTCGATCAGCAGCCGCAGTTCGGCCGAAACCACGCCTGCGGAGCGTTGTTGTTCCACCAGATATTGGGTCAGTGTCACACGGCGCATAAGGTCTCCTGTTAGAGTCGGACGTGCGGGAGATACCCAAGGCCGTATTTCCCCTCACCCCCGGCCCCTCTCCGGGGGGAGAGGGGAGGTGTTGGCAGCCCGCGGTTTAGCAACCGCGGACCGCATATTCAATAGAATGGCGGATTATCCCTGTTTCTGCCGGATTTTTGCATCCCCATGAAAAAGCTCATCATCGTCGGCGGCGGACACGCGCACGTGGAGGTGCTGCGCCAGTTCGCGCTGGAAAAACCGCGCGCGGTGGAGATTACACTGGTCAGTCCCGACCGTCATACCCCGTATTCGGGCATGTTGCCCGGACTGGTGGCGGGCCACTACACGTTTGAACAAAGCCATATCGACCTGCAGCCGCTGGCAGCGTGGGCCGGTGCGCGGCTGATCCTGCAGCAGGCCGGCGCGCTGGATGCGGCGCGGCGCGTGGTGACACTGGCGGACGGCAGCGAACTCGGCTACGACATCCTTTCCATCGACGTGGGTTCGGTGCCGCTGGCGCAGGATGTGCCGGGCGTGGCGGACCACGCGATACCGGTCAAACCGGTGCGCGGTTTCCTCGCGGCGTGGGCGCAACTGCAGGCGCAGGTGCGCGCGGGCGCGGTGCGCGGTATCGCGGTGGTGGGCGGCGGTGCCGCCGGCGTGGAGATGCTGCTGGCGATGCAGTACCGGCTGGCGCAATTGAACCCGCCGTTAGTCCCTGCCTTCGCTCTGGTCACCGATACGCCGCAGGTGTTGCCGCAACACGCGCGCGGTGTGCGCAGCGTGCTGGAACGCCGACTCGCGCAGTGCGGCGTGACGGTGCACCGCGCGCTGCGCGTATCACGGGTAATGGCAGATGCTTTGATCGGCCGCACCACGGACGGACAAGAGCAGCGCGTTGCCGCGGATGCCGTGTTGTGGGTCACCGGTGCCGCGCCGCCGGCGTGGTTGGCGGACAGCGGTCTCGCTTTAAATGATAAAAAATTTATCAATATAAACAATAACTTACAGTCATCCTCGAACGACAGCGTGTTTGCAGCCGGCGACTGCGCCACGATTGCCGGTGCGAACTATCCCAAGTCCGGCGTGTACGCGGTGCGTCAGGGTCCGGTGCTGGCGCACAACCTGCGCTGCGCGTTGGCGGGCGGTTCCGCGCTGCTCGACTACACGCCGCAAAAAAAAGCGCTGGCATTGATCAGCACCGGTGAGCGCCATGCTATTGCGTCGTGGGGTGCAATAGCGTTTCATGGCGATTGGGTGTGGCGCTGGAAAGACCACATCGATCGCGCGTTCATGGCGAAATATCGCGGGGCATAGCAATGTATTTCGATATCCAGCTCTGGCGCATGACAGAGGGGCTGCGCGGGCGAATTGTTCTCGCCGTCGTGCTGGGCTTGTGCGCGCTGGCGGCGGGCATTGCGCGCTTTGCGTTCCTCGGCTGGCTGCTGGCGCTGGTGTTTCAGGGCGCGCCGCTCGCGCAACTGGCGCTGCCGCTGGGCGGCATCGTGTGCGCCATCGTCCTGCGCGCGGTGCTGGAACAGGCGCGGACCAGGGTGGCGCACCGCACCGCGGCGCGGGTGCAGGAAACGCTGCGCGGACGCCTCTACGACAAGATTGTCGCGCTGGGGTCGGGCTGGTTCGCGGGCGAGCGCACCGGCGGCGTGATGCTGTCGATGGTGGATGGCGTTGAACAATTGCAGACGTTTTTCGGCCAGTACCTGCCGCAGTTGTTCATCTCGGCGTGCGCGCCGTTTGCGATCTTCGCCTTCATGATGTGGTGGGACCTGCCGGTGGCGGCGGTGATGCTCGCGGCGGCGCTGTTCACGCTGATCCTGCCCGCCTTCGCGCACCGCCGGAACCAGCGCGCGGCCGTGGCGCGGCAAAAGGCATTCAAGGCGTATGGCGAAGAATTCCTCGACGCGATGCAGGGCCTGTTGACGCTGAAGGCGTTCGGTCAGGGCAAAACGTACGGCCGCATGCTGGGGGAAAAGGCGCGCGCCTTGTCCGACGAAACGATGTGGGTGCTGGCGGCCAGCATCCTCACGCGTGGCATCACCGATCTGGGCATGGCACTGGGCGCGGCGCTGGCGCTGGCGTTGGGCGCATGGCGCGTGACGCAGGGCCTGATGGGCATGGAAGCACTGCTGGTGGTGCTGATGGCCGGCACCGAGATTTTCCGGCCGCTGCGCGATTTGCGCACCGTGTTGCATCAGGGCATGACCGGCCAGTCCGCGGCGGCGGGGATACGCGCGCTGCTGGATCAACCCGCCGCCGCGCCGGCGGGCGACGCGGCGGCTCTGGCCGGGGCAGGCCGGCAGCCCTCGATCACCTTCGAGCAGGTGCGTTTTGCCTATCCTGGCGGTCGCGGCAGCGCCCTCAACGATCTGGGCTTCAGCGTGGCGCCGGGCGAGCGCGTGGGTATTGTTGGCCCCAGCGGCGCCGGCAAGTCGTCCATCGTGCGCCTGCTGCTGCGCGCCTACGATCCGCAGAGCGGCACGGTGCGCATCGGCACGCAGGATCTGCGCGCGCTCGATCCGGAGGCGGTGCGCGGGCAGATCGCGGTGGTGGCGCAGGATACCTATCTGTTCTACGGCACCATCGACGACAATCTGCGGCTCGGCCGCCCGGACGCCACCCCGCAGCAAGTCGAGGCGGCCGCGCGCGCCGCCAATGCGCACGATTTCATTGCGGCGCTGCCCGACGGTTACCACACGCTGATCGGCGAGCGCGGTACGCGCCTGTCCGGCGGCCAGCGCCAGCGGCTGGCGATTGCGCGGGCGCTGTTGCGCGATGCGCCCATCCTCATCCTTGACGAGGCGCTGTCCTCGGTGGATGCAGAAAACGAGGCAGTGATTCAGGAAGCCCTTGACCGGCTGATGCGCGGCCGCACCACGCTGATTCTCGCGCATCGCCTGTCGAGCGTGATCGATGCCGACCGTATCCTGGTGCTGGAAAACGGGCGGGTGGTGCAAAGCGGCCGCCACGCCGAGCTGATCCACCGCGACGGGCCGTACCGCAGGCTGATGGGTTCGCAGGCGGCGGGCGGCGGCGAGCGGGCGGACGCGGTCCCCGCCCTTGTCACGCCGCCGGTGGACGCGGCGGCAGAGTCGCGCATCGACGTGCGCGACATCACTGCCGATGCCGCGGCCGTCGGCTGGCGCGACACATTCCTGATGCTGCTGCGCGTGATCCGGCCGTGGTGGAAGCAACTTGTGGCAACGGTCGGTCTGGGCGTCGGCCGCGTGGCAGCGTTCATCGGCGTCGGCGTTCTGGGCGCGTTGGTCATTGCGGCCGTCAAAACCGGCATGCCCACGCAGACGCTCATCATTGCGCTGTTGGTGGTCGCGCCGCTGGCCGGGCTGTTGCATTGGCTGGAATCCTGGCTCGCGCACGACATGGCGTATCGCCTGCTGGCGGAGATGCGCATCGACCTGTTCGTGAAGCTCGAAGCACTGGCGCCGGCTTACCTGCTGGAGCGCCGCTCCGGCGATCTGGTGGCGCTGGCGACGCAGGACGTCGAGACCGTGGAGTATTTTTTCGCGCACACTGTCGCGCCGGCGTTCGTGGCCGTGCTGGTGCCCGCGGCGGTGCTCGCCATTCTGGCGTTCAACGCATGGCCTCTGGCTGCCGCATTGCTGCCGTTTCTGCTGTATGCGGCGCTCACGCCGGTGATCGGCCGCCGCCGTATCGACGGTCTGGGCACGCAGGCGCGCGCGGCGCTGGGCGAACTCGGCGCGCATGTCACCGAGACCATCCAGGGCCTGGCCGAGTTGACCGCGTTTCAGGCCACGGCGCGGCGCCGCGATGCCTTCATGGCGCTGGTGCGCCGCTACCAGGAAACGCGGCTGGCGCTGCTCGATGATCTTGCGCGCCAGACCGAAAAGCTCGAACTTGCCACCGGCCTCGGCGCGCTGGCGATCGCCATCGTTGGTGCGCACGCGGTGGCAAGCGGCTGGATCGCGCCGACCCTGCTGCCGCTGCTGATCCTGATATCGGTGGCGGCGTTCCTGCCCATATCGGAGATTGCCCAGGTCGGTCGCCAGCTCGCGGACACCATTGCCTCGACGCGACGGCTGCATGTCGTGCACATGGAGCCCGTGCCGATTGTCGACGGTGCGCGCGAGCCGCCCACGGGCCGCGGCGGCGCGTCGCTGCAATTTGATCGCGTGCGCTTCACCTACCCCAGGCGCGCGCGGCCGGCATTGGCGGACATTTCGTTTGAAGTAGCCGCCGGCTCAACCGTCGCCCTGGTGGGACCGTCCGGCGCGGGCAAGACCACGGTCGCCAACCTGCTGCTTCGTTTCTGGGACCCGGACGCGGGCTCGATACGGCTGGCCGGCGTTGATCTGCGCGAGATGACGCTCGACGGCTTGCGTCGGCATATCGCGCTGGTGGCGCAGGACACCTACCTGTTCAACGACACCCTCGAAGCCAACATCCGCCTCGCGCGTCCCGATGCATCGGTGGCCGATATCGGCCGTGCCATCGAACAAGCGGCACTGTCCGCGTTCGTGGCCACGCTGCCGCAGGGTCTGCAGACGCGCGTCGGCGAACGCGGCGTACAGTTGTCGGGCGGGCAGCGCCAGCGGATTGCGATCGCGCGCGCGTTCCTCAAGGACGCGCCGATCCTGGTGCTGGACGAGGCCACCTCGCATCTGGACACCCTGAGCGAAAGCCATGTGCGCGATGCCCTGAATGCGCTGATGGTGGAGCGCACCACCATCGTCATCGCGCACCGCCTGTCGACCATCCGCGCCGCCGACCTGATTGTGGTCCTGGATGCCGGCCGCGTCGCGGAAAGCGGCAACCATGCGCAACTGCTGGCGCGCCGCGGCGTTTATGCGCGGTTGGTTGAACGGCAGATGGGCGGCGTGCAGCCGCGCGGCGCGCGCTTGGCGGGGTAGTGTCGGCCGCGGTGCGCGGGTTCAATGTGTTTCGGATTCGATTCAGGCAAGGCTGAGCGGGCAGCAAACTCCAAACTACCCGGCCCACTGGCGATCAAAATATGGGACTACGGCGCGGATTCAAGCGAATCGCGTGCACGAATATGTTCCCGGACCAATTCCGAGTAGTTCTTGTAGAACCGGCCGTAATAGGCATCGACCTCCCGGAATTCGCGCCGCTCCACGAGATCCTTGGTCCATTGTTCGGTCCAGTCGGCGGGCAGGGGGTCCGCCCTTTCCAGCTTCTTCAGTTTGTGGGTAAACGCCAGAAACTCGTAGAGTCTGGCAAGCCACAGGTAGCGGCGCAGATCGTCCGGCTTGCCTTTATAGGTTTTGACGTAGAGTGCAGGATCCATCCAATCTTCCGGTACCAGTTCAGCCAGTTTGATTTCCGCGTCTGTGATCGGCGCAAGCGTTTTCCAGTACATCTCAAGGCGTTGGTAGGTCACCTGCGCCAGCAGCATTTCGTTTTGCAGATTAAGCGCTGAGTGCTGGATTGCAGCCTGCTTTTCACTGCCAGTCACAAGTTTCCTGGTCAGATTCACGTTTCGATACGTGACGATGGCAAGGAAAAGGGTCCCAAGCGCAATGGCTATCTGAGCATAGGACTCCAATTCTGGCGCTGACATAGGCTTCCCCCAGTGAATTCGTGTCGGTGAAAACCGGATGATGCCATGGTTGCGTTCAGTTTGCGGCTTCTTGCGTCAGGGAACATCCGGGTGGGCATTGCGCGTGCGCGCACCGACAGTGGCTTGCAGTAGGATTGTACCGATTCAAGTCGAGAGCACCCGCATGCCTGTCGCGATCGTTTTGTTGCGGTAGCGAAGGCTCGGCAGACAACAGCCGCGGGTGTGGCGGTTGTGTGCGATCAGAACAGTGTGCGGCGAAATGGGGGTGCTCCCATACCGCAATAAAGACCTCATCCCGCTGTCACCCATCGCGGGATATGCGCCGTTTTGGCCGATCAGCTTGCGGCATGGGGTAGCCGCCGTTTCCACGATACTCAGTCCCGGATTCTGGCGGTAGCCATCGGCCTGGCAGTCAGGCCTCATGCCCGGGGAGAAGAATATGCTGAGTGAGCGCGAAGTCGAAAGCTGTTATCTGGGGCAGTTCATTCCCATCCATTACCATCACAACATGCTGATGGACGACAATCGCATGCGTCACTTCAAGGCGGCGATCGAACACGCGGTGCGGCCGGGCGCGCGCGTGCTGGAACTGGGCGGCGGCACGGGCGTGCTGTCGTGGTTCGCGGCGGCGAAGGCGGAAAAAGTCTGGTGTGTCGAATTCAATCCCGACATGGTCGAGGTTGCGCGGCGCACCCTGGCCCGCAATGTGAATGGGCACAAGGTGGAGGTGGTTCACGCCGATGCGTTCGAGTATCTGCCGCCGGAGCCGGTCGATGTGGTGATCTGTGAAATGATTCACGTGGGCATGCTGCGCGAAAAGCAGGTTCAGGTGATTGAGTCATTCAAGCGTCGCTATGGCGAACGTTTTGGCGGCCCGTTGCCGCTGTTCATCCCGGAAGCGGTGATCATGGCCGTGCAGCCGGTGCAGCAAACCTATGATTTTCATGGTTACCAGGCGCCCATTGTGCAATTTCAGGACATGGCGGCGTGTGCGCACACCACCATCGAACTGGCCACCCCGGCGGTTTACAGCGTCATGGACTTTACCCGGCCCGTCGACACACTGATTCGCTGGGCGGGTCAGTGCCGGATCGAGCGCAACGGCACGGTCAACGCGCTGCGCTTTATCACCCGCAATATTTTGACTGTCGTCGAGGCGCAATCGTCCACCATTGACTGGAACATCAATTTCATGACCCTGCCGCTGGCCGAACCAGTAACCGCCAGAAGCGGGGACGAGCTCGATGTCGCATTCTGCTACCGGGCCGGCGGTTCGATCCCGTCGCTGCAGTCGACGCTGCAGGCCGCCATCGCCGCGCCCGTCAGCGGCGAGCGCCGCGCAGTTTGCGCCTGAGGGGGGGCGGCCTGCGACCGTTTTACGGCCCGATGAAGCCGTAGGGATGCGAACGGCTATGCTATATTTCGTCGCGCCCGTGTGGTGTCTCTATCCCCGGAAATGTGGGTCGCGAGACACTGTCCGCCGGCGTGCAGGGGTAGTTGAACCGGTGCGGGCGGTTGCGCAAGGTCCTTTGCGGATTGAAATCACGCCACGCCTAAGCTGAACGGTGTGAATCGATCCGGCAAGGGTCCGAAGCGCTTCCCGGCCGGACGCAATCCAACCCGCATTGGAATCATCATCATGAGCGACGCAGACAAAAAGCAGGACGACGAGCGCAGAACACGCAAGGATCGCCGCAAAAAGCGCTTGCTGCCGTACTTTGGAAAAGACCGCCGCAAGAGCAAGATTGTGCGGGAAGCCGAGGTGATGGAAATCTACATACCGCCGCTCAAGGAAACGCAGGACCGCCGCGGCGAAACCAAGGGCGGAGCCAAGTCAAAGTAGGCCGCTGTCCGCGCCATCCGTGTGACGCATCAGGCGATCGGTTGTTGCCGCTCGCGGATCCACTGCGACAGCAGCCACTTTTCTCCGCGGACCGGCGGCAGTCCCGCGTGCAGGGTGTTCATGTCGCCCGCGCCATCGGCGCCGACGCTGTCAAAGACCAGTGCTTCGCCGGCTTCGCCGCGAAAACGCAGGCCGAGTTTCGGAAAGTCGGTCTCGCCGCCCTCGTAGCCCGCATTCAGATACACCAGACAGGTCTTCACGCGCTGGCCGCGCAGGCGCATTTCGTCGGCATAGTGCGGCAGCGACGGATGAAAAAAATCGATGTGCGGCCGGTAGGCTTCGCCGCCGGCGTAGTGCAGCACTTCCACCGGCTCCAGCGTATCGAGGGCCACGCCCGCGGCACGCGCAATGCGCGCGCGCGCGAGCTGCATGATCACGTCGGTGTCGATCACCGAGTATGCTGCGCTGGTGTTGGTGCGCATCGGGTCTTCCTTCAGCCCGCCGGCACGCGCGTCGAACACTTGCGCGCGCTGCAGTCGCGGCCGCGATAGTTCGATCAGGTATTTGCACAGCGCGAGCGGTAAAAAGCCGATGTGCGCGGCAAAGCGCGGCGCGTCGCGCAGCAGCCGCGTATCGAAATGCCCTGTCCAGGACCGCGCGTCGGCGGCGCTGGCGATGCCGAGGCTTTCGAGCATGCGGCGCTGCCGTGCCGCAGACGCATCGCCGAGATTGGCCGCGCGGGCGAGTGCGTCGATCGCGTCCTGCCAGCACTGGGGGCGGCCGACCCCGGCCGCGGCGGTCACGGCAAGGTGGCGCCAGGCAGCGGCGTCATCCTGACGCGCCGCTTCGCGTAGCAATTCCAGACCGTCGGCGGGCGAACGGGGTGCGTCGCGTCCCACCATGATGCGCACGGCGAGCTCGGTCATTGCGCCGGGATTGCCGTTGTAGCGTGTGCGCACCAGTTTCTGGAATTCGGCGTCTGGCGCGAGTAAGGCCTCTGTCATCGTCGCGCCCATTGCTGCGACGACGCGCGTGCCTTATCGATCGAACAGTTGCGCAATGCCCACTCCGCGTAACGTTAGTTGGCACTACGCTACGCGATGGCATGGGGCTTGGATATACGAGTATTACTTAAGTAGTTACGCGTATTTTGGGAGGCAGAAACTGCCGCGCTGCCCACGTGGCAGGGGACAGCGGGGGTTGCTGCCGGACAATTCCGGACGGACTACGTACTGGGCAGCAACCCTTCCTCAACAGCCTTGATCTGTATTGCCACATAGCGCGAGTACTGGCGGCAATTGTTGAAGCCACCGCCTGCAAACCACAGGCCCCGTTGCGGGGTGCGTTTCCACATATTGCACATTTCGCCGTCCGGGCCGAAGCCCCAGATTTGCCCGACCTTCTTGCCGATGGTCTGTCCCAGCAGCTTGGTGACCACCACTTCCTGCGGCAGGAAGCCCGTCGCCAGCACGATCAAGTCCGCGGGCTTGACCGATCCATCCTTGAGCAATGCGCCGTTTTCGACGAAACGCTCGATCTGATCGTAGTGCAGCAGGCCGATTTCGCCGTCGATGATGAGCTGGGAACAGCCGCCGTCGAGATAGTAGCCGCCGTAACGCGTGCGCACCATCCACTGGTGGCCGGCGCCATCCTCGCCATCGGTGAACTTGAACCCGCGCGCGATCAGACCGTCGATGGTCTTCTTGTCGTTTTCCAGCATGCGCTTGGTGATCGTCTGCAGGTTCTTCTTCACCATCGGCTTGGTGTTGGTGCTGGCCAGCAAATCGCCGTCGTCGATGGGGATGCCGTTGTAGATGCCATAGGTGAGCTTTGCCGATGGATCGATGCTCAATACCATGGTCGATCCGCGCTGCACGATGGTGGTGTCACAGCCGTTGGCGTGCAAATCCTGCGCGACGTCGTGGCCGCTGGTGCCGGTGCCGATGACCAGCGCCTTCTTGCCGCGCCAGTTGGCGCCGTTGGTGAACGCGGTGGTATGCATCGCGTCGCCCTTGAAATCCTTCAACCCGGGCAGTTCCGGAATATGCGCCTCGCCCACCAGCCCATTGGCGAACACCAGGTGCCGCGGATGCAGCGTGCGTTCGGTGCCATCGGCGCGGCGAACCACCGCGTTCCATTGGCCGGCGGCGTCATCGTAGTCGCCGCGAAGGAACTCGGTGCTGGTCCAGAAATTGATTTCCATCGCCCACGAGTACGCTTCGAACCAGTCGGCCACCATGTCCTTGGGCAGATACGTGGGCCACGACGGCGGAAACGGCATGTAGGGCAGGTGATTGAGCTTGGTGTCGTTGTGCAGCGCCAGTGAGTGATAACGCTGGCGCCAGCAATCGCCGACGCGCGGAAATTTGTCCACCACCAGCGTGTCGACGCCGATACGCCCGAGCGTGGCCGCGAGCGACAAGCCGCCCTGACCGCCACCGACGATGAGCACCACCGGTTCGCGGTCGGTATATGCCTGAATCGCCTCGCGCTGTTCCTTCCAGTTGGTGCCGCCGAAGTTGCGCGAAAAGGCCTCGCCGGTCGGGCAGCGATTGCCGATGGTTTCCTCAAAGCCTTTCAACTCATGCAGGCTGGTCATCATCTGAAACGCTTTTGACGGATCGACAGCCAGCAGCCGTACCACACCAAAACCGCGTCCGACCTTGGTCTCGAACTGGAAGATGGCTTCGATCACATCGAGGCCGGCCCGCTGTACGCGGCGCGGCGCCGTGCGCCCCGGCGCGATGGCAAACCCGCGCGCCTGGGTGGCCGGCTGTTTTGCCACCAGCAATGCGGCGATGGTTCCGGCGCCCTCGCTCGGCGTGATCGACCAGGTGAAGGCAAGCAAGTCGCGCCAGTAGCTTTCCGTTGCAAACAGCGACGCGACGGAGGCCGCGTTTCCGCCTTGAAGCGCGGCATCGAATTGTCCAAGCCATTGTCCGACAAGCGCCGCTTCGGACTGGACTGCGCCCTTTTCCACGCCCAATGGTTCTGCGGTGTCCATAATTTGATCCTCACACAGTAAATTGCCCTATCGCGCAGGGCCAAAAATCTCGTCTTTGTTGAATATACTATGCAGGCGCTTGACGTGCGCGCAAGTACGAACATGGACTGCATGGTGGAATGTGGGCGCACGCGCCCGGCTGTGCAGGGGCGCGGCGCCTGCGCAAGGGCCGAATTGGTTGACTGCAAAAACAGGAGGCATGATGGATATTCCAGACAGGATCGTCGAGGGTAAAGTCGTGGTGGTCACCGGCGCCGGCGGCGGCATCGGTACCGAGATCGCGAAAATGATGGCGCAACAGGGCGCGCGCGTGGTGGTGAACGATCTGGGCAGCGCAGTGAACGGTGAAGGGCGCAACGCGGGCCCGGGGCAGAAAACCGTTGACACGATTCGCGCGGCAGGCGGCGAAGCGGTGCTGAACACGGACAGCGTGGCCGAATGGACCGGGGCGCAGCATATTATTCAATGCGCACTGGACAACTTTGGCCGCATCGACGCCGTCGTTAACAATGCGGGCATTCTGCGCGACGTGATGTTTCACAAAATGTCGCAGCAGGACTGGGATCTCTCGCTTGGCGTGGTGTTGACGGGTTCGGCCTATGTGAGCCTTGCCGCGGCGCCCCATTTTCGCAAGCAGAATGGCGGTGCCTTTGTGCACCTGAGTTCCACCTCGGGCTTGATCGGCAACATGGGCCAGGCCAACTATGCCGCGGGCAAGCTGGGGTTGGTGGGGCTATCCAAGGGCATTGCCATCGACATGGCCGCGTTTCGGGTGCGCTCCAACGTCGTGGCGCCGACAGCGTTCACGCGCATGACGGAATCGATACCAACCAAGACGCCGGAACAGCAGCAGCGCGCCAGCCAGCGCGAAACCATTCCGCCCGAGAAGAACGCGCCGTTGATCGTCTTTCTGTGCAGCGACCTTGCGCAGGATATTTCGGGCCAAGTCTTTTATTCGCGCAAGAACGAACTGATCCTGTTCAACCAGCTGCGCCCGAAACAGCGCGCGCACCTGAGCGGCGGCTGGACGCCACAACTGATCGCACAGCATATGGTGCCGGCGTTCAGAAAATCGTTCGAGCCGGTGGATATGACGCGCGATGTATTCTCCGGCTATCTACCCTGATCCGTTCACCAAGGAAACCCCCCCATGACCATTGGCGACCCTGCCTGGCTGCAACTGACACCGGAAACAGCGCTGGAGCCGGAGATGCCCATCTGCGACCCGCATCATCACATCTGGGCGCAGCGCCATGAACCGCCAGCCTACCAGCGCTATCTGTTGCCCGACCTTGCCGCGGACATCCGCGACAGCGGGCACAATGTGCGCTCCACCGTGTTCATCGAGGTCAAAGCGTTTTATCGCAACCATGGGCCGGAGGCGATGCAGCCGGTGGGCGAAGTCGAGCACGTCAACGGCCTTGCCGATGAAGCCGCGAGCGGAAAACACGGCCCGGCGAAGATTGCCGCCGGCATTGTCGGCCACGCTGATTTGAAACTGGGCGACCGCGTCACCCCCGTGCTGGAAGCCCTGCAAGCGGCAAGCCCCGGCCGCTTTCGCGGCATACGGCATTCTGCCGGATGGGATGCAAGCCCGGAACTGGCGCAGCGCGACATCCAGGGCGTGATGTCCACCGCGCAGTACCGTGCTGGCGCGCGGGTGCTGGCCAGGATGGGGCTGACGCTCGACAACTCGCTTTACCACCCGCAACTTGATGAACTGGCCGAACTGGCACGCGCGGTGCCGGAACTCACCATCGTGCTGAATCACATCGGCGGTCTGGTGCGTGTCGGCCCCTACGCCAACCGTGACGACACGGTGCTCGCGGAATGGCGGCGCGGCGTGGCAACTGTGGCGGCATGTCCGAACGTCGTGCTCAAACTCGGCGGCGTGGGACAAAAGCGCTTTGGCTTTGATTGGCTGGCACGCGCCAAGCCCATCGGCTCGGTGGAACTGGCAAACACGCTCGCCCCGCTGATGCACTACTGCATTGACCAATTCGGCCCGCAGCGCTGCATGTTTGAAAGCAACTTCCCGGTTGACAAGGTTTCGTACTCCTACACTGTCGTGTTCAACGCCTTCAAGCGGCTGTCCAAAGGTTATTCCGCCAGCGAGCGCGCGGCGATGTTTCACGACACGGCGGCGCGGGTGTATCGGATTGCGGTGTAGTGGGTGTTATGAATTCGCGGTATTTCCAAACGCATTTCGCTCATCCCGATCGCCCTCTCAAGGTGAGTTGAGTTTGCACCGTCTTCCCATCGGTGAGTGGTGGCAGTGACGATAGATACAATCCATTAAGTATTTGATTTTAAATAATTATTTTTGGACCCATGATGAGCCGTGGCTGTCTCGAATTCGTCGCGGCAGGTGGCCCCAGCCGGCGTGGCACTATCTGAATGCCGAGCGAACGCTGCCACGCATCGATCGGAAATAAATTCACACGCCGCGAATTACTGTCGTGGACAGATTCAATCGCATCAGGTAGTTGCCACATTGATGCCCGGTCCACTTACCAAAGGCGACGCTCATCAACATGCGTGCGATCGCTGTTGGTCGGCCTTATGTGGAGCTCCACATAAGGCCGATTATGTAGATATCGCGATTATGTTGAGTTTCCAGAGGGCGGTACGGTGGAAGCAGCATTTGCACTGTGTCGATGGGCTTAACGTACATTCGGGGCCGTTCTGCGCTCTACATAATTTTCGCATTTCCCCGCAGTGAAGTTCCCATGCTAGGCGACATTCATGAGCAGAATCACTTCACTCCGGCGCACGAAGCTTTCGCGATCATGTGCAGGGCCCATCGACCCAATTGCGGATAAACTAACTCGGTAAGATGCCCACCTGCGATATAAAAAGCAAAGGCACTCGGTACGACCGCTGCACCATCAAGTGGAAACCGTCTCCAGCGTGAACGGCCGCGAGACTAGCAGATGAAGTTCTTCGGGTGCTGAAATTATGTAGAGCTCGAAAACGACGCCTACCGCGCTACACGCGCAGTGGGCGCCCGATTTTGATCATAGCTACACATAATCGCGATATCTACATAATCGGCCTTTCCGGTCGTTGGCGAAAGCGAGCATCAAGGTCTGCAATGTTTTGGATTCTGTTGAAAATGTCGGTTTTGCGATGACCCAATTTTCTATTGAGGTTGCTTCGCGGTCGACATTTGCGCCGAAGCATAACGCGAGGAGCGAATAGAAGCTCCGTAGCCGCGTTCTTGAGCGAAGGTCGACCCCTCCGCGCTTGGAAATCGATAATGACGCTATAGGCCTAGGATTTTCCGGCCCAATGCGAAAACCGACTTTTTCAACAGAATCCTTTGGTTACCGGCCACTCAGACGGTGTATGCCTTGAACGTCGGCTTCGTTAACTCCCGACCTCACACACCCGCCCCAAGTCGCGCACCGCGAATGTCGGCAATACGGCCGCCAAATTGCGAGCATGGAATTTCAAGTTTGGAAACGCCCGGGTCAGCCAATTTGACTACAATTCTTTTAACATTGTCACGGACGACGTGATGAATCCGCGTCTCTTAAAGAACCGATGAGCATCGTCGTTATCAATACCGCTCTCTAAGAATAGGCGAGACGCCCCGGACTTCTTGCATGCTTTTTCCACCTCTATAAGTAAACGACTACCCAGCCCTGTCCGCCGAGAGTCATCATTGATTATCAGATCGTACAGAGTCGCATAGCCGTTACGGACCCGCAAATCAAATTCGACATACGCTAAGCCCCTAACGCTGCCTCGATCTCTGGCGACCAAAAGGCGCTCATATCTCGAGCGTCCGGCCTCGGAGCGACGAGCGCGAGAAAATTGATTCCGGAGTAATTTGCGCAATTTTGCCCGGCAGCTCCAAACACCAAGTCGTTCCGCTCGACCATCCTGCAATTCACCATGCGAAATGTACTGATCGTGAACGTTCTCCATAAAAAACGTAACGATGTCATCGACTTGTTCTTCAGCACAAATCCAATAGATTTTCATATTTGACACCTATCTCTGCAAACTACTTGGAAATATTTCTGAACCAATTCTTGCAGTAGGGACAATCTGTAAATATCCCCGAAACATCAGCGAAAAACTTCTCCCGCTTCTCGGAGTCGTTACCAGGTTCAAGCTGGCGCTTAATTCCATCACTAATTACGTTTCTGAGTAGCTCTATGTAATTCCATTTCAGGTCTTTCTCCCAAAGTGCTTGAAATACTGGCCTGCCGCATAATTCCCAAATCCAAATAAGCCAGCTACCAAAAACATCATGAGGCATGACATCGTCTCGCCTAAACCGCACCCCCATTTCGAACAAATTTAGGAACTGACAGACATACTCTTGAACACGATATCGGTCAACGTCATTTAGGGCGACGTCACCATCTGCCCAGACCGCACTGATCAAAGACCGCGTCTCGGGGTTGTTTTCAAATCGGAATAAATCAATAGATGCTAACTCGAGGTTCTGATAAATCTGCTGGTGGGTTGTCTCTCGATCACGTTTCGCATTAATCGAGTTCGTAGTCACAACAAGTATTGCGGCAATAATAATTCCCAGCAGTTGCGCGATGCCATTTGCGAATCCACCCAAGGAATCTTTGCCAAATTCAATCATGCTTTTGTCGAACTGCAGGTGCGGCCGTATCCAAGCTAGCCACAAGAGACCCAGAGCCACCAATATACTTATGCCAACCCACACCATCATCGCGTAGCGCAAACGGTCGTCGTCCACACCATCTCGAAGTCGGAAGAAATACGCTACCGCGGAAAGTAAGACTCCAAATAAAATCATCACTCCAGAACTGTACCCGCCAAGCAAAGGGCATTCTTGTCCCGCGAGCAGGTATGACGCAACTACGGTGGCCATCCCAACGCCACATATAATCGGGAGTGCAAGTTTGAATTCTTTGATGTTTTTTAGAGAGCCCTCAATCTCCGGTGTCATTATCCTTTTTCTTGTCTCGCGAGAAATGAGCCACAATATGTAGCATAAAGCCGCGACGATTAAGATCGACGCGCCACCAAAAGCTAACAAAAATGTCCTTGCGACTATTTCAAACCCTATTTCATTGAACGCACGCATTTCCCCCTCCGAGCAAGTGGCCTTGATTGACCATAAGGTTCCTGTCCGCAACCCGGATGTAATATCTACTCCACTTAGGTTCCTGGCCAAATTCGGAGTTTGAATATTCAATTTTGGGAACGCGAAAGCTGCCATCCAAATTGGTAAAATCGTGTCCTCTCCGTACCTATTCCATACCTCTTCACTCGAAAGCTACCTCAATCACTTAACGATCGGGCTATCCGGCGCAACGATTTCGTGTCCGTATGAGCCCGCCAGCCTTTCGAGCAGGGTGGAGTGCCGCTTCGTGGCAATATACTTCTGAATGAACGGCAACATTCCGTCAGATAGGCCATACACGTACTTGACGGCATGCTGCACGACGAGTTTGTTGACCAGCTTCACCAGGTCAACTCTCCGGCGTGCTTTAAGTCTGTGCTGCGTTTCTGGCTTGACTACTGCTGTAAAGAGTTTCTTCGGCGAGATGGGTATCATAATGAAGGCATCATCCTCGGTAAGTGTGGCCGTCATCCAGATTGGTCGATCTGATGTCAGAAGGGGAAATCCATCTTTCGGCACATCCAAGACGAGCCAGTGCATATTATTGAACAATTCGCAGATGTCTGAATGACTCATGAGGCTTTGCGCAATGCTGAAGGCGAACTCGTCTGCTTGACCCGGATTCTTCTGATCGAGTTACTCGCGAAATGTAGGAGGATCGGTATCCGACCGCCGCGCGATATAGCTATCCTCCATGTTTGGCAAAAGTTTTCGACACTCC
>CADECM010000058.1 GCA_902825845.1 uncultured beta proteobacterium
CGGGAGACGGGTCAGCCCGCGCATGACGCGCACAATCGCCGACCCCAGGGCGCGCTGCGAGAATAGTGGAAATTACATAATTATTTGATTTTAAACACATTTATTTCGAGCAAGCAACCCGGGTATGCCCCCGCGCAACCGCAATCCCGGCGAGACCCTACGCCGGCTTCACCCTGCCCACCGGCACAATGCCGCAGTGGATCAGCAGCGCGCCGATGGAGGCCGCCATCGCGATCGCGCACACTGCGAGCCAGCCGTACATGGCAAATGCGCTGCTGGTGAGAAACGCGCCGACGGCGTTGCCGCACCACACATGCATGCCGAAGATGGTGTTGGCGCGCGCGCGCGCGTCGGGCGCCGCGGCGTTGATCAGCGTTTGATTTGCCACCATCGCGGTGCGCAGGCCGCAGTCGAGCAGAATGGCGCCCAACACCACGAAGGCGACCGATGTCGCCGCGAATCCGAATGCCAGCCAGGCGCTGATCATTACGCAGACGCCGGTGGTGACCACCGGCACGGCGCCCGAGCGGTCCATCCAGCGCCCGGCCGGGCGCGCCACCAGGATGCCGGCCGCGCCCGGAATACCGATCAGCCCGGCTGCCGCCGGGCCGACATGATGCAGCGTCGCCATCATGGTCGCGACCACCGCCCAGAATCCGCCGTAGCAAATGCCCAGCAAAAACTGTATTGCCGCCGCGCGCCGCACGTTGCCGTGCTCGCGATAAAGGGTGAAGATCGAGCGCAGCAGATCGCGATACGACAGCCGCGAACTGGGGCGCGTGTGCGGCAGCCACGCCAGCAAAGTGCCCACCAGCACGCAGTGCAGGCCGGTGGAAAACGCGTAGCTCCAGCGCCAGCCGAACTGCGCGGCGATCACGCCGCCGGCGATGCGGGCAAACAGGATGCCGATGAACATCGCCATCAGTTGCGTGCCCACCGCGCGCCCGCGGTGTTGCGGCGGCGCAATGTCGACCACGATGGAAATGAACACCAGTCCCACCGACGAACAAATGCCTGTGACCAGGCTCGCCGCCGCCAGCACCGCGATCGACGGCGCCATGGTCATCACCGCCTGTGCCATGCCGAGCACCGAGATCATGCCGATGATCAGCCAGCGCTTGTTGATGCGGTCGCCCAACGGCAGCAGGAAGGCGACGCCGATCAGCATGCCGCCAAACGATAAGGTCGGTATCCAGCCCACCGCCGCGGGGCTCGCCTGAAACTCGCCGGCGATGGTGGCCAGCATCGGCGTCTGATAGTGAATGCCACCGGCGATGACAAATGCCGCGCCGATCAGCAGCGCGCCAAGTACGCGGTTGTTTGCGCTCAACGCCGGGTAAGTGCGGGGCAATGCCTGTCCTTTTGCAGCGAACGAAATAAAAAAGTAAATAAAATCAATTAGTTACGGTCGTATGCGCGTCGCGCACAAAACGCATCGTTGGTGCCCGTAACAGCCTGGCGGCCGACGGTTCGATGCAAAGCGCTGGATTATCGCATCCCGGGTTTGCGCGGCGGCCATGGCGCAATCGGGATTCTTGAAGAAGTGATACATTGCCCGCATCCCGCAATCGCGCTGCAGCCATCACCACGATGATCGGAAACACACGCAGTTCACGACTCGCCGCCGTCACCATTGGCCTGTGCGTCACGGTGGCCTACGCACAGCCGGCGCAGTACCCGACGCGCCCTATCCGCGTCATTTCGGGCTTTCCGCCGGGCAGCAGCGTGGATGTGGTGGGCCGATTCATGAGCACCCGGCTGGCCGAACGCCTGGGGCAGCAACTGGTCATCGACAACCGGCCCGGCGCCAGCGGCACCATCGGCGCCGATATCGCGGCGCGCGCAACGCCGGACGGTTATACCCTGTTTATCATGACCAGTTCACAGATCATGAGCGTGCCGGTTTTCAAGACATTACCGTACGATCCGGTCAAGGCGTTTACCGCGATCAGTCCGATCGGCAGAGGCCCGCTGATGCTGGTGTGCCATCCCGCGTTCGCGCCCAGAACGGTAAACGAACTGGTCGCGCTGGCGAAATCCAGGGCGGACGCGGTGACCTATTCGTCGGCGGGCATTGGCAGCATCAATCACTACGCCGGCGCCCTGTTCGCCAGCGCGGTGCGCGCGCAGATGCTGCATGTGCCGCACAAGGGCGGCGCGCCGGCGTTTCTGGCGGCGATGAGCGGCGAGGTCAACCTGATGTTCGCCACGCTGCCGCTGTCGCTGAACCAGATACGCGCGGGGAAGGTGAAGGCGCTGGGCATCACGGCGTTGCAGCGTTCTTCGCTGGTGCCGAACGTGGCGCCTATCGCGGAATCGGTGCCGGGTTTTGAGGCGCGTACATGGTGGTCGGTGACCGGGCCCGCGGGCTTGCCGCCGGCCATCCTGAAGCGGCTGAACATGGAGATTGTCGGCATACTGAAGCAGCCCGAAGCCGCGCAGCGCCTGTCCGCCGAAGGCGCGGAACCGTGGCCACTCGGCAGCGCGGCCTTCACCCAGGTGTTGCACGCCGAACTGGAAAAATGGACGCGCGTGGCGCGCGAGATCGGCATTCGCGCCGAATGAACAACAAAGGAACCCCATGAAATTCAGCAACTTCCTGTTTACGGCCTCGATGGACCCGAACAAGGACGATCAGGTCATCGACGAGGCGCTGCGCGAAGGGCAACTGTGCGATGAACTCGGCATGGACATGCTGTGGCTGGCGGAGCATCACTTTGACGGCATCTGCGCCTATGTCGATCCGGTGTCGTTCGCGGCTGCGCTGGCAGCGAGCACCAAGCGCATCCACATCGGCTTCGCGGTGGCGCAGATGTCGCTGCACCACCCGATCCGCATGGCCGAGCAGATGGCGCTGATCGACAACATCAGCAAGGGGCGGCTGCTGGTGGGGCTCGGACGCGGCACCGCGTACAACGTCTACGACTATCAGGGCTATGGCATCGACCCGAAGGAAGCGTACGAACGCCTGCTCGAATCCGAAGACATCATGATCAAAGCCTGGACCACCGAGAACTACCACCACAAGGGCAAGTACTGGGACATCAAATTGCCGCAACTGCGCCCGCGCCCCTACACCAAGCCGCATCCGAACATCGTGCGCGCCTGCTCCGGCGAAGAGGCGATGCTCGGCATGGCGCGCGAAGGGCGGCCGTTCCTGATGAACATCCAGACCAATGAAACCACCCGCCAGCGCATGGATCTGTATCGCAAGACCCTGCGCGATTCCGGTTACGATGAGGCGACAGTGGCGCGCAATGTCGACAATACCTGGGTTTGGCGCAACATCTTCGTCGGTGAAACCGATGCCGAAGCCGAGCGTATCGCGATGCCCGCATGGCACACGCAACAGGAATTCCGCGCCGCCATGCGCAAGAAGGTCTACGCCGAGCAGGGCCTGATGCTGAAGGAAGAAAAAGTCACCCCGGCGCGCGATCAGCAGCAGCATTCGATCCTGTGCGGCTCCCCGGATACCGTGGCGGAGGCGATTGCCGAAATCGACGACATCGGTGTCGGCGGCCTGATCCTGGTATTTCGCCTGGGGCCGATGCCGTATGACGTGGCGGCGCACAGCATCAAATTGTTCATGAGCAAGGTGGCGCCACAGTTTCAGCGCGGACCCGCTATCGCTGCGTGATTGGGACCGCCAGCGTATGGCGTGACACTCGCATGTAATGCAGTACGCCGTGCTTCCTGCACGCCACAGCGTCTTCGAATGCGTGACGCCGGGTGCGAAAACCGCTAGTATCGATGCATCTATTCCGGCCTGTTATGCATCGCGTTTTCGCAGCAGACGCGCTTGCCGTATCACTCACCGCTCGCACGTCTGAAAAGTTTACGCATTGTGAATCGCAATCTCTGGCTGATGGCCGCCGCGCAAGGCCTGTTCCTCACCAATAATGTGTTGTTTGTTGCAGTCAACGGTCTGGTCGGCCTGTCACTGGCGCCGCATGGCTGGATGGCGACGCTGCCAATTTTGGGCTATGTGGTCGGCGGCGCGGTTTCCACCGGGCTGGTGGCGAAATCGCAGGCGCGCTGGGGACGCAAGACCTCGTTCCAGATCGGGCTGGTGGTCGCCTTTTTTTCGACGCTGCTGGCCACGTATGCGGTAATCGACAGGAACTTCTGGCTGTTGGTGGTGGCCACGGTCATCGCCGGCTATTACAGCGCCAATGGCCAGCTGTACCGGTTTGCGGCGGCGGAACTGGCCGCGCCGGAATTCCGCGAGCGTGCCGTGTCGCTGGTGCTGGCCGGCGGCATCCTGGGCGGCGTGCTGGGGCCGAATCTGGCGAAGTGGACGCAACATGTGGGCAATGCGCCGTTTGCCGGCGCTTATGCCGCGCTGGCGGTGATCGCGGTGATTGCGATGGGCGTGATTTCGCTGGTGACCTTCCCGCCCGTCGTGCCGCGCAAGGCCGGCGCGAGCGGCGGCCGCCCGCTGTCGGTGATCATGCGCCAACCGGTGTTCATTGTGAGCACGGCGGCAGCGGCGCTGGGCTACGGTGTGATGAACATCCTGATGGCAGCGTCGCCGATTGCCATGCAGGTATGCGGCCACCCGTTCAGCGACGCGGCGCTGGTGCTCGAATGGCATGTGATCGGCATGTTCGTGCCGGGGTTTTTTACCGGGCACTTGATCCGGCGTTTCGGCACCACCCCCATACTTGCGACGGGCGTGGCGCTGAACCTGTTGTCCATCGCCATCGCGCTGTCAGGCATCGACGTGATGCATTTTCTGATCTCAATGACGCTGGTGGGGGTGGGCTGGAACTTCCTGTTTACCGCGGGTACCGCGCTGTCGTTGCACGCCTACCAGCCCGAAGAAAAAGACAAGGCGCAGGGCGCAATCAATTTCTGCGTGTTCGTGGTGATGATGATCACGTCGTTTTCCTCGGGCGCGTTGGTTACCACGCAGGGCTGGACCCTGCTCAACTACATTTCGCTGATCCCGGTCGGGCTCACCGGCGTTGCCGTGCTGTGGTACGTGCTGCAGGGGCGGTCGCGCGTGCCCGCGTAGCGGCGCTACGCCGGACGGCAGGGGGCCGACGCCCGGCGGGGTTCTCTCCATTCGAATCAGCGGCTTTGCGGCGGCTTTTGCCGGTCCGGGCCTTGATGGTGCATGGCGCATGGCGCCCTGCGTCGGCAGGACTGTGTATTTATGCACGCTGCGAATTTGAGCGCATTTTGAGTCTGATCGACGCTGGCGTATGATGGCCTTTCGGTTCAGCGGTACCTTGCCGGACGGTCCATTTCGCGGCGCTGCCCGGTACCCGGCAATCGCTGTGAAGTGTTTGGTCGGCCGGGAGCGCTGTTCCCGTTTGCATGCCCGTAGCAAGCGTACGTCATCCACCAACACCGCTTTTTTTGTGCAGACGATGCTATCGATTCGATTCACCAGCACAGATGCGCTTAGCCTTGCGGCATCCCGGTTGTGCCCGGCGTTTGCGTGTGCCGCGGGATCGTGTGCGCGGTGGATTGTGCCGGCCATCGCAGCCCTTGCGCTGGGCACATTGCCGGCCCAGGCTCAGGTAAGCGACCTTCCGCCTGGCGAATTCGATGCCACCGACTACGGCAAATTCTCGGGCAGCCGCGGGCCCGACTGGCGCAACATATTTGTCGGTACGGGTCAGGGGATCACCAACCGGCCCAGCCTATTCGGCGGCCTGCGCGAATCCCGGCGTCTTGGGCTGTTCGACAACGCGGCCTACCGCGGACTTTATATTCCGCTGGCGCCTACCTGGCGCGCGGCGATCGATACCAGCCTCTACCCGGTGCAGGGCGTGCTGACCCAATATACCTTCGGCGCACAGTTGAAAAAGCTGTTGCCGGGGGATTGGGTCGCCGGCGTCGGATTCCGGGTGAACGAATATCCGCGCGCGGCGAGCCAGACCAGCACCTTCTCGCTGGAACGCCACTGGGGTGATTTTGGCGCGGCGTACACGCTGTTTTCGGCCAAGCCGGATACGGGCGCCGCCGCACTGGCGCACCGCGCGCAGGTCAACTACCGCTACGGCACCTCGGGCTCCGTGGGACTTTCCTTCACAACGGGCCGGGAGTTGGCGACCGATACCCCCACTTTCGCGCCTTACAGCACCGACGTGCGCAACTGGTCGCTTTCCGGACGGCACTGGTTCGCCCGCGACTGGGCGTTTACCTACGAAGCATTGAGCCAACGCCAGGGTGGTTTGGAGCGCCACGAGGGTCTGCGCCTCGGGCTGCGCTACCGCTTCTGATGCCCCCGGCGCGCCGCAGCGTTTTGCGCGCGCGCCGCATATCCCCCACGCCACTGCGCGCTGCCGCAAACGCCGGCGGGTGCGTCTTGCGCAACCGCGCCGGGCGTCCGTTTGGCGCGGGTTTATCAGCACTTCTCAGGGCACGCACAAAGGGGTAGTATTACCGCCACTTTATCGTCCCCATTTCGCGGGACATCATAAAATATTAAATAAAAACAAATAGTTACGTTACCTGGTTCCCACCCCGGAGTCCCGCTTGAAAGCCACCGATATTACGCACCCCGATTACTTTCATAAAGTTGTCGATTGTCAGTACGCCTGTCCCGCACACACCCCTGTTCCCGAATATATCCGCATGATTGCGGCGGGTAAGTATGACGACGCGTACATGGTCAACTGGAAGTCGAATGTATTTCCCGGCATTCTCGGGCGCACCTGCGATCGTCCATGCGAGCCCGCGTGCCGCCGCGGCCGCGTGGAAGAGGGCAACGTCGAGATGCGCAAGCCCACCGAGCATGGTGAACCGAAGGCCGAGCCGGTGGCCATTTGCCGCTTGAAGCGCGTCGCTGCCGACAACAAAGCAAAGGACGGCGTTTCCAAACGCATGCCCAAGGCGCCCAAGCAGAAAAACGGCAAAAAGATTGCCTGCGTGGGCGCGGGTCCGGCCTCGCTCACCGTGGCGCGCGACCTCGCGCCGCTGGGCTATCACATCACCGTGTTCGAAGCCGATCCCAAGGCCGGCGGCTTCATGCGCACGCAGGTGCCGCGCTTCCGTTTGCCGGAGGAAGTGATCGACGAGGAATGCAACTACATTCTCGACATCGGCAACATCGATTACAAAGGCAATCATCGCATCGAGAGCATGAAGGCGCTGATGCAGGAAGGCTATGACGCCATCTTCGTCGGCACCGGCGCGCCGCGCGGGCGCGATCTGGACATTCCCGGCCGCATGGAGGCCGCTGCCAATATTCACATCGGCATCGACTGGCTGAACAGCGTGTCGTTCGAGCACATCAACAAGATCGGCAAGAAAGTGATCATCCTCGGCGGCGGCAACACCGCCATGGACTGCTGCCGCTCCAGCAAGCGCCTCGGCGGCGAAGACGTCAAGGTGATCGTGCGCTCCGGCTACGAGGAAATGAAGGCCTCGCCGTGGGAGAAGGAAGACGCAGTGGAGGAGGGCATTCCCATCCTCAACTTCCTGGTGCCCAAGGAATTCAAGCACGAGAACGGCAAGCTCGTGGGCATGACCTTCGATAAGGTCAAGGCCGAGTACGATGCCAAGGGCCGCCGCAATCTGGTGTCCACTGGCGAGCCGGAACACTTCTACCCGTGCGACGATGTGCTGGTGGCGATCGGTCAGGAGAACGCCTTCCCGTGGATCGAGCGCGACATTGGCCTCGAGTGGGACAAGTGGGGCATGCCCAAGGTGGATACGGTGACAATGCAGTCGAATGTGCCCACCCTTTTCTTCGGCGGCGATGCGGCATTCGGTCCCAAGAACATCATCTGGGCGGTGGCACACGGCCACGATGCCGCGGTGTCGATCGACAAGTTCTGCCAGGGCGAAGATGTCAAGGAACGTCCCGACCCGATGACCAATCTGGTGTCACAGAAGATGGGCATCCACGAGTGGAGCTACGACAACGACATCTCGGATCAGCTGCGTAACCGCGTGCCATGGAAAGACAAGAAGCTCACGCTGAAGGATATCAAGGTAGAGGTTGAACTGGGGTTCGATGCGAAGTCAGGCTTTGCCGAAGCGCAACGCTGCCTGAATTGCGATGTGCAGACCGTGTTCAGCGAAAAACTGTGCATCGAGTGTGACGCCTGCGTCGACATCTGCCCGATGGACTGCATCACCTTCACGCCCAATGCCGAGGAAGCCGAACTGCGCGCGCAGCTGAGCGCACCCTCCCTGCACGCCGAGACACAGGATCTGTATGTGTCCAAGGAATTGCAGATGACCGGGCGCATCATGGCCAAGGACGAAGATGTGTGCCTGCACTGTGGCCTGTGTGCCGAGCGCTGCCCCACCGGCGCGTGGGACATGCAGAAATACCTGATCGAAATGACGCATGCCGGCCCGGCGTGCCACAAAAAGCCGCCGCAGAAAAAAGCCGCTTAAACTCCTGAATTACAGCCAACACTACATGAAACAAATCTCAGCCATCAACGACTTCGTCGTCAAGTTCGCCAACGTCAACGGTTCCGGCTCGGCATCGGCGAACGAACTGTTCGCGCGCGCGATCCTGCGCATGGGCGTGCCGGTATCGCCGCGCAACATATTTCCCTCGAATATCCAGGGGCTGCCCACTTGGTACGAAGTGCGCGTCACCGAAAGCGGCTATCTCGGCCGGCGCGGCGGCGTCGATCTGATGGTGGCGATGAACCCGCAGACCTGGGACAAGGACGTTCAGGAAATCCAGGCCGGCGGTTATCTCTTCTACGACAACTCCAAGCCGCTGCCGAAATCGAAATTCCGTGACGATATCAACGTCATCGGCATGCCGCTGACGGAAATCTGCAATTCGACCTATTCCGATCCGCGCCAGCGCCAGTTGTTCAAGAACATCATCTATGTCGGCGCGCTGTCCGCATTGCTCGACATGGACCCCGCGGCCATCGAAAAGCTGTTCACCGAGCAGTACAAGGGCAAGGAAGCCCTGCTGCAGTCCAATTTCAAGGCGCTCAAGCTCGGCCGCGACTACGCGCTGCAAAATTTGCAGTGCCCGCTGGGTATCAAAGTGCGGCGCGCCGACAATGTCGGCGACAAGATTTTCATCGACGGCAACAGTGCCGCGGCACTGGGTGCGGTGTATGGCGGCGCCACGGTGTGCGCGTGGTATCCGATTACACCGTCGTCCTCACTCGCCGAGTCCTTCATCGGCTATTGCCAGCGGCTGCGCAAGGAACCCGATTCCGGCAAGGCGCGCTATGCCATCATTCAGGGCGAAGACGAACTCGCCTCGGTCGGCATCACCATCGGTGCCGGCTGGAACGGCTCACGCTCGTTTACCACCACCTCCGGCCCCGGCATATCGCTGATGAACGAATTCATCGGCCTCGCCTACTTCGCGGAAATCCCGGTGGTGCTGATCGACGTGCAGCGCGGCGGCCCCTCCACCGGCATGCCCACGCGCACGCAACAATCCGACGTGCTGTCCTGCGCCTATGCCTCGCACGGCGACACCAAGCATGTGCTGCTGTTCCCGGAAGACCCGAAAGAATGTTTCGACATGACCGCGCAGGCGTTTGATCTGGCCGAGCGCCTGCAAACGCCGGTGTTCGTGATGACCGATCTGGATATCGGCATGAACACGCGTCTGTGCGCGCCGTTCCAGTGGGACGACAGCAAGGCCTACGATCGCGGCAAGGTGATGACCTACGAGGCGCTCGAGGCGGGCGCCGATTTCGGCCGCTACAACGACGTCGACGGCGACGGCATACCGTACCGCACCTACCCCGGCACGCATCCGCAACTGGGCGCCTACTTTACGCGCGGCACCACCAAGGACCGCTATGCGCGCTACAGCGAAACGGGCCCGGATTACGTCGAGAATGTCACGCGCCTGCTGCGCAAATTTGAAACCGCCAAGACCATGGTGCCGCAGCCGGTGCTGCGCCAGGCAAAGGAACCCGCGCGCTACGGCGCACTGTATTACGGCTCCACCAGCCCGGCGATGCAGGAGGCGCTGGACGTCCTCGCTGAACAGGGCATCCACGTCAACGCCATGCGCATCCGCGGTTTTCCGTTTGCGGATGAAATCAACGAATTCATCGCCGCGCATCCCGGCGTGTTCGTGGTGGAGCAAAACCGCGATGCGCAGGTAAAAGGCATGCTGGTGAACGAAGGCCAGATCGATCCCAAGCGTCTGATATCAGTGCTGCATTACGATGGCACGCCGATTACCGCGCGCTTTATCGTCGACCATATCTCCAAACACATCGCGGCACACACGGTGGTGCCGATCAAAACCGGGCGCGTGAGCGCCTGATTTTCAGGATCGGGGATTCAGGACTGAGGAATGCGTAACCCTTCCCTGGTCCGGCTGAACCGTCAATCCTGAATCCTCAATCCTGAACGGAACGTTCAATGACCTACATCGCCAAACCCAAACTGCACCACCCGGCCCTGACCAAAAACAGCGTCGGCTACACCCGCCGCGACTACGAAGGCAAAATCTCCACCCTGTGCGCCGGCTGCGGACACGATTCCATCAGCGCCGCCGTGGTGCAGGCCTGCTGGGAACTGGACATCCAGCCGCATCGCGTGGCCAAGCTGTCCGGCATCGGCTGCTCGTCGAAGACGCCGGATTACTTCCTCGGCAACTCGCATGGATTCAACAGCGTGCATGGCCGCATGCCCTCGGTGCTGACCGGCGCCAACCTCGCCAACCGCGAGCTGATTTACATGGGCGTGTCCGGCGACGGCGATTCCGCCTCCATCGGCATCGGCCAGTTCGCGCACGCCATGCGCCGCGGCATCAACATGGTGTATATCGTTGAAAACAACGGTGTGTATGGTTTGACGAAAGGCCAGTTCTCCGCCACCGCCGACAAAGGCTCCAAGAGCAAGCGCGGCATTGTCAACTCCGACGAGCCGCTCGACATGATCGGCATGGCGCTGCTGCTCGGCGCCACCTACGTCGCGCGCAGCTTCTCCGGCGACAAAAAACAACTGGTGCCGCTGATCAAGGGCGCGATCGAACACAAAGGCGCGGCATTCATCGACGTGGTGTCACCGTGCGTGGCGTTCAACAACCACGCCGGCTCCACCAAGAGCTACGAATACGTGCGCCAGCACAACGAAGCCGTGAACCGCCTCGACTTCATCGAAGGCCGCGAAGAAATCACCGCTGACTACGCGCCGGGCGAAGTCGTCAATGTCACCCAGCACGACGGCAGCGTGCTGCGCCTGCGCAAACTGTCAGCAGATCACGACCCCACCGACCGCATCAAAACCATGAACTATGTGCAGGAACACGCCGCCAAAGGCGAAGTCGTCACCGGGCTGCTGTTCATCGACCCCAGTGCGGTGGACATGCACGAGCATCTGAATACGGTTGCGACGCCGCTGAATCAGTTGACGGCCAAGGAGCTTTGTCCGGGGACGCCGGCGCTGGAGCGGATTAACGCTGGCCTTAGATAAGTGGCTGTTTTTGAAAAACAAAAGTCCCGGCGCTGCCGGGATTTTTGTTGGTGATTGCGGTTGGTGCTGTTGTGGGAATTGATGTGATAATGAAAGACCTGACCCTTCATGCGGTAGGGCGCCAATAAGAGAAGCGCATTGCGCTGCATACAGATCGTGCAATACAGCAGTTGTGCCCGATTATCGAAGCGCTTCGCGCGCATGAGCATTCACGCTGCGTCATTGCATTACCACCCAATGACATGGACCTCGCCCGCGGGCAGCGGTTGATCAAAATGGGGTTTTCGAAAGGCCTGCCAAATGTAGAGCGGCGATCAAAGGTGCGCGTTGCATGAGGTGAATGCGGGATTTGGTAAGGGCGTTATCAGGAGCATCGGATAACGGACGACGCGGACATGCAGGCGCATGGGGATTACGTGTATTTCAATCCGGCGCAACACGGGTTGGTCAGGCGCGCGGCGGAGATGATGCGTTGTCGCACTATGCCGATTTCCTGCGGCGCAATGCGCTTCGCCTATTGACGCCCTACGCGGTGCGGGTTGTGCGTGCTATCGGATATATTCGACCAATGGCCGACTCGCACAATTGACGCGAAGCCGCCGGTAGGCGGGGGGTGGCCACGCGCAGCGGCCTTGGCGCGGCGCTTTTCAGGGTCTCTACGTAGGTGTAACCTCGCAACGTTTGGCGATCAATGGCATCGCTACACCAGGGGAGTTCAATACATGAGCACGTCAGATCCTTCGCAAGTGGCTGTCCCATCACGGGAGGGGGTGGCCGCGTTGCCGGCCACCGATAGTTCGCGCCGGCGCTTTCTGACGCAGGGCGCGTCGCTCGCGGGCACGCTGGCCGCCGCCAGCGCGGCTGCCACTGCGTCCGCGCAATCGGTGCCGCCGTGGATGACGGTGCCGGGTGCGCCGATGCGCGGCTACGGTACGCCGTCGAAATTCGAAGCGGGGGTGAAGCGCCCGTTTGCCTCCGGCTACGCTTCGGTGTCTCCGGCTACCGGCAGTTCGCGCACGCCGCACCAGTCCCTTGAGGGCACGATAACGCCGAACGGCCTGCATTTCGAGCGCCATCACAATGGCGTGCCGGACATTGATCCGGGCAAGCATGAGCTGTTGATCCACGGCATGGTCAATCGGCCGCTGGTGTTCAACCTGGCTGCGCTGTCGCGCTATCCGATGATCAGCCGCACCCACTTCATCGAGTGTGCCGGCAACAGCGGCGCGAATGCCCGCCCCAAGCCGGTTCAGGGCACTGCCGGCGCGCTGCACGGCCTGGCATCGACCAGCGAGTGGACCGGCATTCCGCTGGCATTGCTGCTCAATGAAGCCGGCATTGCGCCCGATGCGCGCTGGATTCTCGCAGAGGGCGCCGATTCCGCCGCCATGTCGCGCAGTGTGCCCTTGTCCAAGGCGATGGACGATGCGATGGTGGCGCTGTATCAAAACGGCGAACGGGTGCGTCCCGAGCAGGGGTATCCGATGCGGCTGCTGTTACCGGGCTGGGAAGGCAATATGAACGTCAAGTGGTTGCGACGTATCAAGGTCACCGATGGTCCCGCCCATACCAAGGATGAAACCTCGAAATACAGCGACCTGCAGCCGGATGGCAAAGCGCGCCAGTTCACCTTTGAACTGGGTGTGAAGTCGCTCATCACGTTTCCGTCATACGGACATAAACTGGACCGCCGCGGCTGGTACGAACTCACCGGCATCGCCTGGTCGGGCGCAGGGCGCATCAGCAAGGTGGAAGTTTCCGCCGACGGCGGCACCAACTGGCGCGAAGCGGCGCTGCAAGGCCCGATCCTGTCCAAGAGTTTTACGCGGTTTCGCCTGCCGTGGGACTGGAACGGCGAATCGGCACTGTTGCAAAGCCGCGCCACGGACGAGAAAGGCAATGTGCAGCCGACGCGCCAGGCGTTCGTCTCGCAGTACGTTGTCGGCATGAACTATCACAACCACTACATTCAGACTTGGGCCATCGCCGCCGACGGGAGCATCAGCAATGTCTTTGCATAACAGGGTTCTCGCGGGCTTGGGCGTCACGGCTCTGATCACGGCCTGTGCCACGGCACCCGACGGCAGCACCAGAATTGTGCCGACGCACGGCCCGAATCTCGGCGTGCCAGCATCGGCGGCGACACTGGCGGCGATGGACATCAGCATTCCGCCGAGCGGTGCGGGCCTGCCCGCCGGCAGCGGCAGTGTGGCGCAAGGGCAGAAGGTGTATGGCGAGAAATGCCAGGCCTGTCACGGTTCCAAAGGCGTGGGCAAACCCGCGGATCGCCTGGTGGGCGGCAAGGGTTCGCTGGCATCGGGCAAACCAATACGCACCGTCGGCAGTTTCTGGCCGTATGCGACCACGTTGTTCGATTACACACGGCGCGCCATGCCCACCACGGCGCCGCGCTCGCTATCTGACGAAGAGGTGTACGCGGTGACCGCTTACGTGCTGTACCTTAACGGCATCGTGCCGGAGTCAGCGGTGATGAGCGCCCAGACGCTGCCGCAGGTTCAAATGCCGAACCGCGGCGGCTTTATCGACTATTCGCGAAAGTAGGCGGGCGCAACCCATGTCTCTGAAACTGCGCAAGCTCTCCCATGCGCTCGGTGCGGAAGTGTGCGATATCGACGTGGCAGCGCGGATGTCGGAGGCCGAATTCGGCGAGATTTATCAGGCCTTTCTCGACAACGGCATTCTGCTGTTTCGCGATCAGGACATCACGCGCGAGCAGCACATTCAGTTCAGCCGCCGCTTCGGCGAACTGGACCGGCACGAGTCCCTGCCGCGCGACCGCCATCCGCAGCACCCGGAACTGCTTCTGGTAACCAACGAGCCCAATGCCGACGGCACACCGTCCAATTCGCGCTACACCGGCCGCCAGTGGCACTCCGACATGTCGTTCACGCTGGTGCCGTCGCTCGGCTCCCTGCTGAAGAGCTGGACCGTGCCCGAAGTCGGCGGCGACACGCAGTTCGCCAACATGACGCTGGCCTACGATACGCTGTCCGATGGCATGAAAAACCTCATCGCCGATCTGCACGGCATCCAGCTCGCCGGCACGCGCAAGATCAACCACGTGCCCACCGGCCTTGAACGCCTTGAGGAACAGAAAAAGCTGAATCCGCCGGTCGCGCAACCCGTGGTGCGCGTGCATCCGGAAACCGGCCGCAAGGCGCTGTATCTGGGCGACAAAGTGAAGCGCTTCGACGGCATGACCGAAGACGAAAGCCAGCCGCTGATCCAGTTCCTGAATGCCCATGCGAAGCGGCCGGAATTTGTCTATCGCCACCAGTGGCGCAAGAACGACATTCTGGTTTGGGATAACCGCTGCACCATGCATCAGGCGCTGGCGGATTTTGATGAAACCCAACGCCGGCACATGGAGCGCACCACCGTGCTCGGTACCCCGTCAGGGTACGTGGTCGAGGGTGGATAAGCTGTGCATTGTCGGCGTAGAAATTATCATAAGTATATGTTTTTAAACGATAAATTATTATACAGCCAGCGCTGTGGATAACGGCATCTGGGCCACCTGGTACGATCTGCCCGACACCGCGCGCGCCTCATTCCTCACGTGGCTGCACGACAGCTATTGCCCATACCTGCGCGCGCAGCCCGGTTATGTGTGGGTGGCGCATTACCGGCACACCGGCGGCGGCCCGCAGATGGAGCAGGTCAAGCAAACCGCGGTCGGCCATACGGACGAGGCGATCGGCACGGGCAATCAATTTTTGTTGCTGGTGGGTGGCCTGTCGCCACATACCTTTTTCAAGCCGTCGATCAAGGACGCCGTATTGCCGCCGGGGTACGACGTAATGCTGGCGCAGCGCGTAGCCTTGCGCACCGCGATCTTCAGCGTCGAAGAACGCGTCAACGGCCCCGAACCGCGTGAATTCGGCCCGGGCAGCGGGCCGGGCCCGGCGATTCAGATGGGCAGCTTTCGCATGCGCACGCCGGAGGAGGAGTTCGACTTGGGCCGCTGGTATGCGCAGTACCGTCTGCCGTTCATGGCGCAGCTCAAGGGCTGCATCGCCACCCGCAAACTCACCGGCGTTGCCGGCTGGGCGAAACACAGCGTGCTGTATGAGTTCACCTCGCTTGAAGCGCGGTTGCGGCATTTCGAAGAGCCACACGAAGCGCTGGCGCTGGATCGCACGCGCTGGGAGTCACAGGTCATTGCCGGAACCGTGCACGCGCCGGGGTCGCCATTTGTGGGCGAGCGCCTATGGCCGCTGCTGCCGGGTTGATCGCCGCCGCCGCGGCGGCGACTACTACTACGTGGGACGGCTGAAATCCGTCTGCGGAATGGCGGCCTGGGCCGGCGCTGGCGCAGTGATGTCGATCGGTGTGGCCTGACCCGGCGTGGCTTTCATGAAGGCGAGCCCCTCGTCTGTGGTGTCGAAGGAATCGCAAAACAACTCCATCATGATGCCGTCCGGATCCAGAAAATAAACGCTGAGTGTCATGCCGTGGTCGACGACATGATCGATCACCGCGTCGGCCGCGATCAGACGTTCGTGTGCCTGCTGCAGCGCCTGGTAGTTGTCGACCTTGAAGGCGAAATGATTCAGGCCGATCTGGCCTTTCTGCCGCGGCTGCGCACCCGGCGGCGCCTCGAACAGGGCGAGATTGTGGTGCATCACGCCGCAGGTCAGAAAATTGCGCTTGCCGTCGGGCGCATAGCGCGCCACCTGGAATCCGACGACGTCGCGGTAGAACGCAGTGGAGCGTGCAACATCGCTGACGTTGAGCACGAGATGGCCGATTTCCCTGGGTACGCTCATCGCAGTCTCCTGAAAATTCTGGAACAACGCGGGTTTGGCAGCACATGCGGATCGAATGGATTATACGCTCACGCGTGCGCTCAGCCGTGCATCCAACACGCATCGCGCCGCGCTAAACTCAGCGGTTTCAAAGCGTTGCCTAATTCCACGTCGCGCGGATAAACGCGCGACAGCGGCAGCGAAAGGCAGTGCACATGCGCACAGCGGTCAAACTCGGTATTGCGATTCTGTTGGTGACGGCACACGCTGCCGCCGGCGTTGCCGCGCAACCCTATCCCAGCAAGCCGATTCGCATGGTCGTGCCCTTCTCGCCCGGTGGTCTGGCCGACGTGGTGGCGCGCGTCATTGTGCAGCCCGCCGCACGGCAGCTCGGCCAAAGCATCGTCATCGATCACCGCCCTGGCGCACTCGGCGCAATTGCCGGTGAGATCACGGCAAAGGCGGCGCCGGATGGCTATACCCTGCTGTTCGCGACCAGCAGCGCCATGTCGGCCGTGCCGACGCTGAGCAAGAAACCGCCCTACGATCCGGTGCGGGATTTCACGCCCATCACCGACGCGGGCCGCGTCACCTTCTTCATGTATGTGCATCCGTCGCTGCCGGTGCGCAACATGACGGAATTGATCAGCCATATCCGCGCGCATCCGGGCCGGCTGAACTATGGCACCGGCAGCGCGACGCCGATGATTGCCATGGCGCAGTTGCTGCTGTTGCATAAACTCGACGCCGTGCGGGTGCCGTACAAGGGCGACGCGCCCACAGCACTGGACATGAGCGGCGGGCGCATTCAATTCGGCTTCATGAGCACCGTGCCCGGTTACGCATTGGCGCGCGAGGGCAAGTTGCGCATGCTCGCCACGCTGATGCCGGCCCGCAGCGCGCTTGCGCCGGACGTGCCGACGCTGGCCGAAGCCGGGGTCACGGGTGTCTCCACCACCTCATGGGCCGGGCTGTTCGGGCCGGCGCGTATGCCCGCGCCGGTTGCGGGCCGGCTGGTCACGGAATTTCGCGCCGTGTTGTCGCGGCCGGACATCGTCGACACACTCGGACGGCAGGGCTTTCTGGCGCGCGGGTCGAGCCCGGAGGCACTCGCCGCCTACGTCAAAGAGCAGATCGATACTTGGCGCCGCATCGTGCGCGAGGCGGGCATAGCGGTGGAATAGGCCGCCGCGGGCTACTTGCGCACGCCCGGCGTTTCCACCGTCAATCCCTGCGCACGCCACGCCAGAAACAATTCGAGATCGAGCAGGTCCTGCGAACCGGCGGCCGGCCGCTCGGCACGCACGCCGAAAAAGCACGCGCGCAGCCGCCGATGCAGGGAGCCCATGGTTTGCCATTCCAGCCGGTACACGGGATACGGATTGCCATGCCCCTGGCTGATGGTGTCGTTCAACAGCTTGCGCCCGAAGTTGCGGTCGTGGCAATGCGTGCAGGCGAGATCCATCTGGCCCATGCGGGTGTAGTACATATCGCGGCCGCGCTCGAAATGGCGGCGGTTTTGCGTGTCGATGACCACGTTCAGCGGCAGGCCGCGCGACTGCATGCCGACATACGCGGTAAGGCCCAGCAAATCATCCGATTCATAGCCCAGCGCGGCGGCCTGCTGGTGGCGTGTGCGGCATTGGTTGATGCGGCCCTCGATGTTGACGAGCCGCGCCGTGCCGGGATCGATTTGGGGGTAGCGCGGCGTCACCCCTTTCATGCTCGCCCGCGCGTCCTGGTGACAGCTCGCGCAGGACTTGCCGCTCGCGCCCGCCGACTCGCTCCACAGCTTTTCACCGCGCGTCGCCCACAGCATGGCGGGGCTGGAAAAATCGTCGTGCTGCAGCGCGCGCACTTCGGCGCTGGAGAATTCGATGCCGGATTTGAGTGGTTGCGGCCGGAACGGCTGGGCGCCGTGGACAAGGCTTGCGCCGGCGGCCAGTAGTATCGTGATTGAGCACATGAGGGAACGAAGGAACGTAACATCCCGACGTTGCGCGCGCGACACGCTGCCTGCCCGCTCCCGCGCCGACCCCATCACGCGGTCACGCCGTTACCGCGATCGACGCGGCGGCCGAGCCTTTCTCGCCTGCGTCGTCCACCCACTCGAACTCGACCTTACCGCTGTCCTTTGCCAGAAAATAAAACTGCAGGTAGGGATTGGCGGCAATACCCGAACCCAATTCCGCGCGGAACACTTCGGCGCCGTTATAGCGGCACACCAGATTGTTGACGACGTTCTTGGCGATCTTGCGGCCATTGTTGTCCATGCGAAAACCGGTTTCCATCGGGTGCTGGATCGCGATGCGCACGTCGACCACGTCGCCGCGCCGGGCCTTCGGCGGCACCAGAATGCGCGCGAGGCTCATGTCGGCTCAGACCCCATCGGCGTCCAGACAGGCGGTTTCGGTGACGATGACATCGGTGGCCGTGCCCCAGAACGAGCCGTCGGACATCTGTGCCACCGCCACCACATACTGCGCGCCCGCCAGCCGTATGCGCGTGGTGAGCGCGGCGCGCCCGGTGTCCGGCCCCATGCCGATTTTTGCAATCACCGGACGCGGATTCTTCTCCGACAGCAGATACAGCGTGCGTACATGGTCGGCGGCCGTCATCGGGCTGTCGACGGACACGGTCAGCGGCACCAGATGACCGTTCTCCGCGAGCTTGGGAATTTGCAGTTTCACCCGGCCCTCGCGTACTGCCGCGCCGCCGGTGATGTCCTTGAGCACCGGCACCAGTTCCGCCAGCGGTGGCCGTGCCGACTGCGGCAATTGTGCCCGCGCCGGCGCCGAGGCCGGCAACAAAACGCCGCCCGCGATGCCTTTGAGCACGCGTCTGCGCAAGGTGTTTGGGGTGTGCCGCATCATTTCAGGGTAAGCAAATAGGCTATCACATCTTCAATCTGCTCTGCGCTAAGTACCGGCTTGCCACGGTACGGTTCTGCGACGCGGGTGAGGCCCTCCACCCGATAGTAGGCGGGCATGATCGATTCGCGATTGAAAAACCGAGGATCGACGATGCGCGCCCGCAGCTGGGGCGCCGACAGCCGTGAGCCGACGCCGGATAGCGGCGGCGCAAGATTGCCGAAAAAGCGCTCGCCGGTCTCGGGTGCGGCGTGGCACAGGATGCAATTGCTGTCGCGGCTAACCAGTATCCTGCGCCCGCGCGCGGCATCGGGCGCGACAGTCGAAAGCGGCGCGCGGATTTCTCCGGCGGTGATGGCGTAGGGGGGCTGCGACCCGCTGCCGGCGCATCCGGCGAGCCATAACAGCAGCGAGAATGGCGCCATTATCAGAGCCAGCGCGCGCGGGCGGTGTGCCATGCCGTGCAAGCTCATCCGCGCGGCGGAATCCGCCACAGGTAAATCAGCGACGAACCCACGTTGCCGGTTTTCTCCGGCTGCCAGTCGCCCATATCAAACGCATGGGACACCACGCGCGTGCCGGGATTGAGTTCCCGCATCAGTTTTGGCCGCAACTTGAGGTTCAGCCGCGTCAGCAGGTATAGCGTGACCACGGTGGCTTCGCTGATATTGGTCTTGAACAAATCGCCCTCGATAAAGCGCACCCTGTCCTCGGTACCTGTGCGTGCGGCGAGTTCACGCGCCTCGCGGATGCGTTCCGGATCGATATCAATGCCCACGCCGCGCGCGCCAAACTGCTTTGCCGCGGTGACCACAAAGCGCCCGTCGCCGCAGCCAAGGTCGTAGACGATATCGTCGCGGGTGACCGCGGCGAGCTTAAGCATCGTCGTCACCGTCTCGAACGCCGTGGGCACGAAGATTACGTCAGGCGTGCGCTGAGCCAACACGGCGCGGGGTATGCCCGCGAGCCCCGCCCCGCCCAGCGTACCCAAGCTGCCCCAAGTGCCCAACGTGCCCAGGACGGCAACAAATTGTCTGCGCCGCATGGTGCGCTCCGGTTAAAATGAGCGCCTATTATGCCGCAGCTCGCGGAAAATAAAATTCAATAAAAACAAATACTTGCGTAAAGTCTGCAAACCTGCGGCGGGCGCGGCGGCTCTTGTCTGGATGTCTTGATGATTCGTTTATGGTCGGTTCTGGGTAATGCGCAAAAGCTCGATGGCGGCGCCATGTTCGGCAATGCGCCGCGCGCGATGTGGTCGCACTGGGTCACGCCCGATGCCGGTAACCGCGTGCCGCTGGCTTGCCGCGCACTGCTGGCCACGGGCATCAACGGCCAGCGCGTGCTGTTCGAAGCGGGCATTGGCGCCTTTTTTGAGCCCAAACTGAAGCAGCGTTACGGCGTGGTGGAAGACGAGCATGTGCTGCTCGCGTCGTTGGGCAAAGCCGGCTTCGCGCATGAAGACATCGACGCAGTGGTGTTGTCGCACCTGCATTTCGATCATGCCGGCGGCTTGCTGGCGGCGTGGGCGCCTGGCAAGCCGCGGCAATTGCTGTTCCCCAATGCGCGCTTCATTGTCGGGCGCGAATGCTGGGCGCGCGCGCTGAATCCGCACCCGCGCGACCGCGCCTCGTTCATCCCCGAATTGCCGGGACTGCTTGAAGCCTCCCGCCGGCTGGAGATCGTTGATGGCGAATTTTCAACGACGCTGGGGCCCGAGGTGCGCTTCGAATACAGCCACGGCCATACGCCGGGCCTGCTGCTGGCCACCGTGGGCGGCGACGGCGGCGTGGTGTTTTGCGCGGATCTGATTCCGGGCCGGCCGTGGGTGCATTTGCCGGTGACCATGGGCTACGACCGTTATCCTGAATTGCTGGTCGACGAAAAGCGCCGCTTTCTCGACGACAAGCTCGCGCGCGGCGTGCGGCTGTTCTACACGCACGACGCCGAGTGCGCGATGACTGCAGTGACTCGCGACGACAAAGCGCGCTATGGTGTCACGCAGGAAGTGGCGGATTTCGCCGGACTGACCCTGGGCGCATAGCCCGCCGCGCGGGCCGCCACACGCCTGCCATAGCGGCGCCCGTGTTGCGGCGCCCGTTGTGCGGAATTCGCGAATGGCCTAGCATCCGCGCTGGACGATACAACAGGGGCATGACATGCGCTTGCCCGGTCCCGATGCTTCAGCGCGCAACGAAATTCATGGACAAAGAGGCCGTGGAAATGAACAAGACAATCAAGGCAATGCTTGTGTCAGGCCTGTTGGCGGGCAGCGTGGGGATCACAGGGCCAGCCGCTGCCCAGGGCTACCCAAACCGCGTGGTGAAAATCATCGTGCCCTTTGCCGCCGGCGGAGGCACCGACGTCATGGCGCGCACGATTGCGCAGAAGCTGAATGAAGCATGGTCGCAACCGGTGGTGGTTGAAAACCGCCCGGGCGCCGGTGGCGTCATCGGCGCCGACGCAGTGGCCAAATCACCGCCCGATGGCTACACCTATCTGCTGGCCACCACGACCACGGCGATCAACGCCAGCCTGCTGGCGAAGCCGCCCTACAACATGCAGCGGGATTTGCAGTCCGTGGCCATGCTGAGCTTTTATCCCATGGCTGCAGTGGTGCCGGCAGCGTCGCCGGTGCGCACGCTGCAGGACCTGGCCGCGCTGTCGCACAAGCAATCGCTGAGCGCGGGCTCCGGCGGCAATGGAACGCCCCAGCACCTGGTACTTGAAATGTTCAACGGCGCGAGCGGCGCGAAAATCCTGCATGTCCCCTACAAGGGCGGCGCGCCCGCACTGGCCGCGTTGCTGGGCGGCCAGAACGACGTGGTGTTTTCATTGTGGCCGGAGTGCCTGCCCCACGTAAAGGCAGGCAAGCTGCGCGCGCTGGCGGTGACCACCGAAAACCGCCTCGCGCAGATGGCCACCATCCCCACCATGGCGGAAGCCGGATTCGCCGCCGTACAGGCCACCGGCTGGCAGGGCGTGATGGTTCGCGCCGGCACGCCCAACGACATCGTCGCCAAAATCAATGCGCAAGTGAGCGGCATCATGGCCGCGTCCGAAATGAAATCGCGCATCACGGACCAGGGCTTCATCCCGGTGACGATGGGTGTCGGCGACACCGCGAAATTCGTCAGCGCCGACGTGGAACGCTGGGGAAAGGTCGTTCGCAACGGGAATATCCGGGTGGAGTGATGGGCGGGCGCTGGGGCACGCCGGCCAGCGGTTTTTCGTAGACCGGCGCAACTTCGCCGTACTTTGCCAGCTCCGCCGCGTCACGTCACGGAACCTCGTCCAGATAAAAGTGATACCCCGTGACCATCAGGGCAAGTGGCACCACTGCCTTCGCCAAGGTGTAAGCAGTGGAACTGGTGCGCAAGCACACTACCGCTCCTTTTTTGATGGTGACCTTCAATCGTGTCGGTTCCGCACTGCGAGCTTGAGCGAAAATTTCCTTTGGACCAGCTGTCAGTCGTGCGGTTACTCGCTCGGCATTGTCGAGCATGGCGAATCCCGCATTATTGACGCCCACGGTAAGACCGACGCCGCCCGCGGCAAACGCCGATTCCCGGAATATTGCGGCCACACCGGTTCTGCCAGCCTCGGGCGACGGCAACGGTTTTAGCGGTACGGACGCGCAGGCAGCAACGAGTGCGCAAAGCAAGCCAAGTGTGAAGTTGTGTAAGTGGCGCATGATCTTAGTCAGCGTCGTGTAATCCAAGCTTAATGAAACCCGTGCCGGCATCCGTAAATGGCGCTGTTTCCCATCGGACCGTCGCACTGAGGTTACTATTTGTTCGATTGAAATTGACCGGCCGGTTCTCTTCGCTCGGCGCTGTCAAGGCGTCCTTACCCCGCGTGAGCGGGCGGAAATCATCGACGTGCGCTGCATGAGATATGCGGTATTCGAGCCCGGGCGATAGCGGCGCGGGCTGGGGGTCATGGCCGCGAGCCGCGCGGCCTGGGTGACGTTGAGGTTGGCGGCGCTGGTGCCGTAGTGGTAGCGCGCGGCGGCTTCGGCGCCGAACACGCCGTCGCCCCATTCGATCACGTTCAGATACAGTTCCAGAATGCGCCGCTTGGACATCATCGCTTCGAGCATGAGCGTGACGTTTGCTTCCAGTCCCTTGCGCCACCAGGTGCGTTGGCCCGAGAAGAACAGGTTTTTGGCAAGTTGCTGGCTGATGGTTGAGCCGCCGGCGACGATGGCGCGCTCGCGGCGATTGCGTTCCCACGCCACCCGGATGCCGTCCCAGTCGAAGCCGTCGTGTTCGAGAAAGCGCGCATCCTCGGCGGCGATCAGCGCGCGTTTCAGGTGCGGCGAGATGCGCGCGTAGGGCGTCCACTGGTGTCGCAGTTTGGCTTTCGGGTCTTTTGTTTGCAGCCCTTGGAGTCGCGCGCGCATGAAGGCGGTGGAGTCGGGATTAAACCTGACCCAGTAGGCAACGTGCGCCGCAAACCAGAACTGCAGCGCCACCAGTACCAGCAGCGCCAGCAGCAACAGGCGCCAGGTCCAGCGCAACACGATCAATTCGCGGCCCTCGTCGCGGCGGGTTCATCGCGCAATGCCGCCAGCACCGGCGCGGTGTGCGGCCTTACGCCGCGCCACACGAAGAACGACTCCGCGGCTTGCTCCACCAGCATGCCCAGGCCGTCCGCCACCGTGGCGCCGCGCGCCCGCGCAAACTGCATGAACGGCGTGGTCTTGCCATAGACCATTTCGTAGGCCAGTGCGTGCGGCGCGAACAGTTGCTCCGGCAATTGCGGCATGTCGCCTGCCAGACCGGCGGAGGTTGCATTGATGACCACATCAAAGCGTTGTTCGCCCAGCGCGTCGTAGCCGCAGGCGGCGAGGCGGCTCGATGCGGCCAGCGCGGCAAAGCGCTGCACCAGCGCTTCGGCCTTGCCGACCGTGCGGTTGGCGATCACCAGCGCCGCGGGCGCCGCGGCCAGCAGGGGGCCGACCACGCCATACGAGGCGCCGCCCGCGCCCAGCAACAGGATGGACTTGCCGCGCAGTGCGCAGCCGAGATTGGCGGTGATGTCGCGCGTGAGGCCCGCGCCGTCGGTATTGTCCCCGGCAACGACGTCGCCGTCGAAGCTCAGGGTGTTGACTGCGCCGGCCTGCTCGGCACGCGCGCTGCGCCGCGTGGCCAGGTCAAAGGCCTCGTGCTTGAACGGCACGGTGACGTTCAGGCCTTTGCCGCCGGCCGCACGAAACGCCTGCACGGTCGCGTTAAACGCGCCAAACTCGCAAAAAAGTTGTTTATAATCAATAAGTTGAAATGTCTGTCGCGCGAACGCGGCGTGAATTGCGGGGGACTTGCTGTGGGCAACGGGGTTGCCAATAACGGCGTAAAGATCGCTCATGCGGGAGATTGTAGTGCCTGTGTTGCGCCGCGTGCGGGCGCGAATGCTATTCGGTCTGGACGCGATCGGAGCTGGTAAAGCGCCAGGTGCGGCTGATGTCGATGACGTCGGTGTCCGCGCCGATATTCGGCGGGAACGGCGCGTACGGCGCGCCCATGCGCACGATGCGTATCGCCGCGTCATCCAGCACTTTGTGGCCGGACGAACGCCGCAGCTCAACGCCCTCCAGCGAACCATTGGCCTTGATCGACACCGTCAGCAGCAGGCTGCCGTAGATTTTCTGGTCGCGCGCGGCCTGCGGATAGTTGGCTTCGCCGAGACGCTCGACCTTGATGCGCCAGTCTTCGATGTAGCGCGCAAAGCGGTATTCGCTGGTCGAGGCGCCGATCGACTGGCGGCGCGGCCGTTTCTGGTAAGCGTCCCAAAGTTTGGAGACTTCCGCTTCCAGCCGCTGGATTTGCAGACTGCGCTGGATATCGGCATCTGATGGTGTCGTGGGCGCGTCCGGCAGCGGCTTGGCCTGCGGCGTGGGCTGCGGGGCTGCCGAGGTGGTTTCAATTTTTGACTGGCGCTGCACCAGCAGCTGCCGCCGCACTTCCTGTTCCAGTTGCTCGACGCGTTTTTGCGCCAGCACCACTTCCTGCGATTTCGGATCGTTGCGCAGCAGCGGCATCGGGCTCTTGGCGCGGCGGTCGGCGTCGGTATTGCCGCCGCCATCCAGATTGTGCTGGGCGAGGGCCCGTGCTTGGGGCGGTTTGGCCTTGCTCCTGGCATTGACCAGCACCACTTCCAGCGTTTTATCGTTCTGGTCGCGTCCGGCGCCCGGCAGTTTGAAGGTGACCAGGCCGATCACCAGCAGGTGCAGCAGCAGCGACGATATCAGCGCGATCTGGAACGGCCGGTTGAACGCCCCGCGCGTGACGCGCTTGTCGATCCGGGCAACGATCACTTCGAGTTGCGCGACACGTGCGTCCAGCTCCAGCAGCACCGATTTGCGCGCGACCGTATGCTTGCGCTTGGCACGGCGAGAAATCGGCACAACCTTGGCGGAACGCTTGGCGCTCATGGCCGGGCTATTGTAGCCAAACCGCTGTCGATAGCGATATTTTTCTGTTCAATTACCGATGGTTACGGTTGCCTATTCAGGTAAAAAGTCACACCCGCGCCGCAAATCAGTTGGCGCCATCGCCGGGCGCGCCGTGATCGATCTTGCGGCGGAACTCGCAATGCAGCGTGAGTTCGAGCAAATCGATGGATGACAGCTCGAGTTCCACCGTGGTGTCCGGCGGCACCTCGGGCACGGACGGCACGCGCGCGGTGATCGGCAGATCGTCAAAGCGCACCAGGTTTTCGCGCAACACGGTCGCGAGCACGGTGCTGCGCGACTCCTGCAGCAGCCAGCGCAGGCACCAGTAACGTTCCATGTTGCGCTGAAATTCGGCGTAGGCGTCATACGCCAGTTCGAAGTCGCGCATGGCGCCGAGCAGGGCTTCGTCGCGCTGCTGATAGGGCGGCGGCTCGCCAACGCTGGCGGCGATCAGCTGGCGCTGGTTGACCAGATCCACGTAGCGGCGCAGCGGCGAGCTTGACCACAGGTATTGCGCCACGCCCAGCCCGTCGTGCGCGGCAGGCGCCGTGCTCATGCGCACTTTGCCGCCACTTTGTACGCGGTAAATGGCCGCCAGTTGTTTGTCGGCGAGTTCGCGGCCCCAGGTGCTGTTGACGTAGATCATCAGTTCCGAGACCAGTGTGTCGATCGCCGAACCGCGTTGCCGGCGGCCGATCTGAATGCGGTCGTTTTCCACCTGAAACGTGTACTCCGCGCGCTGTTGCTGCGGCGGATTGTCGCCCTGGCGGATTTTCGCGCGCTGCCGCGCGAAATCCCACAGCACCTTGAGCTCGGCACCCTGTGCATGATCGATGACGCCGCTGGCGAGCGCCGCGTCGTTGAACACCGGCTCCAGTGTGTCGTGGCGCAGATTGCCGGCTATGCGCACACGCTCCACGCGCGTTTCGGTGGCGGCGATCTCGCCCGCGGAATTGAGATCGACATACAGCGACAGCGCGGGGCACTCGCGGCCTTCGGCCAGCGTGTAGGCGCCGATCACCGCGTCCGGCAGCATGGTGATTTTGCCCGCGGGATGGTAAACGGTGGACAGCCGCTCGCGCGCCACGGCTTCCGCGGGCGTGCCCGGCGTGACACCCAGCGCCGGCGCCGCGATATGAATACCGATGCGCACGCCGCCGGCGGCGCGCGGCGTGACCGAAAACGCATCGTCGATTTCCGTCGTAGCCGCGTCGTCGATGCTGTAAGCCGCGGCGTCGGCCAGCGGCAAATCATGCGGTAGCGCAGGCACCGGCACGGCCGCATGTGCCGCGCCGCGCGGGAAGTGTTCGAACAGAAACCGGTCCAGATGAAACTCGTGTGTGGAGGGTATTGCGCCGCAGCGCTGCAGCAGATGCGCGGGCGACAGATGTGCGGCGGTGCTCGCCTCCTCCAGCGCCTTGAACTCGATGCTGTTTTTGTCGGGGTGGTAGAGCAGGGACTTGATCAGCGGCTGAAAGGCCGGCGGCAACTGCCCCGCGCCGAGCTGATCGAGGTATTCCTGCTTTTGCAGCGCCTGTTGGCGCTTGCGCTCCATGCCGGCGAGCGCGGCCTTGAGCGAGGCTTCCGGCGCCGCCTTGTAGCGGCCGCGGCCCTTCTTGTAGAAATACATCGGCGCACCGTGCAGGCGCAGCAGTGCCGCGGCGGACTCCAGCGCGCTGGGCTCGTGTCCGAAATACTCGCGCGCGAGCGCGGCATATTCGAATTCAGGTTCGCCGCAGCATTCCCACAGAAAATCGACGTCCATGTCGTCTGCGGCGCGCTGCGCTTGCGCCATGAACTCGCCCAGCGCGGGCCGCTCGAAGCGCAGCAGCACGGCCGAGGACTTCACCTTGGAGCGTTTGCCATGCGGCGCTTCGACCTGCAACGAGGTGTCGTTGTCGGTGAGGACCGCGCCGACCTTGAAACCGCCGTCTTCTTCGTAAAATATGTTCATCCGTGCCGATCATTGCCGCAAAAAAAGCGCGGCCCAAGCTAGCTTGGGCCGCCCGCGCATTATACCCGAAGCCTGTTTCGCTTCGAGGGCAAACACGTCATGCACGTGTGAGGCGATCATTCTCCCTTGCCTTGGACAACGCCACTGCGCAGAGGCCTTGCGGGCGTATCACACGCCTATGCCACAAAATTCCAGTGCGCCATCGAGATAGTCTCCGAAATCCCCAAAGCCGTGATCGCCGCCCGGGATCACCTGTTGCCGTGCGCCGCGATATTGGGCGACGCCATCGCGGTAGTCCAGCACTTCGTCACCCGTGCGCGTGAGCAGCAGGTAGTGTTCGGGGGTGATGACTCCGACGTCGAGCGCCTTGAGTTCATCCATATGCTGCGTGGTGAGTTCGTAGCTTGCCCCGCTGTAAAGATTTTTCTGCGTTCCCAGGTATTGGCCAAGCAGCGTCCATGGCCGCACGGCGGGATTCACCAGCACCGCCCGCAGTCCATAGTGTTCGGCCAGCCACGTTGCATAAAACCCGCCCAGCGAACTGCCGATCAGCGCCGCATGCGGATGGCGGTCAACAATGTCGCGCAGCAGCGCCATGGCCGCGGCAGGGCGGTGCGGCAGGTCAGGCACCCGATAGTCCCGCGCCCGGCCCAAGCCGCGCATGCGCTCGCCGACGAGCCGGGCCTTGAAGGATTGGGGCGAACTGTTGAAGCCGTGGATGTAGATCAACAACGCCGTTGAAATCAGCCAGATTACTTCAGACCGGACAAATAGTCAGCCAGCACCGCGATATCGGCCTCGGTCAGCGCCTGTGCTGCGGACGTCATTTGCCCGTCCATGTCAAAGCGGGTGGATGCCTTGAAACCGCGCAACTGCGTCCGGAGGTATTCCATCTGCTGCCCGGCGAGGCGCGGAATGTGCTGCTGGCCCAGCAGCCCAGGGCCATGGCACTGTGTGCAGTTGTACTGTTGAGTCAGGCGTGGGCCTGCTTCGGCATTTGCCGCAGTCGTGCTGTGTTTGGGTGGCGACAGTTTCTGCGCGGCAAAATAGGCCGCGATATTGTTCAGATCGGTGTTGGTGAGACCGGCCGCCATCGGCGACATTTGCGCATCCTTGCGCTGGCCTTCGCGGAACATCACCAGTTGCGTGGCGATGAACTGCGCGGGTTGACCCGCCAGCGACGGTACCGCCGGGTTGGCGGAGTTGCCCGACGCTCCGTGGCAGGCCGCGCAGGCCTGCGCCTTTTGTTCGCCCGCCGCGATATCGGCGGCGCGTGCGGAGAATGGCGATGCCGCAGCCAACAACGCGGCGGCAAGCGGAGCCGCCACCGCGCGGGGGACCACGACAGTAAACGTCACTTTTTGTAACTGATCCGGTAAATGATGCCGTTGTAGTCATCCGACACCAGCATTGCGCCGTCGCGCATCACTAGCAGATCGACCGGGCGGCCCCACATCGGTGGGTCGCCCTTATCGTCGGTGAGAAACCCTTCAAGGAAGGGCTTCATGCCGGTGACTTTGCCCGTGCCATCGACGGTAACGCGCATCACGTTGTAGCCGTGCTTGGTGCTGCGGTTCCACGAACCGTGCATGGCGATAAACAGACTGTTGCGGTATTCCGCCGGGAACATCCTGCCCGTGTAAAAGCGCATGCCGAGCGGTGCGATGTGCGGACCGAGCTTGGCGGCGGGCGCGTCGAATTCCTTGCACGAACGGCCCTTGCCGTATTCCGGGTCGGGCAGGTCGCCCTGATGGCAGAATGGATAGCCGAAGTGCATGTTCTTGCGCGACAGACGGTGCAGTGTGTCGTTGGGCAGATCGTCGCTGATCCAGTCGCGCGCGTGGTTGGTGAACCACAGTTGTTTGGTGGCCGGGTGCCAGTCCATGCCCACCGAATTGCGCACGCCATGCGCCACGGTTTCGAGTATGCCGGTGTTGGGATCGACGCGCTGCACCGTGGCCTGGTTGTAATTCGGCAGCACGATGTTGCCGGGCGCGCCGACGTTGAAGTAAAGCTTGCCGTCGGGACCCATCGCCAGATACTTCCAGAAGTGCCCCGGCTGTTGCGACGGATCGAGATTATCGATCACCACCTTGGCTTCCGGCGCAGCGTCGAGATTGTTCTCGATGCCGTCGTAGCGCGTGATGCGGTGGCGCTCTGCCACATACAGCGTGCCTTTGCTGAAGGCGATGCCGTTGGGCGTTTTCATGCCCGTGAGCAGTTTTTTGACTTCGCGCTTGCCGCCGTTGTCCACGATGGCGTACACGTTGGTGAGGTTGCGATTGCTGACAAACACCGTGCCCTTGTCCCCCAGCGCCAGCGAGCGGGCTTCGGGCACGCCCTCGGCCCACACCTCGATCTTGAATCCCGCAGGCACCTTGAGCTTGTCCAGAGGCAGTTCGCTGGAGGCGCGGCCGGTGAGATGCGGCGCAAACGGGTGCAGCGTGGATTTTGCCTGCTCCGCCGAACGGCCCTGCTGCCAGGACGGTGCGGCGGCAGGTGGCGTCTGCGCCCAGGCTTGTGCCGTCAGCAGTACGGCCACGAAGGCCCATCCGGGGCGGGCAGGCCCTTTGTGCGATTGATCCGATCCTGCGCAATTAGCCATGCCATTCTCCTTTGATTGAGTGCCCGTGCAGCGGCGACAGAGTCTAGCATGCGGCTTCATCGCCATGGCATATTTGGAGACGGGTGACACCCGCTGCATGCCGAATGTGAAATTGCCGAATGCATGCATGCTGCGGGACGGCGCGTGCTGCGCGTGGCACCGGCTTGCTGTGCGGTGTAATGATCCGCCACGCGGCGGCACTGGCTTAACGGACAAGGACAACAGAGCGCAAACGACATTCCCGCCCGCAGGCGTAGAATGCCGCCATGCAACGGTTTGGGTGGGTGAGCCTGTGCCGCAGGACAAGCGTTGCAAACGAAGTGCCGCGAAGTTGTCTTCCCGCGCGAAGGCGGTATTATGTAAGCTTTTGTTTTTAAAGTAGTTTTTTTAGAATAATTTGGCGTGCATCGACCGCTGCAGACTGCCGCGATTGACCCGGCGCTGACCACTTTTGGAGGTAACCAATGAAAGCCGCTTTTTTCAGAAAACATGGCGGACCGGAAGCCATGGAGTATGGCGACTATAAGGATCCGGTCGCCGCTCCCGGTCAGGTGCTGGTTGACATCCACGCCGCGAGTGTCAACGGCGCGGACTGGAAGGTGCGCAAGGGTTCGTATGCGCCGATCACCGATCTGCCGTATATCCCGGGGCGCGATTTCTCCGGCGTGGTGAGCGCGGTGGGCGAAGGCGTCACCGATCTGAAAGTGGGTGACGAAGTTTTCGGTGTGTGCGACGTGGGTCAGGAGCAGGCGTACGCGGAAAAGATTGCGATAAAAGCCTCGATCGTGGCTAAAAAGCCTGCTGGCCTTTCGCATGCCGATGCCGCGGCGTTGTCGCTGATCGGACTCACCGCGCTGGTGTCGGTGGAAGACACGCTGAAGCTCAAGCGCGGCGAGACCATTTTCATCTCCGGCGGCGCGGGTGGCGTCGCCAGCTATGCCGTGCAATTGGCGAAGCATATCGGCGCGCGCGTGATCACCAGCGCGAGCAAAGGCAATCACGACTACGTGCGCAGCCTCGGCGCGGACGAGGTCGTCGACTACAATGCGGTGGATGTGGCCAAGGCGGTGTCCGGCTGCGATGCCGCGTTTGATACGGTGGGCGGCAACGTGACGCAGCAGGCGTTCGCCGTGCTCAAGTCCGGCGGACGCGCGGCGTTCATCAGCTCCGGCGCCAAGGCACCCGAGCCGGAGCGCAAGGACGTGCGGTCGCTGCGCCCGCAAGTCGGCCGCACGCGCTCACATCTGGAGCGTATTGCCGCACTGGCCGTGAGTGGTGCGGTGAAGCCGCCGGAGATCAAGTTGTTTTCACTGGCGCAGGCGGCGGAAGCGCATCGCATCAGCGAGGGGCGGCACTTTCGCGGCAAGCTGGTGTTCAAGGTGCGGTAACGACCGGAATGTGAGGGAGGGCTCAATGGCCGCAGTGCATTGCGCCCAAAGCACTTCCCGATGGGGGCCGCGGCAGTTCGAATGCAGGTCTACCCTCGTGACGGCAGCGCAATCACCGCATAACCCGGCGTCGTCGCCTTGCCGTCCTGATTCATCACGTTGATGTCCAGCCGCACCAGATTCTCGCCGCCTTCGGTTTTCTTTTCCGTGATCCTGCCGGTGCAGGTGAGCACGTCGTGCTTCTGGTTGATGGCACGATACTGCACGCTCATTTCCTTCATCTCGGCTTCGTCACCCGCCCACTCGCGCAACATGTTGTGCAGGTAGGCCCAGCGCAAATTGCCCATGCCGAACGCGCCCTGGGCATTGCCGCCGTTGCGGCCCGATTCGTCGTCCATGTGGATGTAGACGAATTCGTCGTTGACCGCGGCGTAGCGGTTCCAGTGCATGAAGTCGGTTTGCTTGATCCAGCTTGGAATTTCGTCGCCGACATTGATGTCTTCAAAATAAACTTTGTTGGCCATGGTGTTTACCTCGCGCTCAGTAGACGATGGAAATGGAGATGCGGCTGCGCACGAATTCACCCTTCTGGTTGGTCCAGCGCATTTCGGTGGATTTGTAGAGGGTGAGGCCGAGCTTGCCAACTTTTTCTTCCATGTGCACCAGCGCGGTTTTCGAAGTAATCACGTCACCGGGGCGGACCGGCACGCCGTAAACTTCTTTTTGCCCGCCGTTCATGGTGCGCTCGCCCACGCCGCGTTTGGCGGGGCGCGGCGCGCGGTCGGCAGGGCGGATCGCGGGCCAGGCGAAGGGATTGAATTCGCGCGGCGCGATGATGCCGCCGTATTTAGTGGTCTTCGCGTAGGCTTCGTCCCAAAATATTTTAGGCGGGACGTCAGGCCAGTAAACCGCGATCGCCCATTTGCGCAGGTCGGAACAGTCCACCGGATGGGAAACCTCCGGCGCGCTCCAGACATTGAGGCTGTCTTTCAGAGCCTGGGTGATCAGTGTAGCGGGCGCAGCGGCGGTCTCTGTGCTCATAATTCCTCCGTGAATGGGCGCGAGCCGGAAGTTTACACCGCCCGGCATGCCTGACGTAACCAATCCACGCGCGCGTATCGTGTTGGGCACGCCATGTCCGTACTGCAGAATCCGCCACTACCGGCGGCGGCACCGGCTTTGCTATAGTGTGGTTCCCGCCTCAAGTTCGCCGGCACACCAACCTCGCAACCCACCGGGCACGCCGCATGAACCCTCTCGACCGCATGTTTGCCCCGCAAAGCGTTGCTATCATCGGCGCCACGGAAAGCGCTGACAAGATTGGCGGCAAGGCGCTGCGCACGCTGATACAGCACGGCTACGCGGGAAACGTGCATCCGGTCAATCCATCGCACGCCGAGATCGCGGGTATCCGTTGTTACGCAAGCATTGGCGAGGTGCCCGGCCCGGTGGACCTGGCGATTATTTCAGTGCCTGCGCAGCGGGTGCCGGGCGTGTTGCAGGCCTGCGCCGATGCCGGCGTGAAAGGCGCGGTGATCTTGAGTTCCGGTTTCAATGAGGCCGGCACGCAAGGCAAAGCCCTGCAGCAGCAGCTGCAGGACATCTGCCAACGCACAGGCATCCGGGTGTCGGGGCCCAACGCCGAAGGTTTTTACAATATCGGCGCCAATCTGGCGGCGACGTTCAATTCCGCCATTGATATTGGCAAGGGCGACCTGAACGCGCCGTCACAGATCGGCATCGTGTCGCAGAGCGGCGGGCTGGGGTTTGCATTTTTCAACAAGGGCCGGCGCGACGATCTTGTCTTCAGCCACATCTTCAGTGTCGGCAATCAGGTCGATTTGGAGCTCGCCGACTACACGGCATGGTTGCTGGAGCAGGAACGCACCAGGGTCGTGATGCTGTACGCGGAGTCGTTCAACCATCCGTCGCGTTTTCTGGCGGTCGCGCGGCGTGCCGCCGATCTGCGCAAACCGCTGGTGATGGTGAAGGTCGGCAACTCGGATGCGGGACGCCGCGCGGCGCAATCGCATACCGGCGCACTGGCCAGTCCGTCGTCGGTGGTGGATGCCGCGCTCGCGCAGCACGGCGTGGTGCGCGCCGATGATCAGGATATGTTGCTCAATCTCGCCGCGGCGTTTGCGCACCAGCCGCTGCCCAGGGGCAACCGCGTGGGCATGGTGTGTGTGTCGGGCGGCACCGCGACGTGGCTCGCCGATGCGTGTTCCGCCGCGGGTCTGGAGGTGCCGGAACTGGATGCGGAGCGGCGCGCACAGATTGCGAAACATATTCCCGATTTCGGTGCCAGCAACAATCCGGTGGATGTGACGGCGCAGGCCAGTGACGGCTTTACCGTCGCGCTGGATGTGGTTGGCGGCGCGCCCAATATCGACGCGGTGATTCTGGGTGTGAATTTTGCGGGTGAGCGGCGCCTGCTGAAGGAAGGCCCGGCCATTGCCGAATGGATGCGTCGTGTGGGTAAACCGGTACTGGTCTACAGCTACGCGCTGCCCGGCGACAAGTCGCGCGAAATTCTGCGCGAGCTGGGACTGCATGTGTTTACCTCGCTACAGGGCTGTGTGCGCAGCCTGCGCGCGCTGGTGGATTATGCAGACTTTCAGCGCACGCGCGCCGAGCGCCAGGCGCCGGCTCGCACGCCGGACGACATGCCGCGCGCCGCGCGCGGGCTGTTGGATGCACCCCGCAAGGTATTGTGCGAGTACGAGGCGAAGGCGCTGCTCGCCGCGTACGGCGTGCCGCTGCCGGATGAAGTGCTGGCGCGCACCGCCGAAGAAGCGGTTGCCCACGCGCAGCGGCTCGGGTTTCCCGTGGCGCTGAAGATTCAGTCGCCGCAAATCGCGCACAAGACCGAGGCGCGCGGCGTGCAACTGGACCTCGCCAACGCCGACGCGGTGCGCGCGGCGTTCAGGGCGGTGACTGCCGGCGCCGCGGCCCATGACGCGCAGGCGGAAATTCACGGCGTGCTGGTGCAAAAAATGGCGCGGCCCGGCCGCGAGCTGATTGCGGGTATCATCAACAATAGCGCGTACGGCCCGATGGTAATGGTGGGACTGGGCGGCATTTATACGGAGGTGCTGGACGATACCGCCATTGCGCCTGCGCCGCTGACGCACGCGACCGCACGCGACATGCTGCAACGTCTGCGCGGCTATCGCCTGCTGACGGGGGTGCGCGGTGAAGCGCCGCGTGATGTGGACGCGGTGGCGGATTTGTTGGTGCGGCTGTCACACCTCGCGTGGGACGCGCGCGAGGTGCTGGCCGAATTCGATGTCAATCCGGTTTTTGTGCATGCAGCAGGCGCCGGTGTTACGGTGGTCGATGCGCTGGCGGTAAAAGTTAATTAAAATCAAGGAGTTACGATATGGATTTCGCGATTCAAGATACACCGGAGCAAGCCGCATTTCGCAAGGAGGTGCGCGCGTTTCTCGACCGGACCGTGTCGCCGAAGATCGAGCACATGGCCGACCCCTGCGACATGTCGTTCGAACAGTATCAACTGCGCCGCGACCTCGGCCGCGCGCTGGGCGAGCGCGGCTGGCTGTATCCGTCGATGCCCAAGGAATACGGCGGCGGCGATCTGCCTGCGGAGCATATCGGTATTCTCACCGATGAACTGACGCGCATCGGGCTGGCGCTGCCACCTTACTACGACGCGGGCGGACGCATGGGCGCACCGACCATTCTGGTGTGGGGCACCGAAGAACACAAAAAGCGTTTCCTGCCGCCGATCTGCCGCGGCGAAGTGCGCACCTGGCAATTGCTGTCCGAGCCGGGCGCGGGCTCCGACCTCGCGGGTATCAAATGCACCGCGATTCGCGATGGCGATCACTACGTGGTGAACGGCCAGAAAATGTGGGTCGGCAGTTCGCACGGCGCGGATTATTCGTGGACGATTCTCGTTACCGATCCCAAAGGCGAGCGCCACAAGAATCTGTCGTGGCTGATGATCCCGATGGATCTGCCCGGCATCACCGTGACGCCGATGGATCTGCTCGCCACCGGCGGCGAAGGCGGCAGCGGCTGCGGCGTCAAGAACACGGTATTTTTCGACAACGTGCGCGTGCCGGCGGGTAACCTCGTCGGCGGCGAAAACAATGGCTGGAAAGTCGCCACCACCCACCTCGAGGTCGAGCATGGCGGCATGGGACGCATGGCCGACCGCCGCGTGGTGTATGAATTCATCAATCTGTGCAAGGAACGCCAGGACGGCTGGGCCATTGCCGACGATCCCGGCGCCCGCGAAGAACTCGTCAACCTTTACATCGAATCCGAAATCACGCGCCTGTTCGCCACGCGCAATCACTGGCTGTCACATACCAATCAGCCGCGGTCGTACGAAGGTTCGCAGTACAGCCTGCGGCGCAAACTGTCGGGCCTCGACATGGGCGAAAAAATGGTGCGCATCGCCGGCCCGCTGGTGCTGACCAAGGACAAGCGCTGGGCGCCGCTGCGCGGCTCCATTGAATACTTCCAGCGTGACTCCATCACTTCGCTGCATCCGGGCGCCACCACCGATATTCAGCGCGTGATCATGGCGCGGCGCCTCGGCATCGGCGGACGCGAGCGCGAAAAAGCGGCGAACTTGCGCTAGGGGAAATCTGCCACGTGCCGCAGCGGCGCACAGAACCCCGCGCAGGCAACTGCAACGGCTGTTCCTTGCGTAACGTTCGCGCCTCTGCGGTGAGCTTTCGAACCTATTTCTTGCCAAAATTTTAGGAAAAGATCATGGACCTTTCACTGAACGATACCCAGCAACTGATACAGGATTCCGCCAGGGATTTTGTGCGCGGCTCCTGCGGCCGCGATGTGCTGCTCAAGCTCGACCGCGATCCCTCGCTGGTGATGAGCACCCTCTGGAAACCGATGTCAGAGCTGGGCTGGCCCGGCATGGCCATTCCCGAGGAATACGGCGGCACCGGCAACAGCCTCACCGATGTGGCGGTGCTGTTTGAGGAACTCGGCTGCGGTCCCGTGCCCGGCCCGCTGCTGTCATCGGCAGTGCTGTGCGCGCGCATCCTGATGGAGGCGGGCAGCGATGCCCTGAAAAAAGCCTGGCTGCCGCGCATCGCCAGCGGCGAGCGCGTGTTCGCGCTGGCGCTCACCGAAACCCAGTATGGCTGGACCGCCGACAACGTGCGCGCCACCGCCAAACGCGCGGGCAGCGATTACACGCTCTCCGGCACCAAGGTGTTCGTGCATGACGCGCATTTCGCGACCGATTTGCTGGTGGTGGCAAAAGTCGAGGGCGGCAAGGGCATCAGTGTGCTGCGGGTTGATGCCAAGGCCGCGGGCGTGTCGATACGTGCGCTGGACGGCTTCGTCACCAGTGTGTGCGAAGTGCTGCTTGAAAACGTCAAAGTGGCCGCGGCCGATGTCATCGCCGACGGCTGGCCCGCGGCTGAGCGCGCGATGCTGGCGGTGACGCCGGTGCTGTGTGCCTATCAGGTCGGCTCGTGCAAAACGGTGTTCGACCTGTCGCTCAACTACGCGCGCGAACGCACGCAGTTCGGCCAGATCATCGGCCGCTTCTCGCGCGTTCAGGATCACCTGATCCACCTCGTCAATCATCTGGATGCCGCGCGCTGGACTACCTACGAGGCCTTGTCGAAGCTCGACGCCGGCGTGGACGCAGTGGCGAGTTGCCACGTCGCCAAGTCGGTGGCCGGCGAGAGCCATATGCACGCCTGCGATTACGCGCACGAGGTGCATGCGGGCATCGGCGTGTCGCGCGAGTACGGCCTGACGCTGCACACCAAGCTGTCGCGCTCGCTGTATCACTGCCTCGGCGCGCCACGCCTGCACCGCAAGAAGCTGGAGAGCGTGCTGGGGCTGGTGACCGCGTAAGACGGGTGCAGGGCTCGCCGGCCGTTTCACCCTGCGCCGGAACGCGGCCTCAGCCCTGCAACTGATCGATCAGCACGGAAACGTCGTCAACGGTATCCAGACGTTCGCACAGCGCGACGACCTCTTTCTGTTTGGCCGGGGCCAGCAGTCCCTGCGTGATCTTGGTGAATTTCTCCACCACATCGCTCATGTGCACCGGGTTTTCCGCGTCGCCGCGCGCCTTGCCCCAGGCCGACAGAACCGTGCCGTCCGTCAACTCGATCTCAACCGGGTTGCCTTCGACGTAGCCTTTGCCGTCGAGCGCCGGGTCGTGGGTGATGCTGATGCGCTGGATCAGCTCCAGCACCTTGGGCGAGCGGATTTTTTCCTCGGTGAACTGCGCGGTGAACACTTCGTTTTCCAGCAGCATGATGGCGGTGACGTAGAACAGATTCAGCTGCGCGGAGGTGATGGTGGTCGGCGTGTAGGCCCAGCCGACATTCTGCAGATAGCCGCGGCCGAGGCGTATGCGTACCTGCTTGATCTGTTCGACGGGTATCGGGTGCTGCTTGCGCAGGTGCCGGATCGCTTCCAGTGATCCGTGATTCGGCACCCGTGTGGCCCACATCTTGAAGCGTATTTTTTCAGTGTGATACTTGCGGCCCCAGTCCTTGTTGATCTGCGTGAGATCGTAGACGGCGGGGCGCTGATTGCCGGTGTGTGCCGAACAAAAGCCGCCGTATTCCGCCTCGAACACGTTCGGCGCGTTGGTAAAG
>CADECM010000059.1 GCA_902825845.1 uncultured beta proteobacterium
CATGCACGACGTTAAACGTCCGCTTTTGCAAAGAGCCAAGGGCTGCAACGGGTCGGTAGCACGCTTTCGCGGTCTTAGACAGCGGCCATTCGTTATTGCTTTGGGGGCAATGGCCGGTAACAGATTGACACCGGCCTTCGATGCCGCGCAGCGCCACCGGCAGCAATGGCCGAGGAGCAAAAGCCGGCAAGCGTACCCTCGATAGCCAACTCGCGTCCGTCAAGCCGCGCCCTTCGCGTCAACAAGTTGTCTGTGCATTGCGCGCGCCGACAGTATATTCAGCGGGTCGCATCATGCCGTGCTCCCGATACGGGCATGGACAGCCCGCGGGGTCGGCGCAAAACTTGCGGACGCGAATGGCAGAACGCGGGCGGGCGCTGGCTTACGCTACGCGCCAGAAGTTCGCGGTCAGCCCTGTCGCCGCTTTATAAGTTATTGATTTTATGGATATTATTTTCGCAGCGGCGCGGCACCAGAGGCTTGTGCCTATTTGCGTAAGGCATGCGTTGCGCCGCCGGGCATTGGGTCTTCCACGACACGCAAGCCGCGATGCACGGGCGCGGCATGCGGGATGCCTTCAATCGGCGCTTCGTCCGTGCCCACGGTGTCGCGCGTGATGGCTTCGACGCGCTTGCGCGCGCCCTCGGGGTCGTTGATCCACTGGCCGTAAAATTCGTAGGGACAGGCTGCTACGCCCTGATCACCTTCGCGCGAGTTGATGAGGCCGGTGTAACCGCGATGCAGCAGCTTGAACAGATGGTTCTCGCTCTGCGCATTCTTGCGGAAATCGCGGATCAGAAATTTCGACAGCGCGGCATACTGCACGCCCATGTCTTCTTCGCCGCATTCGCCCAGCGTGCGGCCGTCGAAGCCGATGATCGCGCTGTGGCCGAAATACGAATACACGCCGTCGAAGCCCGCAGCATTGGCCACCGCCACATAGGTGTTGTTGGCAAAGGCCATCGCCTTGGAAATCATGATTTGCTGTTCCTTGGCCGGATACATGTAGCCCTGACAGCGGATGATCAGCTCGGCGCCCTTCATCGCGCAGTCGCGCCAGATTTCCGGGTAGTTGCCGTCGTCGCAGATGATCAGGCTGATCTTCAGTCCCTTGGGCCCGTCGCTGACATAGGTGCATTTGCCGGGATACCAGCCCTCAATCGGCACCCATGGCATGATCTTGCGGTACTTCTGCACGATCTCGCCCTGATCGTTCATCAGGATCAGCGTGTTGTACGGCGCCTTGTTGGGGTGTTCCTCATGGCGCTCGCCGGTGAGCGAGAATACGCCCCACACCTTGGCCTTGCGGCAGGCGGCGGCAAAGATGTCCGTTTCCGCCCCCGGCACAGTTGACGCGGTGTCGTACATCTCTTGCGAGTCGTACATGATGCCGTGCGTGCTGTACTCGGGAAAGATCACCAGGTCCATGCCCGGCAGACCGGCCTTCATGCCCTCGATCATTGTCGCGATGTTGCGTGCGTTGTCGAGCACCTCGGTCTTGCTGTGCAGCCGCTGCATCTTATAGTTGACGACGGCAACGCCGACGCTGTCTTTGCTGCTGGATATGTCGCCGTGATGCATGATGTTCTCCTGTCGTAACGTTGTGACTGCTAGTGACTGATCATCCACGGTCGCTTTGACGGAAACGCTTTGTTGCCGCGGGCATCCATCACCGTCGCACTGCGTTTGGCCGGGCTGCAGCAGCCGCAGCCTGCCGGATGTTTGCGGCTGAGGTACTCGCCAGCCCGCTGCGGCTCGTGGCGGGCGCGCTCGTTGGTGGCCATCGCGGTGCGCGTGCCGCTTGCCATCAGCGCCAGACGCGGCGCGGCGATGAACACCCGCGGCGATGCACTGCCGCAGTCGGGACAGGCGACCGGCTCATCGCGCTCGGCCACAGTACGCATGGCATCAAAGCCGCCGCATGCGACACAGGCGTAATCATAGGTCGGCATGGCGGCCTCAGGCGAGATCGGGTGACAGCGGCATCGATATCGAGCCATCCAGATACTTCTTCGGCCCAGCAGCGCTGGGGTTGATGTCGAATCCGAAGATCTGCGTCGGCAGCCACAGCGTGGCGCAGGCGTTGGGGATGTCGACCACGCCGCTGATGTGGCCCTGCACCGGCGCCACGCCGAGGATCGAGTGCGCCTGTGCCGCGGAGTAGCCGAATTTCTTCATGTACTCGATCGCGTTCAGACACGCCTGGCGATACGCGACATGCACGTCGAGGTAATGCTGTTTGCCCCATTCGTCGACCGAGATGCCTTCGAAGATCAGGTAGTCGTTGTAGGTCGGGGTGATCGGGCTGGGCTTGAATATCGGGTTCTTGATGCCATACAGCGCCATGCCGCCCTTGATCAGGCTCACCTTCATGTGCACCCAGCCGGCCATTTCGATGGCACCGCAAAAGGTGATTTCGCCATCGCCCTGGCTGAAGTGCAGGTCGCCGACGCTCAGGCCTGCACCGTCGACATACACCGGGAAAAAGATTTTCGATCCGCGCGACAGGTCCTTGATGTCGCAGTTGCCGCCGTGCTCGCGCGGCGGCACGGTGCGCGCACCCTCGGCAGCGGCCTTCATTTTGGCGTCGCCGGTCATCTTGCCCATGTGCGCGGTGCCGCCCGACGGCGGCGCTGCCAGCGGCGGCACGCGGTTGGGATCGGTGGCGATGAACTCCAGCTCGCGCTTGTTCCACATTTCCAGCATCTTGTGGTCGGGCAGGCAGCCGATCAGTCCCGGGTGAATCAACCCGGCGAACTTCACCCCCGGCACATGGCGCGAGCGGGTAAACATGCCTTCGATATCCCAGATCGATTTTTGCGCCTGCGGGAAGTGATCGGTGAGAAAGCCGCCGCCGTTCTTTTTGGAGAAGAAGCCGTTGAAGCCCCACAAGCTGTCGGGCTTGGCGCCGATGTCGAGCAGGTCCACCACCAGCAAATCGCCGGGCTCGGCGCCTTTGACCCCCACCGGTCCCGACAGGTAGTGCACCGTGGTGAGATCGATGTCGCGCACGTCGTCGGCGCTGTCGTTGTTCTTGATGAAGCCGCCGGTCCAGTCGAACGTCTCCAGCACAAAGTCGTCACCGGGCTTGACCCAGCACGCCATCGGGATGTCCGGATGCCAGCGGTTGTGGATGTTTTCGTTGGCGGTGGGGGAACTGCTCAGATCGACTTTGATAAGGGTTTCAGGCATGGCGGTCTCCAAAATAAATATTGTTTAAAAACAGATACTTACAAACATTCCTCACACCGACAGGTATTGCTTGATGCGGCTCACATCGGTATCGGCTCGCGCCGTCTCCAGCACCAGGCGGCCGCCTTCGATCACGAACAGCCGGTCCGCCACATCCATGGCAAAGCTCAGCACCTGCTCAGACACGATGATGGTGATCTGCTTCAACTTGCGAATTTCGTTCAGCGCTTTGGCGATGTCCTTGATGATCGACGGCTGAATGCCTTCGGTCGGTTCATCCAGCAGCAATACCTTCGGCTCGGTCACCAGCGCGCGCGCAATCGCAAGTTGCTGTTGCTGGCCGCCCGACAGATTGCCGCCTTTGCGCCGCTTCATGTCATAGAGCACCGGAAACAGTGCGTAAATCTCTTCGGGTATGCGCCGCGTTTTGGAATTTTCCAGGCCCGTCTGGATGTTTTCCTCCACCGTCAGCGTGGGAAAGATCATGCGCCCCTGCGGCACATAGGCGATGCCCTTGGCGACGCGGCGAAAGCTCTCTTCCTTTGACACCTCGCTGCCGGCGACTTCGATGCTGCCGCTTTTCACGGGCAGAATGCCCATCAGGCTCTTGAACAAGGTGGTCTTGCCCATGCCGTTGCGCCCCATGATCGCGACGGTTTCGCGCTCCCCGCCTTCGAACGAGATGCCGTGCAGTGCCTCGCTCTGGCCATAGGCGACGAACAGGTCTTTGACTTTCAACATGCTGCCGTACTCCTTCGCAATGTCCGCATTTCAGTGGCCCAGATACACGTCGATCACATTCGGATCGGCCTGCACCTTTGCCATCGGTCCTTCGGCGAGAATCTTGCCCTGGTGCATGACGGTGACCTTGTGCGCGATGCGCTTGACGAACTCCATGTCGTGCTCGATCACGATCACCGAGCGGCCCTTGCAAATGCGTTGCAACAGCTCGGCGGTCAGCTCGCGCTCGCGCGCGCTCATGCCGGCAATCGGTTCATCCAGCATCAGCAACTCCGGCGACTGCATCAGCAGCATGCCGATCTCCAGCCATTGCTTCTGGCCGTGGCTCAGCAGTCCGGCTTCGAGGTCCAGCCGGTCGGCCAGCATGATGTCTTCGGCGACCACCTGCACCCGCGCCTTGACCTCGTCATTGCACTTGAACGCGAGCGCGCCCATCACCGAACGCCCCTTCGGAAACGACACTTCAAGGTTCTGGAACACGGTGAGGTTTTCGTAAATCGACGGCGTCTGGAATTTGCGGCCGATCCCCAGACGAACGCGCTTGAACTCCGCCATTTTGGTGAGTTCGATATTCTTGAATTTGATGCTGCCCGCAGTGGCCCTGGTCTTGCCGCAGATCAGGTCGAGTAACGTGGTCTTGCCGGCCCCATTGGGTCCGATGATCACGCGCAGCTCGTTCTGGTCGATGTACAGGTTGAGTCCGTCGATGGCCTTGAAGCCGTCGAACGAGACCGTCAGGTCCTCGATCGCAATGGCAAAATCAGTGTTGCTCATCAGAGTCTCCCGGGGTTAGGCGCGCTGACCGGCGACGTCACCCAGACGCTCGGGTGTCCCCGCGGCGCGTGGGGCTTTGGCGGCCGCTTCGGGCGCGGCGCCGGACGCATCGTCTTCTGCCGCCCGCCTCGCGGCCGCGGCCTTGTCCTTGCGCATTTCGCTGCGGCGCTTTGCCCACCATGGCACCACATGGTCTTGCCACAACCCCGCCAGGCCCATGGGAAACGCCATGGTGACACCGATGAACAGCGCCGCCATCAGAAACAGCCACAGGTCCGGGAAGCTCTCGGAGAAGAATGTCTTGCCGGCGTTGACCAGCAGCGTGCCGTACACCGCGCCGACCAGGCTCATGCGTCCGCCCACCGCCGCGAAGATCACCATCTCGATCGAGGGTACGATGCCGACAAAGCTCGGCGACATGAAACCAACTTGCAGTGAGAACAGCGCGCCACCGATGCCGGACAGCGCCGCCGTCAGGCAGAACGTGAACACTCGGAAATTGGCGACGTCGTAGCCCGAAAACCGCACGCGGTCTTCCTTGTCGCGCATCGCCAGCAACAACGTGCCGGCCTTGCCGGTCTGTATCCAGCGGCATAACAGGATACTGCCGATCAACAACGCAACACAGACGTAATACAGGATGTATTTGGCGCCGTTGGTGCGCGTGTCCCAACCCAGCATGGTCTTCAGATCGGTCATGCCATTGACGCCGCCGGTGTAGCCCTGCTGGCCGATGATCAGCACGGTTAATATCAACGCCACCGCCTGCGTGATGATCGCGAAGTAGACACCGCCGACACGTCGTTTGAACATGGCGTAACTGATGATCCATGCCAGCAGCGTCGGCACTGCGATCACGGCAATCAGCGTGAACGGCAGCGACTTGAACGGCTCCCAGAACAGCGGCAGCGCGGTGAGCTGGTTCCAGTCCATGAAGTCCGGGATGCCGGGCGTGGACTGGATCTTGGTGGTGATCGGGTCCGAGGCTTCAAGCTTCAGAAACATTGCCATGGCATAGCCGCCGAGGCCGAAGAACACACCCTGGCCGAGGCTGAGAACGCCACCGTAACCCCACACCATGACCAGCCCCACCGCGACGAAAGCGTAGGTCAGATATTTGCCGACGAGGTTCAGCCGAAAAATGTCCAGCGTCAGCGGCAGCACCACCGCGAGCAACAGTGTCAGCACCAGCACGCTGGCGAGTTGATAGCGCTTGATCAGATCGCGCAGGGCAGTCATGAGCAATACTCCAAAAAATACATTAAAATCATATAGTTATAACAATGCACCCTCACCGCCGTACTTTGCTGGCGAACAAGCCCTGCGGGCGCATCATGAGGATCACCACGATCAGTGTCAGCGTCAGCATCTTGGCCATGGAGCCGGGCATGAAGAACTCCGCCAGCGACTGCGTTTGCGCGATACCGAAGGCCGACACCACGGTGCCCAGCAGACTGGCCGCGCCGCCGAAGGTCACCACCAGGAAGGAGTCAACGATGTAGAGCTGGCCGGAGGTCGGGCCGGTCGAGCCGATGGTGGTGAATGCCGCCCCCGCCACGCCGGCGATGCCGCAGCCGATGGCAAAGGTGAGGCGATCGGTCTTGCGCGTGTCGATGCCGGTGGCGTTGGCCATCACGCGGTTGCTGACGGTCGCCCGCACGCGCAGGCCCCAGCGGCTCTTGCTGAGCGCGAGCAGCACGCCGCAGGTCACTACCGCGGTCAGCGCCAGCACGAACATGCCATTGCGCGGGATGTCCAGGCCCGACACCGGCGCCCAGGAACCGAGCAGCCAGTCCGGCAGCGTCGGACTCACCTCCTTCGGCCCTATAAAGGTACGAAAGCACTGCTGCATCGCCAGGCTGATGCCCCAGGTGGCCAGCAAGGTATCCAGCGGCCGCTTGTAGAGGTGCCGTATCAGGCTCCATTCAATCAGCCAACCGCCGGCGAATGCGAAACAGAACGCGAGTATGACAGCCAGCGGGAAATAGACCGGCATCAGCGACGGCGCGTACTGCTCCGTGAGCTGGGAGCCGAGATAGATGGTGTAGGCGCCGATCGCCATGAACTCGCCATGCGCCATGTTGATGACGCCCATCTGGCCAAAGATGATGGCCAGACCCAGCCCCATCAGCAACAGCACTGCGAACAGGCTGAGCCCTGCGAAGCCTTGCATCAGGCCAATGTTCAGAAGATCGGAAAAATTCATGTGCGAGCCCCGAGGGGTTGATGGACCGTCCGGGCCCGGAGGCCCGTCCGTGTTACGCGTGATGCAACGGCATTACTGATAGCCTTTGGGAAACGGATCGGGTTTGATCAGTTGCGGCGACTCCGCCACCACCTTGAAAGTGGCATCCGGCTGTCCCATGGCAATGCGCGACTTGCTCCACAGGTGGTGGTTGGCATCGAGCTTGACGTAGCCTTCGGGCGCCTGCTTCAGTTCAATGCCGGGCGAGGCGGCCACCACCTTGTCGACGTCAAAACTGCCGGCGCGCTCCACCGCCGCCTTCCATAACCACGGGCCGAGGTAGGCGGCCTGCGTGACGTCGCCGATCACCGATTTAGGACCGTACTTGGCCTTAAACGCCGCGACAAATTTCTTGTTGTTGTCGTTGTCGAGCGACTGGAAATACTTCATCGACGAATAGAAGCCGGCAAAATTCTCGCCGCCCACGCCCGTCATCTCGTCCTCGGTCACGGACAAGGTCAGCAACAGCTGCTTGTTGCCGGTGATGCCGGCGGCCTTGAGTGCCTTGTAAAAGGCGACGTTTGAGCCCCCGACCACGGCGGCAAAGATGCAGTCCGGCTTTTGCAACTTGATCTTGTTCATCAACGAGCCGAAATTGGTGCTGCCCAGCGGGTAGTACTCTTCGCCCACCACCTTGCCTTTCTGGAAGTTTTCGATGTGCTTGCGCGCAATCTTCATCGACGTGCGCGGCCAGATGTAATCGGAGCCGATGAGGAAGAAGGATTTCGCCTTCTTTTCATTCTTGGCCCAATCGAGGCCGTAGAGAATCTGCTGGGTGGCTTCCTGCCCGGTATAGAAGACGTTCTTCGACTGCTCGAGGCCTTCGTAGAACGTCGGGTAATAGAGCAGGCCGTTTTCTTTTTCGAACACGGGCAGCACCGCCTTGCGCGAGGCCGAGGTCCAGCAGCCGAACACCGTGGCACAGCGATCGTTGATCAGCAGCTTCTTCGACTTTTCGGCAAAGGTGGGCCAGTCGGACGCGCCGTCTTCCTTGATCACCTTGATCTTGCGCCCGAGGATGCCGCCCATGGCGTTGATCTGGTCGATCGCCAGTTGCTCGGCCTGGATCGACCCCGTTTCCGAAATGGCCATGGTGCCGGTGGAGGAATGCAATTGCCCCACCGTGACCTCGGTTTCAGTCATCGCCAGCTTGGTGGTGTTGACCTTTGCCGTCGGAAATTTTTGTGCCAGCGATATCCCCGGCACGGCCAGTATCGGCATCGCCGACAGGCCCTGCAAAATGCGCCGGCGAAACGGCGATGGCGCGTCGGCTGAATCGGAAACGCCTTTCAAACGATCATGGGGATTTTCGGGCTGAGACATTGCTTTCTCCTTTAAACGGGATTCGTCCATTTGTGACCAGGCGCCTTGACCGCGTTACATCGCCTTCGACGACTGCACAGTAGCGCCGTTGTTGCGGCGCACAAATACGCGGAATCGCGTACACCCTGGCGCGAGTCTTGCTAGAGCGTAGTACCCTTGCTGCCAAGCCAGCCAGCGTGGCTAATGCGGCGCAACAAATATGCTGAATTGGTGCACGCCGGTTAATCGCGCACCAGAAACAGGCAGGCAGGTTGCGCCGCAGTCTGTGCGCCCCGGGAGATCGCAGCCGACACCATCATCATGGCCATTCAGAAAATCATCCCCATTCGCCGCGACTACAACCGCTGGGTGGCAAACCAGACGCTGGAGGACTACGCGCTGCGTTTTACCGCCACCCGCGCGCGGCGCTGGTCAAATTTTCGTGTCGCCAACACCGCACTGGGCGCCATTTCGTTTCTCGCACTTGAGGCCATCGGCGCCGCCATCACGCTCAACTACGGCTTTACCAATGCGCTGTGGGCCATCATCAGTGTGAGTGCGCTGATATTCCTGACCGGGCTGCCGATCAGTTACTACGCCGCAAAGCACGGCCTCGACATGGATCTGCTCACGCGCGGCGCGGGATTCGGTTATCTGGGCTCGACCATCACGTCACTGATCTACGCCTCGTTTACCTTCATCTTTTTTGCGATCGAGGCGGCGATCATGGCGCATGCCTTGAAGCTGTGCCTCGGTGTGCCGCTGACGATCGGCTATATCGTCAGCGCGCTCGCGGTGATACCGCTGGTGACGCATGGCATTACGCTGATCAGCCGCTTCCAGACGTGGACACAACCGTTGTGGGTTGTGCTGCACCTGCTGCCGTTTGCGTTTATCGCCGTGAAATGGCCCGAGTCCTTTCGGCAGTGGACGAGTTTCGCCGGACAGCATGGCGACGCCGCGGGCGGATTCAATCTGCTGCACTATGGCGCAGCGTCGGCAGTCGTGATGTCGCTGGTGGTGCAGATCGGCGAGCAGGTCGATTTTCTGCGTTTCCTGCCCCGGCCCGCACCGCGCGCGCGCGCCGGCTGGTGGACCGCGCTGGTCATTGCCGGACCGGGATGGATTGTTCCCGGCGCGCTGAAACTGCTGGCCGGATCGTTTCTGGCTTTCCTCGCCCTGCAGCATGAAGTGCCGATGGAGCAGGCGGTGGAGCCCACACAGATGTACCTGACCGCGTTCAAGTATGTGTTTGCCTCACCGGAGTTCGCGCTGGCCGCCACCGGTTTGTTTGTGGTGGTGTCGCAGCTGAAAATCAACGTCACCAACGCCTATGCCGGCTCCATTGCCTGGTCGAACTTCTTCGCCCGCCTGACACAGAATCATCCCGGACGCGTGGTGTGGGTGGTGTTCAACGTCATGATCGCATTGATGCTGACCGAACTCGGCATTTTCAAGGCGCTGGAAACCATCCTCGGTCTATACGCCAATCTGGCCATCGCCTGGATCGGTGCCCTGGTGGCCGATCTGGTGATCAACAAACCGCTGGGATTGAGCCCCCCCGCCATCGAGTTCAAACGCGCGCACCTGTACGACATCAATCCCGTGGGCATTGGCGCGATGGCGGTCGCCGCGCTGATATCCATGACGGCTTATGCGGGAACATTTGGCGAGGTGTGCCAGGCGCTCTCCGCGTTCATGGCCTTTGGCGTCGCCTTCCTGGCGGCCCCTGCAATTGCAAAGGCCACCCACGGCAAGTATTACCTCGCGCGCGCACCCAGGACCGACTGGCAGGATGCTACCCTTCACCGCTGCCGCGTGTGCGAGCACCACTTCGAACCGCAGGATCTCGCGCATTGCCCGGCCTACGGCGGCACCATCTGCTCGCTGTGCTGCTCACTGGATGCGCGCTGCAACGACATTTGCAAGGACAAGGCCCAGCTGCACGATCAGTTGATCGGCTTTCTCGGCACCTGGCTGCCTGCACGCACGGCGGCGCTGCTGGACTCCCCGCTCGGACACTACCTTGCGCGGTTCGTGCTGGCGACCGGACTGGTCGCCACCGTCATCGGGCTGGTGTATTTTCAGGAAACGCTCGGCGACAGCCCGCACTATGAGCACCTGCAAACGCCGTTGCTGAAGGTGTTTTTGTTCCTGACACTGATCGCCGGCGTCACCTCATGGCTGTTTGTGCTGGCGCAGGATAGCCGTCGGGTTGCACGCGAGGAGTCGCTGCGACAAAACCATCTGCTGCAACAGGAGGTGGAAGCGCACGAGCAGACGGACGCGGCGCTCAAACGCGCCAAGGAAGTGGCCGAAGCCGCCAACCTGGCCAAAAGCCGCTATCTGTCGGGCATCAGTCACGAATTGCGTACCCCGCTGAACGCCATTCTCGGTTACGCACAACTGCTCGAACATGAGGAAGTCGGGGCAACCGCGAAACTGGCCACCCCTGCACGGCGCCGCGGCATGACGGTCATCAAACGCAGCAGCGAGCATCTGTCGGTGCTGATCGACGGCTTGCTCGACATGGCCAGAATCGAAGCGGGAAAGTTGCAGCTGCGGCGCGATCGCGTGGCCTTGCCGGCGTTTATCGAGCACTTGTTGCAAATGTTCGAACTGCAGGCAGAGGCCAAGGGTCTGATTTTGAGAATCCAGATCGACACGCCATTGCCCGCGGTCGTGCTGACGGACGAAAAACGCCTGCGGCAGATCCTGATCAACCTGCTCTCCAACGCGATCAAGTACACGGAACAAGGGTCAGTGGTTCTGCGGGTGGCGTATCGCCGGCAGATCGCGGAATTCGAAGTCAGTGACACCGGCATCGGCATCGCTGCCGCCGATCTCAAGCGCATCTTCGAGCCCTTCGAGCGCGGCGCCTCGGCCGCCGGTGTCGCGGGCACCGGCCTGGGGCTGACCATCAGCGATCTGCTGGCGCAGGTGATGGGCGGCGACATTACCGTGACCAGCGTGCCCGGCAGCGGCAGCGCATTCCGGCTGCGCATGCTGCTCACGGTAGATGCGAGCGAGTCGGTGCTGCCGGGCGCGGAAAAACGCATCATCGGCTACCATGGGCCGCGCCGGAAATTGCTGGTGGTGGACGACGATGCCGATCACCGCATGCTGATGCGCGATACGCTGGGCCCGCTCGGATTTACCTTGTTCACGGCCAGCGACGGCGCGCAATGTCTGCAATTTCTGCCACAGTGCGCGCCGGACCTGCTATTGCTCGATATCACCATGCCCGGAATGGATGGCTGGTCAGTGGCGCGCCGCATACGGTCGCTGGGATACGGCGATCTGCCCATCATTCTGGTATCAGCCAACGCATTCGAGCGCCAGCATCTGCGCGACGAAGCCGCCCTGCATTGTGACTTTCTGGTCAAGCCGGTCGTCATCGCGCGCCTTTTCGAGCGGCTGCAAATGCAGCTGTCGTTGACGTGGATCCATGCCCGCGGGGAGCCGGTGCCGCCGGACGAAGCGCAGGCCGCTGCCGCCCCGGGCGCGCGGCTGGACGCCGCGCAGATCGACGAACTGATCGCGCTCGGCAATATTGGTTATGTGCGCGGCATTGAGTCCAAGCTGGCCTCCCTGCGCCGACTGTCGCCGGAATCGCGTCTGCTGCTGGACAAGCTGGACGAATATGTCAGAACGTTTCAACTCAAATCGTACCTGAACACGCTGGAGGCTTTGCATCATCGTGACGCCTAATCCCCTGGCGCGCTCGACCGTGCTGGTGGTCGACGACCATCCCGACACGCTGCAGCTGTTGATTGACGCGCTCGAAGACGCCGGCGTCACAGTGCTGATCGCCACCGACGGTGCCAGCGCGCTGCGCCAGATCACGCACTTGGTGCCCGATCTGATTCTGCTGGACGCGGTGATGCCGGGCATGGATGGGTTCGAGACTTGCCGCGCGTTGAAAACGGGCGTTGCCGCCAACGTGCCGGTGATCTTCATGACCGGCCTTGAGGACACCGGACACATCGTCAAGGGTCTGGACGCCGGCGGCATCGATTACCTGACAAAACCCATCGCGCCCGACGAGTTGCTTGCGCGCATGCGCGTGCACCTGGCCCGTGCGCGCGAGGCCCAGGGTGCACGGGCCGCGCTGGATGTGAGCGGGCGCACCATGCTCGCCGCCGACGCGCGGGGCCGCATCAAGTGGGCTACGCCGCAGGCCCAGCAGGTTCTGACGAAGCTCGCCGGCGGCGGAAGCCACGCGTTGCCCGGCGCCCCCGAACTGCCGCCACAGGTTCACGCGTGGTTGTCGCGCGGCGCCGTGGCACAGAACGACAGTATCGTGGTGGCCGCGCGTGACCTGAAAATACGTTTTCGTTTGCTCAGCCGTTTGGACGACGACGAAATCCTGCTGGTGATCCAGCAGGCCGAGCCCGGGGAAATCGAGCGCATTGGGGTGAACAAACTGGAGAGCCGGCTGGGCCTGACCAGCCGTGAGGCGCAGGTGCTGTACTGGCTGTCAAACGGCAAAGCCAACCGGGACATTGCGGATATCCTCGGCATCAGCTATCGCACGGTGGACAAACACCTCGAACACCTGTTTGCCAAAATCGGCGTCGAGTCCCGGTCGAGCGCGGTGGCTGCCGCCGTGCGAATTCTGGGCGAGTAGGCGCGGCCCGCTGTTGCGTTGGACGGCGGGTCACGGTAACGTCCATGATCGCAAACGCCGTGGCATTGGCACCAGAGCAGACGACCCGCAGAAACTGCACTGTTGCCTGCCGACAGTGCCGGCCCCGGTCAACGCGATCGCGGATGCAAAATGAACAGGAAAATCGTGCCACACGACATCCCCGACGCAGTCGGAACGGCGGCATGCACACGCACACGACGCAAACACCGCTGCCGGGCGGCTTGATGGTCACGTTGAGGAATCAGGTATCCCGTTGCCGCTGATACGCGCCATCACGCTGGATCTCGACGATACCTTGTGGCCGGCCGCGCCCACACTGGCTCGCGCGGAGCTGCGCGCCCATGCGTGGCTGGCCGAACAGGCGCCGGCTGTCACCGCACGGTGGCCGATGGAGGCACTGCGGGAACTGCGCATGTCGCTTTTCAGCCGGCATCCCGAACTGCGGCATGATTTCCTGCGCCTGCGCCGCATGGCGTTGCACAACGCGTTCGAGCAGGCCGGCGTGTCCGGCGCCGGAGCGAGTGACATCATTGAGCGCGCGCTGGAGGTGTTCATGTCCGCGCGCAATGAGGTTGATCTCTATCCCGAGGTGCGCGCCAGTCTTGAGCGCCTGTCGCGGCGCTATGCGCTGGCGTCACTGACCAATGGCAACGCCGACGTCGGGCGCATCGGTCTGGGACACTTTTTCAAAGCGACCATTTCCGCGCATGCGCACGGCATCAGCAAGCCCGATCCTGCGCTGTTCCACACGGCGTGCCGTGAATTGAACTGCGCGCCCGGGGAAGTGGTGCATGTCGGTGACGATGCGGAACTCGATGTGCGCGGTGCACGGGGCGCCGGACTGCACGCGGTGTGGATCAATCGCGTCGATGGCGAGTGGACGGGCGATGACGCGCCGGTGACCATCACGGATTTGCATGATCTCGAGCGGTGGCTGGAATCGCCCCGCGGCTGACGCCACGCTGGCGGCACAGGGTTAAGGTAAACTGAATCCGGTGCCCGCTGCACGCCGTCGCCGGTCGTGCGTTGCGAAGCTTCCCCGGCCCCACTTCAAGGAGAGTACTGCATGGAATTCGGACTGACCTGGGCCAAGCTCGACGAAATGGAGTACGTCACGGAGGCGGAGAAACTGGGCTTCACGCATCTGTGGGTCACCGACAGCGGCCTCATCCGCTCCGACGCGTTTGTGTTTCTTACCGTCGCCGCGCTGCAGACCAAAACCATGAAGCTTGGCATGGGCGTGGCGGTGCCGGGACTGCGTCTCGCGCCGACGCTGGCCGCCGGCATGGCCACGCTGAACAGGGTCGCCCCCGGCCGCTGCTTCCTGGCGATGGGCACGGGCAACACGGCCATGCGCCTGCTGGGCCGCAAGCCGATGACGCTGAAGAACTTTGAGGCCTACGTGCGCACCGTGCGCAATCTGCTGGACGGCAAGGACGCGGCGTACGAGCACAACGGCGAAACACACGCCATCCGCTTCATGCTCACCGACAAGGGTTACCGCAATCTGCGCGATCCCATCCCCATTTACCTTGCGGGCTACGGTCCGCGGGCGCAGGCGCTGGCCGGGGAGATCGGCGACGGCCTCACCACGCATATCCCGCGCGGCGGTTCGCTCGACAGTATTCTGGCGAATGTCGGCAACGGCACGGCAAAAAGTGGGCGTACCCTGGATAATTTTCACCTTTCGGTGCGGGTCAATTTCGCGATGCTGGAACCCGGCGAGCCGGTGGATTCGGAGCGTATCGTCAACGAATACGGCCCGGCCATCATGACGTCCATGCACTCCGTGGTGGACCGTCACCTGGAGTCCGGCGACGATCCGCCCGAGTTCCTGCGGCCGATCTGGAAGGACTACATGGCATTTCACATGGCACGGCCGGCTGCCGATCGGCAAAAAATCATGCACGAGAGCCACAACGCCTACGTGGCGCCGGACGAGCGTCGTTTTGTCACGCCCGAAGTCATCAAGCGCTTTTGCATCGTGGGCCAGCCGGCCGAAGTGCTGGAGCAGGTGCGCGAACTGGAACGCCGGGGCGTACGCCAGCTGATGTGCAATTTTCCGCTGCAGCGCGGCTACCAGATGGTGCGCGATTACGCGCAGAACATCATCCAGAAGCTGTAGCGCGGCGGCGCGCGCCGCTCAGGCGCCCGCAATGTCCGCGAACACCGGCGCGTGATCCGAGGGCCGCTCCAGTTTGCGCGGCTCGGTATCGACGACACACGCGGTGCAGGCGTCGGCCAGCGGGCGCGACAGCAGGATGTGATCGATGCGCAGGCCGAGCTTGCGGCGAAACGCGTTCATGCGATAGTCCCACCACGTGAATGAGCGCTCGGGCTGCTCGAACTTGCGGAAACTGTCGGTCAGCCCGAGATCGATCAGGCCGTTGAATGCCGCATGTTCGGGCGCGCTGAACAGAACCTTGCCCTCCCATTCCTTGGCGTCCCACACATCGCGATCTTCGGGCGCAATGTTGTAGTCGCCAAGCAGCGCGAGCTTCGGATATTTCGCCAGTTCCGCGCGCAGCCAGTCGGTGAGCGCAGCCAGCCAGCGCAGCTTGTATTGATATTTTTCCGAGGCGACCGATTCGCCGTTGGGAATGTAGACGCAAACGATGCGCACATCACCATAGGTGCCCGCCAGCACGCGCTTTTGTTCGTCGGCGAAACCGGGGATTCCGGCGACGACGTCGGTGGGAGCAATGCGCGACAGCAAGGCGACACCGTTATAGGTTTTCTGGCCGCTGAAAACCACCTGATAGCCGGTCTGCGTGATCGGCTCCTGCGGGAACTTCGCGTCTTCGGTTTTGGTTTCCTGCAGGCACAATACGTCGGGAGAGTGCGTGGCAAGCCAATCCGTGACGTGCGGCAAACGCACTTTCAGGGAATTGACGTTCCAGGTGGCTATTCTCATAACTATTTGATTTTATTGTATTTTATTTCGCTGCGGCGGGTTTGGGCGCGACCGTGTTGGGCCGACCCGCGATGGCGGTGCGCGGATAGCCCGCGGCATCCAGGGTGTCGTCCCACGCGCTCTCAAGGTAGCCCCTGAGGGTGATGACGCCGACCTGCAACATCGGCAACTGATTCTCGGGCGACACTTTCTTGAACGTGGCAATGTCCGACTGCGGTGTTTTTTCGGCGTACGGAACGCCGCGCCGCGCGAGATGCGCGCGCGCGCCGTCGCAAATTTTTGCGCACTCCGCACTGGTCCACAGCGTCACCGGATGATTTTTCGCCGCCAGCTGCACGGAATACGGCGCCTCGCTGGTGCTGATCACGTTGTCGCCGATCTTGCGCTGTTCGACTTTCCTGGCGGGTACCGCTGCCGGCGGCGGCGTGTCTCGCCACTCCACATTGCCTTTGTTGTCGACCCAGCGGTAGAGCTGCGCGGCCTGCGCGGCGCACACCGTCAGTAACAGCGCAACAACCGTGACAGGGATTTTCATGGGCTTGCTCCTGGCGTCAATATCGCACACACCATAACAAAAAGTCGTTTAAAAACAATACGTTAAGCAGAAGCCGCCGGCGTCATGCCATTGTGCCGCAGCAATGCGTCGATGATCGGCTCGCGGCCGCGGAAGGCCTTGAACGATTCCATCGCGGGACGGCTACCGCCGACGGCGAGGATCTCGTTCCGAAAGCGCGCGCCGATCGCCGGATCGAGCACGCCCTTCTCCTCGAACAGGCTGAACGCGTCGGCCGACAACACTTCTGCCCACTTGTAGCTGTAATAGCCCGCCGCATAGCCGCCCGCGAAAACATGCGAAAAGCTGTTGGGGAAACGGCTGTAGGGCGGCGGAAAAATCACCGCCACGCGCGAACGCACGTCCTGAATCAGATCCAGCGCCGTCTTTGCGCCAGCGGGATCGAAACTGGAATGCAGTTCGAGGTCGAACAGCGCGAATTCGATCTGACGCACGGTTTGCATGCCACTCTGGAAGTTTTTCGCGGCGAGCATTTTGTCAAACAACGACTTGGGCAATGGCTTGCCGCTTTGCTGGTGGCGCGTCATCGGGCGCAGTACGTCCCATTCCCAGCAGAAGTTTTCCATGAACTGGCTGGGCAGTTCCACCGCGTCCCACTCGACGCCGTGAATGCCCGACACCCCGAGGTAATCGACCTGCGTCAGCAGATGATGCAGACCGTGGCCGAATTCGTGGAACAGCGTGATCACTTCGTCGTGCGTAAACTGCGCCGGCTGTCCACCCACCGGCGCGGAAAAGTTGCAATTCAGATAAGCCACCGGCGCCTGCACGCCGGCAGCGACGCGCCGCCGCGTGATCGCGTCGTCCATCCACGCGCCGCCGCGCTTGGTGCTGCGCGCATAGAGATCGAGATAGAACTCGCCCACCAGCGCGCCGGCTTTGTCGCGGATCGCATAAAACCGCACGTCCGGGTGCCAGTTCGGCGCTTCCGCCGGCGTGATGGTCAAACCATAGAGCGTTTCGATCAGCTTGAACATGCCCGGCACCACCGTGGTCTCCGGCAGATACTGTTTCACCTCTTGCTCCGAAAACGCGTAGCGCGAGACGCGCAACTTTTCCGAGGCGTACGGGATGTCCCATGCGTCAAGCTTTTTCATGCCGAGTTGCGTGCGCGCGAAGTCATTCAGTTCCTGCAGATCACGCTCGGCATAGGGCTTGGCACGCGCGGCCAGTTCGTTCAGAAAATCGATCACCTGAGGCGGCGTTTCCGCCATTTTCGATTCGAGCGAATATTCGGCGTAGTTGTTGAAGTCGAGCAACTGCGCCAGTTCCTTGCGCAGCTTCACGATATCGGCAATCAGCGGCGTGTTGTCGAGCTTGGCATCGCCCAGTTCCGAGGCACGGGTGGCGGACGCGCGATACATGGTTTCGCGAAACGCGCGGTCGTCCGCATATTGCATGACCGGCAGATAGGAGGGCGCGTGCAGCGTGAATTTCCAGCCGGATTTGTTGTCTTTTTCGGCGGCCTCGCGCGCCGCCTGGCGCACATCGTCGGGCAGGCCCGACAGGCCTTTTTCGTCGCCGACAAAATGCGCAAATGCGTTGGTGGCGTCGAGCACATTGTCGGAAAAGCGCGACGACAATTTGGAGAGTTCTTCGCAGATCGCCTTGAAACGCGCCTTCTTGTCCGCGGCCAGTTCCGCACCGCCCAGCCGAAAATCGCGCAACTCGTTGGCGACGATTTTCTGCTGCGCCGGGGACAACGCGGCAAATCCGGGGGATGCCCGCATTTGTTTATACTTGCCGAACAGTTTTTCGTTCTGGCCAAGCTCCGTGTAATACGCCGTCAGCTTCGGCAGATTTCCGTTATAGACCTCGCGCAGTTCAGGGCTGTTCATCACCGCGTTGAGATGGCCTACCTGGCCCCACGCGCGACTTAATCGCTCGTTGGCGTCTTCCAGCGGTTCCACAAAATCGTGCCAGGTCGCCGGTGTGGCGTCCGCCTCGACGCGAGCAATGACGGCATTACATTCCGCAAGCAGCGTGTCGACGGCGGGCGTAACGAGTTCGGTCTTGAAATCCGCAAAGCGCGGCAGGCCGGAGAAATCCAATAGCGGGTTCATGGTGTGCATCCAACCCATCGCAGGGGCGTGTAGGACATCACAGTTTAGCAGAACCGGCGGACTGCCTTGCTCAGCCCGTTGGAGGTAAACGCACTACTAGGCTTCGTGCGCCACCAGTCCGCCCACCAGCGTATGCGTCACCCGTCCCTTGAGTTCGATGCCGCTGAAAGGGGTATTGTTGCCCTGACTGCGCAGCGAGGCCGGCTCCACTTTCCAGTAGCGTTCGGGATCGAATACACACACGTCCGCGTCGGCGCCGACCGTAAGATGCCCGGCATCGATGCCCAGAATATCAGCGGCATCGCGGGTGATCCGCGACAACGCCACCGGCAGTGGCAACTGATCCTCTTCGGCCCATTTCAGGGTCAGCGGCAACAGCAATTCAAGGCCGGTCGCGCCGGGCTCGGCTTCGGCGAACGGCAACTGCTTGGCGTCGTCGTCCACCGGACAATGGTCGGAGCACACCGCGTCGATGGTGTGGTCGGCCAGTCCTTTGCGCAAGGCATCGCGGTCGCGTTGGCTGCGCAGCGGCGGAATCAGATGGCAGTGCGGGTCGAAGTAGCCGATATCCATTTCCGACAAATGCAGATGGTGTACCGCCACATCGCAGGTGACCTTCGCGCCGTCGTGGCGCGCGCGGCGCACCATGTTGATACCGGCCGCGCTCGACAGGCGGCACAGGTGCACCCGCGCGCCGGTTTCCCGCGCCAGCAACAGGATCACCGCCAGCGCCGCGGTCTCGGCGCTCACGGGAATCGACGGCAGTCCCAGACGGGTGGCGATTTGCCCGTCGTGCGCCACGCCGTTGCGCGCGAGCGACGCATCCTGCGGCCGCAACCACACGGGAATATCGAAGGTGGCAGCGTACTGCATGGCGTAAAACAGCACCTGATTGTCGACCAGCGGCACGTCCGCATGCGAAAACGCCACGCAGCCCGCATCGCGCAGCTCCGCCATTTCCGTGAGTTGCACGCCCTTCAGTCCGGCAGTGAGGGCGCCGACCGGGTAAACATGCGCCTTGTTCAGATTGCGCGCGCGGTATTTGAGCATTTCCACCAGGCCCGGCTCGTCGAGCGGCGGGTCGGTATCGGGCGGGCACGCCAGGCTGGTGACACCGCCAGCAAGGGCGGCGTCCATTTCAGACTCCAGCGTGGCAATGTACTCGAGTCCGGGTTCGCGCAGGCGTGCCGACAAATCGACCAGACCCGGACAGACTATTTTCCCGCCGGCGTCGATGGTGCGATTGGCGTGAAAACCGGCGGGCGCGGTACCGACCGCGACAATCTTGCCCGCGGCAAGATAGAGATCATGCATGGCATCGAGGTTGTTGCGCGGGTCGATCAGCCGGCCGCCCTTGATGTGGATTTTCATCCGCGCCAGTTCCCGGCGACGATGCTCATCACCGCCATGCGAATGGCGATGCCAAAACTCACCTGCGGCAGGATCACCGACTGGGTGCCGTCGGCAACGCTGGAATCGATTTCGACACCGCGATTCATCGGCCCCGGGTGGAGCACGATGGCGTCCGGCTTGGCGACCGCGAGCGCTTCGTCGGTGATGCCGTAATATTTGTAAAATTCCTGCCCGGAGGCAAGCAGCGAACCTTTCATACGTTCGTTTTGCAGGCGCAACGTGCTGACCACATCGACATCTTTCAAGCCCTCGCGCAGATCCTCATACACCTGCACGCCGAGGCTCTTGATATCGGACGGTATCAGCGTGCGCGGACCGATGACACGGATTTCGGGGCAGCCCAGCGTGGTCAGCGCATGAATCTGCGAGCGCGCCACGCGCGAATGCAGGATGTCGCCGATGATCGCCACCCGCAGTTGGGTAAAGTCTTTTTTGTAGTGGCGGATGGTGAACACATCGAGCAGCCCCTGCGTCGGATGCTGGTGGCGCCCATCGCCGGCGTTGATGACATGAATGTCAGGGCCCACATGTTTGGCGATCAGGTAAGGCGCGCCGCTCGCCGCGTGGCGCACCACGAACATGTCGGCCTGCATCGCCGCCAGGTTGGCCACGGTGTCGAGCACGCTTTCGCCCTTGCTGGTGGACGATTGCGCGATGGCAAGGTTGATCACGTCAGCCGACAGGCGCTTGGCGGCAATCTCGAACGTGGTGCGGGTACGCGTGGAGTTCTCGAAAAAGATATTGAACACCGATTTGCCGCGCAACAGCGGCACCTTCTTCACGTCGCGCTGCGTGACGCCGACGAAGGATTCGGCCGCATCGAGAATCTGCCGCATCACGTCCGCGGGCAGGCCGTCCAGCGACAGCAGATGATGCAGTTCGCCGTTCTTGTTCAGTTGCGGGTTACGCGGATCGAGCCACATCAATGCGCCTAGTTTTCATGCAGCTTGAAGGACAGTTTGCCCGTTTCGTCGCGGGTGAGTTCGAGGCTTTGCGACACCGCCAGCGCCGCGCTGCCGCCGAGAAAATCGGCCGTGATCGGCAGTTCGCGCCCGCCACGGTCCACCAGCGCCGCCAGCTGGATGCTTGAGGGCCGGCCATAATCGAAAAGCACATTCATCGCCGCGCGGATGGTGCGCCCGGTATAAAGCACGTCATCGACCAGGATCAGCGGCCGGCCATCGACATCAAACGGCAGATCGGAGGACTTGACGTCGCGATGCAGGCCGATCTTTTCGAAGTCGTCGCGATAGAAGGAGACGTCCAGGGTGCCCAGGGGAACGGCAATGCCGAGCGCGGCGTGCAGCCGCTGCGCCACCCACACGCCGCCGGTATGAATACCGATGATGCCTGTGTCGGGCCTGACGACAGGTTGCATTTGTTCCAGCAGCTTCGCCAGCAATTGCTCGGCTTCAGGAAGCTGCCGTAGGGGATTCCCCGGCTTGTTCATGGGCGTTGACTGGGGTCGTAGCGTACCACAACGCCGCGCGGCGAATAAGGGGTGCGCCGGGAAATTTTGTGGCGAGCCCGGCCTCGCTCCAGAAGGCCGCTGGTACTATGCCCGGCGCCGGTCTCAGGCCGCCACGCGCGTGCTGACCAGCTTGTCGAACGTGCTCTCGGCGTTGATGAGACCCCGTTCAACCATGAAGTCGTAGGTGCGCTGAAACTCTTCCGGTGTATACAGTTCGGGATGGTTGTAGCGCAGACGCGGCAGATGCAGGTCCGCAGGTTCGAGCTTCACGATATCCGCCGGCACCTCGGCCGTCAGGTGATGCAGCCAGGGGCGGATATCCTGATTGATCTTGTCGACGGCGCGGATGTGGGCACGGCGCAGCGCGTTGAAAATGCCGTCGTCCACAGTCGGGTCGGCGACTTCCAGTCCATTGTAGAACGCCTCGCAAATCACCTTGAAGCCGAGCTTTTCGGCGGCTGAGATCCACGGTTCCATTACGGCGGCGGCGGCGACGCGGCCCTCCACCAGCGCCTTGAAGCGCTGGTTGGGAATGCCGATGTGCACGGTCTTCGCCTGATCGCGCTTCATGTAGCCGGCGAGCATGGCGAGGGTGATGTAGTGCGAGCCGGCATGATAATTCACCGCCACTTCGACATTGGCGAGATCCTGCGGCACGTTGTACGGCGAATCGCCACGCACGATGATGGCCTGCGTGGACACGGCCGCGCGTTTGGTGATCACCTTGACGCTGGCGCAGCTGTCCTGCGTGCGGCGCATCTGGCCCCATTCACAGGCGTGGTAAACCGAGAACTCGCCCTTTTCAATGCCCTCGTGCCAGAGGAAGGACTGGATCGCCGTGTGTTGTCGAATGGGTTCGCCCGCGGCCGCGAGCATGGCTTTGCGCTTTTCCGGCAATACCAGTTCGACGTCGACACCCTCGGCTTCGAAATACCCTTCGGCTTTTGCCACGATGTCCGGCAGCGAAAAAACCGCATTATTCAATTCCACGCGGGTGTGCTTTAGCATTTTGCTCATGCGCCATCTCCTCGACAGATAGTGCGGGGGATCAGTGCCCTGATCCCCCTTCCTTGGGCATTGCCGGCGTTAGCTGGTGTGCCAGCCGAACTGTTGCGGCTTGCGGCCAGCGGCGTGATGCAGTTTCACGTTCACCAGTGCCGGGCCCTTGAACGCCATCGCGCCTTCCAGCGCCGCTTTCAGGTCCTTGGGATCGGTCACATAAAAACCCTTGCCACCGAATGCTTCCATCATCTTGTCGTAACGCGCGCCGACGGTCAGATGGCCCGGCACGGCTTCGAGCGGATTATCCGGCAGCTTTTCGGCGCCACCGCCGATACCGCCGTTGTTCAACACCACGATCTTTACCGGCATCTTGTGGCGGCACACGGTTTCCATTTCCATGCCCGAGAAGCCGATCGCCGAGTCACCGGAAACTGAAATGATCGGCCGGTCGGGATGCACCGCGCAAGCGGCCAGCACGAAGCCCATGCCGACGCCCATGGTGCCGTAACTGCCGGCATCCAGCCGCGTGCGCGGCGCGTTGTTCGGCATTTGCGTGCGGCCGATGTCCATGGTGTTGGCACCCTCGCCAATGATGATGGCGTTGTCGGGAATCCAGGGGCTGATGTCACGGAATGCGCGGTAGTAATTGGTGGGCGCGGATTCGTCGTCGATCATTGACTGAATCTGCTTGGCATTGGCGGCCGATTTCTGGGCGATCGCCTTGTGCCAATCGGTGTCCTTGGGATAGAACCACTCGATGCCTTCCAGCGCCTTGTTGATCTGACCGACGATCGCCTTGCCGTCGCCCACCAGCGCCACTTCGGCCGGCACGTTCTGGCTGATCGATTCGGGCGCGATATCCAGCTGCACGATGCGCACATCCTTGTTGAAGCGCGGCGGCAGGCCGAAGTGCATGATCCAGTTGAGCCGCGCGCCCATCAGGAAGATCACGTCCGCTTCCTGCAGCACGTGGCTGCGCGCGGCACCCACCGACAGCGGATGGCGGTCGTCCATCACGCCCTTGCCCATCGGCGAGGCGAGAAACGGCAGGCCGGTGCGCTCGACAAATTTGCGCACTTCGTCTTCTGCACCGGACCACGCCATGCCTTTGCCCACGATCACCAGCGGGCGCTTGGCCTGCCGCAACACGCCGATCGCCTGATCGATGTACTCCTGCGGCGCGGCGATACGGGGTGGGTCCGCGCAACGCTTGGGATAATGCACCTCGGACTCTTCCGCCTCGCCCAGAATGATGTCGTCCGGCATGTCGAGATACACCGCGCCGGGCCGGCCGTAGATGGCATTGCGCACCGCCATTTCGACATAGAACGGAATGCGGCGCGGGATTTCGACGGCGTGCGCGAACTTGCAAAACGGCGTCGCGATCAACACGCCCCGCTCTTCCTGGAACGCGCCCATGCCGTTTTGCTTCACCGGCGAGGCGCCGCCGATCAGGATCATCGGCCAGCAGTTTTCCTTCGCGTTGGACAGACCGGCGAGGCCGTGCACCACCCCCGGCCCCGACACCACCAGACACGCACCCGGCCGCCCGGTCATATAGCCGACGGCGCCGGCGGCGTAGGAGGCCGCCTGCTCGTTGCGGCAACCATAGTATTTGATACCCACCTTCTGCGCTTCGCGCGCGATCGGCTGCACCGGAAAGCCGACGATGCCGAACATGTAATCGACGCCCTGATCTTTCAATGCGCGCGCCATGATTGCGGCGCCTGTTAGTTTTGCCATGGTGTATTCGCGACAGTGCGGACTGTCTGCGCCTCCCTGTGAGAAAAACGTGGAGAAAGGCCCGAAAAAGCGGCCGAACCGATGAACGCGTGGCGTATTCCTGAGCAACGTCCGAATACGGCGCAGGCAAATATAAAGGATTTGTGTTGAAGATGCCAGCGCCGGCATTGGCATGACGGCAGTCGATTTCGCGGCCGCCGGGGAACGATGTCAGCTACAACCTTTTGAGCATGCAGACGCGCCAGGTGCCGCCTGTTGCGCTGGCCACCATCCGGGCTATCGGTGCGCGGGGAACCTAGACGCGCGCGGTCATGATTCGCGCCGAGCCGCGCCAACGCAAATGATCGGCGCGGTTGGAAAAATAGCGTTGATTGGCTTCGTTTGCGCCGAAGTGCTCAGCTTCGGAAAACCCCAGCGCCTTGAGCTCCCCGGCCAGCGCAGCCGGATCAAAATGACTGATCCAAGGCTCTCCCAATTCGGCCACACGCGCGGCGCGCTGCGCGCGCGAGACTCGCTCTGTTTCGGCCAGCGCGTCGTCGGGCAATGAAAAGTCGAAGACAATTTCGCTGCCGCGAACGCACGACCGCGCGACAAATCGCAGCGTCTGCATCACGGCGTCGCGCGTGAGGTACATGGTTACGCCGAGCCAGGAAACGAAGCACGGCGCGGTGTGCCTGAATCCGGCCTGACGCAGGCGCGCGGCGAGCGCGTGTTTTTCAAAGTCCACGGGCACGAGGGTGAGTGACCGCGGCAAGTCGATCCCCTGTTCCCGCAGCCGTGCCCGCTTCCACGCCTGCGCGGAAGGATGATCGACCTCAAACACCCGCAGCGCGCTGCCATACGGATTGCGGTACGCAAAAGTGTCGAGACCGGCGCCAAGGATGATGTATTGCCGCGTGCCATGCTGATAAACGCGCGCCAGCTGGTCTTCCGCATAGCGCGCGCGCGTTACCAGGAATGCGCGCATTGCGCGTGCGCGCGGCGCTTGGTAACGCTCGAGGTTCAGGGCGAGGCGCCTGACGCGTTCCGCGCCAACGATCCTCAGCGCGTACGGGTCATCGAATACCACGGGGCGATCCAGCAATTGGTGCGCCGCCCGATGCAACGCCGTGGCGATGGCGGTGCGGCTCGGTTTTCCTTCCCCGATCGCGCGCGACGGCGCGGCAAGGCCGCAGCCCAGCGCGAACGCTGACAGCCCGCGCAGAAAGTCGCGGCGCTCAGATGCACTCACGTCCGCCAATTCTTTCGACGGCGGAGTCATATCGTAATCTGTTGTTTTTATTATGTTTTTTAATGCCGCCTGCTGCTGCGGCTTCTTCAGGCGCTCGTCTACTGCGTCAACGATTGCGTGAGTTCGCGCATCTCCGCCAACTGCGCGGCATCGCCTTCACGTTCGACCTCGCGCAGCAGCTCCAATGCACCTTCCTTGTCGCCCATTTCCCGATAGGCGCGCGCCAGCAACAGTTTCTTCTCGACCTCTTCGCGCAAGGAGTCCGCCGCCGCCGCACTTGGTGCATCGTCCAGTTTCACGTCGACGATGCCGGGAAGGTCAATCTTGAAATCCAGGCCGGGGTGATCCTGCGGTGCTGTCGCGGCGGGCGTTGCCGGTGCGGCAGCCGCCGGCACGCTCGCCGCCGGCAATTCAAAATTGATGTCCGGCAGCGGTTCGATGGGGGCAGGCGCCGGGGCCGGTGTGGCGCCGGGACGCACCAGCACCAGGGTCTTCTCCATGTCGATGCTGTTGCCGTGATCTTCCAGTTGCAGGTCATCCGCGCCGCTCACTGTCACAGGCGGCGGCGCAAGCTCGGCACCGTGCGGCGCGGCATCGCCGGTGGGCGAATAAAGCGCATGGCCGGGATCCAGCGCGTACCCCATCGTCATGACCCGTTTCCAGGCATCGCCCAGGCCGCCGGTCTGTTTGTGCACGCGCCCGGCGAGCTGGTTAAAGCCATCCTTATCGCCGCGCTGCGCGAGAATTTCCAACAACTGCAGCAGAATATCTTCGCGTCCGGGCTGCCGGCTCAGCGCTTCGCGCAGAATAGTCTCGGCCTGTTCGCTCTGCCCGTATTCGATGTGCACTCTGGCTTCGTCGAGCGGATCGACCATGTCGGTGACGCTCGCCACCGAAGGTTCCATTGACGTTGTGTCGAAGCGATCCGCGACGGGCACTGCAACCGCAACCGGACGCGCAGGCACGACTTGCGGCACGTCAGCCGCTACCACCTGCGCCGGCGCGGGCGACAGCGTGACCGTCGGCTCAATTGCAGCAACAGGCGATTCGACGCGGCGGCGCCACACCCACAAACCCCCGGCAAGCGCCAGCAGCGCGGCCAGCGCGCCGCCCAGCCACAACAGCAAATTCGAACTGGAACTGGCGCCGCCCCGTTGTAACGATGGTGGCGATGGTGGCGATGGTGGCGCTATCGATGCCTCGGGCGCGGCAGCGGGGACAGGCTTCGCGGCAGGCGTAACCGCCGCGGCATCCGGCGCCGGCTTGGGCGGCTCGGTGGCTACCGGCGCGCTCTCGTTGGCGACGGGCGCAGCGGCTGGAGCAGGTGCTGCCACGGGGGCAGCGGGTGCGGCCTGTGCCACTACGGTTTTAGCCGGTTCCTTCGGTACGTCAGCCGTGCGCAGCGACGGCGCGGCGGGCGCGGGCGTCACCGGCGTGGGCGCGGTCGCTTGGGTGGAATACCTCGCTTGCGGCCGCGGTGCGGGTGACGCTGCCGGCGCGCGCGGCGGCAGCGCTTCCGGCCTGGCGACCGGCGCCGCCGCAATCGGTGCCGCGGAAGATGCCGCGGCTTCCGCCATGGCTCGCGATGCTTCGGGCAGATCCAGCAACGCCGCATAAGCGCGCTTAAGCTTGACCTCCTGTCCGGTCACTTCAACCAGCACATCGAGGTAAGGCTCGTGCACAGGGCGCAGTGAAGTAACCCGAATATACGACGTGCCGTTGGCGCGCCGTTGCACGGCCAGGCGCAATGCATTCAGCGCGGGATCAAACCGCAGACTCGCTGATTCGTAGGCGGCGGTAGGCGCTAGATTGACCTTGAGCGACGCCAGATCATCGCGGCTCGCATTGATGAGATCGATTTCGGCGGCGAACGGCTGTCCCACATGCGACAGTACCTTCATACGGCCCAGACCCAGCGCTTGCACAACGCCGGCATGGGACAGCAGTACGAGCAACGCCGCAGCCATCCATTTGCGAGGTGCGATATTCCGCGGGTGTTGCGGGTCGGGGCGTAGGTTTGTCATTTGTGGCAAGTGTAATCCCTCCATCCCGGCACATTCTCGTAACATAATGCATATCCTACGTTAAAAACGGTATTTTTCCACGGTTTATGGCATTTCGGCGGTGTAAACCCCCAGCCACAGGTCGTCCGCCGCTCTACGCGGGCGCTGGTGGTATCGTTACAGCTGACGCGACGTGAGCGTCATAACGGCAGCCATGGTTAAGCAAGACACTTTTGCAAGGGAGTGACAGCGATGGCAGGCATATCCGCGGGGCAGGCAGTAATCGAAGCATTGGGGGCGGAAGGGGTCGAGTACGTGTTCGGTCTCGTCGGCACCACCACCAACACCATGGTGACGGCGTTATACGGCAGAAGCGATGTCCGCTTTCTCGACACGCGGCACGAGGAAGGCGCGGCGTTCATGGCCTACGGCTACACCCGCGCCTCGGGCAAGCCCGCGGTGTGCATGACCACGTCGGGGCCGGGAACGATCAACCTGCTGACCGGCGTTGCGCTCGCCTACAAGGGCCGCGCGCCGGTGGTGGTCATCGCCGGCGATGTCGAACGCGCCAATCTCGACCGCGACGGGGCACAGTCCTTCGATCTGGTGAACCTGTTCAAGCCGGTCACCTGTCTTGCGCGACATGCGCACCAGACCGAGCGCATTCCGCAAATGCTGCATGACGCGTTTCGCGCCGCGATGGGCGGCAAGCGTGGCCCCGTGTTCATCAATATCCCGCGCGACCTGCTGGAACAGCAGACCATCGACGCCGATCTCGCACGTCCGTCCTCCTACCGCGCGGTTGAATGGCGCATGCCCGGCGACCCGGACGCAATCCGGCGTGCCGTGACACTGCTGTCACAGGCGGAGCGGCCGCTGCTGCTTGCCGGCGGCGGCATCATCGACGGCGAAGCAAGCACGGAAGCGGTCGCGCTGGCGGAACTCGCCGGCATGGCCATGGTGCCCTCGTACGGCCACAACGATGCGGTGCCGAACAGCCACGCGCTGTTTGTGGGCACGCCGGGCAATCGCGGCGCACCGGAAGCGCTGGAAGCGATCCACCGCGCCGATGTGATTCTGGCGCTGGGCTCGCGCCTGAATCAGCACACCACGCACTGGGACTACAGCACGCTGAACCCGAAAACGCGCATCATTCAAGTCGATATCGACGCGCAGGAAGTCGGCCGCAATCACGCGGTGGAAGTGGGTATCGTGGGCGACGCCAAGGCGGTGGCGCAACAGTTGCTGCAGGCGCTGAAGGGCGCGCAGCAGAATTCGCGGACCGCGTGGCGCGCGGAAATCGCCGCGCTCAAGTCGCGCCGCAAGGCGCGGCTGGAAGCAGAAAACACGCTGGCCGGCGACCCGATGATGCCGCAGCGCGTGTTTCCGGAATTGCGCAAGGCCCTGCCGCCCGAATGCATGGTGACGCTGGACGCGGGCATCGCGCCCGGACTGAGCTATGACCGCCTGGATTTCGAGGTGCCGCGCACCTTCTTCAATTACTCGGGACATGGCGGGTTGGGCATGGGCTATGCCACCGCGCTGGGCACCAAGCTCGGCCGTCCGGAGCGCCCCGCCCTCAGCATTCAGGGCGACGGCGGATTTCTGTATACGTCGCAGGAAATCAACACCGCGGTGCGCCATCGCATCCCGCTGGTGAGCATTGTGCTCAACAATAGCTGTCACGGCGCGGAAAAGGCGCAGCAACAGCGCCACTACGACGGGCGCTATGTGGGTGTGGATCTGGTCAACCCGCGCTTTGACCGGCTGGCCGAGGTGTACGGCGCGCGCGGCTTTTACGTTACGCGTCCGCAGGACATCGCGGAAACCGTTGCCGCCGCATTCAAAACGGACATGCCGTGCGTGATCGAAATACCGGTCGCGGAGTACTTCCCCACGGCAGCCAAATTACCCGGCGCCGCGGGCGCGCATTGACGCCCGGCGCAGGCCGGTCGACAAGGTCAGTGCAGCACCAGCACGGCGTCCTTCGCGAGTTTGCGCCACTTGGCAATTTCGGAACGGATATGCGCGCCGAACTGGTCCGGCGTGCTGCCGACCGGCGTCGACCCTTCGCCGCTGAAGCGCTTGGCCACTTCCGGCGATTTGACCGCTTCCGCGATCGCAGCGGCCAACTTGTCGACGATCGGCCGCGGCACTTTGGCAGCGGTAATGATGCCGTACCACTGGTCGACCTCATAGCCGGGCAGACCCGCTTCGGCAACCGTCGGCAACTCGGGCGCGCTGGACGCGCGCTTTAGCGTGCTGACCGCGAGTGGCCGCAAACGGCCGGCCTTGTAATGGCCGCGCGAGCTGAGCAGGGTACCGAAGCCCACCTGAATATTGCCCGCCAGCGCGTCGGCTATCGCGGCAGCGCCGCCTTTGTAGGGGACGTGCACCATCTTGACCTTGCCGAGGTAGTTGAACATCTCGCCGGCGAAATGCTGCAGGCCGCCGGTGCCGGAAGAACCGAAATTCAGCTTGCCGGGATTGGCCTTCGCGTAGCTGACGAGTTCCTGGACGGATTTTGCCGGCACTGAAGGATGCACATACACAACGTAAAACAGCGACGTGGCCTGTGAAATCGCCTGCAGGTCGCGCGTGAGGTCGTATTTGAGCTTGGTGTTGGTTGCCGAATTCACCGAATGCGACGCCGATATCAGGCAGATGGTGTAGCCGTCGGGCGCGGCTGCCGCGGTCAGCTCCACGCCGATTGAGCCAGCCGCTCCGGTACGATTGTCCACAACAACCTGCTGTTTCCAGTGTTCCGTCAGTTTGGCCGCGACGGCGCGGGCCGTGATGTCGGTGCCGCCACCCGGGACGAACGGCGCGATGAAACGAATCGGTTTGGACGGGAACTTGTCGGCTTCCGGCGTGGCCGCGCCGGCCGCGGGAATGCAGACCCCCGCCAGGACCAGCATTAACAGTTTGTGATTGAGTAAACGCGCTGCAGTCATGCAACCTCCTTGTGAATATTGGCGCGCATGATACCGGCAAACCGCCCGTCATGCGCATGCCCCGCCCCGCGCACGGTTTGGGGAACCGTGGTTGCAAAAGCCGGAAGGATTCGACGTGCGGCGGCCCCAATAATTTGCAAAGATCAGCGGTCGGTCACCGCCTGCTACTCAGGTGGACGGGGGACCGAACACGGGCAAGTTGTACTCGCCGAATTTGTCCTGCCCGTCGGTCCATTGCAGCGTCAGCACCATGCCTTCACGCAGGTCGGCCACCTCAATGCCGACCGGGTATGAGACAAACAACGGTCCTTCATCAAGCTCGAGTGCGATCGAGGTGTGCGGCGCCGGATACTCGGGAAAATAGGCGCGGCGAAACGTGGTCCACGACAATACCTTGCCGCGTCCACCCATCGGCGCCCATTCGAAATTGTCGGACAGACAGGCGTCGCAGGTCGGTCCCGGCGGCCAGCGGAACTTGCTGCAATCGGAACATTTCTGCAGGCGGAATTCCTTTTTCTGAGTATAGTTCCAGAACTGCTGCGCATACGGATCCATCGAGCGGATCGGACGTGGTGTAGCCATCTCTCACGCTCCCTTGGTGTAGATGATACTTTTGCACTTGCCGGCGACGTCGTGCACGTATTGCCCGACCTCGGCGCCTTCAACCTGGCGCGCGCCCAGTCCGCCGCGCAGTTGGCGCACCAGTTCGGGCTGGTGGTTCCAGCTTTGCATGTAGCTTTCGGACAGCATGCCGCCGCTGGTGTTGCACGGCAGTTCGCCGCCGATTTCGATGCGCCCGTTCTGCACGAATGCGCCGCCTTCGCCCTCCTTGCAAAAGCCGAAGCCTTCGAGCGAGGCCAGCAGATGCACGCTGAAGCTGTCGTAGGTGGCGAACACATCGATGTCCTTCGGTGTCACGCCGGCCATCGGGTAGACCTGTGACGCCACGCCGTGATGCGCGGTGTGGTAAAAATCCTTCAAGCGTGGCCGCAATTGCGTGGCGTCGACGTTTTGTTCGGACCAGCCGATGGCGCTCACCATCACCGGCTTTTGCTTGAGGTCCTTTGCCATGTCGGCGCGGCGCACGATGATGGCGACACCGCCATCATTGATCAGGCAATAGTCAAACAGGCGCAGCGGCTCCGCCACATAACGCGCCTTCAGGTAATCGTCGATGGTGATCGGCTTGCCGTACATCACCGCGTTGGGGTTCAGGCATGCGTGCTTGCGAAACGCCACAGGGATGGCGCCGAGTTGTTCCTCGGTGGTGCCGTAGAGCAGCTTGTGGCGCTGAAAAAACATCGCATACAGCGCACCCTGCGAGGTCATGCCCCACGGCGCGTAGTAGAAGTAGGAGGTGATGCCGCCGCCCGTCACGCGCGTTCCGCCGTAGGCGGTATCCATCGAGCGCTGCGCATTGCCGTAGACCAGTGCGACCGTGGTGCACAGGCCGCAGTTGATGGCCATGGTCGCTTCGATGATGCACTGCGCCGCATCGCCGGTGCCGCTCCAGCGCGGATTCATGCCCCACAGTTCGCTGGCGCGTTCGCCGGACAATGTCGGCCCCACGCACAAGCCATCGATGTCGTCTTTCTTCAGGCCCGCATCGTCAAGCGCGCGCTTCAACGCACGTGACGCGAGCGTGTACGAGTCGTAACGCGCCTCGCCCTTTTTCATCGCCTGACCACCCTCGCCGCGATAGTCAGCGCCGTAGTCGGTTTCTCCCACGCCGACAATGGCCACGGAATCCTTCAACGGTCCGAGGCGCTTGCGGTCAAAGATCTCAGCCATGGTGTTTCCTCTTCACGAAAACCAAAAATTCAATAAAAACATATACTCATGCAAGTATGGCGAGGACGTCTCAAGTCTAGAATAACGTCAAAACCTCAGCCACAAATTTCACTGCTTAACGCAGATTTTTCCTGCGGTTAGTCCGTGTTCATCTGTGAAATCTGCGGCAAAAGAGGCTGGGGTCTAGATGACCTTCCGTTCCTTAAGCCCCGCAATCTCCGCTTCACTCATGCCCAGCAATTCGCCAAACACATAGTCGTTGTGTTCCGCCAGCGTCGGCGCCCGTCCGTGCACATAGGCCGGCGTGCGCGAGAGCTTGGGGGGATACCCTTCATACGGTACTTCGCCCAATTCGGGATGCTGGACGATCGGAAACACTTCGCGGTGTTGCAACTGTGGATCGTACTCCACACGATCTTCCGCGCTCTGTATCGCCGCCGCGATGATGCCCGCGTTCTGGCACTGGCGCATGATGTCGTAACGCCGCCGCGCACGCGTCCAGCGGCCGATGATCGCGTCGAGCTCATCCTGATGTTTGACGCGCGCTTCGTTGGTGGCGAACTTCGGGTCGAGCACGAGTTGCGGCTGCCCCATCAACGCGCACAGCGCCTCGAACTGCACCTGCGTTTCACAGGCAATGAATACCCACCAGTGCTGCCCGACGCGGTCGTTGCCCGAACAGCGGTAGGTGTTGTGCGGCGCCACCTGCGGGAACACCGCGCGATTGCCCGGCGGAAAATCCGCGCGCCGCGTGCCGCGGCCATTCACCTGATAATCGAGCAGGAAAGTGCCGACCATGGTCATCGCGCCCTCGGTCACCGAGTAATCGAGATACATGCCCTTGCCGGTTTTCTTCGCCTGCATCAGCGCCTGCATCAGGCCCAGTCCGCCCATCCAGCCGCCCATCACGTCCAGATACGAGTAACCCCAGCCCGCTGGCGGCTGCCCGGGCAGGCCGGAGGCCAGTGTCAACCCTGACTGCGCCGCGGCGGTCGGGCCGAAGCTGCGGAAACCCTTCCACTCGCCCGTGTGCCCGAAGCCTGACGAACTCATGTAGACGATTTTCGGATTGATCTCGTGGATGCGTTCCCAGGTAAGGCCCCAGTTGGGGAACACTTCGGCGCTGAAGTTTTCGACAATGGCATCGCATTTCGCTATCAGCTTTTCGACCAGCTTGATGCCTTCGGGATTGCGCGTGTTGAGGCTGATCGCAAGCTTGCCATGATGAAGGGTGTTGAAGTAGGGATCGGTGTACCACTTCTTGCCGCCCTGCACGTGGTTCGGCGTCTCGTCGTCGACGGTGAGGCTGCGGTGCACGGCAAAGCGATGGTCGTCAAAACCGCCGGCACGTTCGACGTGGATTACTTCGGCGCCGTAATGCGTGAGCAACCGCGGCGCCCACGGCCCCACGGTTTTCCAGGTGAAGTCGAGGACGCGGATGCCGCTCAGCACGCCTTTTTGTTTATGTGCAGCGTTGCTCATTTGACTGCTCCCGCCGCGGCCAGTGCCGCGATCTGCTGTTCGTTCAGTCCCAGATCCTGGGTCAGCACCTGCCGCGTGTGCTCGCCCAGATTCGGCGCGCGGCCGCGCGGTTCAATACCCAGCGCATCGCAGGTAAACGGCCCGCGCGGATAGGGTATCGAGCGCCCGATCTGCGGATGTTCCACGTTGCGCCAGTAGTCGCGCTGCTCGTAGTGTTTGAGGCCGTAGTTTTCTTCCGCGGCGCGGATCATGGCCCACGAGATGCCCATGTTTTGCGCGCGCAAAAAGCACTCCTCGGCGTTGCTCGCGGCAATCAGCTTGCGCACCGCGTCACGAATCAAGGTGCCCTGTCGGTATTCAGCCGTACGCACCGGCTCCGCCTGATATTTGGGGTCGCGCAGTTCGCTGGTGGGAACACCACGCTCGTCCATCCAGTCGAGCAGCGCGTTCCAGGTCTTGTCGCTGAGTCCCTGATTCACCGCCATCACATATTTGCCGTCGGCGGTGGGCAACTCCAGCGGCGGCACGCGTTTGGCATTGGCGTGCATGCCGGTATGCCGATACAAAGTCTCACCGAAATACATCCAGTGCGGCACCGCGGCTTCGGTACCGATGGCGCACACATCATGTATGCCCACATCGATGTATTGCCCTTCGCCCGAGGTCATGCGGTCGAACAGCGCCACGGTGATTGCGTGCAGCGTGAACGCGCAGCCCATGTGCCAGGCCTGATTGCCTTTGCCGGCGATGGGTGTCACCGTTGGATCGGCGTAGCCGCTGCTGGCCATGGTGCCGCCCAGCGCCAGATGCGCGGTATCGTTCATATGCAGATCGCGCCACGGCCCGTCCTGACCAAAGTCGGTGAGCGAGGCGTAGATCAGTCCACGGTTGGCGGCGACCGCCGCATAGTCGAGTCCCATTGCCGCCAGCGTGCCCGGGGCGGTGCTTTCGATAAACACATCGGCTTTGGCCAGCAACTTGCGCAGCAAATCCTGCGCCGGCTTGCGCTCGATGTCGAGCGTGACGCTTTGTTTGCCGGTGTTGTTGAACCAGTAATCGAGACAATTATCCGGATCAGCCTTGTCCTGCACGAACGGCCCGCACCAGCGGCCGGGACTGCCCTTCAAGGGCTCGATCTGGATCACCCGCGCGCCGCCATCCGACAGCAGCTTGCCCGCCCACTGATTGCGACGGTCGGCAAGTTCGACCACCGTGATGCCTTCGTAAACCCCACTCATGCACTCATCCTCCCCGGCAAGACCGGCAGTCACTGTTTATCGCGGCGTGTTCTGCGCCAGAAACGATTTGCACTTGGCCTGCGCCACGGCCAGTGGTTCGCCCGCTTTCCATTCCAGCAAATACTCCGCGTGCGGCAGCAATTTGGAACATTCGTCGGAGATCGGCCGCGGATGCGCGTCATCATTACCCGCAAGCAACAGGCAGGGCGTTTTGACGCTGCCGACAAACGCGCGATCGGCGCTGTAGACAAAACCCGCCCCATACAGATTCTGATAAAACGCTTCCTGCACCGCGTCGCTCGGCGGCGGGGTGAGATTCTTGGCCCATTCGATAAAGCGCGCGGGACGCTCCGGCTTCAGCGGCCCGATGCGGCCGATGGGTTGCGCAATGATCGCGCTGGCAACGCGTTGCGGCTGCATCTTCAGCAGGCTGAAAATGAACGAGCCGCCGATGCACTGCCCGAACAGATGGCAGGAATTGATTTTCAAATGATCCAGCAGCGCGAGATGATCCGACGCATAGCTGTGCCAGCCGTCCTGCGCGGTCACCGGCGCGTGCGAGCGGCCGCCCGCGTTGCGCTGGTCCATGATGATGACGCGGTAGTTGGCCGCCCATTCGGCCACCGGTTTGAGCGGCGCCATCGCGCCGTCCCACACGGAAATCTTGGACAGCAGCCCCGCGGGGGCGAACGTCAGTATCGGGAAACCGCTGCCGTACTCCTCGTAATAGATGGTGGCGCCGTTGTTTTGAATGGTGGGCATGTCGCTCTCCTTGAAAGGCACTGTGGCTGTTATTTTGCGCAGGCTATTCTAACCAATTCGGTTCGCGCACAACGGCCGCGGCGCGCGCGCCGGCGTCTGCCACAAATCGACACGCCGTATGGCGATCGATATTCACAATGCGGCGGTACTGCACGCAGCACGCACAATCCAGGAGTGCCTTTGTGCGCAATTGGGAGGAGTCAAAAATAACAATAAAAACAGATAGTTATAAATTACAAAGCCGCGGCAATACGACGCAGGCGGGGATGGCGACAGCGGTCGCCGATGAATTGGTTTGATGGGCGTGAACTATTGCCTTGGGGTATCAGGGCTGGCACGGGCAATATGGCGCACAGTTCATTTGGAGGAGTTGTTCAATCATGCTGATCATCGATGCTTTGCGCCGCGCCACTACCGCACGCGAAGTGTGTTCCCTGATGACAAAGTACGTTGAAACGCTGGTCAGTTGCGACACCACCCGGCATCTGCCGGCAGGGGTGACCTCACGGCCGGTGCGAGGACTGGTGGACACTGCGGCGCGACTCGCCTGTTTGCTCGATCTGCAGGACGCCGAGCCCGCACACACCCCCGGCAGCACCGACTACGGCATCGTCGAGCAGGCCACGCACCTGTTTCGCGAGGGATTGAAACGCCTGAACATGCTCAACGCCGCCAACGTCGGGGCGTTCTCGTTTAAGGGTCAGGGCACGCGGGCTGCCGCTTAAGCTTTCGCTGTCACGGGCTGGAGATTATTTCACCGCACCCGGGCGGGGCGGTTTTCACCGCCGGTCCACGAGTGACATCCAACGCCGCGCGCGCAAGGCGCTACTGGGCAGGATTATTGCGCGCGAAGATATGCGGCCCGATTTCGGCAACGCTGCGCGCGCCGATGTAGCCGAAACTGCGCTCCATTTCGTCTGAAAGGATCTTGATGGCCCGCGCGGCGCCCGCCTGCCCGCCGCAGGCTGTGCCGTACAGCGTCGCCCGGCCGACCAGCACCATTTTGGCGCCCAGCGCCAACGCCTTGACGATGTCGCTGCCGCGGCGGATGCCGCTGTCGAGGATGACGGTGCAGCGGTCGCCCACGGCTTCCACCACTTCCGGCAGCACGTCGATGGTGGCGATGGCACTGTCGAAGGCGCGTCCGCCGTGATTGGACACCACGATGCCATCGGCGCCCGCATCGACGGCGGCGCGCGCCTGATCGGCGCTCAGGATGCTTTTGACGATGAGCTTGCGCGGCCAGAACTCGCGGAATTTGCGGATGTGTTCCCACGTCATCGCCTGGAATCGCTTGGGGCTGACGCGCGTTTTGCCGTCGATCACCGAAAAGCGATAGCGATCGGGATAATTGGCGTTGGTGGGCATGCCTTCGTTCATCAGGTACTTGCGCATCACGCGCCACAGCCAGCCGGGATGCGTCGCCATGTCCACCGCCGCCGTCATATTGGGCTTGAAGGGGAAGGAAAAGCCGTTGCGTTCGTTGTGCTCGCGGCCACGGCCCGGCGCGTGGTCGATGGTGACGACCAGCGCTTCCCAGCCGAGGTCGCGAGCGCGGGTGACCATTTCGTAGTTGCCTGCCTCATCCTCCCACGGGTATAGCTGGAACCACTTGCGCGCATCAGGCACGGCCTTGGTAACTTCCTCCAGCGACGTCAGCGCGCCCATGGCGAGTGTCACCGGTATGCCCGCCGCCGCCGCCGCCCTGGCCAGTTCCACCTCGCCTTGATACCACATCAGTCCCGCGCTGCCGGTGGGCGCGATGCCGAAGGGCAGATTAATGCGCTGGCCGAAGATTTCCGTACCCAGGTCGCGCTTCGACCAGTCGTTGAGAAAGCGCGTATGCAGTTTGAGGCGCTGGAACGCCGCGCGGTTCTCCTCTAGCGAAATGCCGTCCTCGGTGCCCTTGTCGACGTACTCGAAGATGCCCTTGGGCAGGCGCCGCTGCGCCACCTCGCGCAGATCAAAAATGTTGTAGCAGTGCTCAAGCTCGGTCATCGGTTTCCCCCTTTAGTTCGGCCGCTGTCGTCTCGCTTTTGTTCGGCCCAGCCTGCTGCCGGCCCGCCTATTCCACCGTAACCGATTTCGCCAGGTTGCGCGGCTTGTCGACGTCGTTGCCGCGTTCCAGCGCGGCGTGGTAGGCAAGCAGTTGCAGCGGAATCGTGTGCAGGATCGGCGACAGCATGCCTGCGTGGTCGG
>CADECM010000060.1:0-17544 GCA_902825845.1 uncultured beta proteobacterium
CTCCCCCGTCGACTACTGGTCTAGGCGGTATTCCGAAAGATGCAGATCTCGGATTCAACCCTCTTCAAGGGACAAAAATCCTTCGCCGGCTGCAATCTGACCGAAAGCACTCATTCATTTGAGGCACTGGTAACGTCAGCCTTCGCCGATAAGGTAAATTGGACTCACGGACGGTCACATGGTCACACAGCAATTTTGAACTAATGCCTTCTGGCAAGGCCAGAATGCCGCTACTGGCCGTTCATCGTCAAGCGCTACGGCCCACCATCACGCCGCCTCGATCAGATAGCCGCTGGGCGTGCCCTTGATGGTGGTGCGTTCCATGTGGCGAATCTGCGTCATGTCGAAATCGCCCAGCGCCTGGTGCTGGGTGCAGCGGTTGTCCCACATCACGATGTCGTGCTTGCGCCACTGATGGCGGTAGACGAATTCCGGGCGCGTGGCGTGGCGGTTGAGGAAGTCGAGCAGCGGCCGGCTTTCCTCCGGCGTGAAGCCGACGAACTGCTTCACCTTTTCGCCGATGTAGAGCGTCTTGCGGCCGGTTTCCGGATGCACGCGCACGGCCGGCTGCGCCACCGGCCGCAGGCCTTTGAGAAAGGCCACGCGCTCGGTGCTCATGGTGTCGTACTGGCGGCCGCGCGCGTGGATGCCGTGCAGGCCTTCCAGCAGCTTTTTCATGCCGTCGGACAGCGTGTCATACGCCAGGTACATGTTCGAGAACAGGGTGTCGCCGCCGACATCCGGCCGCTCGATGCACCGCAGCAGCGAGCCCATCGCCGGCGTCAGGGTGTGGCACAGATCGGAATGCCACAGCCGCCCGGTGTAGCGTGACTCCGACGGCGTGCCGTCCGCCCTGGGACGCGTGGTGATAATGATCAGTTCCGGGTACTGCGGATCGGTGTCGGGCGAGCGTTCGTTGCAGTCGAGTTCGCCGAAGCGACGGCTGAATGCGATGTGCTGCTCGCGCGTGAGGTGCTGATCGCGAAACAGCAGAATGCCGTAGCGCAGGAAGGCCTGATGCACCTCGTCGAACGTGGCGGCGCTGATGTCTTTGGACAGATCGATGCCGAGCACTTCCGCGCCCAGCGCATACGACAGCGGTCGAAACGCCATGGCAGTCTCCTTCAGCTTGCCGCGCTGCGTTGCGGCAATTCGCGTAAAAAATATTGTTTAAAGACAATAAGTTAGGACAATTTACTTCGCTACCCTGCCAGCGCCTTGCGCAATTCACCCACCACGCGCGAGCCTTCCGCCAGCATGAACGCAATCTCGCTGTTGGTGGTGATGAAGCGCATACCCTTGCGAATCATGTCCACCTGGCGCGCAAGATTGCGATCACCACCGACGCCGGGCACCTTGCCGTGCTTTTTGCAGGCCGCGATGACTTTGTCGATGGCCGCCACCTGATCGGCGCTGCCGAAGGTGCCGGTCTTGCCCATCGAGGTCAGCAGATCGTTGAGTCCGATGTGCACCACATCCACACCCTCCACTGCAGCAATGGCGTCGACGTTGGCGAGGCCCTCCGGCGTTTCGATCATGCACACCACCAGCGTGTTGTCCTGCAAGGCGGGCACGATCTCGGGCATGGGTATCGGCCGGTATTGCATGACCGAATACGCGCCCGCCACCGAGCGGTTGCCCACCGGCGGAAACTTGGAGCGCGCCACCGCGCGCCGCGCCTGATCCGGTGTGCTGATATCCGGGAACACGATGCCCATCACGCCGTTGTCGAGCAGCACCTGCACTGTCGGATCATCGCAACTGCTGACGCGCGCCAGCGGTGTGATGCCGATGCCGTTGGCCGCCATCGCCATCGTGCCGATGGTCTCGACGTTGTACAGCGCATGCTGGCCGTCGACAAAAATGAAATCATGGCCCGTGGTCTTGGCGATGCCGGCGATTTCGCCCGAGCGCGCGAGGCGCACGTTCATGCCGAGCGCGACTTTGTCCTGTTTGAACAGTTCCTTGATGCCGTTGGGTAGCGATACAGCCATGGCGTTCTCCCGAGTAAAGTTCAAAAACCCTTTTGCCACAGATTCACACAGATGAACGCAGATTAAATACAATGCCGCATCAACACAAGCGGCAGGTGAAACGGTCACCCCCTGCACACTATCGGGCAAACCTCATGAACAAAAAAATTGCAGTACTCGGCTGCGGCGCCATCGGCAGCAGCATCAGCGCCGATCTCACCAAGGCCGGCCACGACGTCACCGTCATCGACCAGTGGCCCGCGCAGGTCGAAAAAATCCGCACGGACGGCTTGAAGATCACCATGCCCGACACAGTCGTGCAAACCAAAATCAACGCCCTGCATCTATGCGAACTGTCCTCGGCGAAGCTCGAGTTCGACATCGTGTTCCTCGCGGTCAAGTCCAACGATCACCGCTGGCTGGCGGAGTTCATCAAGCCTTACTTGAAGGCGGACGGCGTGTTCGTCGCCACGCAGAACGGCTTCAACGAGGAATCGCTGGCGTCCATCATCGGCAAGCCGCGGCTGATCGGCTGCGTGGTGGAGCTGTCGGCTGAAATCTTCGACCCCGGCTTCGTCAAGCGCAACACCACGCACAAGTCGACATGGTTCTCGGTGGGCGAACACGACGGCCTGCTCACGCCGCGGCTGAAGGAAATCCAGTCGCTGCTGAGCCACGTCGGCACCTGCGACGTCACCGGCACCATCCAGAGCGCCAAGTGGACCAAGCTCGTTGCCAACAGCATGACCATGGGCCCCTTTGGCCTGCTGGGGCTGGGCAACACCGACGCCGCGCACCTGCCCGGCATGTTCGAGCTTTCCGTGCAGCTGGGCAAGGAATCCGCCGCCGTGGGCGAGGCCATGGGCCTGCGCATGGAACCGATCTTCGGCCTGCGCGCCGACGAATTCGCCGGCAGCATCGAGGAAAACATCATCACCGCCATGAAAACGCTGCTCACCCACGTGAGCCGCGGCCGCACCGCGCCGATTCACGACCACATCAAGGGCCGCATCAGCGAAATTGCCTACATCAGCGGCATCGTCGCGCAAAAGGGCAGGGAACTCGGCATCGACGTGCGCGCCAACGCCGCCGTCACCGAAATCGACCGCCGCATCAATCGCGGCGACATCGCGATGGACAAAGCGAATTTCGAGTTGCTGAAGCAGATGGCCGGGCAATAGCGCCGCCGGCGACAATCCAGGGAACATTCTCACATGGACCAACACGCATCGCACGCCGCCGACAACCGCCGGGTCGAAGACGTGCGCCTGATCACGGGCGCCGGCACCTTCGCCGCCGACTGGCAGGCCGCCGGCCAGCTCCACGCCTGCTTTGTGCGCAGCGACCGCGCGCACGCGGAAATCGTCGCGCTCGATGCCGCGCAGGTGCGCGCCTACCCCGGCGTGCGGCTGGTGCTCACCGGAGAAGACGCGGTGCAAGCCGGCCACCTCCATGCGCCGCACGCCTTCACCTACCCCGGCCGCAACGGCATGAAGGCGCGCGCCCCGGCACGGCCGGCGCTGGCTGCACGGCGCGTTCGCTTCGTCGGCGAGGCCGTGGCATTGGTGGTCGCCGACACCGCCGCCGCCGCGCGTGACGCCGCGGAGCGCGTGCGCATCGACTACCGCGACTTGCCTGCGGTGCCCCTGGCGGAAGACGCGCTCGCCGCGGGCGCGCCGCAGTTGCATGACGATGTGCCGGGCAACTGCGCGTTCGAGGTGGAGGCCGGCGAGGAAGCGCCAGTGGCGGCAGCGTTTGCCGGCGCCGCGCACATCGTCCACCTCAAGGTCGAAAGCACGCGCGTGGCGCCCAGCCCGATGGAACCGCGCGCCTGTCTGGTCGTTCACGACGCGGCGCAGGACAGTTATCGCTTCAACGTCTGCACCCAGGGCATTACCGCGCTGCGCAAGCAACTGTCGGACTACACCGGCGTGCCCGAAGACAAGCTCGTTATCGAAGCGCGTGATGTGGGTGGCGGCTTCGGCCAGCGCACGCCGGCCTATCCCGAATACTGCGCGCTGATGCTGGCGGCCAGGGCCACCGCGCGTCCGGTAAAGTGGGTGTCCACGCGCGAGGAAGGCTTCCTGGCCGACACGCACGGCCGCTCCAACATCATCGACGGCAAGCTGGCGCTGGATGGCGACGGCAGGTTCCTCGCCATGCGCCTCGACTGGATCAATGACATGGGCGCCTATCTGTCGCCGGTGGCGCCCGGCCACATTCGCAACACCGTGGCGTGCATGACCGGCGTCTACCGCATTCCCGCGCTCTACGAAACGTTTCGCGTGGCGCTGACCAACACCACGCCGATCGGCTCCTATCGCGGCGCCGGACGGCCCGACATCGCCTACATCGTCGAGCGGCTGGTCAACGCCGCGGCGATCGAACTCAACATGGATGCGGCCGACCTGCGCCGCCGCAATTTCATTCCGCTGGCGGCCTTTCCGTACAAGACACCCACCGGATCGACGTACGAAATCGCCGACCTGCGCGGCGTGTTCGACAAGGCGCTAAAACTCGCCGACTGGGTGGGCTTTGCCGGACGCCGCAGCAAGGCAGCGGCGGCGGGCCGGCTGCGCGGCATCGGCATCGCCACCGTCATTGAAAACACGGGTCCCGGCAATTCACCCATCGACGAAGCGGAAATCGTGCTCGATGCATCAGGCACGATCACGGTTTACGTCGTGGCCAAATCGCAGGGGCAGAGTCATGAAACCACCTACCCCATCATCGTCGCCAACGCGCTGGGGGTGCCACCCGCGAACGTAAAACTCGTCGAATGCGCACCGGGCACGCAACTGCGCGGCAGCGCCACCACGGGTTCGCGCAGCACGGTCGGCGCCGGCAGCGCCTGTCATCTCGCCGCGCAGAAGTTAATCGAGGAAGGCAAGGCCCTCGCCGCGCTCGAATTGAATCTCGAGCCCTCGCAGGTCGACTATGCACAGGGCGTGTTCAGTTCCGCCGAATCAAAACGCCGCATCACGCTCGCCGATCTGGGCAAGGCCAAACCGCTGGCGGTGAAGGGCGGCGGCGCCTTTGGCGCGACGTTTCCCAACGGCTGCCACATCGCCGAAGTCGAGGTCGATCCCGAAACCGGCAGGCCCGAAGTCGTCTCCTATTGCGCAGTCGACGATTGCGGCGTGATCATCCACCACGGCATCGTCGAGGGCCAGTTGCACGGCGGCGTGGTGCAGGGCGCGGGACAGGTGTTTGGCGAGCACATGTTTTATGACCGGCAGTCCGGTCAGCCGCTCACCGCGAGCTTTCTCGACTATGTCATGCCGCGCGCCGGCCTCATCCGCGACATCCGCGCCGAAGAGTACGCAACGCCAAGCAAAATCAGCCCGCTGGGTGTCAAGGGCGTGGGTGAATCGGGCTGCACCGCATCGGTCCCGGTGCTGGTTGCCGCGGTCATGGATGCCTTGCGTCCGCTGGGCGTCACGCACCTGGAAATGCCGCTCACACCGTCACGGTTGTGGCAGGCGATGCAGGCGGCCGCGATTCGCGGTTGACCACATCCGCCGGTTGCAGGGATACTGCGCCGGATGCCGGTTAAATTTGCCGGCTTGAAGCGGGCGACCGCCGCCAGCGGGACAGACGAAATAACGGCACGCCATAACCACGCGCAACCGGAACGGAGGATCTCAGCATGGCAAAGCACTTTCACATGCCCGCAGTTCTCTCAGGCATCGTACTCGCTGCTGGCGTATGTACACAGGCAAGCGGTCAGTCCTACCCCACGCGCTCGATTGAACTGGTGTCGCCAACCTCGGCAGGCAGCGGCACCGATATATACGCACGAGCGCTGGCCGAAATCGTCCGCCAGAACAAGCTGCTGCCGCAACCCTTCGTGGTGCAGAACCGCACGGGCGGCGGCAGTCTCGTTGCCATCAACTATTTCCAGAGCAAGCGCGGCGATCCCTATGTGATGCTCGCGGCCACCGGCACCGTCGCCATCATGGCAGCGCGGGCCGATGTCAACATCGGGCTTGAAAACTACACGCCGCTTGCGCTGCTCGCCGTGGATCCCCAGGCGATCATGGTGAACGCGGATCTGCCCTACAAGACGCTGCGGGATCTGGCGGAAGCAGCGCGCAAGCAGCCCGATACCATCGTCTGCGCGATCACCAACCCGCTCGGCTCGGGCCGTCAGGTCATTCACATGCTCGAAAAGCTGGTGCCGGGCGCCAAGTTCAAGTTCGTCACCTTCAAGGGCGGCGGCGAAGCGGTGCTGTCGGTCGCGGGCGGCCACACGCATTTCACCACCGAGAACCTGAGTGAAGGCCTGGCGCTGGTGGAGGCGAAAAAACTGCGCGCACTGGCCTTGACGTCGCTAAAACGCATGCCGCAACTCCCGGACCTGCCCACCGCGACAGAAGCCGGCTACAACATTGATGCGGGCACACTGCGCGGATTCGCGTTCCCGGCCGGGGTGCCCAAGGACATCGCGGTCATGATGGAAGGCGTGCTCGAACGCGCGTTCAAGACGCAGGCGTGGAAGGATCATGCGCGCAAGCACTACTACGAGGATCGCTACCTTGGCAGCGCGGACTACCTGAAGCTGCTGCAGCAGCGCGTGGAAGAATACAGGGCGTTTTTCAAAGAGGTTGGCGCCATCAAAAAGCCCGCACAGTAAGGAACCGTCATGGAAAAAGAACCCGTCGGAAAATACACCATGCCCGGCATCGGCTTCGGCACGCTGGGCAGCGTCGGCGATGCGGGCTGCGCGCTGGTCGGGGCGGCGCTGGCCGAGGGCTACCGCTATATCGACACCTCGCGCTTCTATGGCAACGAGGAGGCCGTGGGGCAAGCCATGGCGAAATCCCCGGTGCCTCGCGGCGATGTGTGGGTGACCACCAAGCTGCTGCACCCGCGCACACCGCCGCAGCCGGACCTTGCCTTCGAGCTGGACAAGAGCCTGCGTCTGCTGCAGACCGACTACGTGGATCTGCTGCTGATCCACTGGCCCAATCCGGCGGTGTCGCTGGAATGGGCGCTGGGCGAATTTGCCAGGCTGCGCAAGCAGGGCAAGGCGCGCACCATCGGCATTTCCAATTTCCCGATGGCGCTGTTGCGGCAGGCGCTGACGATCGACCCTGAAATCGTGGCCAATCAGGTGGAGTATCACCCCTACCTGAGCCAGCGCCCGCTGCTGGAACTGATGCGTGAACGCGGACTGGTGCTGATTTCCCATTCGCCGCTCGCCCGCGGCAAGGTGCTGGACGATCCGGTGTTGCGTGAGATCGCCAGCCAGCGGCAGTTAACCGTGGCGCAAGTGGTGCTGCGCTGGCTGGTGCAGCAGGATCGTGTGGTCGCCATCCCCGGCGTGCAAACGGTGGAGCAACTGCGCGAGAATCTGAAGGTGCTCGACGTCAAACTCACAGCCGACGAGATGACTGCAATCTCGGGGCTCGCACGCGGCATGCGCATCGTCAACCCGCCGCATGGCCCGGCGTGGGACCCCGAATAAGCGAGGCCTCGCCATGGCCAAATGGCTGATCACCATCGGTATCATGTGCATCGTTTTGGGCGTCGCGTGGCCACTGCTTGCCAAGCTCGGCCTGGGCCGCCTGCCGGGTGACATTCACGTGGAAAAGGAAGGCTTCAACTTCCATTTCCCGATCACCACCAGCATCATCCTCTCCATCGTGCTGACTGTGATCCTGTGGATCTTCCGGCGCTGACGGCGCCGCGCCACGATTACGTCACGCCCGCCGCTATTCCACCTTGATTCCGGCGTCGCGAATCACCTTGGTCCAGCGCGCGACCTCGTTCTTGAGGAAGTTGCCGAACGCCGCCGGCGTGCCGTGCGCGGCCTCGATGCCCACTTTCGCGAGCCGCTGCTTCACGTCGTTTAACTGCATCACCGCCGCAATGTCCTTGTTCAGCCGTTCGATGATGGCCGGCGGCACGCCGGCGGGCGTGGCCACGCCGTACCAGGTAATGAGCAGCAGTTCGGGCATGCCTGCCTCCGCACTGGTCGGTAGTTGCGGCAACTGCGTCACGCGTTTGGTGTCGAGCACCGCCAGCCCTCGCAGCCGCCCGCCCTGAATGAACGGGAGGGTCGCCGGCACGGTGACCACCACCATGTCGGATTCGCCGGCAAGGATGTTGGTGAGCGCGATGCTTGCGCCTTTGTACGGCACGTGCACCATCTTGACTTTGTTGAGCGTGGCGAACAGCTCGCTTGCAAGGTGGTTCGACGAGCCCACGCCGCCCGAACCGAAGGTGAGCTTGCCGGGACTGGCGCGCCCCAGCGCGGCAAGTTCCTTGAGCGTTTTCACCGGCAGCGACGGGTGCACGACGATCAGATTTGGCACCGTTGCGGCCAGCGACAAGGGCGCGAAATCGCGCAGCGTGTCGTACTTGAGCCGCTTGAACATGGCGGGGTTGGTGGTGTGCGACGAACTCAGAATGACCAGCGTGTAGCCATCGGGTGCAGTGCGCGCGGCGATTTCCGCGCCGATGTTGCCGCCGCCACCGGGCCGATAATCGACCACCACCGGCTGACCCAGCGATTCAGCGAGTTTTTCCGACAGCGTATGCGCTAAAATCTGCGATGCGCCTGAAGGAAAGGGCGCAATCAGGCGCAGCGGTTTCAGCGGGTAGGCCGGTCCTGGGCCTGTCGAAGCGGGTTGCGCCTGCACGCAAAGCGGCAGGCTCATCATTGCCGCAACACAAAAACCACGCACATGAATCATATCTCTCCTCCCTCTTGTTATCCGTTTGAGTTTGCACCGCAAGCCGCCGATTTGCAACGCATGCGACTTCAACGATGATCCGCGCCGCCATCGTGGGACTCGGCGCCTGGGGCAAGACGCTGGTCGACTCCGTGCACGACAAGAGCGACGCAATACGCTTCACCCGCGCCTGCACCCGCACGCCCGACAAGGCAGCAGACTATTGCCGCGACCACGGCCTGCAACTCACCGCGCGCTACGAGGACATCCTGTCCGACCGCAACATTGACGCGGTAGTGCTCGCCACGCCCAATTCCCAGCATGAGACGCAGATCAAGCAGGCGGCGGTGACCGGCAAGCATGTGTATGTCGAGAAGCCGTTCACCCTGTCGCTCGCCAGCGCGCGCGCGGCGGTGGACATGGTCCGGCGCGCGCGTGTCACGCTCGCGGTGGGCCACAATCGCCGCTTTCATCCCAACATGATCGAACTCACGGAGCGCGTGCGCTCGGGTCGGCTGGGCACCATCGGCTCCATCATTTGTGATCTCACCGCGGCCTCGGGCTTTCACCGGCCTGCCACCTCCTGGCGCGCGCTGCCGCAGGAAGAGCCCGCTGGCGCGATGGCATCGATCGGTGTGCATCTGGTCGACGCCATGGTGCACATGGCGGGCCGCGTGCGCGAGGTGTATTGCGTCACGTCGAATCGCGGCGGACCGCATGGCGACGACACCACCAACCTGATGCTGCATTTCGACAGCGGCGTCACCGGCACAATCTATTGCTCGGTGGCCGCGGCGCGTTATCACCGCACCGCGGTCTACGGCACCCAAGGTTTCGCCGAGGTGTTGAAGCCGCGCATGGAGGTGTTTCGCTTCATCCCCATCGTCGACAGCAATGCCAGTCACCTCGCGCAAACACCCGAGCCCGAGGTGATTGAAGTATCCGGCTTCAATTACGTCGGCCAGTCGCTCACTGAGTTTGCGCGTTGCATACGCGAGGGCGTGCCCTATCCCATCTCCGCCGAGGACGTTGTGCACGGGGTGGCCGTGCTGGAGGCGGCAAGTCAGTCGGCGGCCTCCCGCAAGCCGGTCCAGCTTTCGGACTGATGGCGCCCGGTAGCGGGATATTTGTTAGACTGCGGGACGATTTTCAGGGGATAACACCATGGATTTTTCGCTGAACGAAGAACAACGCCGCTGGCAGAACGAGGCCCGCCATTTCGCCAGGGAAGTGCTGCTGCCCGCCTCGCTCAAGCGCGACCAGATCGAGGGCGCTTTTGAGCCGTGGGACTGGGACATCATCAAGGCCGGCTCCAAGCTCGGCTTTCGCACCTTTGCCGTACCCAAGGAACTTGGCGGCCACGGCGCCGATTTCATTTCGCAGGCGATTGTGATGTCGGAGCTGGCGAAGGCCGACAGCGCGATGTCCAAGGCCTTCAGCCAGAACTGGAAGTGGAGCCATCTGATCGCGGAGTTCTGCACCAAGGACCAGAAGGACCGCTTTCTCACGCCGTTTCTCGCCGATCACACCTATGTCATCGGCTCGGCCAGCACCGAGCCCAACGCGGGTTCCGACAACCGCTTTCCGCCGCTCGAAGACAAAAGCGCGGGCTTTCGCCTGAAGGCCGAACGCGAGAGCAAGGACGGCGACTGGATCCTCAACGGCGACAAATGCTTTATCGCCAACGGCTCGGTCGGCAAACTGTTTTTCATCAACGCGCGCAGTGATTTCAACACCATCGCGCGCGAAGGCACCACGGTGTTCATGGTGCCGCTGGATACGCCGGGCTTTCGCATCGGCAAGATTTTCAACAAGGCGGGCTGGCGCTTTTACCAGAACGCGGAACTGATCTGCGAAGACGCGCGTCTGCCGCACGCCAACGTGGTGGGCGAGCCGCACAAGGGGCAAAAGGTGCGCAGCGGTGTCGCCGCCGAGTTCAGCGACTTCGAACTCGCCGCCAACGCGCTGGGCATCTGCGATGCCGCCACCGAATATGCGATGGCGTTTGCCAAGAAGGAAAAACGCGCCGGCAAGCCGCTGTGGGATCACCAGCTGGTGCAGCTGAACATTCATGAAATGAACATGCTCACCGAAACGCTGCGCTCCTACGTGATGCGCTGCGCGTGGGACATGGACACCAGGGTGCACGGATCGTTGAGCCCGGTGCTGGCGATGGCCTACGCGTCCGACGTGTTGCAACGCGTGACCAAACTCAACATGGAAGTGCATGGTGCCCACGGTGGCATGATGGATGCGATGACACAAAAGCTGGTGCGCGACGGCATCATCTGGACCCATCTGGCAGGCGACAACACACAGCGCCTGAAGGCTGTGCGCCGCATGAAATAATCGTTTAAAAACAATAAGTTACGTTATACCACTCGGCAATGCCCCGTCCCTTTCGCATCTTCGGCACCAACGCGCTGCGCACGGTGCTGATCGAATGCCTGCCCGCGTTTGAACGCGCGCATGACGTGACCGCCACCGTGGATTTTGCCGCCACCAATCACATGCTTGAAGTGGTGCGCGGCGGCGGCACGGCGGATGTGATCTGCGGCACCGCCGGTGCCATCGACGAACTCACGCGCGAAGGCAGGATCATGCAGGGCAGCCGCACGGATCTTGCCACCGCCGGGGTCGGCGCCTGCGTGCGCGCGGGCGAGCCGCGGCCCGACATCAGCACGGTTGAGGCACTCAAGCGCGCGCTGCTGGACGCGAAATCGGTGTCCTTCTCCAAAGCCGGTCAAAGCGGCATTCACTTCGCGAAGGTGATCGAGCAACTGGGCATCGCCGATGCCGTGCGCGCCAAAGCCGTCATCAATCCCAGCGGGCTGGTCGGCGAAGTGATCGTGCGCGGTGAGGCCGATCTGGGCTTTCAGCAGGTCAGCGAACTGCTCGCGGTCAAGGGCGTTGACCTCGTCGGGCCGCTGCCGGACGCGGTGCAACTCAACAGCCTGTTTGCCGCGGGCATTGGCGCAGCCACGCAGCAGCGCGATGTCGCCCAGGCGCTGATCCGGCACCTGTGCGGCGAACACGCTCAGCGCGTGATGCGCGACAACGGCCTGCAGCCGGCCGCGCCGCGCTCACCCGCGTAAACGCAGCAGCCGCCTAACGTGCCATGCCCGTGGCACCGGAAGGCACGTCGTAGAACGCCAGGGTCATCGACACACTGGCGTAAAAACCCATCAGCGTGATGACGTCGGTGATGCCCACATGGCCGAGCGCCTCCACCGCGCGGTCGTACAGGCCCTGCGACACCCAACGTGAATTGGCGAGGCAGGTGGCCATTTCGTAGATCACCTGCTCGCGCTTGTCAGTGAACGACGTTGACATACCCGAGAGCAGCGCATCCACCTGCTCGCCGGAAAGGCCGGCGGCACGGGCGGCCCGCTCGTGCGCGCCGGTCGGATACACCGAATGAAACTTGCTGTTGATGATGCACACAGCGATTTCGCGCTCGCGCTCGCTCAGCGAATAACCGGTGCGGTAATGCGCGCCGAGCGGCCCCATCACCTTCGCCAGCTTGGGGTTGTGCACATAGATCTTGTTCGGCCCCGGCAGGCGGCCCCGGTTTTCGATCAGCGAGCGATAGCCTTCCTGCTGTTCGGGCGTCATTTTGTCATAGGGAATTTCCGCATAGCGTCCAAACGTGGGGGTTTCGGCCATGGCATGTCTCCTGGGTTGAAGCGGTCGGTGGGTCGGCGCGGCAGCGTTGCGACACCTTGCTGCATCGGCCAGCAATCTATCCCGCGCCCGGCAAGCCGTCAATTGCGCATGTTGCCCGCGGCCAGGCATGCCGGCGGATGTACTGCAATTGACGGCGGGTGCTCCCGACTTCCTTGCTACAATAACGCGGTCATTGGGGAGTAGTCGGCCTGCACAGGGTGCAGGTGCCTGCATCAACACACTTGGCCTCGCGGTCATGGTGCAGGCGGTTTCCATAACTTGGCAAGACCATTGACCATGTCGCCTTCGGATGGCCGGGGAAGCGATATGGTCAGTCGTCCTGTTCCGGCCGGGGGAATCACATTGGAAGCCATGCTCGTATCCACCGGTATCGTCAGCCTTGCCGAAATCGGCGACAAGACCCAGCTGCTGGCCTTTATTCTGGCCGCAAAATTTCGCAAGCCATTGCCGATCATCCTGGGCATCCTGGTCGCGACGCTGGCCAATCATGCGCTGGCCGGCGCGCTGGGAACCTGGATCACCTCTGTCATCGAGCCGCGCACCTTGCGCTGGATACTGGGCGGCGGCTTCATCGCCATGGCGCTATGGACGCTGGTGCCCGACACCTTCGACGAGAAGGACGCGCGGCTCGCGGAATTCGGCATCTTCGGCACCACGCTGGTCGCGTTCTTTCTGGCGGAAATGGGCGACAAGACACAAATCGCGACGGTGGCCCTGGCGGCGCAATATCAGGCCTTCTATTCCATTGTCGCGGGAACCACACTGGGCATGTTGATCGCCAATGTTCCTGCCGTCATTGTCGGCGAGCGCCTGGCGCACCGCATGCCGGTGCGGCTGGTGCATGGGATCGCCGCGGCAATTTTCGCGATCCTGGGGATTGCCACCCTGCTCGGCTTCGGCGAATCATTCGGCATTTGACGCAACGCACCTTGCCCCCTGTGCCGCGACATTCATGACGGACATCATCGCCGCTTTTGGCCTGTTCGCGTTTGTCACGTCGATCACGCCGGGGCCCAATAACCTGATGCTGCTTGCCTCGGGCATGAACCATGGTTTCCGCGCGACCATTCCGCACATGCTGGGCATCAGCTGCGGCTTTTTGCTGATGCTGCTGGCGGTGGGCTTCGGGCTGGGCGAAGTGTTCGCGCGGCATCCTGTCATCTACAGCGTGATGAAATGGGCGGGAACGGTGTATCTGATCTATTTGGCGTGGCGCATCGCCAACGCCGGTGCGCTGACAAAGGCCGGGGCAGGCAATGCCCATCGCGGCCCGCTGGGCGTGATGGGCGCGGCGTTGTTTCAGTGGGTCAACCCCAAGGCGTGGGTGATGGCCGTCAGCGCCTTCAGCATTTACGTTCCGCCCGCCTCGGGCTGGACGGTCAACACCGCGATGTCGATTTTCTTCGCTGCGGTGAATCTGCCCTGCGTGTCGTGCTGGGCGCTGTTCGGATCGCGCCTGCGGCGCTGGCTGGGCGAGCCGCGGCGTGCGCGGCGTTTCAATATCGCGATGGCGCTGCTGCTGGTGGCCTCATTGATACCGATCTGGCGCGATCACTGATGCTGCTGCGGTGCTGTGCAATCGCACTGTGAATCATGCGCTGCTTTTCTCTGCACGAATCCACGTAACTATTTGTTTTTAAACATATTTTTACCAGACAAGGCAAGCAGTTCCGCCAGCGATGCGTCGCCGATCTGCAGCCCGCCGCTGCGTGCCGCGGCCACCAGCTTGTGCCGCCGCGTGCCCGGCAGACGCACGCCCTCATCGCGCAGCATCGCGGCAATCATCACTTCCAGCCGCGAAAAATAATCGTCGCTGCCCGCCAGCGCGCCGGGATCAATGGCCAGCAGCGCGTGGCCGATGCGCGGTTTGTTGCCGGGCTCGAAGTACGAATCATTTTCAAAACTGAACGCAGCGCCGGTCAACGCCACGCACAGCACTTCCACCATCAGCGCGAGTGCCGCGCCTTTCGCGCCGCCGATGGCATTGAGGCTGCCGGTCAGCGCGGCCTGTGCATCGGTGGTGGGGTTGCCATCCTTGTCCACCGCCCAGCCCAGGGGTATCGGCTTGCCTTCCTTCGCATACACCATGATTTTGCCGCGCGTGACTTCGGTGAGCGAGAGATCGATCACGATGGGTTGCGTGTCCTTGCGCGGAAAAATCGCCGCCACCGGATTGGTGCCGTAAAACGCGCGCTTGCCGCCCCAGGCGTTGATCGCCGACGGCGATATGGTGAACGCCATGCCCACCATGCCCGCCTGCGCGATGGGCGCCAGGTGATACGCCAGCGCACCCATGTGATGACTGTTGGTGACGCCGACAAAACTAACGCCCGACTTTCGCGCGCGCGTCACCGCCTCCTTCACCGCCAGCGCGCACGCAGGAAACGCCAGCCCGCCGCCGGCATCAATCAGCGCGGTCGCCCCCCTGCGTTTGATCACCACGGGTTTGGCCTTGCCGTTGGCGCGGCCCTCACGCAGATGCTGGCAGTACAGCGCCACGCGCGACAGGCCGTGGCCGCCGAGGCCTTCCGCTTCGGCCGCGACCAGTGCCTGTGCGGTGGTCTGCGCCATTGTCTTGCTTGCACCGGCGCGTTTCAGAGCGCGGGTCGTGAGGTCAGTGAGTTGGTCGAGGGTGAGTTGAGGCATGGTTTATTCGTCGTCGTGCGCGTTGTTGGATAAACAGGGCTCAGGGCATTCAACGCAACTGTACCATCTCGCTTGAGCGACCAGCGCAGCTTCAAATGTTTAAGGTCAACGGCTAGCGACTATGCCCAGGGGGGCGCAAAGTACCGCGTATTGACCCGAACAACATCGGCCTACTTGAGCAGCGTTTCCCCCGGCTTCACCCGCGTAAACGCCACCGGCTTGGTGGTGCAGTCAAACTTTCCTGCGCGCCCGTCGTTGTGCCAGGTGACGCTGGTGAAGCGTGAATTCTCCAGATCGCGCACGTCGGGAAAATCCGAACGGTAATGGGCGCCGCGTGAATCTTCGCGTGCCACCGCGGCGTAGCGAATCGACTTGGACACCAGAATCAGATTTTTCAGATTCATCCAGTCGTGCCAGGTGAGGTTGAACGCAAGATTGCCGCCATCGACGCCGGTGGCATCGAGCTGCGCCTCCAGTTCGTCGAGCGCGCCGGCGGATCGCGCGAGTGAGGCGGCGTCACGCACGATGCCGACGTCGTCCCACATCAGGTTGTAGAGTTTGTCGCGGATGTCGGCGAGCGCGTTGAGAGAGCCGGCGGGTCGGGACAGCGGCGCGCGGCAGGCGGCCTCCGCCGCTGCCAGCGCCTCGCGATCAGGCTCGCTGAACTGGCCATGCGCCTTCACCCAGCCCGGCATCACGTCGCCGGCGATGCCGCCGAACACGGTGGAGTTGGCCACGCCATTGCCGCCGAGGCGATTGGCGCCGTGCACGCCACCGGAATCCTCGCCCGCGCAGAAGAGACCGTTCAGCGCGGTGAAACAACCGGGCTTGAATTCGACGCCGCCCATCATGTAATGCGCGGTCGGCACCACGTCCACCAGCCCCGACACCAGGTCGAAGCCGCAGTCGGCGCAGCGCTCGACCATGCCCTTGAATTCCCTGCGCACCATTTTCGGATCCAGATGCGCCATGGTGATGTACAGGCCGCCCACCTTGTTAACCCGGCCTTCGCGCATTTCCTGATACATGCCGCGCGAGACGATGTCGCGCGTAGCGCGTTCGTTGCGCGGATCGTACTTGTGCATGAAGCGTTCCTTGTCGCCGTTGAGCAACTGGCCGCCTGCGCCGCGCAAACCTTCCTCGATGATGGTGCCCGTGATGCGCGTATCCATGCCGGCAATCAGCCCGGTCGGATGAAACTGCACCATCTCCATGTCGCGCAGCGCCAGCCCCGTGCGCAGGGCCATCGCCATGCCGTCGCAGGTCTTGTCGCCGGACGGCGTGTGGTACTTGTACATGGTCGGGCCGCCACCGGTGGCGAGCAGCACGGCCTGTGCCTGCACGAACACAAACTCGCCCGTGCGCATATCGATCATCAGCACGCCCGCAATGCCGTCGCCCGCCTTGTTGCGGATGAACTCGACCGCGCGATGCTCTTCCATGCGATTGATACCGCGCGCCCACACCTGCTCGGCGAGGCGATTGATGATCTCGATGCCGGTGAGATCGCCCTTGTGCACGGTGCGGTCGAAGGTCTGGCCGGCGAACGCCTTCTGATGAATGGTACCGTCGGGGTTTCGGTCAAAGAAGCAGCCGAGTTCGTTTTCAAGTTCGTGGATGCGTTCAACCGCGGTTTCCACCAGCGTCCACGCCAGATCCTGATCGGGCAGCCACTTGCCGCCTTCGATGGTATCCATGAAGTGCCGCTCGACCGAATCCTCCTTCGCCAGCGCCACGTTGTAACCACCCTGCACCATGCGCGTGCAGCCGCATTTGCCGAGCAGGCCTTTTACCGCGACGGTGATGGAGAGATTGGGATTGTGCTGATGTGCATGCAACGCGGCAAACAGTCCGGCGCCGCCGGAGCCGAGGATGAGAATGTCGGTTTTTATGGTTTTCATCAAGCGCTCTTGACGCCCAACGCTGCCAGCACCGCCGCACGATTGTCACGCGCGGCCTTGTTCACGACCGTATACAAATTGCCGCCATGCGAATCCATTGAGACCAGCAGCGGCCCAAAGTCTTTCACCCGGAATTTCCACAGGGATTCGGGATTCAAATCGTCGAGATCGACCTCTTCGATCTGTTCGATCCAGGTGGTTTCCAGCGCCGCGGCGCCGCCTACCACCGCGAGGTACACGCCGCCGATGTCGCTGAACGCCTTTTGTGACGCCGCGAACAAGCCGCCCTTGCCGATGATGATACGCACGCCGCACTGCTCCATCAGCGGCCGCGTGAAGCGTTCCATGCGCGCGCTGGTGGTGGTGCCAATGCAGATCGACTCATAGCCCGACGGTGTGGCGCCGGTTTCGCCCACCCATTTGACGTTGGGCGCGGTGTGGATCACCGCATGGCCCTTCATGTCGAACCGCGTTTTGCGGCCGTGATCGAACATGTGTATCTGCGTGGCATCGCGGATGCCGTAGAGCGTGCCGTTCAGCGACACGGTGTCGTTCACCATGAGCGCGCGTGCCTGCGCTTCGGTGATGGGCATTTGGAAGTCGTAGTGGGCCATTAATAAACCTTTTTTGACGCAGATTTACGCAGATAAGCGCAGA
>CADECM010000060.1:17644-37475 GCA_902825845.1 uncultured beta proteobacterium
GGCCTTCGCCAGAATGACGGTAGTGGTTGGCCGCTTCTCTGCGTTCTCAGCGTCCTCCGTGGCAAATCACGTTTTTATCAAAATCCGTAAGCTATACCAGCGCTCGTCACCGTCGCCCGCGAGCGCCGCGCCGAGTGGCACTGCATGTTCACCGCCACCGGGTTGAGCGTGATGTGCGTGGCCGCGGTTTCGATGTGCACCGCGAAGGAGGTGGAATCGCCGCCCAGGCCCTGCGGACCGACGCCGAGTTTGTTGACCACCGCGCTCAACTCCTGTTCCAGCTTCGCGCCTTCGGGATCGGCACAAGCCGTGCCCAGCGCACGGGTCGCGGCGACCTTCGACAAGTGCACGCACAAATCCGCGGTGCCGCCAACGCCCACGCCCACGATCGTCGGCGGGCACGTCTTGCCGCCGGCTTCGAGCACGCAATCGATGACGAAAGTTTTGATGGCGTCGATGCCATCGGCCGGCAGGGCCATCTTGAGCCAGGAGTTGAATTCCGATCCTGAACCCTTGGGAATCATTTCAATCGACAACTCGCCGGGCTTGTCAGAGAAATCGATGTTGATCACCGGCACGCCGCGCCCGCACGAGGTGTGCTCGTTATGGCGCGTGGTCGGATGGACGACGGACGAGCGGATCGGATGCTCGGTGGTGGCACGCGCGCAGCCTTTGGCGATGGCCTGCTTCAGCGCGTAGCCGTCGACCTCGACGCCGGCACCGATCACCACGTTGTAGATGGGGATGCCGGTATCCTGACACAGCAGATTGGTGTTGGCTTCGGCGACCGCGATGTTCTTGATCATGGTGCCGAGGATGGCCTTGCCGGTGGGGTTGGTCTCGGTGGCGTCGAGGCGCTTGAAGCCTTCCTTGATGTCGGGCGGCAGAATTTTGAGCGCGCGAATGTAGATTTCCTTCGACGCTTCTTCAATCTGTTGCAGATCCACTTTCATGCGAATGCCTTGTTTGGGTTGACGCGTCCGCGCGACAGCTCGGCCATCAGTTTACCTGCAGCTTGCGTTCCCGGATCACCCTCGCCCATACCGCGCTTTCGGCCTTGATATCGCGCGCGAAGGTCACCGAATCGTTGCCCACCGGCACCATGCCCAGATCGTTGAAGCGCTTGACGATGGCCGGGTCGCGCAGGGCCGCCGCGGTGTCCTTCTGGATTTTGTCGATCACGGCCCTGGGCGTGCCGGCGGGGACCATGAAGCCGAACCAGCCGAGGTTTTCAAAGCCCGGCAGGGTTTCCGCCACCGCGGGCACATCGGGCAGTTGCTTGGAACGCGTCTTGCTGGTGACGGCGAGCGCGCGCAACTTGCCGGATCGGACGAAGTTGATCGCGGCCGACAAGTTGGGGGTGACGAACTGGATTTGTCCGCCCAGCAGATCGGCAATTGCCGGCGCCTCGCCCTTGTAGGGAATGTGCACCACATCGATACCCGCCGCGAAGATGAAGTTTTCACCCGCCAGATGCGTCTGCGTACCGACGCCGGCGGAGCCGAAGGTAATGGCTTTCGGTTTCGCCTTGGCCATGGTGATCAGATCCTTCACGGTTTTGGCCGCGAAGCTTGGATTGACCACGATCGCCTGCGGACCGCTGGCGACGTTGGTCACCGCCATCAGATCCTTGTCGGCGTTATACGAAAGCCGCCGATACATATGCTGATTGGCGGTGACGATGGACCCGGAGGTCATGAACAGCGTGTAGCCGTCGGGCGGGGATTTGGCCGCCAGATCGGCGCCGATGTTGCCACCGGCGCCGGCGCGATTGTCGACCACAATGTTCTGATGCCAGGTATCGGTCAGTTTCTGCGCCACCACGCGCGTGGTGACGTCGGTTGCACCGCCAGGCGCAAACGGCACGATGATGCGCACCGGTTTGCTTGGATAACCCTGCGCAATGGCCGCTGTCGCGGCCAGCGCGGTGAATACGGCGACCAGAGAATTACCCAAGTATTTGTTTTTAAACATATTTTCTCCTCGCTTCGAATGCTTGTCGACCCCTGCCACGTTACAGCCCGAGCGCATCCGCCGCAAGCTTGCGCAGCTCGCGGCGCAGCTTGTCACGGGTGTCGTGATACGCCGGATCATTGGCCACGTTGTTGATCTCGTAGGGATCCTGATCGAGATCGTACAGTTCGTCGAGCTCGCCGTTGCGCGCAAGGTTCACCCACTTGATGTACTTGTGATGGTCGGTGCGCACCGCCTTGTAGGTCATGCCCACCAGCCACGGATAGGCGTTCTCGGCCCAGTATTCGATCAGCACCGACTTGCGCCAGCGCGCGCTGCCGGCGGCGAACAGCGGCACCAGCGAACGACCCTGGATATGCATGCCCGGTTTGCCGCCCGCGATCTGAATCAAGGTCGGCGCGAGGTCCTGCAGAATCACCAGTTCGCTGCGGCGGGTTCCCGGCTTGATTTTGCGCGGGTAGCGGATGGTGAGCGGTGAACGAATGCCTTCTTCGTAACCGAAGCGGCGGTCGGGACCGATGCCGTGTTCACCGAAGAAAAACCCGTTGTCGCCCATGAACAGAATGACGGTATTGTCGAGCTGGCCGGTCTGTTCCAGCGCCTCGAACAGCATGCCCACACCTTCGTCGACCGCCGCCATCATGCACGCACGCAGACGAATTTCCTCCTGCTCACAGGAATGAATCGGGTCCATGATGGCGCGCGACTGCGGCAGCTTGCGCAGTTCCACCGCCTCCGTCCATGCCGGTTTGTGCTTGAGGAATTCCTCCGGCGGCTGCATGTTCGGCTTCTGCGGAAACACGCAGCCCTTGTAGAGATCGGCGTGCCGCGGCGCGCATTTGTAGCCGTCCATGCGGATGGTGCCGTCGGCGGCCTGCTCCGCGTCCGGATGCACGGCCTTGTGCGCGAACCACAGCGACCACGGCTTGTCGTGCTTGCGCTTGACGAAATCCACCGCCATGTCGTTCATGATGTCGGTGACGTAACCGGTACGCTGGTGATATTCGCCCTGCTCGTTGAGCAGCGGGTCGTTGAGTTTGCCGTGGCCGTCGTACGCCACCCAGTAGTCGTAGCCGGGACGCGGCTTGCCATCGTTGCCCATGTGCCACTTGCCGATGTGCGCGGTTTCGTAGCCGAGCTTCTGCAACTCGAGGTGATAGTTCGGAATGCGGTGGCTGGCCGCATCGCGGGCCACATTGTCGATGATGCCGTGGCGGCTCGCGTACTGGCCGGTAAGGATTGAAGCGCGGTTGGGCGAACAGATCGGCGTGGTATGAAACGCGCGTTCGAACAGCATGCCTTCGTGCGCAATGCGATCGATGTGCGGTGTCTTCATGTACGGGTGTCCGCCCGCGCCGAACTCGTCGAAACGCAGATCGTCCACCAGGATCAGCAGGATATTGGGTTTTGCTTTGGCCATGCGCGGCGCCTCTATGCCAGGTTCAAAAGAAACAACAGGGCCACCGCCACGCTCACACCCGCAGCGCCCGCCAGCAGTGTTTTGCTCCAATCGCGCCAGTCGAGAAACTCCAGCATCAGCAGGCGCACGCCGCCCGCCATGTGCGCCGCCAACAGCAGTACCAACGCCCATTCGCCGAATTTCACCAGCGGCTGATCGGACCAGCGCAGGAAGGATTCGAGTTTCGCTTCACCGTGCAGCGCGTTGCCGAGCGCCCAGAAATGCAACGGTAGAAACAGCGTCAGCAACACGCCGGAAATGCGGTGTGTGAGAAACGCCCAGTAGGCCGGGTGGTTGCGGGCGCGGTAGTCGTTCTTCATTACCGGGCCGCCCCCGCACGGTAAACGGAAAACAAACCTCCGCCATCGTCATTCCGGCGAAAGCCGGAATCCAGTTCGATTACCAGCGGTGCGAAGCACCGCAAATTTGCGCTACGCGCGGGGAACAATCTGGATTCCGGCTTTCGCCGGAATGACGAATGGGATATGCCAACCACTGTGCAACTTGCGGATTTCATCTACGCCACCACCGCCCACACCGCGCGCCACCCCCACATCGCCAGCGTCAATCCCAACAGCAGCATCAGAATATCCACGCCGCGCCCTCGCCAGCCCATCTCGGCAAGAATATTGCGCACGCCGATTGGCGCATGCACCGCCACTGCCGCGACAAACAATGCGTAGAAACCGCCCCACGCGAAACTGCCGCGCGTACGCCCGAGAATTTCCGCGGCCGACAGGCCGTTGCGCACGGCATAGATGATGGTGATGAGGCGCACGACGACACACAGCGCGAGCACCATGGCGCTGATGCGCTGCGCGCCCCACAACAACACTTGCGCGCGAACGTTGGCCTCGCCCCTCACGCTAAATTTCGCCCTTCAACGTCGCCTTGAGCACCGCGCGTTTCAGGCCCGCGATGCCCGCCGTTGGCGAAATGCCCTTCGGGCAGCGCTCGGTGCAGTTCAGATGCGTATGACAGGCATGGCAGCCGGCGTCGCCCGCCACGGCCGCCAACCGCTCTTGCTGCGCCACGTCGCGCACGTCGTTGACCAATGTCCACGCACGGCTCAACGCGGCGGGACCGAGGTAGTCCGGCTTCCAGGTCACCACTTCGCACGAGCTGTAGCACACACCGCAACCGATGCATTCGATGGCGGCATCGACGCGCTTGCGTTCCTTCGATTCGGGCTTTACCGCGGCAAATTCATCCTTGCGTGTTTGCGAGCCGGTAAATTGCCCGCGCGCCTTGGCCCATTTGTCAAAGAACTCGCGCATGTCCGTGGCGAGATCACGAATCACCGGCAGATTGCGCAGCGGCGCGATTTCCAGATGGTCGTCCGCAGCCACTTTTGACACATGGGTACGGCAGGTCCAGCGCGAGACGCCATTGACGGTCATCGCGCACGAGCCGCACACGCCGACGCGGCAGGCAAAGCGGTAGGCGAGCGAGGGATCGAGGCGCCTTTGCACATAAGTCACCACATCGAGCACGGTCTGGCTTTCCAGACGCGGCACTTCGTATTCCTGAAACTGGCCGGCTTCAGCGCCACGCCAGATTTTCACCTTCAGCATGGCGGCCACGGTCAATGCGCTCCGCCGTCCGCCGCCGCGCGTGATACCGTCGGCGCCGGCATGCGCGCAATCATCACGTTCACGCACGCGGGCAGTTTTGATTTGACCGCGCGTTCCAGCGCGGCCGGCAAATCGGCCGCGCGCGTGACGCGCTCGCCGTGGCCACCCAGCGCCATTACCGCTTTTTCGTACGCCGCGCCGGGCTGCAGTTCGCAGCCGACCGTGCGATCTCCGCCATAGCTCTTGAGCTGAATCTGGTATTCCGCGTTCCAGCAGGAATCATTGCCCACCACCGCGACAAACGGCAGGCGGTGGCGCACCGCAGTGTCGAACTCGGCCATGTGAAAGCCGAAGGTGCCGTCGCCCAGCGCCGCGATCACCGTGGCGTTGGGACGCGCCACGCGTGCCGCCATCGCAAACGGTATCGCGCTGCCAATCGACCCCGCAGGACCGTTGATCAGACGCGTCGGCGCGTGCATGCAGGCCTGTGCCCATTGCCCGAATTCTCCGCCATCGGCGACAAGTACCGGATCATCCGCGTCATCCAGAATTTTTTGCACCGCGCGGCCGATTTCCAGTGCATGCACGGTGTCGGGCTGCAGCGCCGTCTCTTTTTGCCACTGCGGCGGACGATACGCCGCGGCGTCCGCCACGGACTTTATCCAAGTATTTGTTTTTATTGATATTTTTCCGGCAGCCTCAATGAGCATCTGGATCGCCGGCGCAACATCCGCCACCGCATCCATGATCACGCGTTGCGCACCGAGGTTGGCGATGGTCTGGCGCAACACGCCGATGTCGGGATCGACCACGATAAAGCGGCACTGTTTCGACACGGCGGGCGGCACGCCGAAGCGCAGCGTGAAATCCGGCTGCTTGCCCAGCAGCACGATGAGATCGGCCTCGGCGATCACGTCGCCGATCACGCCGAGCATGGGATCGTTGATGCCGCGCGGGCTTTCCATGCACAACACCGGCGCGTCCACCGCGCGCGACAGCTGATCACGCAGATTCTGCCCGCGATGGCTGGCCAGCATGGGGCCGGTAATGATCAGCGGTTTGCCGGCGTTTTCGATGTGGCCCAGCAGCGCGGTGGCGGTCGCCAGCGGCAGGGTCTGCGCGATTGCGTAAAAACTGTCTTCATCGGGCATGAACTGATGCGGCTCGTTCACCGCATTTTCCAGCACGTCAAACGGCAGGCTCAGATGCACCGGGCCCGGCCGTCCTTCGCGCGCGATGCGCAAGGCGCGTGCAATGTCATGCCCCAGTGTCTCGGCGGAGCGCGCGGTGAATGAAGCCTTGGTTACCGGGCGCGCCATGTCGGCCTGCGCCATTTCCTGAAACGCGCCGCGCCCGAGTTGATTGAGCGGCGCGTGGCCGGACAGCATCACCAGCGGCGATTCGGACGCCAGCGCGGTATAGAGGGCGCCGATGCCGTTGGCGTGGCCCGGCCCGCCGGTGAGCAGCGCAATGCCTGGCTCGCCGGTGAGCCGCCCCCACGCATCGGCCATGTGCACTGCGGCGCCTTCATGCCGCACGTGGGTGATGGTGAGGCCGGCGTCGAGCGCGGCATCATACACCGGCATGATCTGATTGCCGGAGAGCGAGAACAACTGCCGCGCGCCGGCACGTGCCAGGGCACGTGCGAGGATGTCTGCGCCGCGATGGTTGGGCATTGGAACAGGTGCTACGTACTTTTTTCCCTCACCCCTGCCCCTCTCCCGGTGGGAGAGGCGCAGGGGATGAGGGAAGGCGTAAAGGGTCGTGCACGGTCAGTCAGCGGCTACGCGCTTTCATACAAGCGCGTCATCACAAACTCGTTGTGACCCAGCGCTTCGGCACACGTCAGACGTCCATTGCAGGTACGCAACATGACTTCCAGCAATTCGTTGCCGGTCTGATCGAGGTTTTTTTCACGCTGCAGCAGGCCCGTGCAATCGTAATCGACGTGTTCGGACATGGTGCGCACGGTGCGCGGATTGGCGCACAGCTTGATCACGGGGATGATCGGGTTGCCGATGACGTTGCCCTGGCCGGTGGGGAAGAAGTGCACCACGTAGCCGGACGCCGCGCACAGCGTGACCATTTCCGCCGCGGCCGAGGACGAATCCATGAACCACAGGCCCGGCTTGGTGGGCATTTCCGCCTTGTCGAGCACGCCGACCACCTTGCACTTGTGGCCGATTTTCTGGATATTGCCCAGCGCTTTTTCCTCGATGGTGGTGAGGCCGCCGGCGATGTTGCCCTTGGTCGGCTGCGAGTCGGACAGGTCGCTGGTCTTGTGGCGCTCGATCACTTCCTGATAGCGGTCGAACATTTTCATGAACGCTGCACGCACTTCCGGCGTCGCGCAACGGTCCGCGACAATGTTCTCGCCGCCGGTGATTTCCGTGGTCTCGCCGAAGCACAAGGTGACGCCCAGCGGATCGAGCTTGTCGAAGGCGCTGCCGACCGTCGGGTTGGAACCGCAGCCCGAGGTGGTGTCGGATTCGCCGCACTTGGTGGACACCCACAGATCGCTGATCGGGCATTCGACGCGGCGCAGCTCGGAAGCCCATTGCACATACTGCTTGGCCACCTTGGAGGCGCGCAGGATGGTGTCGTGGTCGCCGTGCAGTTCGATGCCGAAGCCGGTGACCGGCTTGCCGGTCTTGGCGATCGCCTCGACGATGCGGTTGGTCCATTCTTCTTCGATGCCGATCACCACCACCGCCGCGACATTGGGGTTGCAGCCGGCGCCGATCAGCGTACGAAAGTGCAGGTCGAGGTCCGCGCCAAACTGCAGGCGGCCATACGGGTGATTGATGTAGGTGGTGCCCTTGATGTTATGCGCCACCGCTTCGCAGGATGCATTCGACAAATCGTCGAGCGGCAGAATGATTACGTGGTTGCGCACGCCGACGCGTCCATTCTCGCGGCGATAGCCCCAGAATTTGGTGTTGCTGTTGACAACGGCCATGGTGTTCTCCAGTTCGGTTTGTTCAGGGTTGGCCGGGTTACCAGCGCTTGGTCTTCACGTTGTGCACATGCAGATGCTCGCCCACTTTGATATCGGCGACCGCCTTGCCGATGTCGAAGCCGTATTTCCACACGGTGTCGCCGTTCTTCAGCGCCTTGATGGTGACCTTGTGGCCGATGGGAATGTCATTGATGGCTTTGACCGTGACGGTGGAATCGTCTTCCATCAGCCAGCCGGTGAGTTCCTGGCCGGCCTTGATACCTTCAATCACGGCCACGCCCACGGAATCCTTCTTGTCGTGAACCAGAAAATGAATCATGGATGCTCCTTGCCACAGAGTAAAAAGTTGTTTAAAATCATATACTTATGCAAATAGGCCGACGGCACTGCGGGAATAATCATGCTAACCGCACGCTGCATCACAGGTCAACTAGATGACCTATATGATTGGTGCGCTGCAATGCTAGAATCGCGCGCCGTAGCCGTGTCATGCTAACACCGGCAGCCGACTTCCATGCCCACCGCCTCGCCCGCGCCAACAGGTCCACTCTACCGCCGCGTGCAGGCCGCGCTGACGCGCCGACTCGCGGCGGGCGCGTGGAAGCCCGGTGAAGCCATCCCCAGCGAAGCGGCGCTGGCGCGCGAATTCAAAGTATCGATCGGCACGCTGCGCAAAGCCGTCGACGAGCTGGCCGCCGGCAACATCCTCGTGCGCCAGCAGGGGCGCGGCACCTTTGTCGCCACCCACAGCGAGGACCGCACGCTGTTTCATTTTTTTCATATCGCGCGCAAGGACGGCGCGCGCGAGCTGCCGGTGCACGAACTACTGTCATTTCGCGCCGCCAAGGCGTCGGCGGCGGAGGCCGGTGCCCTTGGCATCGGCGCCGGCACGCCCGTGCTGCGCATGGAAAACACCTTGAAGCTCGGCGGCAAACCGCTGATCTTCGACGGCATCGTGGTGCCGGCCGCCCTGTTCAAAGGCCTGACCGAAGCCGTCTATCGCACGCGCGAAGGTACCATCTACGGCCTGTATCAGGCGCGCTTCGGCATCAACGTGATCCGCATCAGCGAGCGGCTGTCGGCGGAATCCGCACCGCCCGCCACGGCCAAAGCGCTGCACCTGCCCACACACACGCCGGTGCTGGTAGTCCGGCGCATCGCGTATACCTACAACGACACACCGGTGGAATATCGCGTGAGCTGGCTCGACACGCGCGAACACGAATATCTGAGCGACCTGTGGAAGGGCGACATACGCGAGTGAGCCTGCCAACCCTGCCGCATCCTAAACCGGCGGCCAGATGCGGCGGCCGGCGTGCGGCCCATTGGGCGCGTGTACCACAATCTTGAGCACGTGGCGGCCGGTCCAGCGCTCGCTCAAGCCGGCATCGCGAAAACGCTGCTCGAAATTTTCCTCGTCCGTCTCCATCTCCATGAACTCGTAGAGAATGCCGTGCTTGGCCCAGCCGGCGATCGCCACCAGCTTGCGCGCGCCGATGCAGCCGCGCGCGCGCGTCACCTGCGGCAGTTTCATCTGGCGGTACCACATTGAGAGGTCCATGTCGTCGGTCACGGTGGTGGTCAGGTAATTGCCGAGCTGGATGGCAGGCGGCGCGCCGGTGCCGGGCAGATGGCGGTACCAGTCGGGACCGCTCACCCGGGTCTCTTCGATGAAAATACCGAATCGGTATTCCTTGCGCCTGGCGAGCTGCGCTTTGGTTTCGGCGTCCGTGTCTGCGGTCAGGTTGGGATCGAAGAACACATCGGGTGACGCGGCGGCGGTGACCAGCAGATACTGCGATCCCCGCGGCACCTTCGGATCGTCGGTGTCCACCCGGGCCGGATATCCGGCAGGCAGAGGCTTGCCGGACTTCGGCGCCCGGTTGTAGTGTCCGATCCAGATGGGGCCGGGCCGCGCCTGCAACGCCGGCAGGTGTTTGCCATGCAGCCACGCGAGGAACCCGTCACGGTCCGCGTCGTCGAGATCGTACCATTCCGCCTTGATTGCCGTGTCCATGCGTCATCTCCTGTTGAAGCGCGATACGCCGCTCAATCGCGCGGTTGGATGGGACGGATTAGCGTAGCATAATGAAAAACCAGGGAAGCATAAGGGAAAAACAAGGCGCGCATGTGGCGGGGTGCAGAATGGTCCCGTCCATGCGACATCGGAAGGAGGATACGGCCATGATCACCCCCGGACGCGCATTTACCACGCTGATATTGTGCGTGGCAGCCGCGGGCACGGCGAACGCGCAACCCTATCCGACGCGTCCCTTTCGCATGATTCTGCCCTATCCGCCCGGCGGCGGCATCGATATCGTCCTGCGGCTGATGCAGCCGAGCCTTGCACGCACGCTGGGAGAGCCCATGGTGATTGACAACCGGCCCGGCGCGAGCGGATCGATCGGGATGGAACTCGCGGCGCGCAGCACCCCCGACGGCTACAACCTGGTGTCGTTCAGCGCGAGTCTGGTCATCTATTCCGCGATCAGCCGCACCCAATACGATCTGTTCGCGGATTTCCAGCCGATCACGCAGTTTACTTCCGCGCCGTACGTGCTTGTCGTCTTTCCGGGACTACCGGTGAAATCAGTCAAAGATCTCGTCGCCTACGCAAAGGCAAACCCCGGCAAGCTCAACTACGCGTCCTCGGGCCACGGGTCGCTGCAGCATCTCGCGGCCGAATGGTTCGCCACCGCTGCCGGCGCACGCCTCACCCACATTCCCTACAAGGGCATCGGCACGGCACTGCCCGATCTCACTGCAGGGCGCTCGCACCTCATGCTGGCCAGCGTCACCTCGATGGTGCCCTACATTCGGAACGGCAGGCTGCGCGCGCTCGCGGTCACCACCACCAGACGCACACGCGAACTGCCCGACGCCGTGACCATGATCGAAGCCGGCCTGCCGGATTTTCGGGTCACGCAATGGATCGGTGCTGCCGCGCCGAAGGCGACACCGCGACGTATCGTTGATCTTTTGCAGCGCGCGATGGCCAAGGCCCTGCGCGAGCCTGACGTTTCCGCGGCACTCGAACGCGACGGCACTGATGCCGTCGGCAGCACACCGGCCGAATTCGCGGCGCTGATCCGTGCCGAGCACGGCAAATGGCTCGACATCGCCACCCGGGCGGGGATTCCGGTCAAGCGGTAGCCTCCGCCGACTTGAGCTTCTCCTCCAGCCAATCGGCCAGCACCTCGCACGCCGGCGGCAAGTAGTCCCGCCGGCAGTGCTGCGCACCGCCTTCCTCGGCGGTAAATTCCCGCATCGTCTAGTCGCGGGCGCCGTTGGCGTCAAACATTTTCTGCGCATCCTCATTCGGCACCTGCGCGTCTTGCTCGCCGTGCCGCAGGAGGAACGGACACGCGACTTTTTTTGCGCGATGCCGTCGAGGCGAAACGGTTCCAGTTTCTTTAGCGCCGCTTCATACGTGGCAACGCCGCACACCCACAGCAGATGCTCGGCCGGCACCGCCATCGCCGCCTGTTTCAATGCTTCAATGCGCCGCACCCAGGTCTGGTGAAAATTCCACGTCGCGCCCCATGCCACGCAGGCTTTGTAACGCCCGTCCATGGTGACGCAGCGCGGCGCATAGTAACCGCCGAGACTCATGGCGACTATACCGATGCGACCAGGATCGACATCGGCACGCGTCTCAAGGTAATCGATTGCCACGCTGCACGCGATCTCGAAGTCATGTCGCAGGTGCATGCCGCGAAAGCGAATCATCTCGCCCTGGACCGGGCCGTCGACCAGCAGACAGGACAGCCCGCGCAGCACCAGATCAGGCGTGCCGCGCAGACACTGGAGCTCTTTTTGGGTATCGACACCACCGAGCCGCACCACGCACGGATTGCGTTGCGCCGTGCTGTTCTCGGCATGCACAAAGTACGCCCGAAACAGACCCTCGTTCGAAGGAAGCTCGACCGCCTCGATGCGCGGGCGATCGGTGAGCGCAGCAAATTGCGTGAAGCAGTCGATCGATTCGCGATACACGGTCATCGCGAGGTCGTCCTTCGGCCGCCGAAAATGATCACTCAACTGATATTGCAGGCACGCGCGCAGATCGTTGGACGCCGCCGTCCGCGCATGGCCGCGGGTATGCGTGGCCTCCACGTGCGCGGGTAGCACTTTTGACCTAGGCCAACAGGCTGATTGTTCGCGGCCGTGGCCGCCCCTACGCTGATTCCCCCTAACGCCGGATTCAGCAATCGATCCTCTCAGGAGAGCGCCATGGCCAGCTTGACCGATCCCGCCGATCTGCTCGTCTCAGAGGCACAGTTGATGCCATTGGCAGAAGTACTCAATCTGCCGCCCGATCGGCTACTGGGTGTGTCGCCGCGCGCGCTGGCCGCGCTGTCGGCGCTGGGCGTGCGCAATGTGTTCGATCTGGCGTTGTCGGGCGTATTCAACGCCGCGGCGCAGATCGAAGATGCCGCCGACAACCCCGCCAATGCCATGAACCGTTTCGGGCGCGCGGTGTCGGACCTCATCAAGCCCGGCAACGCGGGCGCCATCGCCGTTGCCGACCTGCGCAATGCGCCGATCAATGTGCTGGCGGATATCACCGACCCGGTTGAAATCAGCGCGGCATTGGGCGTGCTCACCGTGCGCGATCTTGCGGTATACCCGCCGTTTCGCGCGGCACGGGAAATTCTCGACCGCGTGTTTTTCCCGGAAAAGCTGGATACCTTCGATCCCGAAAGTCCGTCCGATCTGATCCCCAAGTCCGGGGAGTTTCCGACCGAGCGCGTGCAATACACCTCGCTGGTGCTCGACCGCATCTTACGGCCGGAAAATGCGCCGGCGCTGATCGACGTCGCCGGTCCCGGCTTCACGCCGATCAACGCTGCCGTGGTGGCCAACAGCGAATTCGGCTTTAATACCCTCGGCCTGGGCATGCTGCTGACGATGAATCAATCGTGGTTCATGCAAGGCGTCACACTCGGCCACCTGCTGCACAGCATGGCGCTCGCCGCCGGCGAAAGCACACGCATCGCGGTTATCGACTGGAGCCGCAAAACCAGTGCCGGCCAAACCGAAGTCCTCGGTGAATCCGAGGACCTCAGTCAGGACACCTCCCGCAACCGCACCATCAGCGAAGTCACCGAAGCAGTGGCGCGCGAGGCACAGAGCGGCTTTTCACACACGGAAAGCAAGGCCACCACCAAACAGGCTGGCGGCGCGGTGGGCTTTTCCATCGGCCCGTTCGGCGGCGGCGCCAGCGCCAGCATCGCCAAGACCTCGACTTCGGCCGACAGCTACGCCACCAGCGCGGGCAGCCGCCAGGTCGGTGCTTCCATGCTGCAAAACGCCAGCGACCGCACCCATCAGCACGCCCATGCCGCGCGCACACGGCGCGCGTCGGTGGTGCGTGAAGTGAGCCAGACCGAGCACGAAAGTGTTTCCACGCGTGTCATCACCAACTACAACCACATGCACGCGATGACGGTGCAGTACTACGAAGTGTTGCAGGTCTATCGTACGCAGACCTCGCTGGTGCGCTGCGACCGCGTGGTGTTCGTCCCGTTCAAGCTGCTGGATTTCAGCGACACCAATCTGCTGCGGCGTTTTCGCGGCCCGCTCATCGACGCTGCGCTGACGCCGGCGGTGCGCGATGCGTTGCTGAACTTCGACACGCTCGAGTTCGTGCCGGAACCGCGCGCGGTGTTCCCCGGCCTCGGCGGAACGTTGACCGAGGTGCTGACACGACCGCGCGTGCTGACGGCGCCCGTGCTTACGGCGCCCGTGCTGGCGCGCGCCGTGAATACCGGCGGCGGCACGGAACCGCCTGCCGGCCCCGATGCGGAGCCGCCACCACCACGGCCGCCGCGGCCACCCAGGGTGGACGACATTGCAGACAACCTGTGGGTAAACGCCGCCACCCGGCTGTCGGCCTTTTTCGGCACCCCGACCGTGCGCCGCGGTTCGCAATCGCTGTTCGTGCCCTCGGATGTGCGCGTCGAGGAAGGTGCTGTGCAAAGCACCAGCCGCGCGCTCAAACTGGTGTTCATCCTGCGCAACGGCGCCCGCATCGTCGATCTGAGCGCCAGTGTCGCGCTCGCCGATGTCGACCGCATCGCAGTACTGGGCAGCGAGGCCGCCGCGGACGTCGCAGCCACCGCGGTGCTCGCCTTGTCGCGCAACGGCATCGTGTTTCCGCTGGAGCTGCCCACGGTCACCGTCGTCAAGGGCACCGCCGAAACGCGCTTGATCACGGTGCGCGCCGCTGGCGCCGACGTGAACCTGGTCCAGCACCTTGCCGACAACCGGCTGCACTACAGCCAGGCCGTATTCCGCAATCTCGATTCGGCGATGATCGCGGGCTTGCTGGCGCCGTTCAGCATCACCCTGAACGGGCAATCGTTTCCGCTGGTGCAGGTCGCCGAACCGATCCCGCTGCGTATCGTCGGCAATGCGCTGGCGTTCAAAATCAACACCGATCCGGTGAACGATGCGGAGTGGCGCGCATTCATGGCAAGCCGCGGCTTGCGTATCGGCGAAGCGAAAGTGGATATCGTCCCGCTGTCCAGCGGCGGCATCTTCGCCGAAGCCGTGCTCGGCCGCTTCAACTGTGCCGAAAAACTGGACATCACAAGATTCTTTAACTGGCAGGATTCGCCCATACCGATACAGCCCACGGATATCGCCGCGATCCAGACCGGCACACGCGGCACCGCGGAAAACGTCACACCGGGCCAATTCAGCGCACCGCTGGTCAACATTACCCCGCCGGCTGCGCTGCCCGATCCGAGCGGACTCGCGGGCACGCTGGCCGCGATTCAAAACGGCAATCTCTTCCGCGACATGAGCGGGCTCGCGCAGACGATCCAGCTCGCCACCGAAACCGGGAAGCTCTCGGCTGCCGGCGCGATTGCCGCGGGCAACCAGGCGGTGGAAGCCTTCAAAATTTCCGCGGACCTGCAGAAAGCCAAGACGCTGACCGAAAAAGGCGCCGCTGTGGCAAAGGAAGAAGAACTCAAGAAGAAGCAGGAAGCCGAGGCGGCGAAAGCCAAGGCTGCGGCCGGCGGCAAGGATGCGCCCGCCGCGGGAGGCACCGGCACGCCGACGGGCGGCACGGCGGGCGGCAAGGGAGGCACGGCAGCAGGCGGTGGCACGCCGTCCAAACCCGCTGCACCGGTCTCGACCGGCAATTCAGCGCTCGATGCCATCATCGGCAATCCCGCGGCACTGCGTTCGTTCGTCGGCCAGTCGCCGGATTCGCCTGATCCGACGCGGGAAGTCACGGCAGAGGGCGTACCGTTACAAGAATGGGATTTTTTTGGCGAAGCGAGGCGAACGATCAAGGCGACCGCGAATGGCGAACCCACGTTCGTGGGAACCGAGGATCTGAAAGAGATCATCGCAAAGGAGCTGTTCGAGGCCCAGACCGACGATATGCAAACGCTGTTGCTGGGCGATCGTCAGATCCGTGGCTCCGCTTTCGACAAGCTCCTGCTGTTGCTTTCACTGGCACCTGCGGGCAGCGTCAAGACGCTGAATACCTACGCGTACGTTACGAATTTTGAATCGCTGAGTTTTGATGCCGGCATCGACTATATCCGGGATGCAAACGTAATAGACGTTTTCACTGTAGGCAAGGAACCCAAAGAAAAACCCCTGCAAGACGTCAGCCTGGCCGACCTGGCCACGCTGCTGGCCGGGCCTGATATCCGTGTCGACGGCTTTGCGGTCAAGCTGGGCGATGTGCGCAAGGCGTTTCCGGTCGATGGCGAAGTGCGCGTGTTCAACATGGGCAATCCGCTACAGGAAGAATTTGTGCAGGCGCTGGCCAATGTGTTCCAGGTGCGCACCAGCGGTTTCACGCGTGCACCGGTCAGAGTAACCGCAACGCCGCTGGCCGAAACAGAAAACGGGGGAATCGTCCTGTCGAAAAAGGTCAAGGTGGACAACTTCCTCGGCGAACCACCAGCACCACCGGTCGACTTTTTCGTGCACCTGTTGCAGCAGGATCGCGCGTTGACCGGCCTGTTCACGGCCTTTCCGCGGCGGTAGCGGTTGCCCAGGCGGCAGGCGCTACCGCCAGAAGAGGCGGGGGTTACTTTGCATCTGGCGCCTGCGCTTCCGACGGCGGCATATCGGGGACAGCCGCGCCTTTCGCTACCAGTTTTTCCTTGATGCGTGCGGCCTTGGCGGTGCGTTTGCGCAATGAATGCAGTTTGGCGCGACCTGCATCGCCGCGGCGCTTGACCTCGACGTTGGCGATCAGTGGCGATTAGGTTTGAAACGTGCGTTCCACGCCTTCACCCGAGGAAATCATACGCTCGATGAGGTTGGAGTTCAGGCCGCGATTGCGGCGCGAAATCACCACGCCTCGCCGTCACCGAGCCGATCGCGCAAGCGGCGGCTGACGCGGTCGACCTCGGCAATGTCGGAGCCGCCGTACGGTGCGCTGCTCAGCGCGCCGAGCATCCCCGCCGACCAGCGGTAGTTCCCGGGGAAGTAAACAAAGTGGTTGGGCGGCGTCGCCGCGGCGGCAGTCATCGATGGTTCCCCCCGTGGCTGGTGGTTTCATCCCATTGTGGCACTTCCGGGCCACCGTTGCCGATGCACGCGGGTTGAAAATGGCATTTTGCAAAGCTGTAGGCCGGGACTACACTGCTTCGCCAATCCAACCGTTTTTGCGAGGAGGTTCCCGTGCTGACCATTGATTGCCAGGTTCACCCGTTTCAAGCCAATTCGCCGCAGCACCCGTGGGCCAATCCCCATGACGACGGACGCCGCCACGTCACCGCCGATGAAATGGTGATGGCGATGGACGCGGTCGGTGTGGATGGCGCCATCGCGGTCTCGCCCAGAGGCATGTACGGCTTCGATCCCAGCTACGCGGTGGACGTGCAGCGCGCCCATCCGGATAGATTCGCGATCGTGAGGCCGGTCGATCCGCAAAATCCGGCCGTCGGCGAAACCATCGCCGAATGGAAACGAACCACCGGGGCGGTGGCGGTGCGCCTGATGCTCGGCAAGCACCTCGGACTCGACGCGAACATGTCCGGCACCGATGTTATCGCCAGGGAGGCCGCGCGGCATGGCTTGCCGGTGAATTTCCAGTGCTCGGGCAACCTCGATGCGGCCATGGCCCTGATCGACCGTCATCCTGAAACGCGCTTCGTGCTCGACCACCTGGGCATCTACCAGCCGCGCAGTTTTCCCCCGGCGCCCGATGTGTGGGGCGACCTGCCGAAGGTGCTGGCGCTTGCCAAACGGCCGAACGCCGTGATCAAGGTGAGCGGCGCCTGCACCATGTCAGCGCAGCCCTACCCCTACGACGACATCTGGGACAATCTGCAGCGCATCTTCGACGCCTGGAGCCTGGATCGCTGCCTGTGGGGCACCGACTGGACGCGCACCTACCCGCTGTTTCCCTATATCAACGGCGTGGATCCGTTTCGCCTCACACGGCGCCTGAGCGAGAGCGACAAGATAAAGCTTATGGGCGAGACCTGCGCCAGAGTCTATGGTTGGAAACCCAGGAGCAACTTTGTCCAGCGGCATCCCAAGGGGCGGGGGGCTGAGTGATGATGATCGGCCGATCGCAATCACTGGATCTGCTTGGGGAAACCCGCTTGCCGTGCCGGGCGCCGGGCCGTGTCATACGGGCAAACAAAAAGCGGCCGGGTTGCCCAGGCCGCTTTTTTTGAAGCGCCGAACTGCCGCGTTATTTTGCGGCCTCTGCAGCCGCTTCGGCCGGCGCTTCCGGCAACATGTCCGGCACCGCCGCCGCGGCGGCAGGCGCATGCGCTCCGCGCACCGCGAGTTTTTCCTTGATACGCGCCGCCTTGCCGGTCAGGTTGCGCAGATAGTAAAGCTTGGAACGGCTGACGTCGCCGCGGCGCTTGACTTCGATGTTGGCGATCAGCGGCGAATACGTCTGGAAGGTGCGCTCCACGCCCTCGCCCGAGGATATCTTGCGCACGATGAAGTTCGAGTTCAGGCCGCGATTGCGGCGGGCGATCACCACGCCCTCGAACGCCTGCAGACGCTTGCGTTCGCCTTCGACCACTTTGACGCTGACCACCACGGTATCGCCGGCGGCGAAATCGGGAATCTTGCTGCCGAGTCGCTCAATTTCTTCGTTTTCAAGTTGTTGTATCAGGTTCATTTTGCTGCTCCTTGTGCTTTCGCGTCTTCCGCCAAATAATCGTCCAGCAGCGCACGTTCTTCCGTACTGATCCCGCGCTGCCGTTCCCGTTCCGCCAGCACATCCGGCCGGCGCTGCTGTGTTCTGCCCAGCGACTGTTTCAACCGCCAGCGCGCGATGTCTGCATGATTGCCCGACATCAACACCGGCGGCACTGCCGCACCATCGTATACTTCCGGCCGCGTGTAGTGCGGGCAATCCAGCAACCCGCCTACAAACGAATCCTGCGCCGCCGACTCCGCATCGCCCAGCACGCCGGGCAACTGCCGGATCACCGCATCCATCAACGCCATCGCCGCGATTTCGCCGCCCGACATGACAAAATCCCCAATCGAGATTTCCTCGTCGATCTGGCGTTCGATCAGCCGTTCATCCACCCCTTCGTAGCGCCCCGCCAGCAACACGATGCCCTGTTCCGCCGCCAGCGACATCACCTTCTCATGCTTCAGCAACTGTCCCTGCGGCGACAGGTAAATCACCCGCGGCCTGCGCACGCCCGCGCTCAACTGCCGCTGCCGCGCCGCGCACACGGCTTTTTCCAGCGGCTCCACCATCATCACCATACCGGGGCCGCCGCCATAGGGTCGGTCATCCACCGTGCGGTGCGTGTTGGCCGCGAAATCCCGCGGGTTCCACGGCAAGAACTGATACGCCTTGCGCTCGCGCGCCCTGCCGGTAATGCCCGACCCGGTAATCGCGTCGAACATCTTCGGAAACAGCGTGACCACATCAAACTGCAACATCCGCAGCTACGCTAAAAATCCGCGCCCCAGTCCACTTCAATCAAACCTGCCGCAACATCCACACGCCGGACCACGTCGGCGATGAACGGGATCAATCGCTCTTCGTCCCCGCCGCCATCCGTCGCCGGTTGCCGCACCACCATCACCGCGTTGGCACCGGTCTCCAGCATCGACGTCACGACGCCAAAATTCAGCCCTTCGCCATTTCGTACCTTGAGGCCCACCAGATCGGCCCAGTAAAACTCATCCTTGCCCGCCGGCGGGAACGCTTGCCGCGGAATCGCAACCACCTGTCCCTTGAATCCTGCTGCAGCGTCGCGATCTTCGCAGCCCGCCAGCTTGGCCACTACATCCGGACCGCTCACCTGCGCCTGCTGCACCGCAAGTTCCCGCCACCCGGCAGCGCCACGCAGCCACCACGTGGGATACTGCGTCAGACTGGCGGTGGTGCCGGTAAACGGCTGGACCCTGATCCAGCCCTTGATTCCAAACGGGGCGCTGATGCGCCCCATCTCCACCAGATTCTCAGGCAGCGCTGGCGGCAACCGCAGGCTCGCCCGCTGTCTTGACACCGGCGTACTGTTTGACCAGCCGCAGCACCGTGTTGGAAGGTTGCGCGCCGACGGACTGCCAGTGTGAGAGGCGTGCACGGTCGAGGCGAAAAGTTTCGTGGCCTTCGGGCGCCTTGGGGTCGTAAAATCCAACTCGCTCGATAAAGCGACCGTCACGTGCGTAGCGGGCGTCTGCCACTACAATGTTGAAAAAAGGACGCTTTTTGGCACCGCCACGTGCTAAACGAATTACGACCATGGGAATCCTGTTGTTGAGTCCGGCGCGAAACAGGCCGCAGACCCGGGAGAAATCGAAAGGGCGTGATTTTACGACACTTTTTGCCAGCGGAGCAAGAAATTGCGCTAGCGGCGGAGCGCCGTTGACAGACCGGGGCCGGAACAGCGCTAT
>CADECM010000061.1:0-21343 GCA_902825845.1 uncultured beta proteobacterium
CGCGCTGTACAAACGATCCGCATGGGCGCAAAATAGCGCCATGGACCTCATCAGCCGCATCAGCGAGAATTTTTCAGAAAGCGCCCACCTCAAGCTGCAGTGCATGGACACGCTCGCCGCGCCCATCGCCGCCGCCGCGCAACTGATGGTCGATTGCCTCAAGGCCGACGGCAAAATCCTAGCGTGCGGCAACGGCGGCTCGGCGGCCGATGCACAGCATTTTTCGTCGGAGCTGCTGAATCGTTTCGAAAAAGAGCGTCCGGGCCTGGCGGGCATCGCGTTGACCACCGACAGTTCGACCATCACCTCCATTGCCAACGACTATGCGTTTGAGCAGATTTTCTCGAAACAGGTGCGTGCGCTGGGTCACGCCAATGACGTGCTGCTCGCCATATCCACCAGCGGCAATTCGCGCAACGTGATCGCCGCTGTCGAAGCCGCGCATGAGAGCGGTATGCAGGTGGTCGCCCTCACCGGGCGCGACGGCGGCGGCATCGGGGAACTCATGGCGGACAAAGACGTCCATATCTGCGTGCCGGCGCAAAGCACGGCGCGCATTCAGGAGGTGCATTTGCTCACGCTGCACTGCCTTTGTGATGCCATAGATTGTCTTTTATTGGGGGTGGACTGATGCGTAAAATTTTCGGGTGGTTACTGGTCGCGGCATTGCCGCTGCTGGGCGGCTGTGCGGCCGCGGTAATCGGCGGCGCTGCCGCGACTGGCGTGCTGGTCGCCAACGACCGGCGCACGGTCGGCACGGTCACCGAAGATCAGGGCATTGAATTGAAATCTTCCGGGCGCGTGGGCGCCGGCATCAAGGAAAAACACATTAATGTCACCAGCTACAACAAAATGGTCCTGCTGACGGGTGAAGTGCCCGATGCAGCAGCACGCGAGGAAGCGGAGCGCATCACGCGCGGCGTTGAAAACGTGCGCGGCGTCTACAACGAACTGCAGGTGGGCGGTAACAGCGCCCTCAGCGCGCGCACCAATGACGCTTACATCACGTCCAAGGTCAAGGCGCGATTCGTGGACGGCAGAAAATTCAATCCGGTGCACGTTAAAGTGGTCACCGAAGGCGGTGTGGTGTATCTGATGGGCATTGTGAGCCGCGCGGAAAGTGAAGCGGCCACCGACATCGCCCGCACCACCAGCGGCGTGCAAAAAGTCGTGCGCCTGTTCGACTACATGGATTGACCGGGTTCGCACGGCGTTGGCACACGATTCGCCGCCGGCATTCGAGCGCAAGATTCTGGATCCCTTGCACGGCGATACGCTGATCGCCCGTGTGCGCACGCTGCCGCGCCCGCTGGTGTTCACCAATGGCGTGTTCGACGTGTTGCATCGCGGGCACGTCACCTATCTTGCACAAGCACGTGAGCGCGGCGCAAGCCTGCTGGTCGCGCTGAACACCGATGCCTCCACGCGGCGCCTGGGCAAAGGGAACGACCGCCCGATCAACCGGCTTGAGGACCGCGTCGCGGTCATTGCGTCGCTGGAGGCAGTGAGCGCGGTAACCTGGTTTGATGAGGACACACCGCTGGCCTTGATTCGATTGCTGCGCCCCGAGGTGCTGGTCAAGGGCGGCGACTGGCAGCCGCAGGCGATCGTCGGCGCCAGCGAGGTCAGCGGCTGGGGCGGCAGTGTGCATTCGATCCCGTTCCTGCATCAGAAGTCGACCACTGCCCTGCTCGACGTTATACGAAAAAATTCAATAAAAACAAATACTTAAATAACCTCTACTGTGCCGCCGCAAATTGCGCGGGGCACGGCACTGCTTTAACCTCGCTCCCGGCAAAACGGCCGCGCAACGCCGCCAGCCTGGCCACTGTCGCCTCATCCGGTTCGCGCACGTAATACGTCACTTGCTGGAAAAACCGCTCTCGCCGTTCCACGGCTGCGTCGGTCACGCCTTTTTTCCTGATCTCCGCGAGCAAGGTGCGGGCGGATTCTTCGGTACGGAAAATGCCCAGCGAAATGGCATTGCGCCACTGCGGCGGCTCCGGCACGATCGAATAATCGGTGATGCCCAGTTGCTTCAAATTGTCGACCACCTTGCCGACATCGGCCTGCGATTTTTGCGGGGCAATCAGCACCCAGTGGCCATCCGCATCCGACAACACGCGCCGCACCTGCGCCGCGGGCAGCTTTACTTCGGCCATGGCGGCATCCGCGCGCGCCGCGTCCTGCGGACCGATGAACGCGCCCCACGCGAGACAGGCCGCCTCCGCCGTCACGGCCGGCCCGGCCGCTGCCGCTGGCGCCACATCGGCCTTCGGCACCGGCTTGGGCGGCGCCGGCGCATTGACGATGCGGATTTTCTCCGGTGTCATCTGCACCTGCTGAATGCGCGCTTGTGCCGAAAGCGGCTCGCGCAAATAGCGGTCCCAGGCAAAAAACCCGAGATTGGCAAGCACCAGCAACAGGAACAGAGTACGCATCGTATCAACCACCGTCACGGACGATTTCGAGCAAACCGTCAAGCACCAGATTATCCACCAGCTCGCTGCGCACGTTAAGGCGCGGTTGCAGCACCGCCGCGGTCCCGCCCGACAGCAACACCTTGGGCACGCCCTGGCCCGTTTGCCCCATGTAGGCGTGCATGCGCTCGATGGCGCCCGTCAGCGCATTGATCGCGCCGCTCATGATGGCATCGGCGGTGTTGTCCGGGAAATAGCAGAATTCACCCGGCGCCAGTTTCAATTGCGCAGTCCCGCGCGCCAGCGCGTTGCGCATCAGTTCCAGTCCCGGCACGATCACGCCGCCCAGAAACACGCCCTCGGCGGACAGCGCGTCCACGGTCATGGTAGTGCCGGCATTGACCACCACGCACGCGCAGCCGTACGACTTCCACGCCGCGATCAATCCCGCCCAGCGGTCCGATCCCAGCTGCGCGGGATCGGCGTAGCCGCTGCGCACGCCGCATTGCTGATCGCGGCCGCGCACCCACAGCGGTGCCGCGCGCAAAGACGCGAGCGCGCCGCTCAGCGCCCCGCGTACGCCGTCTCCAGCCACATTGGAAATGACGATATGCGCGGGCGCGGGCAGGTCCCCGATCTCCGCCGCCATGGCACCGGCATCCGTGGTGGACAGCCACGCCCGGCGCACCCAGCCGCCGTCGTCGGCAAAACCCCACTTGATGCGGCTGTTGCCGGCGTCGATGGCCAGCACGTTCATGTCCGGCCCGCCGCGCGCACGCTGACGTCGCCGCTGTGAAACGGCCGCACGCCGTGCGCGGTCTCCAGCAGCAACGCGCCGTCATTGCCGACGCCGCGCGCGCGCCCCGACTCCAGGCGCCCGCCCGGCAGACTCAGACGCACTTCACTGTCCTGATGCACGTGGCGATGCTGCCACGCTTCGCGAAACGGCTGAAAGCCCGCGCGCTCGAACTCCAGCAGCACGCGGTTCAATTCATGCAGCAGCACCGCCAGCAGCCGGTTGCGATCCACGCCGTGCCCGCCCTCGGCGCCCAGTACGGTTTCGACGTCCGCCGCCGGCTGATCGATGCGCGCGGTCAGCGCCGGCGGCAGGCGCACATTGACGCCTACGCCGATCACCACCGCGCTCGGCCCCAGCGCCTCGCCGTGCATTTCGATCAATATGCCGGCAATCTTGTGCCCGCGCCACAGCACATCGTTGGGCCACTTCAATCCCGCGCCGCGCACACCGAACGTTTCCAGCGCGCGCACCAGTGCAAGCCCCACCGCAAGGCTCAAGCCCGCGAGCGCCGCCGCGCCCTGCGCAAAGCGCCACAACACCGAAAAGGTCAGCGCGCCGCCAATACCCGCGTGCCACGGCCGGTTCAACCGGCCGCGCCCCGCGCGCTGCCATTCCGCCACGATCACGCTGGCATGCGGCGCGCCAGCCTGCGCGCGCTGTTGCAGCAGCGTATTGGTGGATTCGGCCTCGTCGACAATGTCCACGCTGAACGGGACACCGTCGCCCAGCCACTGTTGCAGGCGTGCGGCATCGAGCAGTGACAGTGCCCGCGCCAGCCGATAACCGCGCCCGCGAATCCGAAACACCTCGACACCCGCCGCTTCGATCTCCTGCACCGCATTCCACACGCTCGCACGCGATACACCAATGGCCTGCGCCAGCGCGGCACCCGAGTGAAATTCACCGCCGGCAAGCCGGCGCAACACCTGATAAGCAAGAGGTTTCATGGGAAGGGCGTAGGATACTACGATCGTAACGGTGCACGGCGGTCCAGGTTCGACAACCATGCGCCGCATCGCTACACTTGCGCCACCCGAAATTTCCGGATTGGAAAAACATGCGTTTCTTTGCCCGAATCGCCATTCTGAGTTTCGCCGCGCTGCCGCCGGCGGCGATGGCGCAATCATGGCCGGCCAAACCCATACGCATGCTGATCCCGTATCCGGCCGGCGGCACTTCGGACATCCTCGCGCGCATGATCGGCCCCAAGCTGACCGCGGCGTGGGGACCGCAGGTGCTTGTCGACAACCGCGTCGGCGCCAACGGCAACATCGCGATCGACATCACGGCGCGTGCGCCTGCCGACGGCCATACCATGGTGCTCACCGATCTGGGCAACCTGGCCATCAGTCCCAGCATGTACAGCAAGCTGCCGTTTGACATTCAGCGCGATCTGGCGCCCATGGCCATGGTGTCGTACTCGGCGCACTTGCTGACGGTACATCCGAGCGTGCCGGTAAAAAGCGTGAAAGAACTGGTCAATCTCGCCAAAGCCAGCCCTGGCAAGCTGAATATGCCGGTGGGCCTGGGCAGCGCCGTGCATCTGGCGGGACTATCGCTGGAACAGCGTACCGGTGCCAAGTGGGTCTACGTGCCAACCAAGGGCGGGCAGGCTTCGATCCTGACCGTTGCCACCGGCGAAGGCGACCTGCTGTTCATGGGAATGCTGCAAACCATGCCGCATGTGCGGTCGGGCCGGCTCAAGCTGATTGCGATCTCCAGCGAAAAGCGCGATCCCACGCTGCCGAACATTCCCACTGTAGCCGAGACACCCGGACTTGAGGGCTTTGTCACCGGTTCGTATCAAGGCATCATGGGCCCGGCAAAAGTCCCGCCGACGGTCATCGGCAAATTCAACGCGGAAGTAAATCGCATCATCAGTACCGCTGAAATCAGGGAAAAACTTGCCGCGTATGGTACCGTGCCACTACCGATGGCCCCGCAAGACTTGGGCAAGTGGCTCGGCGCCGAGAAAGAGCGCTGGGCCAAGGTAGTGAAGACCAGCGGCTTCAAGATCGAGTGAGTACGAGCCACGCGCCAGGTCAGTCGTTGCGAAACGCGGTCTGGTGGGAGACCGTGTTTTCCTGCGTGGTGACGAACTCCAGCAGCGCCGCCCTGCCGCTTTCGGTGACTCTGCGCGCGCGCGTCACCGCATCCTTGATCTGCGCTGGGTCCGACACGCACTCCGACCAGCCGCCCATCGCCCTTGCCATATCGGCATAGTTGCCCTGCAAATCGCGCGTGCGAAACAATCCATGCGACGTTTTCATATGTTCGGTTTCGACTGCCATTGAGTTGTTGTTCAGGACGATGGTCAGAATCGGAATGCCCGACCGCACGGCGGTCTCGAAATCGAGCCCGGTCATGCCAAATGCCGCGTCACCCATAAAGTTCACGCAGAACTTGTCCGGAGCGGCCAGTTTCGCACCCATGATCAGACCCAATCCCGTGCCCAGCTGGTGCGACTTGCCCCAGCCAATGTACGAGCGCGGCGTGCCCGCGCGATAAAACGGCATCATCTGGTAGCGCGGACTGCCGGAATCGTGGGTGACGATGGCGGTGTCCGGATCAACCACCTGCATGAAATCGGAAATCACGCGGTAGGGATTGATCGGCGTACCCGTGCTGTTCAGTTTCGGCAGCCATTGCTGCAGCCAGGTTTCCCGCGTGCGGGCTATCTCGGCCCGCACCGCGGCACCGTCGCGCGCCTTGTTGCCGAGCAATTCGCGGCACGCGTCGATGAACTGCCGCAGCACCAGCCGGGCATCGCCGAGGATGGGATGGTCCGCGTAATATGATTTATTGAGGTCAATCGCATCCGCGGTATTGTGGATGATGACCTTGCCGCCCGGGATGTTGGCGGACATGCCGTGCCGCGACAGTGACGAACCGACCGCGAACAACAGGTCAGCCTCCTTGATGAAATGATAGGCCTCGCCGGTCATTGTGCCGCCGCCCGCGATACCCAGTGCCAGCGCGTGCGATTCCGGAAACGCGCTCTTGCCGGCAAGCGTGGCATAAACAGGTGCTTGCACCAGCTCGGCCAGTTCGATCAATTCCGCGGTCGCCTGCGCGTACAACACGCCCTGACCCGCCTGGATGACCGGCCGCCTGGCGGCGAGCAGTGCTTTCGCGGCACGCATCACGTCTTCCGGGTTGGCCTGCGCCGTGGCAATCTGCACCGGCCGGTAATTGTCCACCACCGCGGCATCCACCTCCGCATTGCCCACGTCGATGGGAATTTCCACCAGCGCCGGTCCGGGTCTGCCCGAACGCATCTGAGTAAACGCCCTGCGCAACGTGTCGCCCACCCGCTGCGGCTGGTTGACCTGCTCGGCGAAGGCAGTGATCGGCTCATACGATTTGATCGACGAGAAATTCGGAAACACGCGATCACGGTTGAGCGGATGCCCGAGCGGCAATAGCAGCATCGGCACGGCATCGGAAAACGCCGTGGCAATGCCTGCGTACGCATTCTCAGCGCCGGGACCATACTGCATGGCGAACGCGCCGACAGGCTGGCCGTTGCGAGTGCGGCTCCAGCCGTCCGCGATGCCGACGCCGACGCGTTCCTGCCTGCAGATGACGGGCTTGATACCCGCGGCGGCGGCGGCTTCTATGACCGCCGTGGTCGGAAACGACGGCAGGATGTAAATATTCTCGCGCTTGAGTATCTGCGCGACGGCATCAATGGTTCGCATGACGGGATCCTTTCTGCTGGCACGATCCGGGCGGACGGTGGAACCGGGGTGGTGTGGCATGCTAACGCGCCCTCGGCTGCGGGCGCAAGCGGTGCAGCCGCCACCGCCGCAGAGTACGCACTCGCTCTGTTGTCCATCGGCGGCTATCCAATTAGCATTGTGCCTGCCGCAAGCCTCGCACTGCCACAACCTGTTTTGTCCAATCTGGAGAGGTGGATATCATGATGCATGATACATTGTGTTCGCGCCGGGACGTCTGCCTGGACGTTGCACCCCTGCAACGCCGTTTGCCCACCCCGCCGCTTGCGCGTGCCGCGGCACTGATCGTTGGCGCTGCGTTTGCATCCGCGCCCGGTGCTGTTACAGCGCAGCAGAACTTTCCTGTCAAGCCGATCCGATTTATCGTGCCGTTTTCGGCCGGGGGCGGCACCGACACCATGGCGCGCATCATCGCACAAAAGATGAGCGAGAATTGGGGGCAGCCGGTGGTGATCGAGAACCGCACCGGCGCCGGCGGCACGATCGGTACCGCGATCGCGGCCAAGGCCACGCCCGACGGCCATACACTGCTGGTGAGTTCCGCCGGCTTCGTGATCAGCGCGGCGCTGCACGCCAACAATCTGCCCTATGACACCTTCAGGGACTTTACAGGCGTCACCCAGATCGGTTATTCAACCAGCACACTGGTGATAACGCCGATGCTCGGCGTCAAAACACTCAAGACATTCATCGATCTTGCAAAAACGAGACCCGGCAAGATCCTGTTCAGTTCCGGCGGGGCAGGCAGTTCGACGCACCTGAGCGGCGAGCGTTTCCGGCTTGCCGCCGGGATCAAAGCGGTGCACGTCGGGTTCAAGGGTTCGTCCGACGCCCTGCTTGAAGTGGTGGCGGGACGTGTGCACTACGTGATCACCGGCTTGCTGACCACCCTGCCGTTCATCAAGGATGGGCGGATTGTGTGCCTTGCCGTCTCCACGCCGCTACGCTCGCCACTATTGCCCGACGTGCCCACCATCGCCGAGCTGCTGCCCGGATACAAGCGGGAAGGCTCCCACGTCATGATTGCGCCTTCCGCCACGCCGCGTCCCATCGTGCACCAGATCAGCAAGGAAGTCCGGCGCATTTTTGAATTGCCTGACGTCCGGGAACGCCTGAAGCATTTCGATTACCTGCTGTCACCCACCACACCCGAGGAACTGGACAAGATTCTGCGCGTTGATGTGCAGACCTTCAGCGAATTGGTGGTACGGGCGGGCCTTCGTTCGAAGTGAACCCTTCGGTCCGCGGCGCTGTTGCAATACTGTCAACTTGCGGCTAATCATGGGCTTTCAGACCTTCTGGTCCGATCGCGTAATCGCTTGCCGCGAAAACACGGCGTTTCACGGGTAACTCCCGCACAAATTTAGTGCAAGCTGGCGGAATCGCACATGGAAATATACCTGCTGCCTGTAAATGCAGGTCAGACTAGCGCAAGGGTATTGCCCATCAGAATTGAGGCAGTATTTAGTAGTTGCAAAAGACTAAATGCTGGGTATCATGTTACGTTAAGTGAAAAAGGATTCGGGGCGCGTTTGTTATCCGATTGCCATTGACTGCGGGCATATTCACCTCAGAGGTATGTCACGGTACGAATTCGACGCAGTCGCACGGCGCGCTAAGGCATTGCAGATCAGTTACATCACATTGGGGAGAAGCGAAAATGATTGAGAAGCGGGAAGTGACTACGAATGGTGGCATGCGTTTTTTGCGCGGGGCATGCTTGCTGGCATTGCCCGCCGTGCTTGCCGGCTGTCTTGCCACGGCGCCATCATCTGGCGGCGGTAGCGCGACCGCGGTAACCGGCGCAGCCGCCGGGGAAGCGACTGCAGGGGCAAATTCCGCGTTGGAGAGTTGCCCTGAGACCTTGGGTACTCTGCGAATCGAAGAGAACACCAATGCCAGCTGGTATGGTCGTTACAACGCACTCTATGGCACCGGGTCCACCGTGCCCCTACTGCGCACCATGATACAACAGTCAAACTGCTTCGTCATAGTCGAACGCAGTGCGAGGGCCACCTACAATATCGAGAGCGAACAACGACTGAGCCGTGGTGACGAAGCACGGGCCGGAAGCAATGTGGGCCCAGGTCAAGTCGTTGTGGCGGACTACACCATGAGCCCTGAAGTAATGCTGTCGGATCGCGGTGGCACCCGGGCCGGTGCGGGTGTTGGCGGCCTGCTGGGCCGCCTCGGCGGCGGCGGCATGGTACTGGGCGCATTGGCAGGCTCGATGTCTACCAATGAGGCCGGTGTCATCTTGTTGCTGGTTGATATTCGCTCTCGCGTTCAAATCGCCGCCGCGGAAGGTTATTCCAAGAATACCGATTTCGGCTTATTCGGCGGCATGTTCGGCGGTAGCGGGGCGGGTGGCGGCGGGGCGTTCACACGCACGCCGCAAGGTAAGGTAGTTGCCGCAGCCTTTATCGATTCCTACAACAAGATGGTCGTTGCCTTGCGTAACTACAAGGCGCAGACCGTCAAAGGCGGTCTCGGCACCGGCGGGCGGCTGGGCGTGCAGGGCGGCTCGACACCGGCGTCAAGAGAAATCCCGCGGCGATAACAGATGGCCTGAAGCGGTCCGGCGCTGGCGTTTGCCGCGCAGCGCCGGTCGCACGGCCTTGGGGAGAATGGATGATGAATGGCCTCGCACGCGTACTACGTGACTTGCCCACGGCACTGGCTGCCGCACTGCTGCTGGTCAACCCGGCTTTTGCCGACCAGTTTCATCTTTATCTGAAGTGCACGGGAACGTTGAGCTCGTCGGCGAAACCGACACCAGCACAACTGGAACTGGCCATGCGCGACAACAACCTGACAGCGCTGATCCAGAAATCCGATGTGCTGCCGGTCGGCGAACGCTTGAAATACGTCGCGACCGCGCAGGCGTACACGATGCAGATGCGTACGCCGGTGTACGGCACGCGCGGCGTTTACTACAACTGGTTTAGTGGCCCAATTTTCGTCTGGCACCCCGACCTGAGAAACCTTTCGCTCACCCGCATATCCGTCGACCGTCAAACCGCCGCGCTTGAGGGCGAGATGCTGAACATTGCCGGGCAAGTGCTGGGGCGGCTGAAGATGACGTGCACACCGCAATCAATGGAAGACGTGCCCGCGCCAAAATTCTAGGCGGCCTGGCCACGCAGGACATCGACGCTTGCGCGTTCGGGCCGGGTATGCGTTAGGGTGCCGCGGGGTCGGTCGCTTGATCCGTATCGCCGCGCGCCGATATCCTTGCGTTCGCGCGCATATGTTCCGGTGAGTCCAGTAAAATCAGGGGGCGCGATTCTTGATCGTGGCAGGGTCTGCCGAGTAATATACTGCGCGTTCGTCGAATCCGTCGTTTTTGCCCTGGTACTTGGTCTTGCTTTGGTCGTAATACGGGCAAACTTTGCCGACCATGCGATCCTGATCATAGGTAACACTTTTGATCACCGAACCATCCGCTCTGACAAATGCAGCGCCAAATACATTTTTGGTGGTGATCATGCCCTGTTTTACCACGACCCTGACCTGCACCGTATCAGGCGTAAGATCCCCATACACCACGCGTGGAAACCATGTGGTAAAAACATGCTGCAGGTTTTTGGTCGCGCTCTCCGTCAGCTGATACCCCTCGGCCAGTCGGGAGCTGATTATGAGCATTCTGCCGGGTGTGTCCTGTTCCATGCGCGCTCTCGCCACTTTCAAGGTTTCCGACAACTAACCGCCGGGACTTGCGCCATTCTTGGCAACGGCAGATTCTAGCCGACCTGATCCCGGACCGCAAAACTCCCGGAGGAGAAACGATGCGCCACAAGATCCGCCTTGCAACTGCAGCCATCATCAGTGCCGCGGCAGCACCCACGTTAGCACAACCGGCTTCCAGGGATGCCGCGCCGAGCGCACCGAGGAGCGGTACGCCATCCACATTGGCAAACCCGGCGCAAGCGTGGCCCACAAAACCCATCCGCGTACTGGTGGGCGCGCCGGCCGGCGGCACCTCGGACATCCTTACGCGCTTGATCGGCGCCAAACTTACCGAGGCGTGGGGACAACAAGTCATTTCCGACACCCGTCCCGGCGCCAACGGCAACATCGCGGCGGAAATGCTCGCGCGCGCGGCGCCCGACGGCCACACTTTAATGCTGATGGACATCGGCAACCTGACGATCAGTCCCAGCCTGTACAAGCTTCGCTTCGATGTCCTGCGCGATATCGGTGCCATCACCACGATAACCTATTCCCCCTATTTGCTGACTACGCACCCCAGCCTGCCGGTGAAGAGCGTGGCGGAACTGCTTGCGCTGGCGAAGAAAAATCCCGACAAACTCAACGTGCCGGTCGGGCTCGGCAGTAACTTGCACCTGTCAACACTGGCGCTGCAGCAGCGCACGGGCGCAAAGTGGACCTACGTACCGACCAAGGGCGGGCAGTCATCCGTGCTGTCGGTAATGACCGGCGACAGCGACTTTCTGTTTATGGGCGTGATTCAGACCTGGGTGCACGTCAAAAGCGGCAAGCTCAAACTGATTGCGGTGTCCAGCGCGGCGCGCGAACCGATGTTTCCGCAGGTACCGATCGTCGCGGAGACGCCGGGCCTCGAAGGTTATAGCGCGGGGTCATGGCAGGGCATCATCGGACCCGGAAAATTGCCGCCGGAAATCGTCAACAAAGCCTATGGCGAAATCAAGCGCGTGGTTGCGCTGCCCGCGATTCACGACAAGCTCACGGCGCAAGGGTCGCGGCCGCAGACCAAATCGCCGCAGGAGATGAGCCAGTGGATTGCCAGCGAAACCGCGCGCTGGGCCAACGTGGTGAAGACAAGCGGCCTCAAAATCGACTAGCGTGATTTGTTGCAGGCAGCAATTTGCTGTACTCTGCCGCGTCCGCGTTACCATCACCATTCCGTCATCAACCCCCGGCGGCTGTCTGCGTCGCGCAGGCGGTCTTCGAGTCATCCAGTGAAGAGGAGCAACACATGGCTTTCGAAACCATCGCAAACGACTACGGACTGATCGGCAAAGTCGCCATCGTCTCGGGCGCCGGCGGACCGATCGGACAGGGTTTGGAGGAAGGCGTGACCAACGGCCGCGCCGCCGCCATCCTCCTCGCCCGCGCGGGAGCCCGGGTATGCGTGCTGGGACGCACGCAGGAACTGGCCCAATACACGGTGGACATTATCACCCGGGAAGGCGGCGAGGCCTTCGCCCATGTGGCGGACGTCACCCAGGAAGACGCCTGCCGCGGCGCGGTGGAAGCCACCATGAAACGCTATGGCCGTCTGGACTGTCTAGACAACAACGTCGGACGCAGCGCGCCGGGCGACGTGGTCGAAATGAGCCTCGAACAATGGCGCAACATGTTCGCGCTCAATGTCGACAGCATGATGCTGATGTGCAAGTACGCGATCCCCGCGATGATCGCGAGCGGCGGCGGCAGCATAGTCAATATCGGCTCGCTGCGCAGTATCCGCCCGCAGCACTCGACGGTTTATTCGGTCACCAAAGGCGCAGTGGTCGCGTTGACCTCCACTTTGGCCGCCGACCACGGCGCCAAAGGCATACGCGCCAACTGCATTATTCTGGGACCGGTGTTCACGCCCAATATCAACCGCAATCTCACGCCCGAGCGGCGCCAGCTGCGTGCCGCGGCCTCGCTCATGAAACGCGAAGGCACCGGCTGGGATACCGGCCAGCTTGCGCGCTTTCTGCTGTCCGACCAGTCAAAGTTCATGACCGGTCAGAGCATCTGCCTTGATGGCGGCGCGTCGATCGTCGGCCCCTCGCGTTAGCCCGTACTCTTTTTACGCTCGAGTTCGGCCACCCGGTTTTCCAGCTGGGTGATTTTTTCGCGCGCCCGCAGCAGCACCTCGCGCTGCACATCAAACTCTTCGCGCGTCACCAAATCCAGCCTTGCAAATTGGGCTGCCAGCAGCGCGCGCAGATTTTTCTCTAGGTCGCCGGCAGGCGTATTCGAGAGCAAGTTTCTGATTTTGCTGGATATTTCATCAAGAATGCGGTTGTCCATTCAGTCCCTTCGCGAGGCGCGCGGAAACGCTGGTTGAGCGTTGAGGATAGCCCATCTCGTGACGGCTGATCCAGCCTGACAACGCGGATTTCGATTGCACCATTTTTGTGCATCAGCGTGCACCGGCGGCATCATTGTAGTGCACGCGCAATAACATAATCAACGTAAGTATCTGTTTATAAATGAATAACTAATCTGGCATGGTATGTGCAATACCTCCATTGTCAATTAACTCATGGGAGGTATAGCAATGTTGAAGAAGACACTCATTTCCGGTTTTGTCGCCGCTGCCTGTGCAGCGGGTGCCGCACAAGCGCAAGCACCGGCAGCGCCCGCCTCGCCGCACACGCTTACCGGCAATGTCGGCATTTTCAGTCAGTACATTTTCCGCGGCTTGGCACAAACCAACCGTGACCCGGCCTTGCAAGGCGGTTTCGACTACGGCCATTCCAGCGGTTTGTATCTGGGTACCTGGGGATCAAACATCAGTTGGCTGCGCGACAGCAATGCCTACACACAGAGCGGCAGTCTGGAGTGGGATTTCTACGGCGGCTTCAAGGGCAATTTCGGCAAGAGCGATTTCACCTACGACGGGGGCCTGCTGTATTACTACTACCCCGGCACCCCCGCCGCCGGCGCCATAAAGGCGGACACGCTGGAAGTGTACGGCGCGTTGGGCTGGAAGTGGATTACCGGAAAATTTTCCTACAGCCTGAACAACAAGACGTTCGGTGTCACCGACAGCCGCGGCACCTACTACGCGGAACTGAACGCGGATGTGCCCATTGGCGAGACCGGCCTTACCGCCAATCTTCATGTCGGCAGACAAAAATACACCGGCAACAACGGCGCCAACGACCGGCTGTATTCCTACAACGACTGGAAAATTGGCGTGACGTACGCGTTACCCAAGGATTTCAGCATTGGCGTGTTCTACAGCGACACCGGCAGCGCCAACAATGCCGGCTACGGTAGTGTTGCCGAGGGCGGCACATTCCCGCGCAACATCGCGAAGAGCACCGGTACCGTCTTCATCAAGAAAACCTTCTGATCGCGCGCAAGGAGACATCATGAAATTTGTCACTGCAATCATAAAGCCCTTCAAGCTGGATGAAGTGCGTGAAGCGCTGTCCGCGGTCGGGGTGAGCGGCATCACCGTGACCGAGGTCAAGGGCTTCGGTCGCCAGAAGGGCCACACCGAACTGTACCGCGGCGCTGAATACGTCGTCGATTTTCTGCCGAAGGTAAAAATCGAGGCCGCGATCAATTCGGATCTGCTGGACCAGGTGATCGAGGCCATTGAAAAAGCGGCCAACACCGGCAAGATCGGCGACGGCAAGATTTTCGTGTTCGACCTCGAACAAGCCATACGCATACGCACCGGCGAGACCGGTTCGGAAGCACTCTAAGGGGAAACAAAATGAGACGTTTGAGTATCATCCTGTCAACGCTCGCGTTGCTGGTCTGCTCGGGTTTTGCGCATGCGCAGGACAAGGCTCCGGAGAAAGCCGCGGAGCCGGCGGCAGCTGCCGCACCCGCCGCTGAAGCAGCAGCGCCAGCGGCCGCAACCGCGGCGGCACCCGCGGCGGCAAAATCAACCACCAATAAAGGCGACATCGCCTGGATGATGACCTGCACCGCTTTGGTGCTGTTGATGAGCATCCCGGCCCTGGCCCTTTTTTACGGCGGCATGGTGCGCTCGAAGAACATGCTGTCGGTGCTGATGCAGGTGTTCGTGGTGTTCTCGCTGGTGACGGTACTGTGGTGCATTTACGGCTACAGTCTCGCCTTCACCGAGGGTAACGCGTTCATCGGCGGCTTCGATCGCCTGTTCCTGAAAGGCGCGGTCATCGATGCCGTCAAGGGCGAGTACGCGATGGCGGCAACCTTCAGCAAAGGCGTGGTGATTCCGGAACTGGTGTTCATCGCCTTCCAGTGCACCTTCGCCGCCATTACCTGCTGCCTGATCCTCGGTGCATTCGCCGAACGCATCAAGTTTTCGGCGGTGCTGATTTTCACCGTGATCTGGTTCACCTTCAGCTACCTGCCGATTGCGCATATGGTCTGGTTCTGGCCCGGCCCCGACGCGTATACCGCGGCGAATCTGGTCGACAAGCTCAACGGAACCGCCGGCTATCTGTGGCAACTGGGCGCCCTGGATTTTGCCGGTGGCACCGTGGTGCACATCAACGCCGGCGTTGCCGGTCTGATAGGCGCCTACCTGGTGGGCAAGCGTATCGGCTTCGGCCGCGAAGCGATGAAACCGCACAACCTGACCATGACCATGACGGGCGCGGCGTTGCTGTGGGTGGGCTGGTTCGGCTTTAACGCGGGGTCTGCCCTCGAAGCCAACAACACCGCCGCATTGGCATTCATCAACACCTTCCTCGCAACAGCCTGCGCCGTGCTGAGCTGGACCTTCGCTGAATGGATGTTCAAAGGCAAGCCTTCCATGCTTGGTGCGGCTTCGGGCGCGGTTGCCGGATTGGTGGCGATCACACCGGCCGCGGGCAACGTGGGCATCGCCGGCGCGTTTGTGATCGGTAGTCTTGCCGGCGTTTTCTGCCTGTGGGGTGTCAACGGACTGAAGCGACTACTGAACGTTGACGACTCGCTGGATGTATTCGGCGTGCACGCGATCGGCGGCATATTCGGCGCCATCTTCACCGGCATCTTCAATGCGCCCTCGCTCGGCGGGCCGGGCTTCCCCAACAACTGGTTCGAAGGCAATCCCGGTTTCGGAAGCATTGGCGCGCAGGTGTGGATACAAATACAGGCTGTCGGTATCACCGTGCTGTGGACGGCCGTCGTCGCGCTGATCGCCTTCAAGATCGCTGATGTCATCGTCGGACTGCGGGTGAGCGAAGAAGAGGAACGCGAAGGCCTGGACATCAACTCGCACGGCGAGACCGCGTACCACATGTAGTTCGCAGTGGCTGCAATGGCGGCGCAGCCCTCCCCTGCGTCCGCCGCCCCCGGGGCGCCCGATCGAAAGTCCGGGCGCCCTTTTTTATCTGGAACCGGATACTGCTGCGGAAACGCTAGCCGCCCAACACGCGCTGCATTGTCCATATCAAACCCACCGCCGCCACCGCCGCCGAGGCGGGAATGACAATGCGCGAACGGTACCACCACCTGCCGCGCGCCCATAGGCCTATCGCAAAAAACGCGAGCGCGATGACGGCGATCTGGCCCAGTTCAACACCCACATTGAAGCTGATCAGCGCCGGTACGAATTGCCCGGGTGGCAAACCCACATCCGCCAGCACACCGGCAAAACCCAGACCGTGCAGCAGGCCAAAGCCGAACACCACCAGCGGGCGCCACGGCTTCAGTTTGGCCGTCAGCATATTCTCCACCGCGACATAGACGATGGAGGCGGCGATCAACGGCTCCACAACGGACGGCGGCAACGACACCACGCCGTAGACAGACAGCGCAAGTGTCACGGAGTGCGCCACGCTGAATGCGGTAACCTGTATCAGCAACGGTGCGATGCGCGTGCTTAGCAGGAACAACCCCAGCACAAACAGGATGTGGTCCAGGCCCAGGGGCAGAATATGCGTGAAGCCGAGCCAGGTGTACTCGGTCAGCACATCCGTCAAGGTGCGTTGATCAAATCCCTTGCCCAGTATGTAGGGCGCACTGGGCACACCATTTTTGAGCCATACCGCATCCAACCGATCACCTGCGCCGACGCGCAACACACAGGCGCCGAAGCGCGCGGCATAGCGCAGCGTCAGCGTGTTCGCGCGCGGCGGGACCGTGCCGTTCAGCCGCAGTATTGTTGCGCGCGACAGCGCAACGTCGCCCACCTCGGGAATTTTGATGGCGGCAAGTGAGGGTCGTACCCGAACGCCGTCAAACTTCAGATCGATCCCGTCCAGATAGCCGTCGAGTTTTGCTTCGATCAGCGGCCGCAAGGCGTCGGGGTCGAGCCGGCGCAGCCGGTTGTACTCCTGCGCGTTGGGCGATTCGTCTGTATCCTGGTGTTGCGCACCCACCGCGGCGATGACCGCTTCGATGTTGACCGCCAGCACCACGCTATAGCGCCCGTTATCGTCGAGCGTGAGCGTGGCGACAGCGGGTCGGATTTCATGGGCCACGGCACTGCCGCACGGCAAAACAATCGCCACGGCAGCCAGCCACAACCGCAATGCATCCCACGCTGACAGCATCGATGATCCACTTCACGAATGATTGAACGACCGGCACGCGCCGGCAGAACCAATAGCATCTTGTCACGGTTCACGGCAACCGTGGCAGGGCCGCGATTGCACACCGTGTTGACGCCGGCGATGGCGCGGTCCGATACTGCAAAGCCATTGCGCCACGACACGGAGACCCCCCTTGGCCGGACTGACCGAAACCATAGCGGACTTTATCGCCGACACCCGCATCGAAGACGCGCCGCCGGGCGCCGACGAACGCGGCAAGAAAATCATTACCGACACCTTCGGCGTGATTCTCGCCGGTGTGGGCAGCGAGGTGGCCGAACCCCTCAAGCGCTACATCGCCGAGACGCGCAGCAGCGGCACCATCCCGATACTCGGCACCGCGCTCACCACCTCGCCCGAAACGGCCGCCATGGTCAACGGCACGCTGGGACACGCGCTCGACTACGACGATACGCTGAACATCATGCCGGGTCATCCCGGGGTCACCATCCTGTCCGCGCTGCTGTCAACGCTGCATGGCGACCCCGTCAGCGCGCAGCGCCTGCTGGACGCGCACCGCGTTGGCGTGGAAGTCGGCGCCAAAATCGGCATCGCCATGACCATGGGCCACTACGACCGCGGCTTTCACGCCACCGGCACGGTGGGCATCTTTTCCGCGCTGGCCGCGCTGGCGCGGCTGCACCGGCTCGACCGCGAGCGCACGCGCATCGCGTTTGGCATCGCCGCGTCGATGGCGAGCGGCGTGCGCCGGAACTTCGGCACCATGACCAAGCCGCTGCATAGCGGCTGGGGCTCGCACAATGCGCTGGCCGCGTTCACACTGGCACGCAGCGGCTTCACCGCCGCGCCCGATGCGCTCGAAGCGAAGTCCGGCTACTTCGCGGCCTACGGTGTGGAAGCCTCAAACCCGGCAGTCGCCGTCGCCGGCCTCGGCAAGCCCTGGTCCATCATGGACCCCGGCGTCGCGCTGAAAAAGTTTCCGTGCTATGCCGGCTCGCAGCGCCCCATGGATGGCCTGCTGCAACTGCGCCAGCGCATGGGATTCACCGCGGAGACGCTTGCGCATCTCGAATGCCGCATGCCGCCGGGCGGCATGAAGGTGCTGATCTATCCCAACCCCACGACCGGACTCGAAGGCAAGTTCAGCCTGCAGTACTCACTCGCCGCCGGCATACTCGATGGCAGCTACTCGCTGTGGAGTTTTACCGACGAGGCGGTGAATCGGCCCGCCATTCGCGAGCTGATGAAACGCATCGTGGTGCGCGAGGACGACGCGTGCGGCCGCGACGATCCGCTGCTGCAAAGCCGCGCCGCGGGCGCACGCGGATTCGTCGAAGTGGAAGCACGAACCCGCGATGGCCGCGGCGAAACCGTGCAGGTTCGCGTCGCGCCCGGCTTTCCCAGCCGCGAACTGACGTGGGGCGATATCGAACACAAGTTCATGGACTGCGCGGCACACGGCGGACTGAAGCCGGAACAGGCGCGGCGCGCCTTCGACGCACTGTCCGGCTTTGAGCGCGTGCAGGATGTCAGCGCTCTCGTCAAACTTATGATAATTATCCAATAAAAACAGATACTTATGTAATCAGCTCCAAGTGAGCACGAGTCGGCCGCGGGTACCTTTGGCCTCAAGCCGGCGATGCGCCTCGGCTGCCCGTTCCGCCGCAAAGGTGGCCGCGACGCGCAATGTTATGCGCCCCTCCTCAATCTGCTGCCGCAGACGATCCAGCAGATCTGCACGATGGTTGTAGTCGCGCACGGATGTCTTGTGAAACGTAATGCCGCGCTCGTTGCCACTCCAGCCGCGCACTGATGCAAACGCGCCGCCATCGCGCACCGCGCCGGCGGCGAGCCCGCTTTGAAACGAACCGTCGGCCAGACCGTCCACGCCGCCAGCCACGACCTTGCGGATTTGCGCGGCAATATCGTCGCCGCGCGGCACGACAATGTCCGCGCCCAGCGAACGCACCAGCGCCTCGTCGGCCGATGACGCATCGGCAACAACGCGCAGCCCATCGGCCTTGGCGAGTTGCACCACATAGCCGCCATAGCACCCGGCGGCACCAGTCACTGCCAGTGTCTGTCCGGGCCGCAGCGCCAGCTGATCCAGCGACTGGCGTGCCGTAAGCCCGTTCATCGGCAGGGTCGCGGCCTCGATCAGGCTTACACCCGCGGGCGCGCGCACCACCGCGTCCGCGGACAACACGATGCTTTCGCGATAGCCGCCATGGCTGGCGCGGTTCACCACCATCGCCATCACGTTGTCGCCGATGGCGAGCCTGGTAGCACTGCCAGTACCGATTTCGTCGATGACGCCCGCGACATCCATGCCCGGCACATAGGGCGGCGGATCCCTGCGCACCATTTCCGCCCGCGCGCCTTTGCGCAGATAGGTGTCGGTCGGATTGACCGTCGACGCCTGCACGCGGACGCGCACTTCGCCGCTGGCCGCATGCGTCTGCGGCAAATCGACCACCTGCAACACCTCGGGACCGCCGAATTCAAATAAACCGATACCGCGCATGATGACCTGCCTTTCTGCTGTCTGTTATGGCGCGGCGGCGGGCACTGCGCAAACCGCCGCACGCGGCCGTGCATTGGATTATGGGATGCTCACGGTGCAACGCGCGGACTGAAGCGCCCCGACTATCCCACGTCATAGACATGGCGCCGGAACGCGGGACGCTCGCACAGCCGCTCGAACCACGCCCGGAGGTTGGCAAAGTCACCGTGTTCGACCGGCAAGCGATACCAGCGGTTAACAATGTAGCAGAACGGGATGTCGACCATCGTCAGGCTCTGCCCGGCAATAAAGGATCGGCCGGCCAACTGCGCGTCCAGAATCTCCCACATACCCATCATTGCCGTCAGCAGACGATTCACAACGTCGTCAGCGGGCGGGTTCGCACGGTTCAGTGCATCAGACAAGGCATGGAAGTGCGGCCGCAACGTGGTCTGCTGCCAATCCATCCAGCGTTCCATGTCGGCGCGCCGTTGCAGATCGTGCGGGCATAGCGTGCCCATACTGTGCCTGGCGCACAAATAACGCACGATGGCATTCGATTCCCACAGCACGAAACCGTCATCCACCAGCGTCGGCACTCTGCCGTTGGGATTGAGCGCCAGATACGCGGGCGTATGATTATTGCCGAACCCGCGGCCGTAGTCCTCGCGTTCGTAGGCGAGGCCCAGTTCCTCGCAACACCAAATGACTTTTTGCGTATTGCCGGACGTTTTGCGTCCGAGGATTTTCAGCATCGAATGCTCCGCGTCGTCTTGGGCAGGTAAGACGTGATCTCACTATGCGGCGGATGGCGCGTCGATGGGCTCGAACAGTTCGCCACCGTAACCCGCTTCCAGCGGCAGCCGCACCAGACGCCGGCCGTCGCCGCTCTTCTCGTGCTTCGACATCACGGTGACCACGCGGCTGGATCGGGCCGCATCCATCGCCGCCGCCGGCTGCGTATGGCGGCCCAGTTTCTGCAGATTCATCTGCGTCGGAAAGCGCAACTGGTAGGTGCCGGCCCTGGCATCTTCAATGGCGCGCGGCGGCGCAATCCACACCGAATCAACCGCCTCGTGCCCGTCATGCAGCGCCACCTGATCCGACGGGGCGGCGGCCAAAAAGAAATGCGTATCAAACCGCTTGCCGGCGCGTTGCGGCGTAATCCAGTTGGCAAAATAAACCATCGCTTCGGACGCAATGACGAGATTTTCCGCCGCGAGAATGGCGCCGAAGGTTCGCTCGCCACGGATCATCGCGGCGCCATGAGCGGCCTCAATTTCGCGCAGGCGCGCGGCACCGATCAGCGCCTCATCGCCGCGCGCCCGCGCCAGCAGCACGCCGCATTCCTCGAACGTTTCACGCACCGCGGCCACGCGCAACGCCGCCATGTCGACGTCCACGCCGGCCAGCGGCGGGAACATGGCCGCATCGGCCGCAAGCGTGTAATCCTCGCCCTCCACCCGGCCGCCCGGAAACACCAGCGCCCCCGCGTGCACATCGCTGTTCTGATGACGCACGATCATGAACACCTCCATGCCGTCGCCACCGTCGCGCAACAACATCACCGTGGCCGCCTTGCGCGGCGTTGCAATCACATTCTGACTCATGGGCCGGGCCGGGAATCACCCGGCGTTATTTGTTCTGCGGCTAGTATAGCGTGACCGCGAACCGGTCACCGCTTCCACGAATCA
>CADECM010000061.1:21443-37159 GCA_902825845.1 uncultured beta proteobacterium
GCTCGCGGCGCACCCCTCGTTTCCCGCGAAGCAGCTCAAGGCGCTGATCGACATCGCCAAGGCACGCCCGGGCCAGATCAACTACGCGACCGCGTCCTTTGCCAGTCCCTCGCATCTGGCGGCGGAACTCTTCAGCATGCGCGTCGGCATCCGCATGCAGAATGTCGCCTACAAAGGCGGGTCGCCCGCGGTGACCGATCTGCTCGGCGGTCAGGTCGAACTCATGTTCGGCAATCCCATCAACGTCGTCACGCATGTCAACAACGGCCGCCTGAAAGCACTGGCCATCTCGGGCAAGCGGCGGCTGCCGAGCATGCCCGGTGTGCCGACCTTTGGCGAAGGCGGCGTCGAGAATTTCGACGTCGGCTTCTGGCTGGGGCTCGTCGCACCGGCCGCCACGCCGCGGCCAATCGTTGACAAGTGGGCTGGCTCGGTCAACCACATCCTCGCCTTGCCCGACATCAGGGAAAAAATGGCGGCGATTGGCTCCGAGCCCTACATCGCGTCGCCGGACGACTTCGCCGCGCGCATGCGGGCCGACGCCGTGAAATACGCAGACGTGATCAAGCAGCGCAGTATCCGCCTGAAGTAGTCACCTTCGGCACTCGTCGGAACGCGTGAACCAAAGGCCGCACCCGCCGGGCCTGTGGCGGCCACACCGCATTGCAGCAAATGCACCGGGGGTAATGCCGTGCTGCCGGTTAACAGTGTCCATTGAAGGATTGCACCGGGCTATTGAGGCCGCACAAGGTTTGGCACGACGACCGTCGCCTTACCGAAGTGAAACCGCCGCTCACGGCGTTGATCTGGCTTTCGGCTTGTCGAGCACACGAGACGGCGGCATTGAACGGTTTCCTGCTGTCAGACAGCGCGCCACGCGAAATCGTATCGCGCCCGAACACAGAGATTAACAAGGCTCCCATTGCACCCGCCGTTTCTGAAAACGCCTTGCCAATGGCGCCGTGATAGGCAGCGGCGCACCTCATCAGTTTACTGAACATCTGCGCCATGAAGCCGAAAACGGAGGAGAGTCATCAAGGCGGCAGGTATTCGCGGCCCGCGGGGCAAGGTGTTTTCCGACCGGCCCCGACGGCAAAGGCATCTGCGACCACGACGTCATGGGCGGTAAGTGACGTGTCCTTGAGCGTTCGCTACAATGCAGCACACGTACTCCGGCTCGCGCCGTCGATCATTCAAACGAGGCCAGGCGATCATGCAGAAAACGGATAACAGGGAAGGAGCCACCAACACGCTGGCTCGATTCGTGACTGAAACCAACTTCAACGCGCTGCCGGCAGACGTGGTGGCCGCAGCGAAAATCGGCATACTGGACGGCATAGCCAACATGCTCGCGGGATCTACGCAGCCATTGGCGGCGATCATAAACTCGTATCTCAAACAGGTAGGGGGCAACCCGCAGTCCGCCGTGGTCGGGCAGGACTTCCGGACAAGTGCTCCGTCCGCCGCGTTTGCCAACGGGACCTTCCTGCACTGTCTCGACTACGAAATCCAGGGCCAGCCGGTCGCCCACGGCACTTCGAACATCCTGCCGTCGGCGCTGGCGCTTGGGGAAGTAACCGGAGCATCCGGCGCCCGGCTGATCGAGGCCTATGTGATCGGCTGGGAGATCAATTCGCGCCTGCGCAAGGCTTCCGTCCGCTGCAACACGCGCGGCTACCACCCGCCGGGCCTCATCGGTCCGCTGGCCGCCGCAGCGGTGAGCGCAAAGATGTTGGGACTTGATGACGCCAAAGTCCGCATGGCGCTGGGTATCGCGGCCTCGCATACCGGCGGGCTCACCGCCAATACCGGAACCATGGTCAAGTCGACCCATCCTGGCGCCGCCTCCCGTACGGGCGTCGAGGCCGCCTTGCTCGCCCAGGCGGGTTTCGAGAGCCGCGATGGCATCCTGGAAGCCGGACAAGGTTACGTCGAGACCATGCTGGGCGCCGAGTTTGAGTGGGACGAGTTGATTCGCGACCTGGGCTCATCCTGGTCGCTGGTCAACCCCGGATTCAATATCAAGCGCTTTCCGGCCCAGATCTTCATGCAGTGGGTGATCGAAGCGGCGGTTACCTTGCGCCAGCGGCACCAGTTCCGGTCCGAGGACATCACTTACCTGGAACTGGAGGTGCCCGGAACCCATGTGCGGTCAGGGCACGAAGGAGCCACCAGCAGCGGTCTCGATGGCAAGTTCGATTTCGCCTATTGCGGCGCGGTGGCGGTTGCCGATGGGCGTGTCGACATCGACTCGTTCAGTGACGCCACATGCTTCTCGCCTCGCGTGGAATCGATACTGAAAAAGGTCCGCATCAAGCGCAATCCCGACATTCCAAGAAATCCGCCGGACAACTGGGCCGTGGCCCGGGTCGGTCTGCCGGACGGGAGTGTACTCAGCGAGACCTGCCGTCATTACCGAGGCTCGATTGCCAATCCGATGAATCGCGACGAGCGTCTGGCCAAGTTGAGGGACTGCGCCAAGCGCAGTCTGGATTCCGCCGACATCGAGCGTGTCATCGGCATGGCCGAGACGCTGGAAGTGCTGCCCGACGTGCGACCGCTAATGCTGGTGCTGGGGCATCGCTCGGCAAAATAGTGGCGGTCAGGCTGCGCTGAAGCGTTGCCCGAGCACGTGCCCGGGCGGCTCAGTCACGAGTGGAAATGCTCCAATACCAGCCGGAAGACCTACACGAGGAACTCGGCCTTATGTAGATATCCACATAAGGCCGAATTGCTGGAATTGAGCATCCGGCAGATTTGTGACTGAAGCGCTACTTGTCGCCCTGCTATGTCGCCGCGGTGCGGGCGGAGCATGCAATCTGCAGGCAATCCCTGCCGGCTTTTTTTGGCACTGGGCTACCCGTCATTCGGCGCCAATGCCGTGCCGGACGCCTGACCAGACACAGGAAGGTCAGGAAACAGGCAAATGGACGGCCGCCACGTACACCCAGGATCGCCGCTTAATGCAGGCACCAACCCGCAGCGGCACACTCGCGCACGAAAACCGTGGCTGCCTGCAAAATGCTCTGACCGCCCGGAGAATCAATGACGCCCGTGTGACCGACCCGCTTGAGTTACTATTCATCCCATCCTGAATCTTGTGATAACGATGCTGGCCGTTATGGTTTCGAGGTTTATCCACCCATTCCCCTTCATCTCGCCCTATGCGTGGCCGGCGCGGCTTGACGAAGTAGCTTCTGTAACCCGACGCTCGACGCCATGAACCGTCGGCAATCGTTTCTGGCGGCGATACGGGGTGAGCCGCTCGATCATGCGCCGGTCACTGCCTGGTGTAACCTCGCCACCGATGGCGTGGACGGTGCTGAGAATGCCCGTCGCCAACTCGCCTGGTTCGTCGCCGGCGGTTGGGATATTTGCAAGGCGATGAACGATTATCGCCTGGCGCCGCCCGCCGGCATCGATACGCTGCATGCGCCTGGCGATATGCTTCGGTTTACGGGATATGCGCTTACTGAAAGGCCGTTCGCCCAACAGCTGGATTGCCTGCGCCGAATGCGCGACGCGTTGCCGGATGACGTGCCGTTGCTCGACACGCTGTTCGAACCGTTTTTTTCCCTGCTGTTCGCCGTGGGGTTTTCGCAGGCGGCATTCATCCGCGCCTATCGCCACGAGGCGGCGGCCATGCTGGAGGCGCTAACCGAGACCTATCTCGACTACATTGCTGAAATTCGCAAAGTGCCAGTAGATGGCGTCATGTATGCCACCAACGCCTGTATATTGCCGCCCTCATCGCGCGGCATCAACGATGCGGAGTTTCAACTGTTTCATGCGGCCTACGATTTGCGCCTGCTGGCGGCCATGGAAGGTCTGGTGCGTATCGTGCATGCGCATGGTAATCCACTGGATATTCGCCGCGTGCTCGACTATCCCTGCGACGTGCTGAGCTGGTCAGACCGATTGCCGGGCAATCCCTCGATTGCCGACATGCGCGCGATAACCGGCAAGTGTGTGATGGGCGGCATGGATGAAACGAAGCTTCACGAACGCAGCATGCCTCAGATACAGGCCGAGGTCGCGGATGCGTTGGCGCAGGCGGGTGGTCCGCGCAAGCTGATACTGGCCCCTGGCTGCAATGTCAATTCCGGGATTTCGCTGCGGCACCTGCGGTGCTTGCGCGAGGCTGCGCACGGCATGATTCAATGAGTAGCGAAATCAACACGCCAGCACGCGGCAGCAAGGCCATCTATGGCGCCTCACTGGGTATTTTGATGTTGGAGGCACGCTTTGCGCGCATCCCCGGCGACATGGGCAATGCCGCCACTTGGCCATTCCCGGTGCTGTATCGCGTGGTGCGCGGCGCCAGTCCGGCACGGGTGGTGTTACACGCCGCGCAAGGGCTGTTGCAGGACTTCATCGATGCCGCCCGGGAGCTGGTGGACCTGGGGGCCGAGGCGATCACCACGAACTGCGGTTTTCTGGCATTGTTTCAGCAGGAAATCGCTGCGGCGGTCAACGTCCCGGTGGCGACCTCATCGATGATGCAGGTGGCCTGGGTGCAGGCCACGCTGCCACCGGGCAAGCGCGTGGGCATTGTCACGGTGTGCGGCGAAACATTGACGCCCGCGCATTTCAAGGCGGTGGGCGTACCGCTGGATACGCCATACGTCGGCACGGAAAACGGCCGTGAATTTTTTCGCGTGCTGATCAAGGCCGAGAAGCAGGACTTGGACGTCGCGCTCGCCCGCCAGGATATCGTCGACGCGGGCAAGGCGCTGGTCGCCCGGCATCCCGACGTGGGCGCCATTGTGCTGGAATGCACCAACATGCCGCCGTACGCGGCGGCGCTGCGCGAGAGCCTGGATCTGCCGGTGTACGACATTTATTCGATGATCAACTGGTTTCATGCCGGCATACGGCCACGGCGGTTCGCGTGAGGCTGGGGAACCGCATTGCGCTGTTATCGGGACTGGTAGCGGTCTGCGCCAACCAGTCGCAGGCGGCCTATCCCGACAGACCCATCCGCGTGGTGGTGCCGTTTGCACCGGGTGGCACGGCGGACATCCTTGCGCGCATCCTGGCCAACAAACTGCAGCCGGAATACGGACAACCACTGGTCGTGGACAACCGCACGGGCGCCGGCGGCAACATCGGCACCGACATCGTTGCCAAGGCGAAGCCGGACGGCTACACGCTGCTGGTGGGGCTGATGAACACGCATGTGGTGAACCAGGCGCTTTACCGCAATCTGCCGTTTCGCGGCATCGATGATTTCACACCGATTGCCAATCTTGCGGCAGTGATTACCACGCTGGTGATTCATCCCTCGGTGCCGGCGCGCAACGTCAAGCAGTTGATCGCGGTTGCCAAAGCCAACCCCGGCAAGCTCGCCTATGCCACAGGCGGCAATGGCTCGTCGAATCATCTCAACGCGGTAATGTTTGAAAAGATGGCGGGCATACACATGCTGCACGTGCCGTACAAAGGCGGCGCACCCGCGGTGCTGGATACCGTAACCGGTCAGACGCAGCTCATTTTCACCGCCGCCACGCAAACGCTGCAGCATGTGAAGGCGGGGCGCTTGCGGCTGCTGGGTGTGACGCGTGGGCAGCGCGTGGCGCTGTTTCCCGATGTGCCGGCCATTGCCGAGACGCTGCCGGGATATGAGGCCGTGGTATGGTTCGGCGCCTTTGCGCCCGCCGGTCTACCGCGCGACATCACCGCGCGCCTCAATGCAGACTTCAACCGCGTGTTCAACTCCCCCGACATGAAAAAGAGCATGGAAGCCGTGGGTGTGGAGGTATATAACCTTGGACCGGAGCAGTTCCTGGCGACCATGCGCAAGGACGCCGCATCCTGGAACAAGATGGTGCGCGATTTTAACATCAGGGTAGAGTGACGCCATGCACACGTATCGTCCTACGATCACCGGTTCCCGCCACATGATTTCGGCGGGCCATCACGCCGCTGCGCACGCGGGCTATAACATCCTCGAGGCCGGGGGAAACGCCATCGACGCCGGTGTCGCTGCGGGAATTGCACTGGGCGTATTGCACACGGATCTGGTCAATTTCGCCGGCGTCGCGCCGATGATCATTTATCTCGCCGAGCAGCGGGAGGTGGTGACCATCGACGGGCTGGGCACCTGGCCGCGTGCCGCCGACATCAATGTATTTATCCAGCAATACGGCGGCAAGATGCCGCCAGGCATCCTGCGCACCGTGATTCCCGCGGCACCGTACGCATGGATCACCGCGCTGGAACGCTATGGCACGATGCGTTTTGGCGATGTCGCGCAAGCGGCGATACGCTTGGCGCGTGATGGCTTTGCCATGCACTGGCTGATGGCCGGCTATATCGCGGAACACGAGGCCGACTACCGGCGCTGGCCCGAGTCCGAACGCGTGTTCATGCCCAGGGGTAAGCCACCGCGCGCGGGCGAATTGTTCACGCAGCCCGATCTTGCCCGTACGCTGCAATACATGGTTGATCAGGAAACGGCGCATGCGGGTGCGGGCCGCAGTGCAGGGCTGCACGCTGCGCGCGATGCGTTTTATTGCGGTGACATTGCGGCGACCATCGCGCACTATCATCGTGACAACGGCGGCTGGGTGACGATGCAGGACATGGCCGATTACCGCGTACGGTTCGAGCCACCAGTAAGCACGCGCTTTGGCGACATCGATCTTTACGCCTGTGGGCCATGGTGCCAAGGTCCGGTGTTGCCGCAGGCGCTGAACATTCTGTCGGGCCTGGAATTGAAGGCGATGGGCCACAACTCCCCCGCATACATCCACGCCGTGACCGAGGCATTGAAACTGGCTTTTGCCGACCGTCACGCCTACTACGGCGATCCCGCGTTTGTCGACGTGCCGATGGCGCAGCTCCTGTCGCCGGCGTATGCCAACGAACGGCGCAAGGCGCTCGATCCACACAGGGCCGCGGCGGGCATGCCCGCCGCGGGTATCGTCGATCAACGCGAACTTGCCGGCGCGCCCACGCCCTCGGCGGATCAGGCCACGCCCGCGCTGGAACCCGGCACATCCTATGTGTGCACAATCGATCGCCACGGCAACGCGTTTTCGGCCACACCCAGTGATGCGTCCAATGCCACGCCAGTCATCCCCGGTACCGGCTTGTGTCCGTCGTCACGTGGATCGCAGTCGTGGTGCGACCCGGCCTTGCCGGCGAGCGTCGCGCCGGGCAAGCGTCCGCGTCTCACTTGCAGCCCGGCGCTTGCGCTGCGTAACGGCAAGGCCTATATGCCCTTTGGTTCGCCCGGCAACGATGTGCAGCCACAGGCCATGCTGCAGGCGTTTCTCAATCTGCATGTTTTCGGCATGGATGTGCAAGCCGCGGTGGAAGCGCCGCGTTTCGCGACCTACAGTTTCCCCTCGTCCTCCGAGCCTCACACCTATTTGCCCGCGCGCCTCACGCTGGAAAGCCACGTCCCGCGCGCCACCGGCGAGGCACTAACGGCCATGGGGCACGACGTAACCTGGTGGCCTAAGTTGGCGGAAGCCGCCGGCGCGGTGTGCGCGGTGCGCGTCAATCCGGAAACGGGGATACTCGAAGGCGGCGCCGACCCGCGTCGATTGAGTTACGCATTGGGGTGGTAATAGCGCGTGCAGGGCTGTGGGTGACGCCAAAACGCATCGGCGCCAAGCGAAGCTGGTGGTGTCATCCGTACTGTCAAAGGTAAACAACGCGGAACACATGCCGTGCTTGAATGCCAAAAATCAACCCGCGCCAGCCGGTGCCGCCTACCCGCAAACCGCCATGACGACCATGGATGCACTGCGTTCCATCAACGTGCGCTTCCCCGAAATTCCTGGTCACGTTATCGAAATACCCTGTACGGAACGACATCAGAATTTACGTCATCGGCGCGACCGGCAGCTCGTGCCAATCAGTCTTGCTGTGCAATGCCCGCCTGTTTGATCACTTTCGCGAACAACGCGATGTCGGCGTTGATGATGCGCTCGAATTCTGCGGGCCCCGCGTGTTCGGGGTCAGCCCCCTGGGCGATCAGCTTCTCTTGCACGGCCGGCTTCTGCAGCACCTTTGCAATGTCCGCGGAAACTTTGTTGACGATGACCATGGGTGTCCCTCGGAGCACCAGCAGGCCGTTCCACGAGGTCACGTTGTAATCGGGCAGCCCGGCTTCCGCGAAGGTCGGCACTTGCGGCAGTGCCTTCAGACGCTTCTTGCCGGTCACCGCCAAGCCTTTGATCTTGCCCTGCGTGATGAAGTGCGCCACCGTGATCGGCGGGATCATGCCGAAATGCACCTCGCCAGCCAGCAATGCCACGCCGACCGGACCGCTGCCCTTGTAGGGGATGTTTTTGAAGTCCATGCCGCTGTAGAGCCGGAACATGGCCGTGCGCAGCTCGGCAAGCCCAGCGCCTCCCGAGGCGCCGTGGTTCAGTCCGCCTTTGACCGATCTGCCGTAGGTGATGAATTCCTTGAGATTGTTCGCAGGTACCGCCGGATGCACGGCCAGGAGTGTTTCGTTGTTGTAGATCTTGGCCATCGGCTGGAAATCCTTCACCGAATCGTAGGGCAATCTGCGCTTGATGTGGTGATTGAGCGCAAACGTGGTGTTGGCGAAGATGTAAGTGTAGCCGTCCGGGTTGGCGCGGGCGGCGGCCTGCGTGCCGATGATGGTGTCGCCGCCGGGACGATTGTCGATGATGACCGACTGCCCCCACATCTCACTCAGTTCGGCGCCCACGATGCGCGACACGATGGTGCTGCTGCCACCAGGTGAGTACGGTGTAATCAAGCGCACGGGCCGCACTGGATAGTTCTGTTGCGCCGAAGCCGGCACAGCCGGCACGATGAGCAAACCGGCGGCGACGGCGAGTGATGAAACGAAACGATGCATCTAACCTCCTTGGCTGGCCAAAATGGCTGGGGCGCACGACGATTCCCGCACCCCATGACCTGGAAGTATACGGGTTTCGAGCACCATTTCTTGCCGAATTCCCGATGCATCGGCTGTGCGCCAGCGGCCGTACATTGGACGAGGAGAATGCCATGCCTGCAAAGAGGCCGGTAGTGATTCCTGAGGAGCACAAGTGCTTCATCGAGGAATTTCAGAACCTTCTGACGAAGTATCCGAAAGCCGCAGAACGGTTTAGGCTGGCTGACTTGGGTGATAACCCACCGAAGAGCCCACCGATAGTCCGGTGGACCGTCAGTTGGGAATGCGAGGATTGGGGTGCCTTCGGTATTCAGTGCAGACCCGTTGCTAAGCCTGAATAGTAGGGCGTTGCGTCCGGGATATCTCAGTAACGCTGGGCAAGTCGGCCGGAGGGATTTCATCCCCCAGCTACTCAAAGAACGGAACGTGACCCGGTGCGGTGCGAACTCGCAAAAGCACAAAGGCGCCACTACCCCTTACAGGTATGACTTGCGGCAGAATCGCGGGCGCACTTTCGTACTGGCACGCGACGGCTTCGCACAAAGGTCGCTCATTCCGCCTTGATGCCGGCGGCTTTTACCACCTTGGACCATAACGCGAGTTCCGTGTGCACCAGGCGAACGAACGCCTCGGGCTTGCTGGCGACGGGATCGAGCCCGTTGCCCGCGAGCGTCTTGCGTGTCTCGGGCAAGGACCACGCGCGTTCGACTTCGGCCTGCACTTTGGCAATGAGCGCTGGCAGCGTTTTCGCGGGAGCGAACAAGCCGTTCCACGGGCCATGGTCGTAGCCGGCCACGCCGGCTTCGGCAAAAGTCGGCACGTCGGGCGCGGCCAACGAGCGCTTGCCGGTGGTTACCGCGAGCGCGCGCAGCTTTCCACTGCGCACTTGCGGAAGCACTCCTGCCGTGGTGCCGATATTCAGCGGCACCTCGCCGGCGATGGTGGCCATGACCGCCGGCCCACCGCCTTTGTATGGCACATGCAGAACCTGAACGCCGGTCATCGACTGCAGTAGTGCCATTGACATGTGCGTGCCGCTGCCGATGCCTGCTGACGCGTAGCTGATTGACCCTGGTTTGGCCCGGGCGAGCGTCAGGAACGCTTGGAGCGATTTCGCGGGAAACGACGGATGCGCCGCCAGTAGATTGGCGAACTGCGTCAACTGTGTAATCGGCGCAAGGTCGCGCGCGGTGTCGTACGGAATCTTGCTGTAAATGCTGGGATTCACCGTAATGCCGGACGCCACCACCATCAGCGTGTAGCCGTCCGGCGCCGCGCGCACTACCATTTCGGTGCCGATGATGGTGCCTGCGCCGGGGCGATTATCGACCACCACCGGCTGCTTGAACGCCTCCGACAAACGCTGCGCCACCAGCCGTGCGGTGAAGTCGGTCGAAGCACCCGGCGATTGCGGTACGATAATGCGTATTGACCGCGAGGGGTAGCTCGCCACATCGCTTTGCGCCAGCGCTGGTGCGCCTAACAGCAAAACCAATAGCAACAGATGACGCATGAATATCCTTTCCTGGCCAAAATCATTCATGGATGTTGTTGTGCTTATTGCACAACGCATTTTGCTTCAAAAATGTAGACGTCCGGCCGAGCCAGAATTTCGACAGGACGGGATCCAGCTACCGCGTAGGCTGCGCGCGCAAGGTCTAGCATGCTGGGATGCGCTCGACCACCACAGGTTCGCTAATCAGGGCCTCACGCCGATCAGGGGAAGTTGGCCAAGCGGGATCCATACTCCCCTTGCGCGAGAGCAAATGGGAACTATCCGGTCGGCGCCAGCGTGGTCAGTTCGCGTGTCAGTGCCGCTGCGGGCTTCGGAATGCCGTAAAGTCGCGCGCAGTTGTCCCACAGTATCTTTCGCCGCTGCTCCGAATCGAACGGCAGGCCAAGGAATTGCTGTATCGCTTCGGGGAATGCGCCGTCGCCATGGGGATAGTCGCTCGATACGACAAAGTATTCCGCGCCCATCTTGTTGACCACGTCTACCGCCGGTTCTTCATCCACGTCGAGCGCTATGTAGCACTGGCGCTTGAAATACTCGCTCGGCAACATGCTTAACTGGCGCTCGCAGCCGGGGCCGAATTTCTCCCAATGGTCGTCCAGCCGCCACAGCCACCAGTGCAGCCATCCCGCCGTACCTTCGAGAAACGCGCAGCGCAGCTTGGGGTGCCGCTCCAGTACGCCGCCGGTGGTCATGCTGGCGACCGCGCCCATCAATTCCACCGGGTTTCGTATCGCATGGGCAATCGGATGAAAATTGGCGTGACCGACATAACGCTGTCCGGCATCGTCCTTGAGCGAACTGTTGCCGGTCGGATGATAGCCAATGGGCACATTGAGCCGTTCGAGTTCATCCCATAGAGGTTCGCACGCTTCATCATGCAGGTGCTGGCCGTTGACCGGATTGGGCGTGCCAATTACCGCTACGGCGCCGAGGTCCTTGACGCAGCGGCGCGCTTCCTCCACCGCCATGCCAACATCATGCATTGCGATCTGTGCAGCGAATTTCAGGCGCTGCGGATCAGTCTTGCAATAGTCCGCGGCCCAATTGTTGTAAGCGCGCGCCAGCGCCGCAGCATAGTCCGGCGAAAGATTGTCGTGACACAAAATCTGCCGCCCGCGTGTGCCGTACATTACCGCAACGTCGATACCTTCGATATCCATCGCGGTCAATGTTGAGTCTGCATCAAAACCGCGTGCCCGGGCCACATTGAAATGTGGATGGCGTGCGCGGCTTCTGCGCCGCAGCTCGCGGCTGGAGGCTGCGGCAGGGGCCGACTTGGCGAACGACGGGATCGCCAACCCCTGTACTTCCATGCTGCGGATTCTGTCCGCGTTGCCTTTGTCTTCCGCACTCGCTGCGAGCTGTTGATTTTGGCCGCCGAAAAAGCGGGGTGGATTCGCCTTGTGAGGACCTTCGAGATAGTTGGCCCACAGATCGTCGGGCTCCATCATGTGCAGATCACTGTCCAGTATCAAATTGCCTTCGCGTGCCATAATTGACTCCTTTTGCTAGTGATTACTTGCGGATTTTCGTTGGTAATTCCAGCACAGCAGGCCGTCTCGTTATACGGTCTTATGACAAAAGACTGAATGGGCATCTGCAAGGGAATCTTAGAGGCCGTTGTTTACCAATGCGAAATCCAATCCCTTCCGACGAATGGTTCATCATGACAAATGCAGACGATTACCGCTGTCGCTCTGAAATGCCCATCGCTACCGCCCCGAACAGCGGCGGATTTGGAACGGACCAGAACCTCGGCACGAATGACAGCTAAGCTAATTTCGTAGCATCCATCGATTGGAATCAGATGGCTGGATGACAATCCATTCAGAATCCTAATTCGTGCTATAGCCTATCACTACCATCGGCGACGGGCTTGCAGGTGCTCCGCTGCCCGGCGCACGGACAATTTCCCCCGTATGTTTGTCCAATTGCGAAATGATCGTATACGCTGCATACACGCGTGTCAATTTCTCGGCGTTAGCTCTCAGCGTCAGCAAGGACAAGCATGTGGTCTACTAGGTGTGAGAGAGTAGTGGAATTGTTTTGCGCGCGGAGGCGCGCCGCTGGCATTGTATGTACGTCACGGCGTTACCGTTCAATACACAGATGACGCCCTCTGGTTGTTTACATAGTGGAAGTATTTGCTACGTGAGTTTTTGCCGAGGATACGAAAAGCTGCGATAGGGTGGCCGTGCAGGCATCGACGCGACATGAGAGGATCAAATCCAACGCTGCTTTTTCAACTTGAATTGAACAAAGAGGCTCTCCATGCGACAACTTCCAAGCGTACTTCTCATCAGCACAGAACAGCAACGCATTGTTGGTAGCGGTTCCAAGATGCGCGCTTTAATAGGGCGGCTTGGTGTGCTGATCGTGATCACCATTTTGTTTTATGTGGTGCCGCTGCATGCGGCGCAAGGCTGGAAACCCATGCGGCCAGTCGCGTTTATTGTGGGTGCCGGGGCCGGAACCAGTAGTATTGATTTGACTGCGCGTACGTTGCAGCGGGTATGGGACGAGAATCGTGCGATAGGGATGCCGATCGTGGTGATTAACAAGCCAGGTGCGAGTAACAACATCGCTTGGAGTTATCTGAACGAGCGCGACAAGGATGGGCATTCAATAGCCATCGGAACCACGAATCTGGTTTCCAATCCTGGTATGGATGCCCACGCCGTCGGTCATCGCGATATCACGCCATTGGCGGTATTGTTTGACGACTATATCATCTTGCTGGTGCGCGCCGACTCGCCGCTCCGGTCAATGGCTGATGTGCGTCAGCGGCTGATCAAGGACCCTGGAGCGTTGTCATTTGGACTTTCGCCCGGTCTGGGCGGAGGGGCGCATGCGGCGTCCGCATTAGTCGTTAAAGCGTTCGGCGTAGATGCTTCCAAAGGCCGTTATATTCCGTTCAAAGGGGCGAGTGTGGCAATCACCGCCATGATCGCTGGTGATATCGATATCGTCAGTGCCAGCACGGTTAACGCTCCGCCATTTCTTGCGAGTGGACGAGCCCGCGCCATCGGTGTAATCGCGCCGCAGCGTTTAAGCGGATCGCTCGCCGGCGTGCCAACGGTAAGGGAGCAGGGGGTCAATGCAGAATTCACTAACTGGCGCGCGGTCATAGGACCCAAAGGCATGCGTAAGGAGCAGGTAGCCTTCTGGGTACAGGCGCTTGCCGTTGCAAACAAATCGGACACATGGCAGAGCGCGCTTTTGCGAAACTTTTGGCGCGAGAACTTCCTGACGGGTAGAGCGGCTGATGCGTTTCTGGAAAAGCAAGCCTCGGTATTCCGCGCGTTGTGGGCGGAAATCGGCGTTAAGAAATAGCCGGCACGTGCCGCATTGGCAAAAGGCTAGCGCGAATCATTGTTGCGGGGGCTAGTGGCACATCCGTGCAAAAAGTAACGGTAAGCAAAATCAACGGGTTACGATGGGCGGACAGCATTAACCCATTGCATTTGCTGAATATTCAGCGCTTCGCTTCTGCAGCCGTCGATGGAATGGTCGCCTTTCTCGGTTGGCGGAACATTGCAAAGCTCCACTTTGGCACTTGGATGCCTTTTCGGGAAGAAGGGACTATCCCATTACTACGGGCTCGCATTTGACCATGCGCCGGGGCGCGGATACAGTGGTTGCTGGTGAAAAATGGTGTTTAAAGAGACCACCCATCGAATGCGTCACAGGCGGGGACTAACAAGGCCGCAGTGTCGGGTATTCTGATTCAAGTATCAGTAGCTGACGTTTTCGTTGATGAGGAGCAGGGACAATGAGCGCGAAGGGTTGTTCACGCATAGTCCGTAACGCCCTTGTTGGGGTGTTTTCAGCGCTGGTTTCTTTGGCCGTGTTTGCGCAAGCGTATCCCACCCGTGCCATTGAGGTCATCGCGCACAATTCCGCCGGCAGCGGTAGCGATCTCTTTTGCCGCTCAGTGAGCGAGATCATCCGGCGCGAGAAGTTCCTGCCGCAACCACTGCGGGTCGTGAATCGCGTCGGCGGCGCGGGGACGGTGGCCTTCAACTTCTTCAAAACGAAGCGCGGCGATCCTTATTACATGCTCTCGGTGAATAGCGCGATGCTGGTGATGGCGTATCGCCCCGATATGAATATCGGACTGGAGAATTACACGCCGGTCGCGCTGATGGCCATTGATCCGCAAGTCATCATGGTCCCGGCGAATTCCCCGTACAAGACGTTCAAGGACCTGGTCGAGGCTGGCCGCAGTGCGCCTGAGACGCTGGTTGCCGCGACCACGTCACTGACGGGTGCGGGGCGGCTGGTGGTGTACCTGATGGAAAAAGCCGTGCCCGGCGCGAAATTCAAGATCGTAACGTTCAAGGGTGGTGGCGATGCAGTCACTTCGACCGCGGGCGGCCACACCACTTTCACGACCGAAAATCTCGGCGAGGGTCTCGGTTTTGTCGAGGCCAAATTGCTGCGCATACTGGCGATCACGTCGGACCAACGACTGCCGCATGCGCCCGTCGTGCCGACGTTGCGGGAGCTGGGTTACCCGATCACGGCCGGGACGATGCGCGGACTTGCGTTTCCGGGGGCCGTACCGAAAGAGGCAGTTACCACCATGGAAACCGCACTCGAACAGGCGCACAAGTCTCCTGCGTGGAAGGAACTCGCAAAACGCAACATATTGCAGGATGTTTTCATGGGGAGCGCGGACTTCACCAAATACCTCACGCAACGTATGGAGGAGTCCAGGGGCTTTTACGACGCGATCGGTCTGGGCAAGGCGAAGCAGTGACGAGCGGCTCGTCCGTGCAAATCCAAGGCCGTCAAACGAAGTAAATGTTGGTCTTCCGCACCTTGTGTGACGCCTCGCCCGTGCAACGGGACGTTGCTTAAGACCCCCAAGTATTGGCCCAGCCCTGCCATGCGCCGCTGGAGAAATCCTTACGGGCCCTGCTCGACACCCGCAAGGACCGGCTTAAAGTCATCGTCAGGGAATCGTCCGAGAATCGTCTGTGAGCCATGTTCGGCGCCGAACGCAAGGCCTTTTAGGGGGTAGTGGCACTTTTGTGCAAAAAGTAACGGTAGCGGGAAATCCTTCTATCGTCGAGAGGTGGAGTGCCATAACTATCTGATTCATGATTGCTTTTTGGCATGATTGCTGTGGTTTGACCCTGCGATTCCCCATCGCTATTCGCAACGGCCATTCCAGCAAATTCGTCCCTTGCCCTTCTAGTTGCCTTACTTTATAGTAAGGAATAAATGGAGCAAACCATGATTACGGCAACCATTACCGCAAAAGGCCAGATCACCATACCCGCGGAAATCCGCAAAGCGCTGGGGCTGGAT
>CADECM010000062.1 GCA_902825845.1 uncultured beta proteobacterium
ATACGCATCACGGCGCGGTGAAATTCCCCCAGGGGGCGACGCTGCTCGCGATGACCATGCGGTGATGATGCGGCGTGTGCGGCGAGCCGCCTGCTTTACCGGCGCGACAGCGAGCGCAGTACGCACTCCTCGTCAGACGGACGATACGCTCCCCGCAACGCCCCGCACGCCATGAGTTGCGCCTTGCCCTGCGTCCCCAAATCCGCAGGCGCCACCCCGACCAACTGCCGTTTTCAGGGTCACTGGCCTAAGCCGTCTGTCGGCTTGATGATGAGTATCGAACGCTTGGCCACGTCCGATCCAATCAGATCAAAAGCGCAGGAACAAAATCCCTGCTACCAGGCGTAGGCAACACCCGCGCCGCCGCGTGGATCGGCGCCGCCGCGCATGCGCCCGCCGAGGGTCGATATGACATGCGCGCGCGACATGATGGGCTCAAAGCTGTGCGGGCTATGCAGCACGTTGTGGCCCATCGCGCGTAACTCATTAACGATCGACAACTGTAGGGTGGCTTCGGCGTGGATGCCCTTGCCTTCGCAATGGATGCGCGGCACGGTGACCGCTTCGACCGGCGACATGCCAAAGTCAATCACATTGAGGATCGCCTGCAGCGTAGCGCTAATGATTACGCTGCCGCCCGGCGCACCCGCCACCAAAACCGGTTTGCCGTCTTTGAGCAGCATCGTCGGCACCATGCCGGTGGTGCGCGCCTTGCCGGGCGCCATCGAGTTCTTGCGTCCCGGGAACGGATCGAACAGTTTCATCGAATTGTTGTAATTAAAACCCAAACCCGGTGACACCACGCCGGCAGCCGTGCCCAGCGTGTGCGTCAAGGATACCGCGTTGCCGTGCTCGTCGAAGGTACACAAATGCGTGGTGCATCCGGGCGGCGCTTGTTTTTCGTCGCCGAGAAAATCCCCGCGCTTGATGCGTTCAGCCCAGTAGGCCGCACGCTCTTTTGAAATCAGCATGGCGGTGGGTACGTCAGCGAAATGCGAGTCGCCCAGGTACTCGTTGCGATCGACATGGGCCGCGGCCATCGCGCGCGCCACCAGATCGATGTGCCGTGCCGACGAGTGCCCGAGACTCGCCAGATCAAAGTGCTCCAGTATCTGCAGCATAGCAATGAGCGTGGCGCCGCTGCCCGGCGGCGGGTTGGAACGCACGGTGTAGCCGCGGTAGCTGCCTTCCAGCGGCGCGTAGGTCTCGGGTTTGACGCTCGCGATGTCTTCGCGCGTTACATAAGAACCGTTGGCCGCGAGGTCGGCGGCAATTTCGTCGCCGAGCTTGCCGTGGTGAAATTCGCGCCAGCCGCCGCGCGCCAGGCGTTCGAGCGTACGCGCATAATCCGGCAGCCGCATCACTTCGCCCACTTCGTAAAAGCGGCCTTCGGGATGGAGAAAAACCCGCGCGCACTCCGCGGTTTTGCGGATGCGGGTCATGCCATCGGGTATGCCCGGCTGGCGGTAACGCGCCCACACGCCCGCCGAATGCGGGGTGATGACGATGCCCTCCTCGGCCTGCACGATGGCAGGTGCTATGAGTTCGGCCCACGGCAGCGTGCAATGCTGATCGTGAAAAGTGCCGAACCCCGCCGGTGTCGCCGGCGTCATGATCGAGGTGTAGCCGATCTCACTGCGATAGTCGTCAAACAGGCTGTAGCCGGAAATCTCAGTGCGGCCTTTGCAGTCTTTGGCCCACATATCCGGACGCACCTTGCTGCCCGCGCGATTGTAGAAATCCACCATGCCGCTGCGGCCGGTGTCGGCGCGGAAGTAGTGCAGCGTGCCCATGCCGCCGATTCCGCACATGAACGGGTCATTGACCATCTGCGAAAACGCGGTCGCGACCGCGGCATCGAACGCATTGCCGCCTTTGGCGAGCATGGCGGCACCGACATCAGCGGCACGCGGCTGGGGACAAACGACGACGCCTTTCATGGTGTTGAACTCCTCATCGACAAGTTGGGTGAATTCCTGTTGCGGCGGTTCCAGAGTATGACAATCGTTCAGCGGGCTGCTCACTTTGCAATTGTCGAGCGGCAACAGATGGTCGCGATGCGAGAGGGTTGTTTGGCCCAGGCGAGCGCGAAGCGCCACATGTTAAATCAAAAAACCGAAGACGGCTTGCGATGGCCGGATTCTGCGAACCGAACGGGCGGCGATACCAAGCCGTTCGATTGACCTCTTCAAGCGGCGGCGATACATTGAGACTGATGTGGCGCACACGAAAATTGTATCCTCGGGGACTGATGTCGAGGTCAGTGAGTTCGTCAGCTCTTCCCGGACATGATTATGGGGAGCGCGACGAAGTGGTCCACGAAACGAGAGGCAACACCGCATGATCCGCAACGAGCCTTACTGGTGGCAGGCGGCGCCGCTGCAAACGCTGCCGCGGCAGACGCTCGCTTCGCGCTCGGACGTCGTCATCGTCGGCGCCGGCTACACGGGTCTCTCGGCAGGGCTGACGCTGGCGCGGGCCGGCCGCAGCGTGCAGATCTTCGACCGCATGAAGCCCGGCGAGGGTGCGTCTACCCGCAATGGCGGCATCGCCAGCGGTAATCTGCGCCCGGGGCACGCGCAGCTCGCAAAGAGGTTTGGACTGGAGCACGCCGACCGCATCCTCGCCGAGGGCAAGCTCGCGCGGGAGGATCTGGCACAGTTCATCGCGGCCGAGGGTATCCAATGCGATTTCAAGATCACTGGCCGCTTCTCCGGCGCATCTAAGGCAGCGGACTACGAGGCGCTCGCACGCGAATCCGACCTCCTCAGAAAATCGCTCGGCATCGAGTCTTTTGTAGTGCCGAAGACTGAGCAGCGCGCCCACCTTGGCAGTGACTTCTACCAGGGCGGCATGGTGCGCACGGATATCGGCGGGCTGCACCCGGCGAAGTTTCATGCCGGCATGCTCGCGCGGACCTTGGCCGCCGGCGCCATCATTCACGGCGAGACGGGCGTGACCGGGGTGCGCCGCGATGGTGACGGCTACGAGGTCAAAACCGTGCGTGGCATCGTCAAGGCGCGCCACGTCATACTCGGCACCAACGGCTACACCGACAAGGTTGATCCCTGGTTGCGGCGGCGTATGGTGCCGGTGCGCAGCCGCATCATCGCCACCGCACCGCTGTCGGACAACCTCATGCGGACGTTGATGCCGAAGCGTTACATGCTCTCCGAGACGCGCAAACTGCACTACTACTACCGGCCTTCGCCGGATGGGCAGCGCATCCTGTTCGGTGGCCGCGACGGGACCATCGCAGGCGATCCGGACTGGCCGACCGCAAGCCTGCGCCGTGCGCTGATCGACATCTTTCCGGAGATCAAAGACGTCGAGATCACCCATAGCTGGTTTGGCCACGTGGCCATGAACCGGGACATGATGCCGCGTGTGTTCACGCGCTCGGGTGTGCGTTATGCGGCTGGTTACTGCGGTTCCGGCGTGGTCTGGGCGCGCTGGGCGGGTCAGAAGGCGGCGCTGCAGGTGCTGGGCGAGGACGCCGGCCGCTGCGCGCTCGACTTCCGGCCGCCGCCTGCCGTGCCGTTCTACACCGGCACGCCATACTTCATGCCCGCGGTCTTCGCCTGGCTGACGCTGCAGGACCGCCTCAATCATCCACACCGATCGAAACAGGCTGGGACACCATGAGACAAAATTCATGTGGCAACGCGCCAATGCAAGCCGGCCGGGCGCAGAGGCTACGCGCCATGACGATACTGCTTGCGAGCCTCGTGCCCTGCGCATCGTTCGCGCAAGGCTATCCGTCCAAACCGGTGCGCTTCATCGTGCGCGCGCCGCCTGGCGGAACCGACGACCTGATTGCGCGCCTGATGCAACCCGCGCTGAGCAAGGTACTCGGCCAGTCGGTCGTGATCGACTACCGGCCCGGTGCGGGAGGCCTCGTCGCATGGGAATACCTTTCCAAGCAACCCGCGGACGGCTACACCATGCTGCTTGCGGCCTCCGGCCTGGCGGCGATCAAATCGCTCAGGCGCGATGCCACGCTGGACCCTTTCCGTGATATCGCGTGGGTGTCGCAAGTCACGCAGTTCATGCTCGTGATTCTGTCGCATCCAACGCTGCCCGCGAAGAACATTGGCGAACTGATCGCGCTGGCGAGGAAGCGTCCCGGCGAGTTGAGCTACGGGTCGTCGGGTATTGCAGCCACACCACATCTGAACGGGGAATACTTTAAGTCCGCCGCCAGGATCAATATCAATCACGTGCCGTACAAGGGTGCGGGGCCGATGTACCTCGATCTCTTCGCGGGCCGCGTAGAACTGGGCATCGCCGTGCTGGGTGCGGCACAGCCGCATATTCGAAGCGGCAAGGTGCGCGCACTCGGCGTGAGCGGCGCGAGACGTTCCGGCCAGATGCCCGAGATCCCGACCATCGGCGAAACGGTGCCGGGTTACGTCTTCGAGCCCTTTTACGCCATTGTGATGGCGGCCGGGACACCGCGCGAGCTCCAAAATGCGATGGCGGACGCGCTTGCCAAGGCGATGGCCGGGCCGGAGTTCAGCGCGCAGTTCCAAAAATTGATCGGCTCACCGGTGATCGTCAATCGGCCCGAGCAAATGGTGGAGACGGCGAAGAAGGAAGCGGCGCTCATCGAGCGCATCGTCAAGACCGCAGGCATCAAACTCGACTGACCAAGGAGTGACACACACATGGCCCGCATCGCCATCGGCGGCTTTCAGCATGAAACCAATTGCTTCGTGCCGGTCAAGACGGATTACTCGTACTTCGCCTCGGTCGGCGATCGACCGCCGCTGTGCCGCGGCGACGACGTGTTGCGCAATCTGCCCGACAAGCAGTTTGCCATGTCGGGCTTTCTCGCCGTGATGAGCGGCAAGCATGATCTGGCCCCGCTGCTGTGGACCAGCGGCGGTGCCGGGGGCTACGTCACCAGCGCAGCCTTTGAACGCATTTCAGCCGAGATGATCGGCAGGTTGTCCGAAGCCCTCCCGGTCGACGCGGTGTATCTCGATCTGCATGGCGCGATGGTGACAGAAGTATTCGAGGATGGCGAGGGCGAACTCCTGCGCCGCGTGCGAGCGGTTGTCGGCGACAGGATTCCCGTGGTGATCAGCCTCGACTACCACGTGAATCTCACTCCGGCGATGGCTGAACTCACCGACGGCGTGGCGGTGTATTACACCTATCCGCACATCGACCGCGATGAGACCGGACGGCGTGCCGCGCGCATTCTCGAAACGGTGCTTGAGCGCGGGCGGCCGACCGCGCGCGTCTATCGCAAGCTGCCGTTTCTGCTGCCGCTTAACTTCCAGTGCACGCTGGTCGAACCTTCCGCCAGCATCGTGCGCAAGTCCGCCGAAGGCGAAGGCGGCGATGTTTTGAACCTTTGCTACGGGGCGGGCTTTCCGCCATCCGATTTGGCGGACTGCGGGCCGGCCGTAGTCGCCCATGGCTACTCGGCGGAAGAAGTCGAACAGGCCGCGGACTATCTGAACCAGTACGTGCTCGATCTGGAACCGCAGTTCGCGTCACCTCTGCTCGACCCTGATACGGCCGTGCGTCAGGCCATCGAAATCTCGGCGCGGTCATCGAAGCCGGTGGTCATCGCGGATACGCAGGACAATCCGGGATGCGGCGGTACCGGCGACACCACCGGCATGCTCGAAGCCCTGGTGCGCAACAACGCGCAGCAGGCCGGGTTGTGCGTGCTGACCGATGCCAAGGCCGCGGCAGCAGCGCATGCCGCCGGCGAAGGCGCCACCATCACACTCGATTTGGGCGGCTGCACGCCGCTGCCGGGCGTGCAGCCGTTCCACGGTACATTCCGTGTCGCGAAACTGTCCAATGGGCGCTTCCTGTGCAAGGGCCCCTGCGTCGGTGGACGTGAAGCAGCTCTTGGTCCAACGGCTTTACTCACGACCGGCGGTGTCAGCATCGTCGTCGCCAGCAAGCGCATGCAGGCCTACGACCTGGAGATATTCCGTCACCTCGGCTTCGAGCCCACCGCGCAAAAGATTCTTGTGGTGAAGAGCACCTGCCATTTTCGTGCCGACTTCGAACCGATTGCCGCGCGCGTGCTGGTGGCCGTCGCCCCGGGGGCGCATCTGGTCGATGCGCGCGAGTACGCGTACACCAAACTGCGTGCGGGCGTGCGATTGGAACCGCTCGGCCCCGCGTTCGAGCCTGGTCAGCCTTGAGAGGCGGCCGCTGGAAACAGGCGTCGCGGCATCTCAGTCAGATGCCTGCCAGATGGCTGCAATGCGCGTTGATCGAAACAGGGTTACCCTCAATTGATCTTCGCTCCGGAATCCTTGATGGCCTTCGCCCACTTGGCGGTCTCGGCGACGATGTAGCGGCTAAACGCTTCGCGTGATTCTGCCGCCGGGGCGAAGGCGAGCTGATTGAAAAGCGCTCTGACCTCCGGGCGCTTGGCCGCCGCGATCAAATCGCGGTCGACTCTATCCAGTACTGCAGTGGGCGTACCTGCCGGCGCAAACACGCCGGTCCAGCCGACCACCTCGAACCCCGGATAGCCCGACTCGGTTATGGTCGGTAGTTCCGGCAGAAACGGCGAGCGTGTCGCAGTAGATACCGCCAGTCCGCGCAGCCTGCCGGATTTGACATGCGGCAGCACGGACGTCATCGTATCGAACATCATCGGCAGTTCGCCGCTCATCACCTGAGTATTTGCGTCACCGCTGCCGCGAAACGCCACATTGTTTCCAAGCCGGATGCCCGCCGTGCTCTGAAACATTTCCATGGTCAGGTGGTTGACCGCCCCGCTGCCGAAGGAAGCATAGTTGAGCTGCCCCGGCTTCGATTTGGCCATGGCGATAAATTCCTTCACCGATTTTGCGGCGAACGACGGGTTCACGACCAGCACCTGCGTGACGGCCACCAGCTTGGTGATCGGTGCAAAATCACGCGCCGGATCGTACGGCAGTTTGCGATACAGCCCCGGGTTGATGGCCATGGCGCCGGTACCGTTCATCGTCAGTGTGTAGCCGTCCGGATTCGCCTTCGCGGCAAGTTCGGTACCCAGGATCGCGGCAGCGCCGGGACGATTTTCGATGATCACCTGCTGGCCCCACGCCTCAGTGAGCTTCTGACCGATGACCCGGGCCAGCACATCCGTCTGTGTGCCGGCGCCGAATGCCACGATCATGCGTACCGGCTTGGTCGGGTAGGTCTGCGCAATGGCCGGCACGGCGGCGACAGTACTGCATGCCAGAATGAGAAATGCAGAATTAATTGTAGTGCTCATATCCAACCCTTTCATCGCCGCCAGCAGTTGATGGCAACGTCGCCAAATCAATCGACACACGCCTTTTTTTGAAACCGAAAATACAAGGTGGCGCGCTACACGCCGGCAAGTATACCCGTCTGAAACCTTCCGACGCTGCGAATCCTGTGGTGATCCCACATAAACATGTGGGCATCGATAGAATTCCTGTGCATCAATCGGCGGGCATTCGCACGGTGTCGTCGACGCTCAAGTGTCTGCTCCACGCTGCCATGACTGCATTTGGCCGCATGAAGGTATGGTGCTGGCCAGATCGCCTGTCGCGCCTGGCGCCAGTGCCTGCCGACAGGCGAGGGTGCTCGCATACCACGCAATCCGTTCCGTTGGACCGCTACTCCACCCGGATCGCCGCCGCCTTGACCAGCTTGATGTTCCCGGCAACCTCGCTGCGGATGAATTCCCCGAAGGCCTCCGGCGTGCTGGTTGCCGGTTCCAGGCCCTGATTCATGAACGTTGTTTTCATGTCCGGCGCATTGACGATTTTCACGATGGCGCCGTTCAATTTGCTGATGATGTCGCGCGGCACGGCGGCGGGCGCCAGCACGCCGTACCAGCCCGAGCGGTCATAGCCGGTGACGCCGGATTCGTGCAGCGTCGGCATGTCGGGCGCGAGCGGGGTGCGCTCCCGCGTGGTGACGGCCAGCGCGCGCACCCGCCCGGCATTGCGCAGCGGCAAGGATGACGGAATGCTGGCGAAGATGATGTCCACCTCGCCGCCGGCCACGCCGGTCATGCCTTCGACGATGCCTTTGTAGGGCACATGCACGGTGCTGACCTTCGCCAGCGCGTTGAACAGTTCGGCGGCCATGTGTGCGGAGCTGCCCACGCCCGAGGTGGCGTAATTGAGCTTGCCGGGATTTTTGCGTACCAGTGCCACGAACTCGCGCGCGCTGCGCGCCGGCACCGACGGATGCACCACCAGAAACCACGGCCCGTTCACCACGCGCGCCACCGGCGCGAAGTCGCGCATCAGGTCGTAGGGCATCTTGCGGCGCACTGCCGGCTGCACCGCGTCCGCTGCCGGCATCAGCAGCAGCGTGTAACCGTCCGGCGGCGACTTGGCCGCGGCATCGGTGCCCAGCATGCCGCCGGCGCCGGGGCGGTTTTCGATGTAGAACTGCTGGCCCAGCGCGTCGGCCAGTTTCGGCGCGAGCGCCCGTGCCGTAATGTCGGCTGCGCCGCCGGGCGCGAAGCCCACCATGAATTTGACGGGCTTGACGGGATAGGCTTGCGCGAAGCATGGTACGGCGCTCAGCGCGAGTTGGCTCAGCAGCGCTGCCATTCCGGCGAGGGGTGCAAGCCGCACGGTTGGCCGCGCCGCGCGCGCCGATGGTGAACACATAACGTTGAACTGCTGCAATTTTGTTGTCCTCGATGCTGGCCATCAAGCATTCATGCCTTGAATGCGGCTGACCATGGCATTAAAATAATTAAATAAAATCAATAAGTTACATATAAGTAGCCAAGCGGCCGTACAAGGCCGTCGCGCGGTTGTATTGCGCAAACTCGTTTGTTAGCATCGATTGCGCATCGGCACACAGCAGCGTTTCACGCCACGTTCCCGATGACTTTCGTCGCGCTAAAGCACGCGCGCATACTGCTTTGAACACGCTACTGGAGTCAATCGATGGCCAAAACCACGGGTGCGCGCTATTTCGCGGAAGTGATCAAGGGCTACGGCATCACGCATGTCTTTTTTGTGCCGACGATTCTGATGCAGGCGCTGGCCGAGATGGATGAACTCGGCATCCAGAAGATTCTGACCCACGGCGAGAAAGCCGCCGCCTACATGGCCGACGGCTATGCGCGCGCGCTGAATCGTCCGGGCCTGTGCATGGGCCAGCAGATCGGTGCCTCGAATCTTGCCGCGGGTCTGCGCGACGCCTACATGGCAGGCGCGCCGGTGATCGCGATCAGCGGCGGGCCGGACACGACGGGCCGCTATCGTATTGCGTATCAGGAGGTCGAGGACTTCGCGCAATTTGATTCGATGACCAAGCTGAGTCTGCAACTGGACGACGTGACGCGCCTGCCCGATCTGATGCGGCAGCTGTTTCGCGCAGCGACTTCCGGAGCGCCCAAGCCGGTGCATCTCCGATTGCGCGGATCGCACGGGCAGGGTATCGAGCGTGAAGCCGATCTGCCGGCGCCGATCATCGAAACGGAATATGCAGCGGTGCCGGCGTATCGTCCGCAGCCGGAAGCGGAGCGGGTACGCGCGGCGCTGGCCGTGCTGGCCACAGCGCAGCGGCCGGTGATCGTCGCCGGCGGCGGCGTTACGGCATCGGGCGCGCAGACGGTACTGGTGCAGTTCGCCGAGAAACTGCAAATCCCGGTGGCAACCTCGCTCAATGCCAAGGGCGCGATTTTAGACACCCATCCGCTGGCGCTGGGGGTGCCCGGCGTGTATTCGCGCGAGTGCGCCAACCGCGCAATCGCCGAGGCCGATCTGGTGATGTTCATCGGCAGCCACGCCGGCGCACAGGTGACGGCGAACTGGAAGATTCCCGCACCGGGTGTGACGGTGATTCAGGTCGATATCGACGCGCAGGAACTGGGGCGCAATTACCCCAACGCAGCGTCGATCCTCGGCGATGCGAAAGCGACCTTGAGCCAGCTGACGGCGATGGCGGGCGGGCCTGCCGCGGGGGCCGCGACCTGGGTCAAGCGCGTGCAGCAGATCGTAGCGGAGTGGCGCGCGAGTGTTGCGGCGCACTACAGCTCCGACGCCACGCCAATACGCCCGGAACGCATCTGCAAGGAAATCACCGAGGCGTTGCCGCCCAATGGCGTGGTGGTATCCGACACCGGCCACGCGGGCATGTGGACCGGGCAACTGATCGACATCCGCCATCCGACGCAACGTTACATCCGCTGCGCGGGATCGCTGGGCTGGGGGCTGCCCGGTGCGATGGGCGTCAAGTGCGCACTGCCCGATCGTCCGGTGATTCTGTTCAGCGGCGACGGCGGGTTCTACTATCACATCGGCGAGCTGGAAACCGCCGCGCGCCACGGCATCAACCTGGTGATGGTGGTCAACAACAACAGCTCGCTCAATCAGGAAATACCGCTGGTGGGCGCGGCATACCGCGACAAGCGCGGCGACAAGTACAAGCCGGACGAGATGTGGCGCTTCCAGAAGACCGCCAACATCGCGAAGATGGCGGAGGCGATGGGTTGCGCCGCGTTCCGCGTGGAAACGCCCGCACAATTGCGCGAGTTGCTGCCGAAGGCGATGGCCATGAACAAGCCCGTGGTTCTGGATGTGATCAGCGACGATACCGCGTTGGCGCCGACGGCGTGGACGCCGGGTGGGGCCGGCAGGCAGTAATGGTTGGAGGAACAACAACTTCAAAAACGTTGACACAGATAGACACGCATTTACGCAGATAAGAAACCAGAAACACCAATGTGTCATTCCGGCGCAGGCCGAAATCAATACCGCATCAGCATATGGCACTGGGTTATGGGTTGCCGCCCCCGACTAAAGCATTCGAGGGCAGGCTCTGCGCGGGAACGACAGTGGTGGTTTAAGTCTGCGTGAATCTGCGTCAAAAAAGCTTTTGACTTCAGGAGACAATCAGTATGTCAGAAGGCGTAAAACCGATCAGGCGCGTCGTCACCGGCAATGACGCACAGGGACGATCCAAAGTGCTTTTTGACAGTGCCGCGCCCAACGTCAACCCGAATTCCTTCAAGAAGGGCACGGGCATGACGGACATCTGGGTGTTTCACGATTGCCCGGCGAACATTCAGGGCGAGAAGGATGACGGCAATCTCCCGTTTCACTTTGAGCCGCCGACCAACGGCGGGCATCTACGCATCGTGCAGTCGGATGCCAAACCAGCCGACTACGACCGGACGAAAGACACTTTTGTCGTGGCCGAGCATCCGCCCAAGAAAACCCCCGGCGGCACCTGGGAGCGCGGCGGCCAGGATCTTTTCACCACGCGCACGCACAAGTCCGAGACCATCGACTACGGCATTCTGCTCAGCGGCGAGCGCACCCTGATCCTCGACGACGGCGAATACCACCTCAAGCCCGGCGACTGCGTGATCGACCTCGCGGCGTGGCACGGGTGGCGCAACGTCAACGCGGGCACCATGGCATTCGTGTTCGTGGCGGCGAAATTCGATCCGGAGATGAAATAATCATGGCAAACGACATCAAACCGATCCGCCGTATTGTGGTGCGCGACAACGCCGAGGGCACGCGATCCCGCGCGCTATGCGATGCGCCCTCGCCCGACGTGCATCTCGATCCGGCGCGGCCCGGCTTCGCCGCCACCCGCCTGTGGGTCACTGAGCAGACGCCGGCGCGCGTGCGGGACGAATCCTTGCATCTGCCGCACACCATCGAGCCGCCGCGGGCAGGCTCACTGTGCCGTTACCTGCAGATACCGCCCGACGACGCGTGGAAGGGCAAAGTCGGGTCAAAAGAAGTCGTGGCTTATTTTGCCGCGATGGGTTCGCCCGGCGCTTCGACCTATTCAGGCGCCGCGCCGCACCCCTACATGCAAAAAACACGATCGCTGGATTTCGCGCTGATTCTGGAAGGCGAAATCACACTGGTGCTCGATCTGGAGGAGGTGCACCTGTCGGCGGGCGATACGGTGGTGCTGCGCGGCTCAAATCACGCCTGGAGCAACCGTTCCAGCAAGCCGTGCCTGATCGCGATGTCAATGCACGACGCGGCGTAGGCATTCACCGGTGTAATGGTTGTCAGGCGCGCAGCACGGTGATGTGCAGCTTGCACTCATGCGGGCTGGCGAGCAGGTGTTCAACGCCTGTGTCAAATGTCAGCAATCTCCTGCTGCTGCGGATGGCGGCGGTTAGCTGCCATGCATCGGTGATTTGCCGGTGTCCAAGCAGACCGCCCGTGCATGTCGCCCATACGTCGGCAAAGTCGAAGTTCAGCGCCACCAGTTGGTGCTTGGGATGCGACGTATTACGCAACAGCAACTCTGCGACTTCGCCGATTGCGATGGCACGCCCCGAAAACGCGGGCTGCGAAATGATACGGACAAAAGCGGATTGCGTGATTGCAGTGCTCGCCCATCCAGTGCGTGCCTGCTTGCCGAATCAGCTGATCATGCGCGAATGATGCTCGTGCTTGGGCCGCCCCAGCGCGATCAGGACGTTCTCGGGATGGGCTATACCGGCTTTCGAAACAGCACAATGCGATTGGAGTTGGTGCCCTTGCTGTTGTTCTTGACGCCCCAGATGTTGGCGGTTTTGGTGAACTGTTGCGCGTTGATGGCCACGGCCATGCATGCAAAGCCCGCCGCGATGCCGATGGGCGCGACGATTTCATCGAGCTTGATTTTGCCGCCGCGCACCTCGCCCACTTCGAACGCGACCCAGCCGTTGGGCGCGGTCACGCGATAAAGCTCGCGGAACACTTCCAGCATCGCGGTCGACCAGTGCGACACCGTGCTGCTCATGGTGATGCGTGCAGCGATTTCGGTCACATCAAGTTCGTTGAACCAGCCGCGCAGCCAATTGTCGCTTGCATATTGCACCACATCGAGAAACGGCGGCGAGGTGACGGTGAGTTTCACCGCTCCTGTCGGAATGCCCAGCGTGCTCGCGGCCGCATCCTGCATGAAGGCGGCGGTTTCCGCCGCCGCGTGCAGGCGCTCGCGATCCAGCGGCTTGAGTTTGCGCTGCAGCTGGCTGGATTTGCGCAGAATCAGCGCGCGCACGTCGCGGTATTCCGGCTGCTGGTTCAGGCGCTGGTTGATGCGGATCTGGTTCCCGGGCGAGGCCGCCTGATTCGGCGGCAGCGTGTATACCGAAAAGAATCCCGGCGAGTGGCCGGTAAGCCGGTTGGTGGCGACCATGCGTATCCAGCGGTCGACGGCGTCTTCGGTGTAGTCGTCGCGGCGGCCGCTCAGGTAGCGCCGCAGCGCCAGCAATTCGCGTTCCGTGTCACGGTGGTAGAACATCGACAGGTCGATGTCGCTCGGCTGCTTCACCTTGAAGCGCAGCGAATTCAGGCGCGCCTCGATGTCGCCGAGGCCGGGCAGTTCCAGGCGCGGCTGCGTCAGGATCGTCGACAGCGGATTGACATCGTTGGCCACGACTCGGCGTCCCTGCAGCGCGGCCTCGACGGCGGTGGTGCCGCGCCCGCTGAACGGGTCGTACACCAGGTCGCCGGGCTCGGTCAGCCGCTCGATGAAATACGCCGGCAATTGCGGCTTGTAACACGCGCGGTAAGAAATCTCGTGAATACAACTCGCCTGACGCTGCAGGGCGGTCCACAACTCGCCCTCGTACACCGGGACCTCCTGTTGCAGCACTTCCCGGCTGCGCGCCCGCCGCGACATGACTAGCGCGCGCGAAAGCCGCAGACTGCCCGCATTGACCGCAGTATCGAAATCCAGCATGGCGTGCTCTCCTTTGGGTGATGTGCGGGGAGAGCGTACGCCGATTATTAAAAAAGTACAAGTACCTCAATGGGTTATGGTGGTATTTTCATAAACAGTACCAGGTACTGTATGGAAGTACATGGTTTTGTGGGTTACATGCCGGGAAACAGCGTGCTAAAGCGGCGCGATCCGGCTGCGCACGGTCACCCATCTCGACGGCATGTTGAGCGCTATTCGGCCACCCGTGCCGTCCGCATGTGCAGCGACACGTTGCGCAACACAAGGTCGGCGAGGAACAGCAGCAACGCCAGTAGCGCCATGACCCACCAGCCGTCGTCGCCGCGGTAGGCCTTGCCCGGCGTCGGCGTATAGAGGCGCTTCAGTCCCGCGGTGACGTCCTGTGGGTCCAGCATCTCGCCGCCCGTTTCCTTTGCCAGCCGGCCGAGCAGGGCGAGGTTGGGTGTGAGGTGGCGGTACTCGCCCGGATAGGACGCGACGTACGGGACCGTGGTGATGGGCGTTGCTTCCTCGCCCGCGCTATCGTCCGCGAACAACGTCACGAAGTGGATGCCGCGCTCCGCCGGCGCGAACGATCCCTCGTAACGGCCGGGCGCAGTCTGCGGCAGCGCGTGCTGCACGGTCTTGCCGCCGGGGCCGGTGATCCTGCCGTGCAGGTTGCGCTGGTTCATGAAGCGCCCGTCGGCGGCGACCAGGTCGGCGGTGACGCGAACCGTGTCGCCTTCGGCCTGGAACGCCACGCGCGTGCGTGTCTGCGCGATGCGGCGCATGGTGGCGCGGGCCAGTTGGCCGGTCCATTGCGGCAGGCCAGGCCACGCCACCCATTCCCGTCCCCAGCGTCCGCTGAGATCGGACGTAAACGCCATCACCCGGCCGAGGCCGTGCCGCCACGACACCAGCAGCGGGTCCTCGCCCGCCGTCATCAGCAGTTCCGCGCGCGGCTTGGGATAAGTCAGAACATAGCCGCGCAGCGGCGGCAGCGCGCGCTCGCTGAATCCTGACATGGGCCCCGTGGTCTGCGCGATGCCCGGCGCGAACGTGCGCTCGACCAGCAGGTCGCGCGAGATGAGCAGCGTCTCCGCGGTGAAGATTTGCGGCACGAGGTGCGGATCGACCGCGACATAGCCGCGCCCGTTGCCCACGCGCGCCAGGTCCGCGAGCAGCGTCACATCGGCGTCGCTGCCCACGGAAACGCTCGATACCGTGACCCCCGCCCGCGCGAGATCGGCCGCCAGCGACTGGAAATCCGCCTTTTCGGAAAGTCCGTCGGAGAGCACGATGACATGCTTGATCGCGGCAGCCTTTTCCAGAATCGCCCGCCGCGCCTCGACCATGGCGTCGTAGAGCTTGGTGCCGCCGTCGGCGCGCAGTGTCGACAGGACGCCGTTTATCCACTCGCCCCTGCCCACCGGGCGAAACGGCAGCGTCCAGTGCCAGCCGGCATCGAACGCGAGAATGCCGATCTGGTCGGTGGGATTCATCACGTCCGCCGCCGCGGTGGCCGCGGCCTTGGCGAGATCGAGCTTGGTGTCGCCGTCGGGACCGCCCCCCATGCTGGACGACTTGTCGATCACGAACAGCAGCGCCACGTGCGGCAGTTCGAGCCGCGCCGGCGGGCGCATGTCCACCGGCAGGACGCGCTCCAGCGGCGTGCGGAAATAGCCGCCGGCGCCATAGCTGCGGGCGCCGCCAATGACGAAAAGGCCACCGCCCAGGTCGCGCACGTAGGTCGCGATGTTCTCCATCTTGACGCGCGTGAGCTGAAATGCAGGGACGTTGTCCAGCACCACCAGTTCGTAGGCGGAAAGTTCCGTCAGCGTCAGCGTGCTCGCCTCCGGCGCCGCTGCCACCACGGTGAAGCCCTGCGCCTGCAGCGTGCGCGCCAGAAAAGGGTTGCCCCCGCTCTGCGAAGACACGACGAGGACGCGCGGCGGGCCTTTCACCTGGACCACCCCCTTCAGCGCATTGTTCTCCGCGAAGGTGTCGTCTTTGGCCTCGACCACCAGCTCGTAGCCGTGGCTGCCTTCCTCGTCAAGGCTGTCGCGAAAGGCGATCTCGTTCACGCCGGCCTTTAATGCCAGCGCGCGCTCGCCGATCGGCACGCCGCCTCGCAGCAGCGTCACGCGGGCCGCGGCGTCGCGCAGGCTCTCGATGCGGCCGGAGACCGCGAATGCCTCGGCGCGATCCACCTGTTGCGGCAGCGCGAGCCCGCTCACGAACACTTCGTTGCGTCCCTGAACGGGATTCACCGGCAAGGTCCACACCTCGGCGCCCTGCGCGCGCAGAAGCGGGATGACGCGCGCGGCGTCGCCGCGATTCTCGTTGCCGTCGGACAGCAGCAGCACGCGGCCCTGCCGTCCTTCGCCCACCTGCGCCAGCGCCGCCTGCAGCGCGAGCTGTACATCGGTCGCTTCGCCGTCCGGGCGCGCGCCGAAGCCGGCCGCGGGCGGGTCCGGGCGCGGCGAAAATTCCCACTCGGGCGTGCGCGCAAAAGCGAGCAGTCCGGTGCGTGTCTTCGCATCCTGCAGGCGTGCTGCCGCATCAAGCAGGGCGCCCGCGCTGTCCATGCCTTCCTGGCCCACGCTGTGCGACACGTCCACGCTCAGGACGACGTCGAGTGCTTCCGCCGCGTGAAAATTTCGCGGGTTCAGGCAGGCGATCACGAGGACCGCGATCGCACCCGCGCGCAGCAGCACCGGCGCCATGCCGGGGCGCGTCGGGCGCGCCAGCAGCAACTCCGCGGCAAACAGCAGGATGACCGCGGCAAGCAGGAACGGCCACAGCGGCAGGCCGCCGGCGGCAGCGTCGCGCGCAGGCGCCGGGGCGGCGGCCGGTACATCAATGATGCGCGAGCGGATATCCGATTCCGACTCGTCGAGGAGATTGACGGCGAAGCGGCGCTCCCGGCCCGCACTGCGGTACGTATGAATGCCCGCTTCGGCGGTTTGCGTGAAACGCAGCGGATTTTGTTGTACCGCAAGCCGCGCCTTGCGCCCGGATGGGGTGGTGACCTCAAGCTGGGTGTCACGCGGCGCCACGTAGAGGGACGCCGCGTCGCCGCTGCGCACCGCGTCCGCGGGGAACTCGCGGCGTCCGGGCTGGAACCACTCGAATGCGTTGTGCATGAGCAGCGGAAAGGCCACGCGATACGGCAGGTCCGAGTCTTCGAGCTCGAAGCCAAGAAACATCGCGCGCAGTCCGGGGCGCTCCCACGCGGCCATGAGCGGTCCGCCGCTGCCGCGCGCCAGCACCTTGCCGTCACCCGCCACGGTCACGTTCAGTGCCTTGCGGATGTGCAGGCCGCCGAGGTTCACACCCGCGGTGAGCGGATGATTCGCCAGCGGCATGGCCAAGCGCTGCGCGCCTGCTTCGCCTGTTTTGTCGTGCGCACCGAGCAGCAGGTTGGGCGCCACCGTGTTGATGAGTATCACGTTGCCTTCGTTGAGCGCGGGCACCGCCACGCGGTCGAACACCAGCACGTCAAAGGACTCCACGCGCCCGGGGCCGCCTTCTGCCAGCGTGTCGTCCCAGCGTGCGGCCGCGGTCACCTGAACACGGGGGAATACGCGCAGCACACGGTCGAGGGCGGGATTGCCCGGCCCGATGTAGAGCAGCCGCAGCGGCGCCGCCGCGTCGGTGGTGAGCAGCGCGCGGTTGTCGGTCGCGAAGTCGTCGTCGATCTCCAGCTGCGCGCTGAGCGTGCCGGCGGGATCGCCGTTCCACGGATGCACGATGACGCGCTGCCCGCCGGCTTCGATCGCGAGCATCTCGCGCGCGATGGGTTTGTCATCCAGCGCCAGCGCCAGCGGCGCGTGCGCGGCGCGGGTGCCGAAGTTGCGCACTTTCGCCATCACCTCGTAGCGGCCGGCGGCGTCGGCGCGGCGCCGCAGGCCGAGCCCGACGATGGCGACATTTTCCGTGCCGCCCGCCACCTCGATCACCCGCAAGTGGCCCGACGCCCGCGCGAAATCCTCGGCCCCCGCAAAGGCGCCATCGGTGAGCACAACGATGCGGTCGTGGCCGCCCTTGCGCAGGAACGCATGGGCGAGCACCACAGCGTCCTTGACGTTGCCCGGCGCATCGGTGGGCAGCAGCGCGCGCGCCGCCTCCCGCAACCGTTCACGGTCCGCGGTGTAGGGAACGACCAGCCGCGACTCGATCCCGGCGCCGATCAACATCATTCTGCGGCCGGCGGGCAGTGCCTCCACCAGGGACAAGAGCTCGCGGCGCGCGGCCTCGAAGCGCGTCCCCGCCGGGCCTTTTGCCTTCATGCTGGCGGTGAGGTCGACGACCACGATGGTGTCGCCGGCGGGGCGGCCGAAACGGGTCAGGGCGGGATCGGCGAGCGCCGCAATCAGCAGCATGGCAGCCGCGATCTGCAGCACCAGGAGCAGGTTCCTGCGCACGAACCAGCCGAGACGCGTCGCCAGTGAGCGCTCGGCCAGCACCCGTTCCCAGATGAAGAGCGCCGTGGTGCGCCGCTTCGGGCCGCCGGGGCGCAGGCTGTGCAGATACAGGATGAGGGGCACCGCCCCCAGCAGCGCCAGCAGCGCGTACGGCACGCCCCAGAGCATGGCTCAGGAACCTTTCAGCGGACGCTCGCCGTCTGCCGCAGCGACTTGAGCACGAACGTGTCGAACGGCGTGCGGGTGGTCGTGCGCAGATAGTCGATGCCCAGGCCCGTGCACGCGGTCTCGATCTCGCGAAAATAGTGCGCGAGCTCCGCGCGGAAGCGCTGCTTGAGCGCGTCGTCCACGTGGCAGCGGCGTGCGCGGCTGCCTTCCGCGTCGACCAGCGTGACGTCGCCCGTGAACGCGGGCTCGCCATCGTCGTGGTCGAGGAGATGGACCACCAGCACCTGATGCCTGCGCGCGGTCAGCGTCTCGACCGCGGGGCGCCATCCGTTCGCATCGAGCAGATCGCTCAGTACCACCACCAGCCCGGGACGCGGGAACACGGCGGCGAAGCGGCGCGCCGCCGCCCGCAAATCGGTCGTGCCGCCGCACGACAGTGCGTCGAGAAAGGCAAACAGCCGCAGAATCTGTGCGCGCCCCCGATCCACCCGGAGCGGCGCGTGCAGCACGGCGGAAAACGCGGCGCCGCCGACGCGGTCGTGATTGGCCAGCGCGATGTAGCCGAGTGCGGCCGCGACCTGCTTGGCGTAGGCGATCTTTGCCTCGGCGGGATCGGCCGCGCCGTCCTTGCCGGCCATCGAAGCGCTGGTATCGAGCAGGAGGTAAACGTTCATTTCCTCCTCCGCGGTGAACACCTTGAGCAGCAGCCGGTCGAGGCGGCGATAGACGTTCCAGTCGACGTAGCGCAAATCGTCGCCGCGCTGGTAGCGGCGGTAGTCGGAGAACTCCAGGCTGGATCCCTTGCGCGAGGCCGCGTGCTCGCCCTGCGCGCCGTTCCAGTCGAGGCGCTTGGCAAGCACACGCAGCTGTTCCAGCTTCTTCATGAAGCCGGCGTCGAAAAACGCGCTCATGGCACCTCGGGCACCCGCCGCATGACGTCCTCCAGAATGTCCTCCGCGCCCACGCCGTCGGCGTCGGCTTCCAGGCTGAGGATCAGACGATGGCGCAGGCACGGCGCGCTCATCGTGCGTACGTCTTCAAAGGACACGTTGGGCCGGCCCGCGAACAGCGCGCGCGCCTTGGCGGCGAGCACCAGACTTTGCAGTCCCCGCGGGCTCGCGCCATAGCGCACGCAGCGGCGCACCAGCTCTATGGCGTGGCCCTCGCCGTCCGCGCCGGGGCGGGTGGCGAGTATCAGGCTCACGGCGTAGTCGAGGACCGTCGCGGCGAGAGGCACCTCGCGCACCCAGCGGCGGATCTCCAGGATCGCCGCGCCGTCGAGGATTTTCCGCAGCGCGGCCGGTGCAGCCGCCGTGGTGAGATCGGCGATGCGCCGCAGCTCATCGCGGTTGGGCGAAGTCAGCAACAGCTTGAAGAAGAAGCGGTCCACCTGCGCTTCCGGCAGCGGATAGGTGCCCTCCATTTCCAGCGGGTTCTGTGTCGCGAGCACCATGAACGGACTCTCCAGCGGGTGTCCGCGGCCTGCCACGGTCACACTGGCCTCCTGCATCGCCTCCAGCAGCGCCGACTGGGTCTTGGGCGTGGCGCGGTTGATTTCGTCGGCCAGCACGATGTTCGCAAACACCGGCCCGCGCTCGAATTCGAACACTCTGCGCCCCGATGGCTCATCGGCGAGGACGTTGGTGCCGGTAATGTCCGCGGGCATGAGATCCGGCGTGAACTGAATGCGCGAGAAGGTGAGGCCGAGCGTCTCGCCCAGCGATCTCACGATCATCGTCTTGCCCAGCCCGGGCACGCCCTCGAGCAGGCAGTGCCCGCCGCACACCAGTGCGATGAGAATCTGCTCGATCAGCGTCTCGTGCCCGACGATGACGCGCGCCATCTCGGCCTTCAGCGCTTCGAATGCCTCGCGCGCGCGTGCCATGCGCCGCTCGATGTCCTCGACGGACTGCGTTTCCGTTGTCATTTGCATGTGGCTCACTTCGCATCGTCCAGCGACAGAAAATAAGTTCGTATGGCATCCTTGAGCTCGCCCGGGATTTGCTCCGTGTTGAGCTCCGCCTCGGCGCGGCGCTGATAGCTTGCAATGACCTTGTCCTCGGCGATCTTGCTCCTGCCGGCGGCGGGCCGGCCTTTGAGAAACAGGCTGCTGCTTGCGCCTTCGCCGATCGTGCCCTTTACCGCGGAGCGCGAATCGACCGCATAGTCCGGCAGCGGCGCTGCCTTTCCGGCAGCGGTCGCGGGTTTCCCGCCGGGGGCGGAAGGCTGGCCTTCGAGCAGGGGCTCGGCCGCGTCATCATGCGCCGCCTTGCCGCTGGGCCCCGGCACTTTGCCGCCGCCCCGTCCCGGTTCGCGTTGTGCGAATTGTCTGAGCTGGCGTTCGGTGCGCTGCAGGGCGCGCCGGTCGAGCTCGGCTGCCACGCGTTTTTCCAGCTTGTCGAGGAATGCGCCGATTTCCTTGCGGCTGAGTTCCCGTGCGCCCGGGTCCTGCCGCCATTCCCCATGCCTGCGCAACTGGGTGAGTTTGCCCAACAGCGCCTCGTGCGATTGGGATGCGGCGCCCGGCGCGGCCAACGCGTCATGCGCGGTCTGCAGTTCGACTTTAAGGTCTTCCAGTTCCCGTTGGCTGGTGGCCGCGACGCTCGACGATTGTCCAATGGCGTTGGCGTGCGCGGCGATTTGCTGCTGCGCCGCGGCGATTTCACGCTGAAACGCCGCATCGCCGGTTTTGGCGTCGATGCCGCGTTGCGCGAGTCGCTCCAGTTCGCGCGCGGCCTCGATCGTGCGTGGCAGGCCTTCGCTGCGGGACTTCTCCAGCAGCTTGCGCGCGAAATCGCGCAGTTCTTGCGCGAGGGTGGCCGGTTGCGCCGGTGCCGCGGCCTGGTGGCCGAAACGGGCCTCGAACACATGCAATGCAAGCCACAGCGCAAACAGCGGCACCACCAGAAAACCGCGCTTGTCCCACTGGCGCGGAAACAGCACCCGCATGTTGGCGCCGGCCATCCGCTCGCAGGCCTGGCGCAGTACCAGCAGCGCCACCGCCCGCGAATCCTTGTGCCGTACGATTTCCCAGGCGGTGGTCACGCGCTCGCCGGCGCCGAGCGCCCGATCGAGGGCCGCCAATGCGCGCGCGGTGTCGGGTGCGCGCCAGCGCCGCGCGAACAGGAGCGCGGGCGCAATGAGGGCGAAGCTGACGAGCGGCGCGCTCCACGCCCACACCCGCGGCAGGGCGACGAACAACGGCACCGCCAGCGCCGCGAGTAGCGCCACGGCAAGCGCGGTGAGAAGCGTCTTTTCGCGTCGCTTGCGCTTCTCCCATCCGAGCAGCGCCGATACACCGGTTTCGAGGGCTTGCGTGTCCATGACCAATGTTAGCGGATTCGCGCGAGGGCCCAGCGGTGCGCGATAAAGCCGGCCGCGCCGTAGGCGAAGTGAAAGCACAGATTCACGACGCCGGGCGGGCCGTGTGCGCCGAAAATGCCGATGCGCGGGGGATCTTCGGCGCCTGCCACCGCGAGAATATGGACCACCGGGTTGAGCGGCAGATAGACGATCATCGCCACCACCACGACCATAACCGTAAAGCCGCGAATCATCGGTTCGCGGCTGTCGGGCGCTCGCTCGCGCAGGGCCAGTGCCACCAGCCCCCAGACACTGTAGCAAAGGGCGTAAAAGGGGATCAGCACAAACGTCGCGGCCAGGGATGCCGGCGGCGTGCGGGAGATCGCGCCGGCCCACATCAGCAGCGGCGCGATCAGCAGCATCGAGCTTGCCACCTGCGCGCACAGAAATGCAGCCTGACCTCTGGCCACGACGCCCACGGGGTAGCCGCGCTCGCGCAGCCAGTAGCAAAGCGGCTTGAAGCGTGCCGGCGCGTACTCCCGGTTCGCCGCCCGCAGCGCGAAATAGGCCGTCAGCACGACGGCGAGCGAGGCGCATATTTTGAACAGGCTGCCAGTGCCGCTCCACATCTGGGTGCCGAGGTATGGGGGGGTCAGGAGCAGGAACTCGGCCAGCCCGAGAATGCCGAGCAGATAGAGCAGGGCGGGCAGCCCCTGCCCCTCGCGGAAAAAAATGCCGAGATGCTCGCGCAGCACGGGATTCATTCATCCTCCGCAAGCGGCAGCTGGACGATCGCGCGGTACAGCGTGTATTGCTCCGTGCGCACACGGCTGTCGCCGACATCGGCCCGCGGTTGCGGATCCCTGACCCAGCCGAAAAACAGCGCCGTGCGTCCCGACCACGGCGCCGGTGTGCTTTCTTTCGGAAAGAACGCGTCGTGGAACAGAATCTCGTGGGCTTTTTCGCGGAACGCGATCGCTTGCAGGCCCGCGTCACCGCCGTTTGGGGCGGGCGCGTCCACGGAGAAGGCCCTGGTCAGGGTTGATCCGCTGCGCACCTCGCCAAGTGCAACGCGCATGCCTGGCGCAACCAGCCAGCAGTCCGTGAGATCACGCTTGCCGTGGTTGCGCACCTCGAGCCGCAGGGTTCCATCGCGCAGCGCAATGTCGGTACTCAATCCCGCGCGCTCGACGTGCCGGGCGTGCAGGAGGCGGTAGCTCCAGCCTGCGAGCGGCAGTTGCACGCGCGGCGCGGGACCGGTATGCCGGAATTCAACGGCCTGCCCGGGCGCCGCGCGCGCCAGGGCAAGCGGCGACAGATCGAGCCAGCCCGGCCCGAACCCCATGCTGTATTCGCGCTGCTGTGTCGAAAACAGGGCGAGATTGGTGTGCGCGTCGACATACCCGCCGCGGGCATCGTCCATTACCGTCGCGGCGAGCAGCACGCCGTCGGGCGCGCGCCCGCCGCGGCTGAAATAGAGGTAGCCCGCGGCAGTGGCGCACACTATCCATCCGCAGCAATACAGCGCGAGCGCGCGCGGCGCGTGGCGCCGGCGCCGCCACAATTGCAGCAGTAGTGCAAGCCCGGCGCAGTACAGCAGTATGGCGAAGAAAAGCGCGCGCGTCGGAATGTAGGTGGCGATGAACCAGGAACTCAACAGCAGCCGCGAAAACAGCGCCTCGTCCCAGCGTGGACGCGGCGTCGTGCCGGGTGTCGCCGGCGGCGCCAGCAGACGCTGCAGAAAACGCGGCAGGCCGTCCCAGTTCGACAGCGGCGGGCGCCCCGCGTCCAGCGCGAGATAGATGACGCGACCCTTGCCCCACGCGTTTTCCACCAGCACCGGCAGGCCGTGGGCGCCGCTCACGGTGCGGCCCGTCACGCCGCTCACCGTTTGCGTCCACACGCCCTCGATGGCATTGCCGCTGTCCGCCGCGGCCGGGTCGACGAAACGGATTCGCGTCGCGCCGGTGACCCGCGCCGGCAGAAAGCGCGCGAGCTTCGGCTCCTGGTAGAGCGCGAAATTCAGGCTGCCGACGACGACCAGCGCGCCGCCCGCGGCAAGCCAATCGTCGAGCGCCTGCAGTTGCGGCCGGGCGAGGTCACGCAGCGACACATCGTAGAGAACGAGATGGGATACGCCGCCAAGCGCGCGCGCATCCGGCGGCAACGCTGTCGCCGGGAGCGCGACCACGCGGTTGGCGAACGATGCGGCGAGCGAGGTGAAGGGCAGCGTGCCGCCCGCGCTGACCGACAATACCAGCGGCGCGGGCGAGAAATGGCCGCGCAGATCGAGGTCGCGCGAGGCGATCGTGGTATCGGTCTTGAAGCGGATGCTGAGCGGACGGATCAGCGCTTCCGGATCGACGGTGAAACCCACCGTGCGCTTGGCGCGCGCCGGCAGGAACACCTCGCGGCGGTAACGCACCGGGTAGGCGCCTGACGGCGGGACCCCGCGCTTCCACACCTCGACCTCGACCACACCGTCGACAGGGCGGCCGACATTGTTGAGGTCCACTTGCAGCGGGAAGGGATGGCCCAGTTGAAACACGCCGCCGAAACCGATCCTGGGTTCGAGCAGGACCTCGGCCGCGGGCGCGCGAAGCGGCAGCGCGCCGAGCATGAGCAGCGCAATGATGGCGTGTATCGAGCGCGGCGCGTGTGGCGAAGCGGAGGCTGAAGGCATGTCCGTCGACAAGCTCCTCTGATGCAGATCGCCGTGAACCCGGGACCGTGATGGCGTCTGGTTTCAACCCTCGGTGCGAGCCCGGCCCGTTGACTGAACGATCGTATCGCGTTCCCGCGTGATGGTGATCGTGCGGGCGGGATGGGCGATGGCCGGGTTTACCGGACGGGACAGGATACCAGAAGACGAACCCGGCGGCCCGCGGCACCGACGCCCTGCATGCGTGGGCGCGCGCGGGCACGAGCACTTGCCGCACCGGCCATGCACACCTTATGCCAGGTGCTGGTCCAGCAGTTCCATCCAATGCCGCACCCGCAGCTGGGTCGCGCTTTGCAGGTGCGACTGGCAGCCGATGTTCGCGGTGACGATTTCCTGTGGCGCACCGCTTTCCAGCGCGCGGATCTTGCCGGCGCGCAGTCGATTGGCGAGTGCGGGCTGCAGGATCGAATAGGTGCCTGCCGAGCCGCAGCACAGATGCGCGTCGGGCACCGGTGTGAGGTTGAAGCCCAGTTCGGCGAGCAGGGTTTCCACCGCGCCCTTTTTTTTCATGCCGTGTTGCAGCGTGCAGGGCGCATGAAAAGCCAGTTTTGGCGTGTGGCGTGAGGGGGGAGACGCGAGGCGCGATTTCAGCGCCGGCAGCTCGGCGGCGATGACGTCGCTGATATCACACGCGAGTTCAGACACGCGTTTTGCCTTGTCGGCGTAGCCGGCATCGTGCCGCAGGGCGTGGCCGTAGTCCTGCACCATCACGCCGCAGCCGCTGGCGGTGATGACGATGCGCTCGGCGCCTTGCTCGATGTGCGGCCACCAGGCGTCGATATTGCGCCGCATGGCATCGCGTGCTTCGTCCAGCGCATTCAAATGAAACGCCACCGCGCCGCAGCAGCCGGCGTCGCTTGCGCGTGCCAGTGAAATGCCGAGGCGATCGAGTACGCGTGCGGTGGCGGCATTGGTGGCGGGCGACAGCGACGGTTGCGCGCAGCCTTCGAGGACGAGCATTTTGCGCGGGTGATCGTTCTGCGGCCAGGCGCCGGCGGGTGCCGCGCGCGGCGGCACTTTTTGCCGGAGCGCGGCGGGCAACAGCGGGCGCGCGAGTTGCCCCGCCTTCAGCAGCGGGCCGAAGCGCGAGGGATGGGGAATCACCTTGCGCAGCGCCGCGCGCTGCAGCGTGTCGCCGATGCCGCGCCCGACCTGCTGTTCCACCACGCTGCGGCCGATGTCGAGCAGGCGGCTGTAGTGCACGCCCGACGGGCAGGTGGTTTCACACGCGCGGCAGGTGAGGCAGCGGTCCAAGTGCAGTTGTGTTTTGGCGGTGGCTGCCGCGCCTTCGAGCACCTGCTTGATCAGATAGATGCGCCCGCGCGGGCCGTCGAGTTCGTCGCCCAGCAGTTGATAGGTCGGACAGGTTGCGCTGCAAAAGCCGCAGTGCACGCACTTGCGCAGAATGCCTTCGGCTTCCGCGCCTGCGGCCGTGTCCTTGATGAATGCAGCCAGCCGTGTTTCCATAACTATCTGATTTTATTGAATTATTTATAACTCGGCGTAAAGGCGGCCGCGATTCAGGATGGCGGCGGGATCGAATGTCTGCTTGAGCTTGCGGTGCAGCTGCGCCAGCGCGGGCGACAGCGGATGAAACGCGCCGGCGGATTTGTCGGCGGCGCGGAACAGGGTTGCGTGGCCGCCGGCGCGCGCAGCCGCAGTGCGTATGGCATCGGCCGGGGCATCGGTCTTGAGCCAGCGCAACGCGCCGTTCCATTCGATCAGGGTCTCTCCGGGCAGTGTCAGGGGCGGCGCGGTGGATTTCACCGACAGCCGCCACAGCGGAAGGTCGCCGGCAAAAAAACAATTGGCATGATCGCGCAGCGCGCGCCAGAAATGTGCAGCCGCTGCCGGCGCGACAAGCTCGCCGCCGAGCTTTTTTGCGGCGGCTTCGACGGCGGCATGCGCGCCCGACAGCCGCACCCCGATGTCGCCCTTGCGCCAGACGGTGGCGCTGATCGGCATTGGCGTACCAGCCCATTCGTTGAAGCAGCGGATGGCCGCCGCTTCCTCGCCATTCAGATGCAGCGTGGTCTCGGCCGCGGGCAGCGGCAGGGTTTTCAGCGACACTTCGAGTATCACCCCCAGCGTGCCCATCGATCCGGCCATCAGCCGTGACACGTCGTAGCCGGCGACGTTTTTCATCACCTGTCCGCCGAACTTCAGATCAGCGCCGTTGCCGTCGAGCATGCGCACGCCCAGCACCAGATCGCGCGCGGCGCCGGCGTAGGGGCGGCGCGGGCCGGACAGGCCCGCGGCGATGCAGCCGCCCAGCGTGGCGTCCCCGCCAAAGTACGGCGGTTCGAATGCCAGCATCTGACCGTTGTCGTGCAGTGCGGCTTCGATCTCCGCCAGCGGCGTGCCGGCGCGCGCGGTAATCACCAGTTCGGTGGGTTCGTAGTCGATGATGCCGCGATAGGCGAGGGTTGAAAGCGTCTCGCCCGCAGTCGGGTTCCCGTAGAAGTCCTTGCTGCCCCCGCCCCTGATGCGCAGCGGCGCGCGGCTGGCGCCGGCGTCCCGCAGGGTTTGCGAAAGTTGTCGAATCACGGCTTCCATGGGCGATCGCCGATCGACACTAAAATCGCGGAATATCGGCGAACTTCTCCTCGCCCCCATGCACATGCATGCGGCCGAACTCAGCGCAGCGGTGCAGCGTGGGCACTGCCTTGCCCGGATTGAGCAACCCCTGCGCATCGAACGCGTGCTTCACCGCATGAAACAGGGCCAGTTCCGGCGCGCGAAACTGGTCGCACATGGAATCGATTTTTTCCACGCCGACGCCGTGCTCGCCGGTGATGGTGCCGCCGACGTCGATGGACAGTTTCAGAATCCTTGCGCCAAATTCTTCCGTGCGCGCCAGTTCGCCCGGCTTGTTCGCGTCGTACAAAATCAGCGGATGCAGGTTGCCATCACCCGCATGAAACACGTTCATGCAGCGCAGGCCGTATTCCTTCGACAGATCGGCGATCGCGGTAAGCACGCGCGGCAGCGCACGCTTGGGTATGGTGCCGTCCATGCAATAGTAATCGGGCGACACGCGGCCCGCCGCCGGGAATGCGTTCTTGCGCCCGGCCCAGAAGCGTACGCGCTCGGCTTCATTGCGCGACACGCGTACTTCGGTGGCGCCGCTGTGTTGCATCACCGCCGTCATGCGCGCGATTTCCTCGGCGACTTCCCGCGGCGTGCCATCGGATTCGCACAACAGGATTGCCGCGGCGTCCAGCGGATAACCGGCGTTGACAAAAGGTTCCACCGCACCGGTGGTGATCTTGTCCATCATTTCCAGCCCGGCGGGGATGATGCCCGCGGCAATGACGTTGGCCACTGCTTGTCCGGCCTTGACCACGTCGTCGAACGCGGCAAGCACGCACTGCGCGGTTTCCGGTTTGGGCAGCAGTTTGACGGTGACTTCGGTGATCACCGCCAGCAAGCCTTCGGAGCCTGTCAGCAGCGCCAGCAGATCGTAACCCGCGGCGTCGAGGCCATCGCCGCCGATCTCGATCAACTCGCCCTCGACCGTGAAGGCGCGCAATTTCAGGATGTTGTGCACCGTCAGGCCATACTTCAGGCAATGCATGCCGCCCGAGTTTTCCGCGACGTTGCCGCCGATGGAGCAGGCGATCTGGCTTGAGGGGTCGGGCGCGTAATACAGGCCCAGCGGCGCCGCCGCCTCGGAAATGGCGAGATTGCGCACCCCCGGCTGCACGCGGGCGGTGCGCGCCAAGGGATCGATTTCCACGATGCGCATCAGTTTCGCCAGCGACAGCAGCACGCCGTTGCCCAGTGGCAGCGCGCCGCCGGACAGCCCGGTGCCCGCGCCGCGCGGCACCACCGGCACCTGCAGTTGGTGACAGGTCTGCAGCACGCGCTGCACCTGCAATTCGTTTTCGGGCAGCGCCACCACCATCGGCAGCTGGCGAAACGCCGATAGTCCGTCGCATTCGTACGGCTTGACATCTTCGGCGCTGAACAGTACGGCGGACGTCGGCAGAAACGCGCGCAGCGCCGCCGCAACTTTGCTCTGGCGCACAGCGTCTATGGGTGCTGGTTTATCGAGCGAACTCATTAACCTATTCTAGCGTATTGACTCCGCGCAGTGCGCACGTTACGGTGCAGAGCAGGGGGGAGAACAATGTATGTCGATATGATCTGCGTGGCGAAGTTGGCGCTTTCGTGGGGACAGCCTGCACAGCATGTCGACGCAAAGTAGCACTATTTCGCACGCCCGCAGCGCATGTTCGCGCCGTTTTCTTTTGGTGGTGACGTCGCTTGTCAGTCAGACGGTGCAGTGGAATCGCATGGTCTTGGCGCCGAGAATGCGGGCGGGTTAATTTCAAAGACTACTGACCGCAGATGAACATAGAAGACGCCAACAGCATAAAAAGCATAACGATCTGATTCGAAAAAATTTTATTCATGATCATCCGCGGTCGATAAGGGGTTAAGTCAGTGCCTGCCAAATTCAACGCCATCACTCTTGAAATGTTATGGACGCGGCTGATCTCCATCGTCGATGAGGCCGCTGCCGCGTTGGTGCGCACCTCGTTCTCGACCATCGTGCGCGAGTCGAACGATTTTGCATGTGTGCTGACTGATGCACGAGGACGTTCGCTGGCGCAGGCCACCGACAGCATTCCGTCGTTCATCGGCACGGTGCCGCGCACGATCAAACATTTTTTGACTGAATATCCGCCCGAGACGCTGGAGCCCGGGGATGTACTGATTACCAACGACATCTGGCTGGGCACCGGGCACCTGCCGGACATCACCTGCGCCAAGCCAATTTTCCTGAAGAAAAGACTGGTGGGCTTTGCCGGTTCGGTGGCGCACGCGCCCGACATCGGCGGCAAGATGCGCTCGGCTGACGCACGCGAGGTGTATGAAGAAGGCTTGCAGATCCCGGTGATGAAGGTGATTCGCAGGGGCAGAATCGATGCCACGTTCGAGCGTTTTGTGCGCAAGAACGTGCGGGTACCGGATCAGACCATGGGCGATTTGTGGGCGCAGTTCACCGCGCTGCATCTCATCGAACAACGCGTGCTGAATGTGCTGGCCGAGCACAAGCTGCATACGCTGGCCGATCTGGCGGATGAAATCCACCGGCGTTCGGAACTTGCCATGCGCGCGGCCATACGTGAGGTGCCCAACGGGGTTTATCGGCACAGCGCGGTATGCGACGGCTTTGACAAGCCGATCGAACTCAACATGGCAATGACGGTGAACGACGACGATATCGCCATCGATTTTGCCGGTTCGGCTGCGCAGGTGCCGCGCTCGATCAACGTGTGCCTGGCGTACACCAATGCCTATACGTCGTATGGCGTGAAAGCGGTGCTGTCGCCGAATATACCCAACAATGAAGGCGTGCTGAGGCCGATTGCGATCACCGCGCCGGCCGGTTCGATTCTGAATTCCACGCCGCCGGCGGCGGGCGGCGCACGCGCGTTGATGGGGCATTTTTTGCCGATGATGGTGATCACCGCGCTGGCCAGGGCCATGCCGCAGAAAGTCGTGGCCACCATCGGGTCACCGCTGTGGTGCATTAATCTGTCGGGTGTCAAGCGTGACGGTAAATCGTTCACGAATCTGTTTTTCATGAACGGCGGTTTCGGTGCGGCGCATGATCGTGATGGCGCCAATGTGTTGTCGTGGCCGAGCAATATTTCCTCGACGCCGGTGGAGATGATCGAGCAGCTGTCGCCGCTGCGCGTGATGCACCGGCGGCTGCGCGCGGATAGCGGCGGGCGCGGGCAGTTTCGCGGCGGCACCGGGCAGGAAATCGCCTTCAGGAATGGCGGTGAGACGCCGATCACGGTGGCGTTTCTGGCGGAACGCACGCGAGCCGACACTGCGCCTTCGGGCATAGCCGGCGGCGAAGCCGGCGCGGCCGGCTCGGTGTTGATCAACGGCGCGCCGGTTGATCCCAAGGTGCAGCATGTGGTGCAGGCCGGCGCATCGATCGCGCTTAGAACGCCGGGTGGTGGGGGGTACGGTCCGCCGGCGATGCGCGATGCTGCATTGATTGCAGCCGACCAGGACGATGGATACATCACCAATTGAAGCGGATTTCCAGGCCAGCGTGCCTTCAACAACCCTGTCATTCCGGCGAAATCCGGAATCCAGTTTGTAACCCACGCCGAAGGTGCAAAATTCACGCTGCGCGTTGTCTGCGATTCTGGCTGCCGGCCTTCTCGGCAATGACGGCATAGGTTTTTCAACGTTAGCGTTCGAAAGCAACATTTGAGAACGACGCAATGACCCAATACGCCTTAGGCATCGACATCGGCGGCACTTTCACTGACATCGTTGTCTACGATTCGGTGCGAGGTGCCTCCGCCGCACACAAGGAACTCACAACACCCGATGCGCCGCACCGCGGTGTCATCACCGGCATCGAAAAACTGTTTGGCGCGCAGGGCATTGCCTGCAAAGACGTCTCGCGCGTAGTGCATGCAACGACCCTGTTTACCAATGCGCTGATCGAACGCAAGGGTGCGCCGACGGGGTTGATCACCACGGCGGGCTTTCGCGACACGCTGGAAATGCGCCGCGAGCACAAGTACGAACTCTACAACCTGTTCATGGAGCTGCCGCAGCCGCTGGTGCGGCGCAGCCTGCGACTGGAAGCGCCGGAGCGCATCGGGCCGGATGGCCGTGTCGAGCAGCCGCTGGCGGCGGATGCGTTGCTTGCCGAGGTGGAGAAGCTGCGCGCGGCGGGCGTGGCGTCGCTGGCGATTGCCTTCCTGCATGCCTACGCCAACGACGCACACGAAGTGCAGGCGCGCGCGGCGATCCATGCGCGTTACCCCGGGCTGTTTGTATCGTTGTCGTCCGAAGTTGCGCCGCAGATTCGCGAATACGAGCGCACCTCGACCACGGTGGCCAATGCCTACATCAAGCCGCTGGCGGAGAGTTATCTTGATCGGATGAGCGGCGAAATCGCGAAGCTTGGCATCACCGCGCCGCTGTTCATGATGCTGTCCAACGGCGGACTCACGCACATTGAGGAAGCCAAGCGCGTGCCGATACAGTTGCTGGAGTCGGGGCCGGCGGCGGGTGCACTGGCCGGCTCCACCTTCGGCCTGCGTTCGAAAGTGCGCGATGTGCTGGCGTTCGACATGGGTGGCACCACTGCAAAGCTCGCGATTGTCGAGGACGGCGAGCCGCTGATCGCCTATCAGTTCGAAGCCGGGCGCCAGCAGCGTTTCATGGAGGGTAGCGGCCTGCCGATCAACATTTCCACCATCGAGCTGATCGAAATCGGCGCGGGTGGCGGGAGCATCGCCACCATCGATGCGCTGGGGTTGCTCAAGGTCGGACCGGAGAGCGCGGGGGCTGCGCCCGGACCGGCGTGTTACCAGCGGGGCGGCACCGCGCCGACGGTGACGGATGCCAATCTGGTGCTGGGTTATCTGGATGCCGCCCATTTTGCCGGCGGCAGCATGCACATCGATGCCGATCTTGCGCGCGCGGCGATCGTGCCGCTGGCTCAGCGTTGCAAGCTCAGTGTGGCGGAAGCCGCATGGGGCATCCATTCGGTGGTGAATGAAAACATGGCTGCTGCCGCGCGCGTGCATGTGGCCGAGCGCGGCCATCACGCGGGCGATTTTGCGCTGCTTGCCACCGGCGGCGGCGGGCCGCTGCACGGTTGCGAAGTGGCGCGGCGCCTGGGTATCACGCGCGTGATCTGTCCGCCGAGTGCAGGCGTGGCCTCTGCGCTGGGTCTGCTGATGGCGCCGGCGCGCATCGATCGCGTGGCCACCGTGGCGCAGCGCATGAGCAGTCTGAACTGGCGCGATCTGGAGCGCGCCTATTCGAGGCTCGAACGCGAAGCCGGCGCGGTGATAGCGAGGACCGTGACGAAACGCAGCCGCGTCAACATCACGCGCTCGGCCGACATGCGTTTTGTAGGGCAGGGCTTTGAACTGGTGGTCGCGTTGCCGCGCGGGCCCTACAGCGCGCGCTCGTCGTCGGCGCTGCGTGCGGCATTCACCGCGGTGTATGGCAAAACGTTCGGCCATGTACCGCCGGTGGGCGAAATTGAAATCATCAACATCCGCGTGGCGGTGTCGGCGGCGGTGGCCCAGGGTGAACTTGCGGTGGCAAGCGGCGCGCGCGGCGCATCGGGCGAGGCGCGCGCGCTCAAAGGCAAACGCCGCGCGTGGGTGGGCGCGCGGGCGCGCTTTGAAGCGCTGCCGGTATATGACCGCTATCGTCTGGTGATCGGCGCCACCGTGCGCGGGCCGGCAATTGTGGAAGAGGATTCAACCACGCTGATACTGTCGCCGAAGTCGCGTGCGACGGTGCAGCGATCCGGGAATCTGGTAGTGATCCTAAATTTAAAATAGTATAGTAAAATCAATAACTTAAATTCATATGGCAAAGTCAGCATGAAACCCGTTACGCGTCGTGATTTTCTTGCGCTCAGTGCCGCAGCGGCTGGCGGTTATGGTCTTGCGCAATGGGGCGTCAGTGCATGGGCGCAGTCGCTGAAGCCCGGCGAGAAATTCGATTTGTTGATCAAGGGCGGGGACGTGGTCGACCCCGGCCAGAAGTTGCGCGGCGTACGCGACATCGGCATCCGCAATGCCGTAGTGGCGGCGATTGCGCCGGACATTCCGGTTGCGGCTGCGTCGCGCGTGGTCAATGCCAAAGGCAAAATCGTCACGCCGGGCATCATCGATCTGCATGCGCATGTGTTTCCGCTGGGCTCGGCCATCGGCCTGCCGGCCGACGAGCTGGCGCCAATCACCGCCACTACCACCTTTGTGTCGGCGGGTGATGCCGGGGCCAACAACTTTGGCGCCCTCAAGCATTACATCATCGGCCAGGTGCGCAGCCGCGTGTATGCCTTTGTGCATATTTCGTCGATCGGGCTCGCCGGGTATCCGGTGCTGGAGATGAAGGACATCGACTACGCCAACGTCGATGCCGCGGCCAAATGTGTGGCGGAAAACGCCGATGTGGTGCTCGGAATCAAGGTGCGGCAGTCGGCAAACGTCGTCGGCCGCAACGGGTTGGAACCGTTGAAGCGCGCCATTCAGGCGGCGGAACGCTCTGGTACCAAAGCGCGCGTGATGTGCCACATCGGCGGGGTGCCGGGCAACATCGCCGACCTGCTGGACATGCTGCGTCCCGGCGACGTGTTGACGCATGCGTTCAGCGGCTCGGGCAACAACACCGTGCAGGACGGAAAGGTGGTGCCAGCCGCGCTTGCCGCCAAGCAGCGCGGCGTGGTGATCGATGTCGGCCACGGCGGCGGCAGCTTCGATTACACCGTCTGCGAGCCGGCGATTCAGCAGGGCTTCGGACCGGACGTGATCAGCAGCGACATTCACGCCAGCAGCGGCAACTCACCCGGCAAGCCGTTCATGCCCTGGGTGATGAGCAAATTTCTGAACCTCGGCTATACGCTGGAGCAGGTGGTGGCGATGTCCACCATCAACCCCGCGAAGGTGATCGACCGCCTGCCCAAGCTCGGCACGCTGCAGATCGGCGCGCCGGGTGATGTGTCGATTTTCGATTTGATCGAAGGGCCGGTGAAATTCGTCGATACCCGAAAGCATGAGCGCGAGGGGCAGCGCCATCTGCGGCCGGTGCATACGATACGCGCAGGGCGTGTGTTCGGCGGGCCGCCGTATTTTGTGCCGTCGACTTATCCGTGATATTGCCGCGTACCGCTGTTCCCCTGTGCAAGGCGCTCCGGAGTCCTGAGATCCAGCATGCTGCTTTCGATGCGGCGTCCGCCAACCAGCACATGCGGCGGACCGGGTTGCGCTGCCGTCGGGCGGTTATTGCGCGCGGACATTGCGCTCGCGTATGACTTTTGCCCAGCGCGCGGATTCGACGCGAATGAACTGGGCGAAACGCTCAAGCGTCATCGCCTCGTGTTCGGCGCCCTCGCGCGACAGACGCTGCTGAAACGCCGGCTGTGCGGCAACGCGTCCAATGTCGGCATGCAGGCGCGTGACAATGTCCCTCGGCAATGCGGCCGGACCGAAAAACGCGTACCAGCTGGTCATCTCGTAACCGGGCACGCCAGACTCCGCCAGCGTCGGCAATTCAGGCCACGCGGATGATCGCTGCCTTGTCGATATCCCCAACGCGCGCACGCGTCCGGCCTTGGCCGGACCCTGCGTGGCGGGCAGCGAACCAAACGCGAGATCGATGTCTCCGGTCATCAACGCCTGCACGTTCGGGCCTGCGCCCTTGAACGGTATGTGCGCCATGCGCGTGCCGGTGAGCGACATGAACAGCTCGGCGGCGAGGTGCGTGGGCACCCCGATGCCGCCGGAACCGACATTGAGTTTGCCGGGCTGCGCTTTTGCCAGCGCGATCAAATCGCGCGTTGACTTGGCCGGCATCGACGGATGGGTCACCAGCAGCATCGCGGTGTGCACCAGGAATGCCACCGGCGCAAGATCGACGATCGGGTCATAGCTGAGTTTCAGCAGATGCGGATTGATCACGATCTGTCCCGCGGTGGCGAACACCAGGGTATGACCGTCGGGCGGCGATTTGGCGATCAGCTCCACCGCGATCGAGCCGGAGGCGCCGGGACGATGCTCGATGATCACCGGGTGTTTCCAGGTTTCGTTCAGCCGTTGCGCCACCATGCGCGCAAAAAAATCGGTTGCACCGCCCGGCGGCTGTCCCGACAGGAAGCGCACCGGTTTGGCGGGATACGCCTGCGCGCGCGCCGCGCCGCCGCACGCGAGAAGTGTGCCCATGGAGAATACACTGACGATCGCGGCGATCAAGCGCGGGGTGAGATACGGTTCGGATACATGGCGAGTCGACATATTCATCCTGAGGGTGGGTGGCCGGTATGAACCTTCAACCGTGACCACTGTATGCGCAGCCCGGTGGATGGTCAAATGCGCGTGATTTCGCCGCAGCGTCGGCACCGGCCGCAGAAGCGCTCGCCGGGTTTCTGATCTGTTCATCCATGGATTGTCCGTTGCTGGTCGAAGCCAATCGATGCGGTGAGCACAATCGACACGGGCAGTTCGTTCGCATGCCGGCGTGCCGTGCCTTTGTCGCACAGCAGGAATGCTGGCCGTGGCGGGCCGCGTGGAGTGGTGGTATCGGGCGCGCTATACTTTAAGCGGCGTCAGTGGCGACGGTGCCATGGGAGAGTGGGCAGTGCTTGATGTATGCAATGGTGCAGGATTCGACACTGCACCTGATTTCAAACCGTCTGCGGGCCGCTGAGATGGCGGCGCGCAATACCGCGGGCGTACGACTGGCGAGGCGGCGCGAGGCGCTGCAGTCGCGTCTTGCGTCCGCGCACGAAGCGGCTTTGGTGAAAAGTCAGGCGAAGGTGAATGCCCAGCGCCTGCGGCCCGACAACAGTTACAGCACGCCGGACTACGTATTGCGCGGTTACTACGTCGACCGTCCGTTCACCTGCAGGGACTGCGGCAAACCACAAGTGTGGACCGGGACGCAGCAAAAGTGGTGGTACGAAACCGCCGGCGGCGGCGTGTGGACGATGGCGACGCGCTGCCGCGTCTGCCGGCGGCGTGAGCGCGAGCGCAGGGATGAGGCACGGCGGGTGCATCGCGAAGGAGTTGCTGGGAATAAAAAAAGATCAATAAAAACAGATCCTTAGTTATAACCAAGCCGACCAGTTCTTAACGCGCGCGTCGACCGCGCGTGCGGCTTGCGGGCGTGGCAAATCAGGGATCGCATTGCCGGATGGCTCGCATACAATCGATGCATCCAGAGGGGCAAAGCGCCGGCAGTGGCCTGCTGTGTCTTTGCCTACAACAACAAGGCCGGGGATACGTAATGGCGAAGGGAAAAAAACAGGTCTCGGGCGGGCCGCCAAAGACCAGCGCCGGCGACAAGCAGGACAGCGCAAGCCATGCGGACGACGACGATTTTTCGCTGCAAGCGCAGACCATGCCCGCCGGCGCGCTCAAGCCCAGACCCAAACAGGGCGCGTTGCGTCCGCACGGGGCGGCGCCGCAGGCAGCCCGAGGCAAGGCCAGTGGCCCGGTTACGCCGCGCAGCAAGGGCGGCGCGCAAGCGCAGGTGCTGAGCTACCGCCACGAGAGCAAGCGCAAGAACAACCCGCAGATCGGCCTGGTGAATCCGGAGTCGGACCCGGACCAGCCCAAAACCACCTGGGCCTACGATCCGCACCTCGACCCGGCGTTGCAGTTTGATGTGGGCCGCGCTGGGGTGGAAAAGCTGATTGACGACGCCTTGGCAGAACACGAAAAAACGGGTGATGAAAAAATCCTGCGCAGCGCTTTGCAAACATTGAAGCGCCTCGGCGAACCGTATCTCAACTGGACGGGCAAGGCCGAGCGCACCAGCTTTGATGTGGATACCGTGTCGCTGTATGTGCACGAGCGCATCGACCCGGCGAGCATCCTCGCCGCGGTGCGCAAACGCATGAAGGAACGTCACCCCTCGCCCTCCGGGAGAGGGGCAGGGGGTGAGGGATGGGGTGGATTTCAGCCCGACCTCTTCGCCGCCCCCTTCGAAAACCTGCCGCTGCGCGACGCCATCGACTTTTACAAACACGAGCGCGGCTGGGCCAACCGGCTGATCGCCGGTGATTCCCTGCTGGTGATGAACTCGCTGCTGCAAAAGGAGAGCATGGCCGGGCAGGTGCAGATGATCTACATCGACCCGCCCTACGGCATCAAATACGGCTCCAACTTCCAGCCGTTCGTCAACAAGCGCGACGTCAAGGACCGCAAGGACGAAGACCTGACGCAGGAACCGGAAATGATCAAGGCGTTCCGGGATACCTGGGAACTGGGCATTCATTCCTACCTGAC
>CADECM010000063.1:0-3734 GCA_902825845.1 uncultured beta proteobacterium
GCTGCTGATGGCATTGCAGGCGCGCATGCCCTTGCTGAACTTTGCCGCCATGGCCGGTGATAAAGGGGAGACGTATTTTGCCGCAGTGCGGGCAGGGCTGGACAGGAACTACCAGCCGATGGAGCGGCTATTCGCCGGGATTATTGAGCAGAGTCTAGCGGCATCCGCGCCATGAGCGCTTTTGCTGTTTCGGCATCGGTCAGGGTGCGCACGATGGATTCAATCGACGCACCGGTTTCGATGGCGGTTGAACTGGCGACGCTCGCGATCAGCGCCTTGCGGAATTGCTCCGGGTCGCGCAGATACGGGTTAGTCTCGATTAGCGTTTTTTCTTGCATAACAGGATCATAGCAGCACATGAACACCTCCGCCATCGTCCAAAAACTCTGGAATTACTGCAACGTCCTGCGCGACGACGGCATGTCGTACGGCGATTACGTCGAGCAGTTGACTTATCTGCTGTTGCTCAAAATGGCGGACGAACGCACCAAGGCGCCGTACCAGGAAAAGAGCGCGGTGCCCGCGCAGTGGGCCTGGCCGCAACTGATCAAGAAGGATGGCGACGAGCTGTTCGAGCATTACCGCCACACGCTGGAGGCGCTGGGCAACCAGAAAGGTTTGCTCGGGCTGATTTTCGCCAAGTCGCAAAACAAGTTTCAGGACCCGGCCAAGCTGCGGCGGCTGGTGGTGGACCTTATCGACAAGGAAGAATGGGTGTCGATGAGTGCGGATGTGAAAGGCGATGCCTACGAGGGTCTGTTGGAAAAGAACGCGCAGGACACCAAATCCGGCGCGGGGCAGTATTTCACGCCGCGCCCGCTGATCCAGGCGATTGTGGATGTGATGGCGCCCAAGCCCGGCGAGGCGGTGAGTGATCCGGCCTGCGGCACCGGCGGCTTTTTGCTGGCGGCGCATGATTATGTGGTGAAGCACAACCCGAATCTCACGCGCGATCAGCGCCGCAAGCTGAAAGAGGAGAGCTTCAAGGGCTGGGAGCTGGTGCAGGCCACGGCGCGGCTGTGCGCGATGAACATGCTGCTGCACGGCATCGGCAGTCAGGATTTCGAGCCTATCGTAGTGGGGGATTCGCTGGCCGCCGACCCCGGCGACCGCTTCGAGGTGGTGCTGACCAATCCGCCGTTCGGCAAAAAGAGCAGCACCACGATCGTGGGCGAGGAGGGCAAGGTCAGCAAGGAACGCGATAGCGTGGAGCGCGGCGACTTCTGGACCACCACCTCGAACAAGCAGCTTAACTTTGTGCAGCACGTCAAAACCATCCTCAAGCAGAACGGACGCGCCGCGATTGTGGTGCCGGACAACGTGCTGTTCGAGGGCGGCGCAGGAGAGACCATCCGCCGCAAGCTGCTGCACGAGTGCGATGTGCATACGTTGTTGCGCCTGCCTACGGGCCTGTTCTACGCGCAGGGCGTGAAAGCTAACGTATTGTTTTTAGAGAAGAAACCGGCTAGCGAAACGCCGTGGACGAAGCGTCTGTGGATATACGATCTGCGCACCAATGTGCATTTCACGCTGAAGACCAATCCGCTGAAGCGGGAAGACCTGGATGAATTCGTCAAGTGCTACAACCCGGCGAATCGGCATGAGCGCAAGGCGACGTGGAGCGACAAGGAACCCGAAGGTCGCTGGCGTGCGTATGACTACGACGAACTCGTCGCGCGTGACAAAGCCAGCCTGGATATTTTTTGGCTGCGCGACGAAAGCCTTACCGACTCCGACAACCTGCCGCCGCCGGAGGTGATCGCGCAGGAGATCGTGGACGATCTGGAGGCTGCCCTGGAGCAGTTCCGGTTGATTGCGGCGGATTTGGGGGAAGGCGCGGTACAAACCTAATTACAAGGCGTTCTTCATGGCTGAATCGAAAGCAAAGGCGGCAAGAGTATGGTTGATCCGGGCAGGCCGGCACGGTGAAGACGAGGACGCTGCCTTATCTGAGGGACGGGCAATCGTTGGATTCAATGAGCTTGGGAATCTCTCAGCGTTTCCAGACTTGGAAGCAGTGGCAAAAGCACTTTTCAAGGCGGATTCCGAACCCAATGAAAACCGAGCGAATAACCGAGCCCGTCAAATATGGGCTTTTTGCAAATATGCCGAGGTCGACGACATAGTTGTGCTCCCACTCAAGACGAGAGCAGGGCAGATCGCCTTGGGTCGGATAACGGGGCCATACCAATACATCAAAATTGCTGGTGAAAGTCGGCATACCCGAAAAGTGGATTGGGTCAAGCCAGATGTTTCACGATCCACATTCAAGCAGGATTTGTTGTACTCCTTTGGCGCCTTCATGACAGTTTGCCGGGTGCAACGGAATAACGCGGAGCATCGTGTAAAGCTGGTGCTCGCTGGCAAGCCAGATCCAGGGTACGAAGAGGCGTCAGATACTGCGATTACCGCTAACGCGCACGCGGCGACAGATTCCACAGCACCAATTGACCTATCGCAAGCGGCTCAAGATGAAGTTATAGCCTTTATCCGAGAAAAATTTAAGGCCCATGATCTGGCGAGGCTGGTAGGGAGTGTGTTGCGAGCGCAAGGCTACGTTGTGCACATTTCGCCACCGGGACCAGATGGCGGTGCCGATATATTAGCGGGGCGGGGGCCGCTAGGGCTTGATGCCCCTACCTTGTGCGTTCAGGTCAAAGCGACCGAAGCGGCTGCCGATGTTAAGGTTTTCCGCGAACTCATTGGTACGATGGATACATTCAAGGCGACTCAAGGGTTACTGGTCTGCTGGGGGGGATTCACGCAGCCGCTTAAGAATGAAGCGCGGCAGCATGTATTCAAAGTGAGACTCTGGGATCAGAGTGATTTGGTTAATGCGATATATGAGTCTTATGACAAAGTCGATCCTGAGATCCAGGCGGAACTCCCTTTGAAACGGACGTGGATTCTGGTGCGCGAAGATGTCCAGGAGTAGCGGCGTTTTCGGTGCTGAAGGTGGTCGAGCGCTTTGTCGTGGAGGGGAAAACGGTGGCCGACTGGCTGATTGAGCGTCGAGGTTGACGCGCCACTGCCGGGGCGTGAACGTGCCTGGGAGCGCCCAAACGCTTGCACCGCACGGGTGTTTCAGGTAGCGTTGTGGAATAACATTAATTTATATTCCACAAAGATTGCAAATATCTGATTAAATTGAATTATTTCGATATTTCGCTGCACACGGCTTATGCGCAGGCGAAGGAGTTGGCGCTGGCGCAGCATGCAGTGCCGCTGCTGACGGCGGGCAGCATCCGTACCGAGGGGCGGGGCGGGGGACAGTTTGTGTATCGCTATCGCTACGACGCGGGTGGCAAGCGCGTGACCGAGTATCTCGGCGCGGCGTCGGATGACGCAACGGTGGCAAAGCTCGCGCAAGCGAAGCAGGAGATGGACGAGCAGGCAGTTATCGCAGACTACTGCCGCAAGCTGCGCGCGCTTGGCTTCTACAGCGCAGACAATTCCACGCTGGTGACGGCGGCGTCGCTGTTCAACGCGGGGGTCTTCGGCGGCGGCGGGGTGCTGGTGGGCACCCATGCCTATGGCGTGATTCTCAACGAACTGGGTGTGTCGGCGTCGCCCATGGCGATGACGGAAGACTTGGACGTGGTGCGCGCCGCTCGCATCGAACTGGCGGCATCTCTGGATGACGGTTTGCTCGGGCTGCTCCAGCAGACGGGCTTGCCGTTTCACGAGGTGCCGACGCTCAAACGCGGCGGGCCGTCCACCTCGTTCAAGGTGCG
>CADECM010000063.1:3834-36698 GCA_902825845.1 uncultured beta proteobacterium
AAAAACGATTACTTGCTGACTGAGGCGATTGACGGCATGGACAGAAAATTGAAAACCCGAATCCGTCCCGGCGTGAAACGCGCGCTCGCGCTGTTGGAAGATGGCGCGCCGGAGGCGGCCGGGATGCTCGAAAATCTGGCGTGATTGTGACTTAAAATCAGCGCTCCGCACCCATTCGCATTTCAGGAAATACCATGCTCCCATTGTCCGGCCTCACCGTCGTCACCCTCGAACAAGCTGTAGCCGCCCCCTACTGCTCGCGCCAGTTGGCGGATCAGGGCGCGCGCGTGATCAAGATCGAGCGGCCCGAAGTCGGCGACTTTGCGCGCGGCTATGACCAGAAGGTGCTGGGCCAGTCGGGCTATTTCCTGTGGCTCAATCGCAACAAGGAGAGCCTCTCGCTCGATGTTAAAAAAACTGAAGCAAAACAGATACTTGAGAAACTCATCGCAAAGGCCGATGTGTTTATCCAGAATCTCGCGCCCGGCGCAGCCAAGCGCCTCGGCCTCGGCGCGGATGAGTTGATGGCGCGGTATCCGCAGTTGATCGTCTGCGATATTTCCGGCTATGGCGACAGCGGGCCGTATGCGCAGAAGAAGGCCTACGATTTGCTGATCCAGAGCGAGTCGGGCGTGATGTCGATCACCGGCACGCGCGAGTCGCCGGCCAAGGTCGGCGTGTCGATGACGGATATCGGTACCGGCATGTATGCGTATTCGGGCATCATGGGCGCGTTGTATCAGCGCAGCCGCACCGGCAAGGGCACGCGCGTCGAGGTCACCATGTTCGAGGCGATGGTGGAGTGGATGAACCACCCGCTGATGTGGGAGCATTTCGGCGGCACGCCGATGCAGCGCGCGGGCCCCGATCACGCGATCATCGTGCCTTACGGGCGCTTCACTGCCGGCGATGGCAAGGATGTGATGTTCGGCATCCAGAATGAACGCGAGTGGGCCTCGTTCTGCGCCAAGGTGCTGGAGAGACCCGAACTCGCCACCGATGCGCGCTACGACAACAATACCAAGCGGCTGGCCGCGCGCGAGGAGCTGACCGCGCTGATCACGCAGGCGTTTTCAACGCTGACCGCGGCGCAGGTGGTGGCGCGCCTGGAGGCGGCGGACATCGCCAACGCGCGCTTGAATTCGCCCCTGGAAGTGTGGAACCATGAACAGCTCAAGGCGCGCCGGCGCTGGCGCGAGGTGGACACGCCGAAGGGTCGCATCGCGGCCCTACTGCCGCCGGTGACCACCGCGGGCTACGAGGTGCGCATGGATCGCGTGCCGGCGGTGGGCGAGGATACTGACAGTGTATTGCACGACATCGGCTATACGGACGATGAGATTGCGAAGCTGCGCGCCGGCGGGGTTGTATAGACGCCGTGCAGGCGTTGTGCAAACCCTTTTGGTCCGTCAGACTATCGTGTGGGTAGATTTCAGAATGCCACTGCGTTAGGCGAAGAACGCTGGTCTAGCCAGGCCATTCCCGCCTGTACGGGAATAACGGTGGTGGTGTATCACCTACGCGAATTCCGGATGGAGTATTTTTTCAGGAGCATGTCATGGACAAAACCACCCGAACGCTGGCGGACTACGTTACCCAACTGAATTACGGCGCCTTGTCGGCCGACGCGATCCATCAAACGCGGCGGCGGCTGGTCGATGCCACCGCCTGCGCCATTGGCGGCTACGCCAGCGCGCCCGCAGACATTGCGCGCAAGCTCGCGGCCAATGTCAGCGGCACGCCGGCGGCGCGCATTTTCAACACCGGCAAGACGACGTCGATGGACATGGCGGCGTTCACCAACGCGGTAATGGTGCGCTATCTCGACTTCAACGACACCTTTATATCCGTCGGCTCCGGCCATCCCAGCGACATGATTTCCGCCATCCTCGCAGTGGCGGATGCGCATCGCTTGAGCGGCAAGGATGTGCTGCTTGCCACGGCCATTGCCTACGAGGTGTACACCGCGCTGGCGGATCAGGTGGCACTGCGCGACAAGGGCTGGGATCAGGGTTTCTTTGTGGTGATCAGTGCTGCGGCAGGCGTGGCCAAGCTGCTGAACCTTTCGCAGGCGCAGACGGCGGATGCCATCGCCATCGCCGCGACTGCGCACGTGCCCACCCGCCAGACGCGCGCCGGCGAACTCGCGATGTGGAAAGGCGTGGCCACGGCGGCCGCGGCGCGTTCTGCGGTGCAGACCGCATTGCTGGCGCAGGCCGGCATGACAGGCCCCACGGCCGCGTTCGAGGGCAAGGACGGCGTGTGGGATCAGGTCACCGGCAAGTTCCAGCTGGGGGAACTCGGCGGCAACGGCAGAACGTTCGGCATCGAGCGCAGCAATCTGAAGTTTTTTCCGTCGGAGTATCACTCGCAGGCGCCGATGTGGATTGCACTGGAGTTGCGCAAGAAAGTGGCGGTGGCGGACATCGAGGCCATCAACGTCGAAACCTACTTCACCGCGTGGAGCGAAATCGGCAGCGAACCGGAAAAATGGCATCCGAAAACGCGCGAGACCGCGGATCACAGCCTGCCGTATCTGTTGTCGCTGGGTTTTGTCGACGGCGGCGTTACGCTCAACAGTTTTACGCCGGAGCGCATTGCCGATCCGGCGCTGCACGCGCTGATGAGCCGCATCAAGATCACGGAAAACAAGGCGTTTACCGCGGCCTTTCCGGAAACGCTGTCGACGCGCATCGAGGTGGTGATGCGCGGCGGGCAACGTGTGATCGAGGCCGCGCAGTATCCCAAGGGCCACGCCAAAAATCCGATGACCGATGACGACATCAACAACAAGTTCGCCATGGTGTGCGAGGGCGTGATGCCGGCGGCGCAGCGCGACGCCCTGCGCGATAGTCTGTGGCAGCTGGATCAGGCGCCCAATCTGGATCGTGTGTTTGAGTTGCTGGTGCCGGGCAAATGAGCGCACCCGCCGCGCGCGTGCGGCTCGGCGTGATTCTGCCGAGCGTGAATACGGTGGTGGAGCCGTGGTACGGGCGTGTGGTGCCGCCGGGCGTCACCGTGCACGCAGCACGCATGTTTCTCGATGCCAATCTCACGCCGGAAGCCCTGATGCGCATGGATCGCGAGGAGGGCATGCTGGGTGTGAAACAGATCATGAGCTGCAAGCCTGCGGCGGTGGCGTACTGCTGCACCGCGTCGAGCGTGGTGCAGGGCCTCGAATACGATGGCCGCCTCAACCATGAGCTGCATCACGCCGCCGGCGTGCCTGCGTTCACCGCCACCAGCGCCATTATCGATGCACTGCACGTGATCGGCGCGAAACGCATCGCCGTCTGTTCGCCCTACACCAAAGCCATCGACGACGCCGAACATGAATTCTTTTCGGCGGCGGGTTTCGGCATTGTCGGCTCGGCTCATCTGGGCATTGCCGACTCATTCCGGCTGGCCGATCCCACGCCTGACGAGATTTACGCGCTGTGGCAGAAATCATGGCGCAACGATGCCGATGCCTCGCTGATTACCTGTCTCAACATGAATTCGCAGGATGTGATCGAGCGCATCGAGCGTGAAACCGGCAAACCCGTGGTGACTTCAACCCAGGCAACCTTGTGGAAGCTGCTGCGCGCGGCGGGTGTGGAGGATCGTCTGCAGGGGTGTGGTGTGTTGCTGAGAGATCACTAAAATAATTAATAAAAACAATAACTTACAATCAATAGCGAGAGCCCTGTGAACGACATTATCGAAACCCCGCCGTCGCCCTACTGGATGCTGCAATTCATCGTAAAGCATGGCGACTGGATTGCCATCGTGTGCGGCGCGCTGCCGTTGCTGGCAAGCATCGCCGCGGTTGCCTTGTTCAGTGTGCCGTCATGGGGCATCGTGGCCGGTGTTGTGGGCTCCGCGTTCCTGTTCCTGCTGATGCGCAGCTTTGTCGAGTTGGTGCGCGTGATTGTCGATATGTTGTTACCAAAATAACGGGGAGGCAGGTATGGCATTTGCACGCGCGGGCAGCGGTGTTGCTGTCCTGATGATGGGGTTTTCCGTCGCAGCGGCGCAGTCGTATCCGACCAAACCGGTGCGCCTGGTGATACCGTTTCCACCGGGTGGCGGCACGGATGCGGTGGCGCGTGTGCTGGCGCCAAAGCTTAGCGCGGCGATGGGGCAGCAGTGGGTGATCGACAATCGAGGCGGCGCAGCCGGCAACATCGCGGCGGAAATCGTGGCGCATGCCGATGCGGACGGCTACACCGTGTTGCAGGGGTTTTCCACGACCATGACGGTGAACAAGAGTCTGTACCGCAAGATACCGTTCGACCCCGTGCGGGATTTCGCGCCGGTCACGCAGACCGTCAGCTCGCAATACATGCTGACGGTGCACCCGGCCGTGCCGGCAAAATCCGTCGCCGAGCTGGTCGCGCTGGCCAAGGCCAAACCCGGCAGGCTGAACTTTGCGACTGCCGGCGTCGGCAGCCCGCTGCATCTGGCGGGCGAATTGTTGAACAGCCGCGCCGGCATCAAGCTGGTGGCGGTGCCGTATAAGGGCGGCGGTCCTGCCGCCGCGGCGGCGCTGGCGGGCGAAGCGCAATTGGTCTTCTCCAGCCTGGCGTCGGCGATGGCCAATGTGCGCGCCGGGCGGATACGCGCGCTGGCCGTGACCGGCCCTGCGCGATCCAAGGTGTTTCCGGATTTACCAACCATCGCTGAGTCCGGCTATCCGGGCTACAGCGTGACCACCTGGCAAAGCATGACGGTGCCCGCGGGTACACCGGCCGCGGTGATTCGCCGCATACACGATGAGACCGTAAAGGTGCTGGCGCTGCCCGACGTTGTGAAGTTCCTGCACAACACCGGTTACGAAATCAACGGCACCACACCGGAAAAACTCGCGGAAATCATGCGCAACGAATCGCAAATATGGGCAAAGGTGATCCGTGAGGCGAATATTCGCGCGGATTGACGTTTAACCGCCCGACCGCGCCGCCTGTTGGCCCGCGATGCGGCCGGACACGAAGGCCCAGCCCAGATGATGGCCGTGGCCTTCGAGCAGCATGCCGCTCTGGCCGTTGGCCCCGGCGGCGTAGAGCCCGGGTATCGGGCGCTCCTGTTTGCCGACCACTTCAAGATTAGAAGTGACCTTCAGTCCGCCGTTGGTGAAGATGATGTACGCCTTGGCCGGGCCCAGCGCGTAAAACGGCGGCTTGGCAATGGCGGGACGTTCGCGGCGCGCGGGCACATCGGCGGATGCCGAGCCCGCGTTGTAATCGGCGATGGTCGTTTCAAAAGCGGCGCGCGGCAGCCGCATGCTGTCCGCAAGCGCGGCAAAGTTGTGCGCACAGTGAAAAATATCCGGGCGCGAATGCCGGTAGTCGTCGAGATAGGCGTAGGCAACTGACGGTGCGGTGGAGATGAAGTGCGGCCACTGCAGATACTTTTCCGCTACTGTGCTGTCGAAAATCATCCACGCCAGCCCGTCGGGCCGCAATGCCGCGGTGCGCGCGGGCTGATCGCGTTCGTCGCCAAAGCGCAGGCCATCACGGTCAACCAGGATGGCGCCGTCTTCATACAGGCTTTTCTCCGGCGCGAGCGCCGTGGTGAGGAAATTCATCAGCACGGGACGCAGCATGCGTTCGGGCAGATGATCCATGCCCCAGTGCAGCAATTTGGTGAGGGCAGGCAGCGGCGGCAGACGTTGCTCGAACGTCGTGTGCATCGGCGGCACAAAGCGCAGGATCGGGCCGCGGATGTAGTCGCCGTTGATCACCGTGCCGCCGGTGTCCATGCCCATGCGGATGCCGTCGCCGGTGTTGGTGACGTTGATGGCGTCGACTTCGGCGACCAGTTCGGAGGAAAAGCGCGCCTTCAGCTCGCGCCCGCCGCTGTAGTCGCCGGCGGCGAGGACGACGCCGCGGCGCGCAATGTACTCGCGGTGCGCGCCGCCAGGTGCGGTCGCCACCACCCCGCGTGCGCGGCCGTTGTCCATGATCAGGCGTTGTGCCGCGGTGTTCAGGTGTATCGCCACGCCGTGCGTGCGGCAATGCCGTCCCAGCAAATACGGAAACGCGCGCGAATTCGGCAGCACGTTGTGCATGCGCGGCTTGCGGTGCGGCGGCTCGGGGTAGGGGCCGGTGAATTCCAGCCCGGTGCTGAGCAGCCACTCGAACATGGCCGGCGAGTGATCGCACAGCACGCGGCCCAGGTCGAAGTTGTCACGGTGTTCGAGCTTGAGCGCGGCGGAAAATTTCCTCAGGTCTTCGAGATGGTCCTGCGGGTTGTCGACAATGCCGGCCTTGCGCTGATGCGGCGTTTGCGTGGCGGTGACGGAACCGACGGACCACGCGGTAGAGCCGCCAAGTTGGGTGTGTTTTTCCAGCAGAATGACTTCGGCGCCGGCATCGCGCGCGCCACTGGCGGCCGCCAGGGCTGCTCCGCCGCCGCCGACCACGATGACGTCAGTCTCGATGCGCGAGGCGCCTGCCATCACCAACGCCGTCGTTCCGGCGCAGGCCGGAACCCAGGTTGTTCAATCATGCGAAGCATCTGAATATGGGCCCTGCGGGCCAAGTTACGACCTGGATTCCGGCCTGCGCCGGAATGACGATGTTGGTGTTGCGCACGTATCTGCGTGTATCGGTGTTCGTCTGTGGAAAAAAAGTTCACGGTTTATACGGGTACTCGTTAAACCGCTCCTCCCAATCACACACATTCTCCTTGGTGTAATCCAGCGCATACCAGCGCGGGAAGCCGTGCAGCGTCTGGCCGCCGTCGATCATGATGCCTTCGCCGTTGATGTAGGACGCATCGTCTGACAGTAAAAACGCCACCAGTTTGGCGACGTCCTCGGGTTTGCCCCAGCGGCCTACCGGCGTTTCGCGGATCAGCATGCGCTTCATGCGGTCATCGTGCAGCATGGGCGTGGTCATGCCGGTTTCGATCACGCCGGGCAGTATGGCGTTGACGTTGATGCGGTAATTGCCCAGTTCCGCGGCCATGTGCTTCATCAGCATTTCCACCGCGGCTTTGGAGGCGCAGTAGGCGCCGAGTTGATCGGCGATAACCTTTGATCCGGACGATGCCGTTAAAACCATCTTGCCGCCCTTACCGCGCGCGATCATGCGCTTGGCGACTTCCTGGCATACATAGAAAGTGCCGTTGAGATTGACCTGGATGATGAAGTCCCAGTCCGCTTTCTTCATGTCGACCACCGGTACGAACTTGCCGGTGCCGGCGTTGGCGAACAGCAGGTCGATCTGGCCATAATGTGCCGCGACTTCGGCGACCATGGCTTCGACGCTGTCGCCTTTGGCCTGATCGAAGTCGAAGGCTTTTGATCCTGCGCCCGCCTTGTTGCACAAGGCCGCGGTTTCTTCGGCCATTTCCAGCTTGCGGTCGGCGATGGCCACTTGCGCGCCGCGCGCGGCGAGTTCCACGCATGTGCCCTGGCCCAGTCCGCGCCCGCCGCCAGTCACCAGCGCTACTTTGCCCTTGAAATCGGCCATTATTTTGCTCCTGCGGTGGCTGTAATCGCCTTGGGTGCCATGCCCAGCGCCTCGCGGTATTCGGCGGGCGTCATCAGATTCCGGCCCAGCAGTTCGGCAATCTGCTTCATCTGCAGGAAGTGATCGACGTTGCGCTTGATGATGTCGTCGCGATGCGGATAGGGCCACAGCGTGTCTTCCATGCCCACGCGCACATGCAGGCCCAGCAGCATGGCAAACGTCGTGAGATAGGTGCTGGCACGGCCAGCCGCGCACACGAGGATGAAGCAATTGGGATCGATGTCGCGGATGGTGCGCACCATCCGCATCAGGCCATCGACCATCTGCTGCGGATTGTGCATCGGGCTGCAGCCGGGCAGGGCAGGCAGGATCAGCCAGTAGTAGGGCGGTTTCACCAGACCGCTCGCGACCAGAAAGCGCCGCGCGTTGTCGATGTCGCCGTCATCGTAGACCGAAATGATCGGCTTGGCGCCATGCTGCTGCGCGAGCTGCGCCTTCTTGATCACCACATGCGGCGCCTTGAAGAACATGCTGTCGCCGCAGCAGATGGCGGTGGTGTTGACCGGCAGCGCGTCGAACAGGCCCATTTTCATGGTCGATTCCATCACCGCGCTTTCCTCGTCGGTGACGGCGACCAGACAGCCGTCGAACATCACGTCGGGGTATTTTTTCTTCAGCGGCGCGATCACGTCGTGAAAACGCTGCGGATCGAGCGCGTTGAAACCGCCATCGTCACGCACGTGGATGTGGATGCTGGGGGCGCCGGCCTTGATGCACTCTTCGGCGGAATCGCGGATTTCCTGCACCGTGATCGGCTGATTCGGATTGCTGCGTTTGCTGAAAAACGCGCCGGTAATGGTGGCTGCAATCAGCACCTTTTGTGGAATGTCCCACTTGGGCAGCGGGTCCACATCGGCGAAGGCGCTGCTGAAAGGATCCAGCACCTCGGGCATGCCGTAGGGCTTCCACGTCGTCTTGAGGCCCTGGCGGGCCACCCACTTGTCAACCTGCTTCCATTTGATCTTGTCGTCGCTCATCGCTTGTTCCTCAATCCTCAATCCTGCTTTTGGGGCACGGGCCGTTCCGCCTTGCCGGTGTAATCACAATCCTCGTCCCGCACGATACGTAACGGCTTGCCTTCTTCGATCTCTTCGATCACATGCGCCATGATGCCGGGCACCACGGCAATCAAGGCTACGGCTGCCATCTGCATCGGCCGGAAACCCATCTCGCTCATGATCGCGCCCAGCATGCCGTCGACGTTGATGCACAACCCCTGCCGATTGGTCACGCGCACGAACTCTGCGTGAATGCTTTCAAACATCCTGATCTTGTCGCCGAGAAAACCGTTCTCCGCGGCGATTTTGCGCAGCTTTACCGCGCGGAAGTCGTCGCCCTTGTGCGTGGGGTGGCCAAGGCCGGGGATGCGCTTCTTTTTCGCGCGAATGTCGGCCACCACGCGTTTGGCGGTTTCTTCCATCGAAATGTTCTCGGCCTTCATCATCTTTACCGCATTGTCGAGAAACTCGGCACTGTGCTGCGGGGAGATGGTGTTGGACCCGGCAGTGAGCAGGCCTGCCGCCGTGCCAGGCACCAGTTGCGGATTGCCGGAGGCCGCATAGCGTGCCGCCAGCACACTCGCCGCGACAAAGCCATGATCGAGAAGGCTGTTCAGCATGGCATCCATCATCTTGCTCTCCTGCCGTGTCGGCAGTTCGCCACGCAGCGTGAGAAACACGCCGTCGGCGTAGCTGTAGTCGCCGATCAAGCCTTCATGCGAGTAGCCGTGAATGATGACTTTGCCTTCCACCACGCGGCTGATTTTGGTGGCCCATTCGTGTGCCATGATAACTCCTAAATATATGATTTTATTGATTTATTTTTGCAGTATGCCTTGGCTGTCAATACGCGTGCGAAGGACTTGCAATTGCTCATCAGTCGGCGGCTCAGTGGTGGGGACCGTCGGTGGAATCACCAATTCAAAGCCGGTATTTTTTTTCACATCTTCCACACTCACGCCCGGATGCACCGACTTCAACCGCATGCGCTTGCTGCCGTCTTCAAAATCCATCACGCACAGTGGCGTGACGACATAACGCGGCCCACCGCCGGGCAAGCCGAGCTTGGTGCGCGCATCATCACCGCCGCTGCCCCAGCCCAGCGCAGAAATGAAATCGCATTTCGGCACGAAGATGCGCGGGTCGTGCGAGTTCACCACCAGATGAAAGCGGCTGTTCATCACCGTGGCATTGCATACGCCAATCGCACCAGGGCCGCGGAACTTCAGCGCCTTGTAGTCCTTGCCGATGCCGATCAGGTTGCTGTTGCCATACTGGTCGATCTGCAGCGCACCGGCAAAGAACACGCCGCGCTTGCGGAATTTCATGTTCTCCACCAGATCGTTGTGCAGGTAATACGCTTCGGCCCAGCGCGTGGCGCGCTGATCGGTGATAAGTTCAAATTCCTCGATCACCGGCTCGTTCAGCACGTTGGCCTTGGTCATGGCGATCATCACCGACATATTGGCGCCCCACATCAGGTGCGCCAGCAGCACGCCGGCCCGCGGCACCGGCAGATTGGCGCCGACTTCCACCCATTCGCCGTCGACCAGATCGCGCGCGAGCACGGTGGCCATGATTTCCTTGGTTGTCGCTTGCATGTTAATACTCGTCCAATGACAGCAGTTGGCGGATGCCCACGCGTTCCAGATATTCCGCGTGATCCTTTGGCCCGGTGACGAATTCGTCGAGATAGGCCTTCAACGGCGCGAAATCATCCGACTTGGCCCACGCGGTTGCCGCCTGCACATAGCGCTTGATGTGCGCCTTGTCCTCGATGTAGTGGCCGGGGCTGGAGTAGGGATGCGCGCCGAACCTGGCGCGGATGATGCCGTCGGCGCCGGGGATCGCGGTCTTCAGCGGGTCGGCCTTGATCTGCTCGTTGGACACTACCTGTTCGACCTGCACATAGGTCTCGTCGGCGGCGGCGTAGATCGCGCGGTCGCCGTAGCCGTGCCCGATGTACTGCACGTTGCCGTACGGGTCCGAGGTGGCCGCATGCAGGAAGGCGATGTCGATATTGACCGCAGGTATCGCCAACAACGTTTCGCCGTTGATCGGATCCTTGAACTCCTTGATCGCCGGGTTCATCTGCGGGAACGAGGTGCCCACGCCGGAACGCCACGGATTGAAGGGCACACGTTGGGCCGCGGCGCGCAGGGCAGCGTAATACATGGCTTCATCGAGTTCGAAAATTTCCACCTTGCCGCGCTCCGCCGCCGCCCGGAAGGCGGGCCCGATGGGTGCCAGCACTTCACCGCCCACATAAGGGGCGACGACCTTTTTGGCGACGCCAGCGGCAATCAGCAGATCTATCTCCAGCCCTGAAGAAGCGGGGCCGACCACCGTCAGGTTTTTGCAGCCGCGTTTGATCAGGCCGCGCACCACCAGCATGGGGTGGCTGGAGTTGATGAAGCCGCCAATGGCGACGGTCATGCCGTCTTTGACTTTGGCGAGCGCATCATCGAGTTCGATGATGCGTTTTTTGCGTTGGGGTGTTTCGGTCATTTTTAGTCCGTGAGGGGTGAGGCGTGAAGCGTTAGGCGTAAGACCGGGTGGTAGCGTTGGTTTTCGCTTGATGGCGAGACTTTAATGCATCGCCACGAAACCACGCCTCACTTCTCACGCTTCACGAAAAAATCAATGCGCAATCTGTCCACCATCAATCACAAACGCCTCGCCCGTCACAAACGAAGCCTCATCCGACGCCAGGTACACCGCCATCGGCCCGATGTCTTCCGGCTTGCCGAAGCGCCGCAACGGTATCTGCCGCAGGCCGGCATCGACGGTTTTCTGGTCCTGCATATACGGTTTGGTGAGATCAGTTTCGATCCAACCGGGGCAAATTGCGTTAACCCGCACGTTGTAGCGCGCCCACTCCACCGCCAGTGCCTTGGATAGTTGCGCAAGGCCGCCTTTGGTCATGCAGTAAATCGAGTTCCATGGCGCACCGACGAAGCTGTAGATCGATGACATGGTGATGATGGAGCCGCTCTTTTGTTCGACCATGCCTTTGCCCACGGCTTGCATGGTCATGATCGCGCCTTCGAGGTTGGTACTGATCAGGCCGCGCCAGTCTTCGGGCTGCATGTCGAGGAAGGGTTTCAATTTTTGCACGCCGGCATTGCATACCAGTGTGTCGATTTTGCCGAATGCCTTGACCGTTTGCGCCACGGCCTCGGCGATGCTGTCGGCGCTGGTGACATCGGTTTTGAGCGTCAGGGCGCGGCGGCCCGTGGCCTTGACGCCAGCGAGCGTTTCTTCAAGTGCGGCGGTGTCGCGGCCGATCAACGCGACATCGGCGCCCGCCTGCGCGAGCGAGATGGCGACGTTGCGGCCGATGCCGCGGCTGGCGCCGGTGACGAATGCGGTTTTGCCGTTCAGATCAAACATGGTGTTTCCTTAAGGTGCATGGGTGATTACTGCTGTTGCTGCCGTTGTTGCTGCGCCATGCGGTCCCAGGTGGCGGCAGTGAACGGTGTTTCGCGCAATACATTCTTGCGCACCTTGTTGGTTTCGGTTTTGGGCAATGCCGCGACAAACTCGACATAGCGTGGCACGGCGAATCGGGGCAATTGTGACTGCGCATGGGTGATCAGCGCGTCGGGATTGAGGTTCGCGTCCGGCCGGGCCACCACCGCGATCTTGATGTCGTCGCCGCCCAGTTCGCACGGCACGGCGATGGCCGCAACTTCGAGCACACCGGGAACGCGCGCGATGGCCTCCTCGATTTCGAACGCGGAGACGTTTTCGCCGCGCACGCGGATGGCGTCGCGGACCCGCCCCACAAAATGCAAGCCGCCCGAGGCATCAAAGTATCCGGCATCCCCGGTGTGAAACCACAAGTCCTTCCACGCTTCCACCGTGGCTTTCGGGTCGCCGTCATAGCCCATCATCACCGCGCAAGGATCGCTCGAACGCACCAGAATTTCACCGGTGGTGCCGGCCGGCAGCGGTTCAAGGCTTTCGTCCGCGACACGAACGTCAAAGCCGTCGATGACGATGCCGACGCTGGCGGCGTTGGTGTGGTGCGGCGGGGAAAACACCGGCACGTTGGCCTCGGTCGAGCCGTAGCCGGTGCGCAGTGTCACGCCATGCCGTTTCTGGAATTCCACAAAATCCTGCGGCGACGCACCGATGCCCCAGCCCACGCGCAGTGTGGTGTCTTTGCCTTCCGCGGCATCGACGGTCTTGAGCAGGATGCGCAGAATCTCGCCGATGTAGTAGAACACGGTGCAGCCATGCGTGCGCACGTCGGGCCAGAAGCGGCTGACGCTGAAGCGCTCGGTCAGCACCATTTTCGCGCCGGCCAGCAGCACGGGCAGCGTGATCATGGCTTGCGCAGTGTTGTGAAACAGCGGGAAAAAATTGTAGTAGACATCACGTTCGGTGAGCGCGAGATCGCGCGCGATGTTGCGGCCGAGGATGTACTGTTGCGCGTGCGGCAGCAACACGCCTTTGGAGGGCCCGGTGGTACCGGAGGTATTCATGATCGCGCCGACATCGGCGCCACCGACGCGGATGTCGGGCACATGCGCCAAGGGCGCGTCTAAAATATCATTTAAAAACAGATAGTTACATTTGCATCGCGGCTTGGCACTGCCGATCACCAGCAGGTGTTTGAGATCAACGATCTGATCGACGATGGATTCCAGTTCCGGCAGCAGTGTGTCTTCCACCACCACCGCCGTGACCGGCGCGCGCTTCAGCGTGTGCAGCAGTTGCAGGCCCATGTAGGCGGTGTTCATCGGCAACTGGATGGCGCCGAGGCGCGATAAACCAAACCACAAGTCGAGATACTCGACGCGGTTGTGCAGCAGCAGCGCCACACGCTGACCCTTGGCGATGCCCAGTCCATGCAGCGCGGCAGCCACGCGGTCGGCGCGGCGGTCGGCCTCGGCATAGGTCACGCGCGTGTCGCCGCACACCACAAACACGCGCTCGCCCATGCGCTGTGCCTGGCTACGCAGGATGTGCGCGGCAACCTGATCGGCCAGCGGCAAACCGTTCAGGAAGTCGGACATCACCGTACAATGCCTGTCTTGTGTGCCGCCATTACGGCTTGATGTTGGCGTCGCGAATGACTTTGCCCCACTTCGCGCTTTCGGCCTTTATGAATGCGCCAAACTCGGCCTGGCTGCTGCCGACGGGCTCGGCGCCCATGCCCAGCATGCGTTCCTTGATGTCGGGTGCACGCAGAATTTTCACCACTTCTTCGTGCAGGCGCTTCTGGATGGCTAGCGGTGTCGCTGCCGGAATCACCAGTCCGAACCAGTTAGTGAGTTCGAAGCCCGGCAGAAAATCCTTCATCGTCGGCAGATCGGGCAGCAGCGGCGTGCGTTTGGCACCGAGTACCGCCAGCGCGCGCAACTTGCCCGCCTTGATGAAGGACAGAGACTGCACCACGCTGTCATAGCCGAGCTGTACCTGGCCCGCCATCAGATCGGTCATGCCGGGCGCGCTGCCCTTGTACGGCACATGCGTGGTTTTCACGCCGGCAAGGGAATTGAACATCTCTGCCGCCAGATGCGGGGCGCCGCCGGCGCCGCTGGAATAATAGTTGAGCGCGTCGGGTTTTGATTTGGCCAACGCGATCAGTTCGCGTGGATTTCTGGCCGGCACGGAAGGATGCACCATCTGCAGGAACCACACGTTGACCACCTGCGTCAGCGGCGCAAAATCGCGTGCGACGTTGAACGGCAGCTTGTCGCCCACCAGCACCGGGTTCACCGAAATATTGCCGAGCGTGCCCATGAACAAGGTATGGCCATCCGCCGGCGATTTGGCGGCAATCTCGGTACCGACGATGCCTTGCGCGCCGGCACGATTGTCGACCACCACCTGCGTGCCGAGTGCCGGCCCCAGTTTGGGTGCAATCATGCGCGCCACAATGTCGGTGCCGCCGCCTGCGGGAAAGGCCACGATGATGCGAATGGGTTTGGTTGGAAACGTTTGCGCGGCAACACCGCAGCTCAGGCACATCACGGACAAGGCGAGCAGACGCAGATACGGTCGCATGAACAACAACCTCCGGGGATTTGGCGCGCTTGCGCCGGGTGGCATTTGCGCGCCATAAGCAAGTTCTGCATGTTCTGGACTATGACAATCACGGCGCGCGGCAAAATTATAGAATAGCTTGCTTCGGCGCGCATTATCTCAAATCTGCGCAGACCGTAGCCGATACGTTGGACGAAAAAGGGAAATAAAACGGATGAGGAGAATACCGGGCTTGCTGTTGGCCTTCGCGGTGTTGCCGCATGCCGCCGCGCAATCGAATGCGACAAGCGCATTTCCCGTCAGGCCGGTGCGCTTCATCATCCCGTTCCCGCCGGGCGGTGGCGCCGATGTGATCGGCCGCGTGCTGGCACAGAAGCTGGCCGATCGATGGGGACAGCAGGTGGTGATCGACAATCGCGCGGGCGCGGGCGGCAACATCGGGGCCGAAATTGCGGCTGCAGCGCCGGCCGATGGCCATACGCTTTACCAGTTCAACATCGCCAACGCCATTGCGCCCAGCCTTTACAAAAAGCTCAACTACGATCCGGTGAAGGATTTCAGCGCGGTGACACTGCTGGCGTCCGCGCCGTTTATCCTGGTGGTGCATCCTTCGCTCAAAGCCAATAACGTGCAGGAACTGGTGGCGCTGGCAAAGGCGCAGCCTGGCAAACTGAGCTACGCCTCGTCGGGCAATGGCGGGCCGTCGCATCTGGCGGCGGAAATGCTGAAGTCCATGACGGGTATCCAGTTGAACCATGTGCCGTACAAGGGCGTGGCGCTGGTGATGAACGATTTGCTTGCCGGGCAGATACAACTCACGTTCACGGTGCCCGGGTCGGGCATGCCGCAGGTCAGGGCAGGGCGCCTGCGCGCGCTGGCCGTCACCACCGCCAGACGCAGCGCCGCCGTGCCGGGCGTGCCGACGATTGCGGAGTCCGGCGTGCCCGGCTATGACACCGCGACCTGGTACGCGGTGGTGGTGCCGGCCGGCACACCGCGCCCCGTCATCGGTAAATTGCACACGGACCTGACGCAGGCACTGAACTTGCCCGATGTGCGCGAGCGGCTGACCGGCGTCGGCGTGGATCTGATCGGCAGCACGCCGGAGTACCTGGCTGGTTTTATCCGCACCGAAATTATCAAGCTTGGTCAACTGGTGAAGTTGTCCGGCGCGCGGGTGGACTGATGGACGCCGACGTGGTGGTGGTGGGTGGCGGCAGCACCGGTCTGGCGGCGGCCATTGGCGCGGCGGCCAAGGGAGCACGCGTGGTGTTGCTGGAAAAGAACCCGCAGCTCGGCGGCACCTCGGCGCGCTCCATCGGCACCATTGCCGCCACGCAGACGGCGGATCAGCGGCGCGAAGGCATCGTTGACAGCGCCGACGCGCATTTCGAGGACATGGGCAGGTTTTCTCAGCACCATGCAGACCGCCCGGACAATGCGGTGCTGGCGCGCGTCCTTGCGGACAACGTGCCGGAAAGCGTGCGGCTGTTGTCGGAATGGGGCGCGGTGTTTCTGGGGCCACTGGACGAGCACCTGCACCGCAAGCCGCGGCTGCACCAGATCATGCCCAGTTCGACAGCGTATATTTATCACGCCGAACGCCACGCGCGAAAAATCGGCGTTGAGATCGTGACCGAAGCGCGTGTGAACAAGCTGCTGACCGCAAATGGCGAAGTGACCGGCGTCGAATTCGAGCGCGATGGCAAGGCGCAGTCGGTCACAGCCGCACGCGGCGTGATCCTGGCGAGCGGCGACTATGCCGCCGATCCGGGCTTCAAGGCGCAATTCATTTCCGAGGCGGTGGCCGCGACCGAGGCGGTGAACCCGACCAACACCGGCGATGGGCACCGCATGGCGCTGGCACTCGGCGCGCGCATCATCAACCCGGACATGTACGGCGGCGGCATGCGCTTTGTGCGGCCGGCCAAGCCGGGCTGGCAAAGCCGCCTGCCGCCATGGCAGTGGCTGATGCGCGTGGCAAGCGTCATGCTGCGGCGCACGCCGCGGTCGCTGATGCGGCCCTTCATCATGGGCTTCATGACCACGGTGATGGTGCCGGAGCGCAAGCTGTTTCAGGAGGGCGCGATCCTCATCAACAGCAAGGGCGAACGTTTTGCAGACGAGACGCAGCGCATGGTGTTCGAACTCGCGTTGCAGCCGGATGGCGCGGGCTACATCCTGTTCGACGACAGCCTGGCGCAGAAGTACACGCGCTGGCCGCATTTCATTTCGACCGCGCCGGGCATCGCCTTTGCCTACTTGCGCGATTATCAGAAGACCCGTCCCGACCTTTACCACCGCGGCGATACGCTGGCCGTGCTGGCGCGCAGCCTCGGCATGGACGCGGCAGCGTTGCAGCTTACCGTCGATCGCTACAACACCGCCGCCGTGCGCGGCGATCGTCCGGCGATCGGGCAGGGGCCGTACCATGTGCTGGGCCCGGTGAAGAATTACATCAATTACACCGATGGCGGACTGGCGGTGAACACCGGCCTGCAGGTGCTGGGCAAGGGCGACGCGCCGATTCCGCGCTTATATGCGGCAGGCGCCACGGGGCAGGGCGGGCTGCTGCTCAAGGGCCATGGCAATCATCTGGGCTGGGGCTTTACATCGGGCCGGCTGGCGGGACACTATGCGGCGCAGCTTGCGCCAAGATCATCAACGCAGGGATAAACGGAAAGCGTATCACTATGGCTGAACAGCAGAAGGGCAAGGGATTTCTGATGGTGTCGATGGAACCGACGCCTGCCTATGACGAGGAATTCAACGACTGGTACGACATGGAACATATCCCGGATCGCACCTCGATTCCCGGCTTCGAAACCGGACGGCGTTACGTGTGCCTCAACGGCTGGCCGCGCTATTTATCGATGTATGATCTGACGAGCATCGATGTGCTGGAAAGCGAGCCCTACAAGCAGCGTTCATGGAACGGCTTCAGCGCCTGGACCAAGCGCATGCTGACCAAGGTGCGCGGGCAGTGGCGTGGCAGCGGCACGCAGATTTATCCGGGACAGGTGCTTACCGGTCATTTTGCGCGGCTGACCTTCCTGCGCTTTCGCGGCGCCCCCGACACGCTGGCCGACCGCATCACGCAAGGCACGCTCGCCAATTACGAAAAGCGCGCCGAGACGCGGCAGATACGCATCCTGCGCTCGGACTACAACAATCAGATCGATTACATCGCGTGGGTCGAGGCGAATGCGCAGTTCACGTCGCCGATGGATGTGAAACTGTACGGCGAGGCCGCGCGCTACCTCGACATGGTCAACGAATACACGCCGTACTGGACGCGTGGGCCGCTGGCGGGGGTGTTTGCGGAGAAATAGATTGGCGCTGGAAAAGCGCTTCAATCAATAGAGGATCACTCGATTACCCCCAGACGCCCGTTGTGGCTGCCCATGTACCACAGCCTGCCGCGCGTATCGACCGTCATTTTGCGGATGCCCACGCCGCTGGACGGCAATTTGACCACACGCATTTGTTCGGTTTTGGGATCGAAACGCACCACGGTATCGGTATTGATTTCGTTGACCCAGACGATACCGGCACCGTCGGTGTTTACCGCGTAGGGGCCTGAATCGCCGTGCGGCAGCTGATATTCCTTAACCACTTTCATTGCCGCAGGGTCGAGCCTGGCCAGTTTGCCATTGCCGTAATAGGTGATCCATAGCATGCCGTCGGGCGCCGTGGCCACACGCCGCGGGCGCGAGCCGCGGCCCGTATCGACTTCGCTGGTGTGACCGGTTCCCGGATCGAGCTTGCCCATCTTGTTGTCGCCCATGCGGCACACCCACACATTGCCGGCTTTGTCGAGCGACAGGCCATAGGGGCCGCCCGGCATCGCATACTCTTTGATCGCGCCGCTTTGCGTGTCGAGGCTCGCCACTTTGTCGCCGCCCTGCAGGGTGAACCATATTGTTCTTTGATCTTCGCTGATCACCAGCGTGTGCGGGCCGCCGCCCGTGGAGGGCGTCTTGTATTCGACGATTTTATTGACGGCCGGATCGAGTTTGCCGATGGTGCCGTTGCCGTTGCCGGTGGTCCACACCATGCCTTGTTTGTCGACCAGCAGCCCGTGCGGCCGGTGGCCCGAGGGCATGTCCCACTCTTTGAACGTCTGTGTCCTGGTGTCGAAGCGCGCCACCTTGTTGCCGCTCATCACGGCAATAAAAATGCTGCCGTCGGGTGCGATCGCCGGATCGCGCGCGAAACGTGGCGTGGGCACCGGCCACTCGCTCACTTTGGCCGCGAAGCCCGGATTGGCGCCGGGCGCCACGCCATAGTTGGAGCCGCCCGCGAACGTTAACAAGGGGGACATCGCGATCACTGCGGCAGACAAGCACTTCACGGTGTGTCCTCCAGTGTTGAAATTTCCGGCGGCGAGCGCGTGGATTCACTTATCGCCGCGTTGCCGTCCAGTCTGAATTTCTTCAGCTATTTTTCAGGCATCCGCCGCTGCCCGAGTTTGTAGAGCACGCGGTAATCACCCTTGAACCAGTCGTTCAGCGCGAGCTTGGCGCGCCAGGGCGTGGCGCGCGCCTCGTCGCGTTCGCGCGATTCGAGCGCGCGCAGGTCGGTAAGGTAATGCAGCGCGATGTGGGTCCAGGATTCCGGCTGCGGTTTGTAGACCTTGAAGCGGCGGCACATCGGCCAGTAGGGGCTGCGCAGCAGGATGCCCAGATGTTCTTCGTCGTACCAGGCATTGAAGTCGGCCTCGCCCGCGGCCGGCACGCTGAACAGCACGGGATACAGTATTGGCGCTTCGCGCAACGGCGCGATCGCGCCGGCGGCCATCTGCTCGTTCATGAAGGTCGCCACATGGCGTTCGCTCGACAGGATGGCGGGATGATCCGGCGCGGGCAGCACGCCGTGCAGCGTGGCGGCACTGGCGTTGGATTCGAACACCGATACATACGTCGCGCGCAGCGGGCTGCCGTAGCATTGCACGTTCAGCAATTGACCCGCGCCAAGTATTGACGGTATATAGTGATTCTGATGCCACACATCGAATGAGATGCCACTGTCACGATTGACGGTGATGGTGTCGTAAACAATGGTTTTGCCTTGCATGGACGTTCCTTGGTGAGGCGGTATTTTGCCATGCAACCTTCGAGCCGGCGGTGATTTGCGGGCTGAATTGTGTTTGTGGGCGATTACGGGCGCCGCCAACACATGGTGAATGGTGGTGAACCGCCTCAAGCGCGGGGTTTGTTGCGGTCATCATTCATCTGTCGGGCAGGGATGCGCGCGCGAATCGCGAAGCAAGCGGTTGCCGATACCGTACGGGACTATAACGCAAAATGCGCGAGACGCATGTTCAGGAGGTTAAAAAAATGTTTAAAAACATATACTTACATATTTCTTTGGGTGCGCTGGTGTGCGCGCCATGCGCGGCCGCGTACCCCGACAAGCCGATACGCATCGTTACACCGTTTCCCGCGGGCAGCGTCACTGACATCATTGCACGGCCGATGGCGGCGAAACTCAGCGAGGCGGTGGGCACGGGGGTGGTGGTCGACAATCGGGGCGGCGCGGGTGGCAATCTGGCGGGTGATGCGGTGGCCAAGGCCGCGCCGGATGGTTACACGCTGTTGATCGGATCCACCGGTCCGGTGGTGGTAAACGCGTTGCTGCACGCGAAAATGCCGTACGACTCGCAGCGCGCGTTTGCGCCGATCACGATGGCGGCGGTGGCCGCGATGATTCTGGTGGTGCACCCGTCGATGCCGGTGACAAGCGTGAAAGACCTGATCGCGCTCGCCAAAGCACGGCCGGGTCAGTTGACGTACGGCTCGTCCGGTATCGGCGCCACCACGCATCTGGGCGGCGCGTTGTTTACATCGATGACCGGTACACAGCTGATCCACGTGCCGTACAAGGGCGGCAGCACGCAATACACGATCGACCTCATCACCGGCCGCATTCAGCTCGCGTTTTCGAGCATCGCGCCGGCGGTGGCCCACGTCAAGGCAGGGCGGCTGAAGGCGCTCGGCGTTTCGTCGGACAAGCGCGATCCGCAATTTCCGGAGGTGCCGACCATTGCCGAATCCGGGGTACCGGGCTACGACATGCGCTCGTGGTACGGCGTTCTCGCGACGGCCGGTACACCGCAGCCGGTGATTGAAAGGCTCAATAGCGAACTGGTGCGTATCCTCGCGCTGCCCGACGTGCGCTCGATTTATCTGGCAGGCGGCCTGCACGCAACCAGCGGCACCCCGGCGGATTTTGCCGCGTACATCCGCAGCGAACGTGAAAAATGGGGCAAAGTGGTGAAGGCGGCCGGTATCAAGGCGGACTAGCATACAATTCGGGCTTTACCCGGGAGCCAATGTTATGGATCAAGCTGAAAAAAATCCGCTGGCCGCAGCACAAAGCGAAACGCAGACGCTGTGCGGCTTCCTTGCGGGTCTGCGCTACGACGCGCTGCCACTGGACGTGATATCGCGCACTGAGGATTTCTTTCTCGACTGGCTCGGTTCCGGATTGGCGGGCAAAGGCTCGCGCCCTGTGCTGGCGCTGGAAAAATTTGCGCAGGCGATGGGGCCAACGAGCGGTCCTTCGGAGATTCTCACCACCCGCGGGCGCACTTCGCCTTTCTTCGCCGCGCTGATCAACGGCGCTGCATCGCACGTGGTGGAACAGGACGATGTGCACAATGGTTCGGTGTATCACCCGGCGACGGTGGTGTTTCCGGCGGTGCTGGCCGCAGCGCAGGCCGTGGGCGCCAGCGGCAAGGATTTGATTGTGGCCTCGGTGGCGGGCTACGAGTGTGGCATGCGCGTGGGCGAGTTTCTCGGCCGCTCGCACTACAAGGTGTTTCACACCACGGGCACCGCCGGCAAGCTCGCGGCGGCGGCGGGCGTGGCGCACTTGCTCAAACTCGATGCGCGCACCTTTCAACATTGCATTGGCTCCGCCGGCACCATGGCGGCGGGGTTGTGGGAATTCCTGCGCGACGCGGCGGACTCCAAGCAGTTGCACACCGCCAAGGCGGCGGCGGATGGCCTGATGGCGGCCTACATCGCGCGCGACGGCTTTACCGGCGCGCAGCGCATCCTCGAAGGTGCGCAGGGCATGGCGGCGGGTATGTCCAGCGATGCCGATCCCGCGAAGCTGGTGGATGATCTTGGCAAGCGCTGGGGCATGACCGAGACCTCGTTCAAGTTTCACGCCTCTTGCCGCCACACGCATCCGGCGGCGGATGCATTGCTGAAGGTGATGCAGGACAACCAATTGAAGCATGATGACATTACCGCCGTCATCGCGCACGTGCATCAGGGTGCCATCGACGTGCTGGGACCGGTGACCGATCCGCAGACCATTCATCAGTCCAAGTTTTCGATGGGCTTTGTGCTGGCGCTGGCCGCGCTGCATGGCCGCGCGGGGTTGGCGGATTTCACTGAAGCCGCACTCAAGGACAAGGACACGCGCGCGTTTCACGACAAGGTGAAAATGGTGCTCGATCCGGTGGTGGATGGTGCGTATCCCAAGCGCTGGCTGGGCCACGTGACGGCCACCACCCGCGACGGCCGCAAACTCGAAGGCAAGGTGTCGTCACCCAAAGGCGATCCGGACAATACGCTGTCGCGTCCAGAGATTGAAGACAAGGCCGTGCGGCTTGCCGGTTACAGCGGCGGCGCGGGCGAGTCTGAGATGGGGCGGGTGATCCAGCGGGTGTGGCGCTTGCGGGATGAGGCAAATGTGCGGGACTTTTTGAAGGCCCAGTCATAACGTCAAGTGCTTATTTGCCTCAGATTCACGCAGATGAACGCAGATTTATCCACTGGTGATGTGCCACATGCGCTTTTGTTCTTTTCGCCGTATTCCCGATGACTGATAGCTTTCTGGAGCGCTATTTCGAGCGCATCGGATACACGCAGTCGCCGAAGGCGGATATGCAGACGCTGCAGGATTTGCATCTGTTGCATCTGCAGAACATCCCCTACGAAAACGTCGAGGTGTTTTGTCATCAACCGGTCAAACTCGATCGGGAGTCGCTGGTCAAAAAGCTGCTGTTGCGCCGGCGCGGCGGTTATTGCTTCGAGCAGAACGGCTTGTTTCTGATGGTGCTCACGGAACTGGGATTCAAGTGCCGTGCCAATCTGGCGCGGGTGCACCGCAACCGTCCTGAACCGGGCGGCCGCACGCATCAGGTCAATCTGGTCGAACTCGAGGGCCAGACCTGGCTGTGTGACGTGGGGTTTGGCGGATCGGGTTTTCGCCAACCATTGCGCTTGCAGACTGGTGTTGAAAACGAGCAATTGGGGGAACGCTACCGGCTGGAAGAGCGCGAGGTGCACGGTTTTTACCTTCTGCGCCAGTCGGGCGACACATGGCAGCCGCTTTACACGTTCAATATTGAGCAGCCGCTGCCGGTCGATATCGAGATCGGCAATTTTTACGCCTCGAACTGCCCCGATTATGTGTTCCGCAAAACCATCATGGGCACGCGCATGACGGCAAAGGGACGTGTCACCCTGCTGGATCACACCTTCAAATGCTTTGATCTTGCCAAGGACACAGTAGAGACGGCCGTTGTGACGGATGTCGCATCGTATATTGTCCATTTGCGCGAGCAGCTGGGCGTGGATTTGAACGCCACCGAGCAGGCGCGATTGGGCGATTATTTTGACCGTCTGGCGCCGGCCGGCACGTGATGACCATGGCGAGTCGATTTCGGGTGAGGCAAGTGGCTACGGGCGAACGTCCATAGTTTTCAATTTTGGGTGACAACGCTTTTATGACTACGCTGGTTGAACAACTCAGCACCTACGCCGCCAACCTGCGCTACGAGAATCTGCCGCAGGCCGTCATTCATCGAGCCAAGTTGCACATCATCGATTCCATCGGCTGCGCGCTGGGGGGCTACGGCAGCGCGCCGGAAAAAATCGCGCGCGATCTGGCGGACATGACCAGCAGCAGGCAGCCGGCAACGCTGATGGTCAGCGGCATTCAGACCAGCCCGGAGCTGGCTACCTTCGCCAATGGCGTGATGATCCGCTTTCTGGATTACAACGACGGTTACACCAGCACCGGCGAATCGGGCCATCCCAGTGACAGCATCGCGGCGGTGCTTGCCGCGGCGGAGATCAACAAGCGTTCCGGCAAGGATGTGATCACGGCAACGGTGCTGGCCTACGAGATGTTCTGCCGCATTTGCGACGAGGTGGACCTCAAGCCGATCGGTTACGACCATGTAACGGTGGGCGGCATGGCCAGTACGGCCGCCGCGGGCTGGCTGTTCGGACTGAGGGGCAAGGCGTTCGAGCACTGCCTGCAACTGGGCATCGCCCCCAACAATGCGCTGTATCAGACGCGCATCGGCAATGTATCGATGTGGAAAGGCTGTGCTTATGCCAACGCCTCGCGCAACGCGGTGTTCGCGGCGATGCTGGCGGCACGCGGGATGACTGGCCCGTCGCCGATTTTCGAGGGGGTCGGTGGTTATTTCAAGGCGGTGGCGCGCAAGACGTTTGCGCTGGATACGCTCGGCGGCCAGGGAAACAACGGCGGCGCGCCGTTCAGGATCATGGAGTGTCTGATCAAGCGCTTTCCACTGGGTCAGTATTCGCAGACGGTGGTGGAGGCGGCGCTGCAAATGCGCGAAAAAGTGGCGTCGCCAGAAAATATTGCTGAAATCCAGATTGAAACCGTGACCACGGCGATTGTGCTGATGGCGGACACGCCGGAGAAATGGGAGCCGCCCAATCGCGAAACCGCCGATCACAGCATGCCGTATACGGTGGCGGTGGCGTTGATCCATGGCGACGTGCAGGAGGAACACTTCGACGACGCGCATGTGTTCGATCCCGCGATTCGCGCGCTCACGCGCAAGATCAAAATCAAGGCCTCGGCCGAAGCTGACGCGCATATGCCGCACGCGATGCGTTGCTACTTCACGTTGACGACAAAATCCGGCGACGTGTTCAAGACCGTGGTCGATCATCACAAAGGCCACTGGAAAAATCCGATGGACGATACGGATATTGAACGGAAATTTCGTACACTGGCGAAGAAGGTGTTGCCGGATGCAAAGATCGACGCGATGCTGGCGCGCCTGTGGCAGTTGGATGACATGAAGGACGCAGGGGATGTCGTGCGCCTGACGCAGAAATAAATGTAACTTATTGTTTTTATTCATTATTTTTAAGACGGGAAAGTCAAGGCATGCCAGTTACGCTGATTGAAAACTTCCGCGCAATTTTTTATGCGCCGTTTTATGCCGCCTTCGCGCTCGGTCACTATGCGCGTGAAGGCGTCGAGGTGCGTCTGCAAATGTCGGCTGCCGCCGATCAGACTTTGAAGACCGTTTTGTCGGGCAGCGGCCAGGTGTCATGGGGCGGTCCCATGCGTCTACTGCATGCAAAGGACGATAATCCAGACAGCAAGCTGGTCAGCTTTTGCGAAGTCGTGGGACGCGATCCCTTTTACCTGCTGGGACGCGAGCCGAACCCCGGCTTTCGGATGGCTGATCTTGCCGGCAAGACGCTGGCCGTGGTGAGCGAGGTGCCGACCCCCTGGTACTGCCTGCAGTACGATCTGCGGCTGGCCGGCATCGATCCGGCTGCCATGCGCCGTGCGCCGGCGCGCAGCATGGCTGAGAATATTGCTTCGCTGCGCGAAGGCGAGGTTGACGTGATTCAGGTGTTTGAGCCCTACGCGCAGCAGGCTGTGGATGCCGGATTCGCGCACCGCTGGTATGCGGCGGCGAGCCGCGGCCCGGCAACGTATACCACGCTCAACACCACGCGCGACTTCATCGCACGCGATCCGGATACGGTGCTGCGCATGACGCGCGCCATGTACCGCACCCAGCAGTGGATCGCAGGTCACGACGGCAGGGCATTGGCAGAAGCACTCGCCGCGTACCTGCCGGACACGCCAGTGGCAACGCTTGCCGCGTGTTGCGACGGTTACAAGGCAAGCGGCATCTGGAACACGACGCCGGTCCAGCAGCGTGCCGGCCTCGAATGGTTGCGCGATGCCATGCTCGCCTGCAATGCCATACACAGCAAGATCGAATATGATGATCTGGCGGATATGCGGTTTGCCGAGCAGGTGGTGCGCGAGGGATGACGGCGACGTACAGCATTGACTGGCTGCGCAGGCGGCTTGCCGCAAGCGGGCCCGCGCCCGCCAACATTTATTGTGATGACGAGCAACTGCCGGCGGAGGATCGACAGCGGCCGGCATCGGTGCTGGTGCCGGTGATCGCCCGAGATGATCCCACGATGCTGTTTACCGTACGCGCCAGCCACCTGCGCAGCGGTTCGGGTCAGATCAGTTTCCCGGGCGGACGCGCCGAACCGGACGATCCCACGCCAGACCATACGGCGCTGCGCGAAACCTTCGAGGAAATCGGTCTGCCGGGCGGGCAGGTTGAGGTGATCGGGCGCATGGCGCACTATGTCACCCGCGCGGGTTACCGGATTACACCGGTGATCGGGCTGGTTTCGCCGCCGATGGTGTTGCAGCCGAACAAGGACGAGGTGGCGGAGATTTTCGAAGTGCCGCTGCGCTTTGTGCTCGATCGCGCGAATCATTTGACACACACACATCAGTCCGATGACCGGTTGCGCCATTACTATGCGGTGCAATACAAGGATTACTACATCCGCGGCGTGACGGCCGGGTTGCTGGTAAACCTGCATCGCTACCTTATCGGCAGTTAGCGTGGTTCGCGGTGGGGGCGCCCGGAGTCGCGCGGCGGCTTCCGCGCCATTGCCGCTTTTGATAGTGGAAGGGCCTTCATGCGTTGCGGGATTCTTGGATGGAAACGGATGCTGCGATGCGCGTTCACGGCCATGAGCATATGTTTCGCCGTTTCTGCATCGTGCCAGGTTCCGGATACCGTATTGCTGGAACAACTCACCTGGGATGAAGTTCGCGATGCCATTGCATCCGGGAAAACCACAATCATTATCCCCACCGGCGGTACCGAGCAGAACGGTCCGCACATGGCGCTGGGCAAGCACAATGTGCGCGTGACCGCGAACGCGCAAACCATCGCGCGGCGCCTGGGCAATGCGCTGGTGGCGCCGGTGATGGCCTATGTGCCGGAGGGCCGCATCGATCCGCCGGAGGGCCATATGCGCTTTGCCGGCACCATCAGTCTGCCCGATGCGGTGTTCCGGCAGGTGCTGGAGTACGCGGCCCGCAGCCTGAAACAGCATGGATTCCGCGATATCGTGCTGATCGGCGACAGCGGTCCGAATCAGCCCGGTCAAACTGCCGTCGCCACGATGCTGAATGCGGAATGGATGAAATCCAGAGTCCGCGTGCATGCCATCGAGGGCTACTACCGCGGCAGCGACAATGAAGAGGCCGCCGTACTGCGGCGACACGGTGTACGGCAGACGGATATCGGCGGTCATGCCGATGTCGTCGATACCTCGCTGATGATGGCGGTCGATCCCCGCATGGTGCGTATGGCGAAACTTCAGGCCGCTGACGGCAGCAATGGCGTGAGCGGCGATCCACGCCGGTCGTCACCGGAAATCGGCCGCGCGTTGACTGAATCAATCGTGACCCGCACCGTGGGGCTCATTCGCAAAGCGACGGCCGCGCGTTAGCGCCACGCTTTCGGCAACAGACGAGGGCCGCCGCTAAAACAGGTGGCACGACACCGTGTGGCCGGGCGCAATTTCCTTTTCTTCCGGGGCAATTTCGGAACACTGGGGCATCGCCGACGGGCAACGGGGATGGAAGCGGCAGCCCTTGGGCGGGTTGATGGGGGACGGCACCTCGCCGGTGAGAATGATTTCCTCGTGCACCGTATCCGGGTGCGCGGGCAGCGCGGCCGAAAACAAGGCTTTGGTATAGGGGTGCGACGGATTCTTGAACAGTTCCTGCGTCCTCGCCTTTTCGACGATTTTTCCGAGGTACATCACGGCAACTTCCTGTGCCATGTAGCGCGTCGTGGCCAGATGGTGCGCGATCAGCAGATAGCTCACCCCGTATTGCTCTTGCAGATCCACCAGCAGGTTCATGATCTGCGCGCGGATCGACACATCCAGCGCCGACACCGGCTCGTCGAGAATGATGAGTTTGGGCTTGGACACCAGCGCGCTCGCCACGGCGATGCGCTGGCGCTGTCCGCCGCTGAATTCGTGCGGGTACAGATTCGCCTGATGCGGGCGCAGGCCGACCGACGCCAGCACTTCATCGACGCGCTCGGTGATTTCCCGTTCGGATAGTGTGCTGTTGATGACCAGCGATTCCGCCACGATCTGGCGCACGCGCATACGCGGGTTCAGCGACGACCAGGGGTCCTGAAACACCGCTTGCACCTTGGTTCGGTATTCCTTGCGGCCTTCCTCGCTTAGCGTGTTGATGTCCGCGCCGTCGACAAACACCTGGCCACCGGTCGGTTGTTCCAGACGCAGCATGAGCTTGGCGGTGGTGGTCTTGCCGCAGCCGGATTCACCGACGATCGCGAAGGTCTCGCCCTGCGCCACCGAAAAGTCGATGCCATCCACCGCCTGCACCCAGCCCACGACCTTGGTCCAGATAAACCCCTGCGTGACGGCAAAGTGCTTCTTCAGCGCCTTCGCCTGAAGTACCGGTGAAGCGTTCATGCGGACTCCAATCTCCAGCAACTGGCAGTGTGATCGTTGCTGATGGAAACTTGAGGGGGATAGTCGCGACGGCAACGGTCGTCGGCATGTTCGCAGCGGGCCGCGAAGCGGCAACCCGGCGGAAGATCCCACAGGGCCGGCGGCTGGCCGGAGATCGAGTACAGCCTGTCGATATCGTCATCCATGCTCGGCACCGAGCGCAGCAGCGCCTGGGTGTAGGGGTGTGAAGGATTATTGAAAATATCCCGTACCGGGCCGCTTTCCACCGCGCGGCCCGCATACATCACCATCACGCGATCGCACATCTTGGCGACAATGCCGAAGTCGTGCGTGATGAATATCAATGCCAGGTTTGTTTCTTCCTGCAATTCGCGCAACAGACGAAGGTACTGTGCCTGAATGGTGACGTCGAGTGATGTGGTGGGCTCGTCGGCGATGATGATTTTAGGCTCGCAGGAGATGGAGATGGCACCAACCACGCGCTGCTTCATGCCGCCGCTGATCTGGTGCGGATAATCGCTGACCCGCCGATCGGGGGCGGCCACCCGCACCTGTTTCAAGGCATCTACGGCGCGCCGGATCAGCGACGGTTTGTCGTCCCCGGGATGCTGAATCCGGATGCCTTCGATCAACTGATTGCCCACGGTAAACACGGGATTGAGCGAGGTCTGGGGATCCTGCAGGATCATGGAAATGCGGCGGCCGCGAATATGACGCATCTCCTCCTCGGACTTGGTGACCAGTTCCTCGCCCTCGAGACGTACTGAACCGCTGACGATGCGCGCCGCGGGCCGGGGGAGGAGCTTCAGTAGCGACAAGGCCGTGATGCTCTTGCCGCTGCCTGATTCGCCCACGATGCCGAGAACTTCCCCCTGGCGCAGGTTAAAGCTCACCCCGTCTACGGCCTTTACCACGCCAAAGCGGCTGAAGATATGGGTATGCAGGTCTTCTACTTCCAGAACGACGTTTCCGATTTGCCTTGGCATGCGCCTAGCCTGCGCTATTCTTTTGGATGAAAACGGCCCGCATTGTGCTGCTCCTCCGGATGATCGTTCTGGATGGTCGATGTTGAAGAGGCAGCGAGGGGAAAGCAACGTGCCCCCTCGCTGCGGCCCGCCACTTATTTGACCAGCTTTATCAGTTCGAAATGCGACGAGCGGCCGGCGGTGGCGCCGGGGTATACCCAGCTGCCGACGACCTTGGGACTGGCAAAGACTTCATTGCGGAACCAGAACAAAGGGATGTCGGCGAACTCCTCCTGCAGGTGATCGCCGATGGTTCGCATCAGATCGCTGCGTTGTTTGGCATCCGTCGACTTCAACACCGCGCCATAGGTCTTTTCGATGAAGTCATTCTGGAAGTGGTGATTGTTACCCTTGTTGTAATAGAAATTTCGCACACCCTGGTCGGCAGGACGCCAGCCGATAATGTTCGGCCACATGAACCCCTTCGCCAGTTTCTTGCGATACATGGTGCGGATCTTCGACCAGTCCTGCATCTGCACCGTGGCTTCGACCCCCACGTTCCTGAAGTAGATGGCGAGCGCGTCGGCAATCGCCGGGCCTTCCGATTCCCCTGGTTCGGTGAACGCCCAGAATTCGAACTTCAGCGGATTTCCCGGACCGTAACCCGCTTCTTTCAGCAATTGCTTGGCCTTTGCGGGATTGTAGGCATAGAGTTCCTTGAAGCGGCCCTCCCACTTGGGATTCCAGCCCTCGGAGGTGGGGATCCACAGCGAAACATACGCCAGCTCCGCGCGGTCGGCGAACACGGTTTTTAACAGCTCGTCGCGGTTGATCGCGATGTTCAGCGCCTGGCGCACCTTCTTGTTGACGAACGGCGCCTTCGGATCGAAAGCCTTGTCGCCCGTGATGTAATACTGACCGCCCATGTACACCGAAACCCAGTCTGTCGCCACCGAGGACGAGAAACGCTTCAGGCCTTTGGCGAGCGCGTCCTTGTGCAACTCGCGCGGCAGGTCGGCGATATGCACGTCGCCGGAGAGCAGCAGGGCAAGCCGCGTTGCCTCTTCGCGGGCAATGCGGAACTCGAGTTCCTGGTATTCCACCTTGTTGCCGGACCAGTGTTTGTCATTGCGCTTGTACGCGATGTTGAGGCCGGTCTTGCGCCCGATGTACTCGAAGGGGCCGGTGCCGGCGGGCTGCTTGTCAATGCCCTCGATGCCCTCCTTGTCCCACTGCGCTTTGCTGGACATGCGCAGGTCGCCGGAACGCGAGACGCCGAACATCATCGTCGCGGGCATGATGGGTCCCGTGAAGCGGATCACGGCCGTGTACTTGTCGGGGGTTTCCACCTTCTCGATCGTGGCCCACAACGGGCGCAGCGTTGCCGTCGACTCCTTGCGCACCAGCAACGAATGGTTGTGTGCCACGTCGGCGGAGGTGAACTCACCATAGCCCCTTTGGAACTGGACGCCCTTGCGTAAATGAAATGTCCATGTCTTGAAGTCTGCGCTGTGTTCCCACTTCGTCGCCAGCCCCGGTATGTAATCCCCTGTCTTGGGATCCATTCCGACCAGCGTCTCCCAGAACGGTTCGAACTGCAGATGATCCGGACGCGAAATGGTCCAGAAGCGGTTACTCTCGTGAAAGCCCGCCGAAGCGAAAATAAGCCGCTTGACCGCGGCTGCCGAAGCGGTTTCCGACAACGCGTACAGCGCCGCGCCGATTATGACCAGCAGTGTTGCAAAAAACGAAGCAAGTCTTGATTTCATCATGACACTCCTCTCACCAGTTGTAACGCTTCTTATGGCTAAAGATTTCGGAGCCGCGGATCCAGATGGTCGCGCAACCAGTCGCCCAGCAGGTTGAGCGACATCACCGTCAGCATGATGGCGAGCCCCGGGAACATCGAGACCCACCACGCCGTGACGATCAATTCGCGACCGTCCGAGACCATGACGCCCCACGCTGGTTCGGCGCGCGGCAGTCCCGCGCCCAGAAAACTCAAGGCGGACTCGAGCAGAATGACGTAGCCCACCTGCAGCGTCGCCAGCACGATCAACGGGTTGATGACATTGGGGAAGATATAGCGTGTCATGATGCGAATCGACGATGCGCCGGAAACCCGCGCGCGCGCTATAAAGTCCCGCTCCTTGATGGCCAGTGTTTCGCCACGCACCAGCCGCGCGTAGCGTGCCCACAGCAACACGATCAAGACGATAACGACTGTGCTGAAACTGGGGCCCACCGCGGCGACCAGCACCAGTGCCAGCAGAATCGTGGGAATGGACAGCGAGATATCCACCAGGCGCATGATGATGGCGTCAACCAAACCGCCAAAGTAGCCGGAGATCAACCCCAGGCAGGTGCCAATTACGCCGCCGACAAAAATGGCGATCATCGATACCATGAGTGAAACCCGCGCGCCGTAAATGATCCGGCTCAGCATGTCGCGCCCCAGCTTGTCGGTGCCCAGCAGGTGCGCGGTGGATCCGCCATCCTGCCAGAAGGGCGGCGTCAGCCGGTGCGACAGTGAGCCGTTGAACGGATCGTAGGGCGCGATCCACGGTGCCGCCAGGGCCGGAATGATCAGGAATACCAGGAGTACTGTCAGTGTCAGCAGAGGATAGCGTCTTATCTGCTGCCACTTGGCCGCAATCCATGGCTCCGGCTGCGCGGGCAGCGTTTGTGTGGTTGTGCTTGACATGATTCAGTGTCCTTTTGTGGTCTTACTGCACGCGGATACGCGGATCCAAGTACGCGTATAGGATGTCCACCAGCAGATTGCACAGGATAAAAATGCCGGCGAACACAATCACCACTGCCTGAACCACTTGAAAGTCCCTTGAACGCACGGCGTCGACCACCATCAGCCCCACGCCCGGCCAGGTGAAAACGGTTTCGGTCACCACGGAACCGGTCAGCAGGGAGCCGGCGATAATGGCAAAAAAGGTCAGCGGCGCGATACCGGCATTGCGCAGACAATGTTTCCAGATCACCTTCCATTCCGGAATGCCCTTGACGCGCGCCAGCTTTACGAACTCGCTGTCCAACACTTCCAGCATGGACGAACGCACCAGGCGCATGATGGCGGCGACCTGAAACCAGCCGAGCGTAATGGCGGGCAATATCATGTGCTGGATGCCGCCCCGTCCTGAAGCGGGCAGCCAATCCAGCCTCACGGCAAAAATCCACATCAGCACGATGCCCAGCCAGAATGCTGGTAGCGACTGGCCAAGAAGCGCAATCACCTTGGCGGCAGCATCCCAGCCGCTGTCTTTCGATACGGCTGCCAAAACCCCGATAGGCAGCGCGAGCAACGCGCTGACCAGGAGGGCCGCGCCGGCGAGCTCCAGCGTGGCCGGCAGGCGTTCCGCCACCAGGCCCATCGCGGATTTCCCCTGATATTTCAGGGATTCGCCAAAATCACCTTGCAGGGCTTTCGTGATGAAGATGACGTACTGGGTGGGGAGCGGCTTATCCAGGCCCCAGTACTTTTCGAGCCGCTCATAGTCCTCGGGCCCGGCTTCTATCGGCAGCATGGTATCGAGCGGATCACCGCTTAGTCGCGCCAGGCCGAACACGATGACGCTGATGACCAGAATGGCCAGCAGGCTTTGCAGTACACGGATCGCAATAAAGCGCTGCATGCATCCTCCTCGATGTGCCGCTTGCGTCGTGCTGGTTGCGCGTGTTGACTTCCGCCCGGCCTGATTACTCTGGCGCGCGCCAGCATGTAATGGTACGGTTTAGTCGGCTTACGGTAGTCCAAGTCGCATGCCGCGGACAGACGGCGTTTTACCTAAG
>CADECM010000064.1 GCA_902825845.1 uncultured beta proteobacterium
AGCACCACCTTGACATGGTGGGGGTCGTTGGTTCGAGTCCAATCGCGCCTACCAATTATTCACGAAGCGAATCAGGACAGGAAGCGAGCGTTATGACACCGCGAACTTGTGGCGATATTTCAGGGGATGCCTAGTCGCGTGTGTGATTCTTGTTGGGGTTCGGAAAAAGTGCGGCTGGCCCGCACTTTTTTTTGGCGCTCGTGAATGGGAGACAGGCAAATGGTCAATGTAAAGCTGCCGGACGGATCGGTCCGAGTCTATGAAAATGCCGTAACCGTCGCGGACGTTGCGGCGTCCATCGGACCGGGCCTGGCCAAGGCGGCGCTCGCCGGCCGCGTGAACGACAAACTCGTCGACACATCGTTCACAATCGATGGTGATGCCGAGGTGTCGATTATTACCGACAAGGATGCTGCGGGCCTGGAGGTTCTGCGCCACTCTTCCGCGCACCTCTTGGCGCATGCGGTGAAAGAGTTGTACCCCGACGCGCAGGTGACCATCGGCCCGGTGATCGACGATGGCTTCTACTATGACTTCTCCTACAAGCGGCCGTTTACGCCCGACGATCTGACGGCCATCGAGAAGCGCATGGTGGAAATTGCCCGTCGCGATGTCAAGGTTGAACGCCTGTTGATGCCGCGGAGCGAGGCGGTCAGGTTCTTCAGCGACATGGGCGAAAAATACAAGGCGGAAATCATCGCGTCGATACCGTCGGACGAGGCTATTTCGCTCTATAAGCAGGATAATTTTATAGACCTGTGCCGCGGTCCGCATGTGCCGGCGACCGGCAGGCTTAAAGTATTCAAGCTGATGAAAGTCGCCGGCGCCTATTGGCGGGGTGATTCGAAAAATGAGATGCTGACGCGCGTGTATGGCACCGCGTGGGCGAAAAAGGAGGATCAGGACGCCTACCTGCACCGTCTGGAAGAGGCCGAGAAGCGCGATCACCGCAAGCTGGGACGCCAGCTCGATCTGTTTCACCTGCAGGACGAGGCGCCGGGTATGGTGTTCTGGCACCCGCACGGCTGGACGGTATGGCAGATTATCGAACAGTATATGCGCGGCCTTCTGAATGACGCAGGCTATCGAGAAGTGCGCACGCCGATGGTGATGGATCGTGTGCTCTGGGAAAAATCCGGACACTGGGAAAACTATCGCGAGAATATGTTCACCACCGAGTCGGAAAAGCGCGACTATGCGGTGAAGCCGATGAATTGCCCCGGCCATGTTCAGATTTTCAATCAGGGCGTCAAGAGTTACCGGGAGTTGCCCTTGCGCATCGCGGAATTCGGCTCCTGCCACCGCAATGAACCCTCGGGCGCGTTGCATGGGCTGATGCGCGTGCGTGGCTTTGTGCAGGATGACGCACATATTTTTTGCACCGAAGCGCAGGTTCAGGATGAGGCTGGGCGCTTTATCGATTTGTTGCGCAGGGTGTATGCCGACTTTGGTTTTAACGAAATCGAAATCAAATTGTCGACACGTCCACCCAAGCGCATTGGCGCGGATGAAATATGGGACCGCGCGGAGGCGGCTCTAAAGGCGTCGCTGGACGCCAAACAGCTCAAATGGGACGTCAACCCTGGCGAGGGCGCATTTTATGGCCCCAAGATCGAGTTTTCATTGCGTGATTCCCTGGCCCGGGTTTGGCAATGCGGCACGCTGCAGCTGGATTTCGCGTTACCGGGACGGCTGGGTGCAGAATACGTGGCCGAGGACAACGCGCGCTACACGCCGGTAATGCTGCATCGGGCAATTCTGGGGTCTCTGGAGCGCTTTATCGGCATCCTCATCGAACACTATGCGGGCGCCATGCCCGTTTGGCTGGCGCCGGTTCAGGCAGTCGTGGCCAGCATTACCGAGCACCAAGCGGACTACGCCAAGGAGGTCGAACTGGCCCTGAAAACGGCCGGTGTGCGAGCCATTTCTGACTTGAGAAACGAGAAGATTTCCTTTAAAATACGAGAACATAGTCTCCAAAAACTGCCGTATCAGTTGATCGTTGGAGACAAGGAAGTCGCAACCCGTCAGGTTGCCGTGAGATCCCGCACTGGTGAGAACTTGGGCCCGATGGCTCTGGCGGAGTTTGTTTCTCGATTGCAGGCGGATATGGCGCGGCGAGGAAGTTAGTTAAATAAAATCAAGGAGTTATCGCATAGCACAGGAAAAGGAAGCTCGCATCAATACTGAGATTACAGCGTCGGAAGTGCGGTTGATCGGCGCTGGTGGTGAGCAGGTTGGTGTAGTCAGCATCGCGGCCGCGAACAAAATGGCTGAAGAGGCTGAACTCGATCTGGTGGAAATAGCGCCGACAGCCAAGCCGCCCGTTTGTCGCATCATGGATTTTGGCAAGTTCAAATACCGTGAGAGCAAGCGGCAGCATGAAGCAAAGCTCAAACAAAAACAGATCGTCGTCAAAGAGGTGAAGTTTCGACCCGGCACGGATGAGGGCGATTACAAGATAAAGCTCAGGAACCTGACACGGTTTCTGGAAGAGGGCGACAAAGTCAAGGTCACGTTGCGGTTCCGTGGCCGTGAAATGGCGCACCAGGAATTCGGGGTGCGACTTCTCGAGCGCATACGCGGTGAACTTGAATCGAACGCGGTAGTCGAGCAGTTCCCGAAAATGGAAGGTCGTCAGCTGGTGATGGTGATGTCTCCAAAAAAGGGCGGCAAACCCGTGGCCAAAAGTGCGGTGCCCAACACGGCTTCTGGGCCGGGTGCGCCAGGATCAGCGATGGCAGCGGGTGTAGCGGCGAAAGCAGCGGCGCCTGTCGCCATAGACAAGAAGTAAGCGGGAAAGCACGTTTGCAGCAGCAGTAAAAAAACAAGTAGTTGACCAGGTTCGATAAGCTTGACGGCAATGAGCCGTGAACACCTGGCGCTATGTCACAAGAGGTAGTCATGCCGAAACTCAAGACCAAGAGTGGCGCGGCCAAGCGTTTTCGCAAGCAGGGTAGTGGCGGAATCAAGCGCGGGTCCGCCTATATGCGCCACATACTCACCAAGAAAAGCGCCAAGCGCAAGCGTCAGTTGCGCGGTGGCACCGCTGTGCATGCGTCGGATACGCGTGCGGTCCGTGCCATGTTGCCGTACTAAAGGAGATCAGCCATGCCCAGAGTCAAACGTGGTGTGACTGCCCGCGCGGCACACAAAAAAGTCCTTGAGAAGGCCAAGGGATTTCGCGGCCGGCGAAACAATGTGTTTCGGGTGGCCAACGAAGCAGTCATGCGCGCGGGGCAGTACGCCTATCGCGACCGCCGCAACAAGAAGCGTGTGTTCCGCTCGCTGTGGATTGCGCGCATCAATGCGGCTGTGCGTGAACATGGCATGACCTACAGCGCGTTCATGAACGGTCTGAAAAAGGCCGCAGTTGAAGTTGACCGCAAAGTGCTCGCGGATATCGCGGTGCTGGACAAGCCCGCATTTGCGAAGTTTGTAGAGACCGCCAGAACCAATCTCGCGAGTCCGGCCGCGTAGTGCCGCTGTTACGGGGAAATGCGCCAAAACGCAACCCCTGAAAAAAAGAGGCCGCAGCGCCTCTTTTTTTTGCGATACGATAGGTCACTCTCAATCCGTTCCATTTTTGCCGCGCCCATTGCAATAGTCATGCACGATCTTGATGCCCTGGTCAAAGACGCGCTTGCGGTGTTCGAGCAAGCCGTCGACGCCAATGCGCTGGAGCAGGTGAAGGCGCGATACCTGGGCAAGTCGGGCTTGCTGACCGAGCAGCTCAAGGCGCTTGGCAAGCTGCCCGCGATGGAGCGGCCGGTGATGGGCGCGCGCATCAATGCCGCCAAAGTCGCGCTGGAAACGGCGCTGGAGGCGCGTCGCGAGCACATTCGCGAACGCCGGCTCGACGCCGCGCTCCGCGAGGACGCGCTGGATGTCAGTTTGCCGGGGCGTGGCATCGGAATGGGCGGCCTGCATCCCGTGTCGCGAACGCTGGAGCGCGTGGAACAGATTTTTCATTCGCTGGGTTTCGAAGTCGCCGATGGCCCGGAAATCGAGACGGATTTCTACAATTTTACGGCCCTGAACCAGCCGGAGAATCATCCGGCGCGTTCCATGCACGATACCTTTTACCTCGAAGGCGGCCATCACCTGTTGCGCACGCATACATCGCCGATCCAGGTGCGCTATATGCAGACGCACCAGCCGCCGCTGCGGATCATCGCGCCGGGCCGCGTGTATCGCGTCGATTCCGACGCAACACATTCGCCGATGTTTCACCAGGTCGAAGGTTTGTGGATAGACGAGCGCATTTCGTTCGCCGATCTGAAGGGGACCGTCACCGAATTCTTCCGGCTGTTTTTCGAGCGTGGCGATTTACAGGTGCGCTTTCGGCCCTCGTTTTTTCCCTTTACCGAGCCGTCGGCTGAAATCGACATGAGCTTCGGCGACGGCTGGCTGGAAGTCGGCGGTTGCGGCATGGTGCATCCGCAGGTGCTCAAGAATGTCAATATTGACAGCCAGCGCTGCCAGGGCTTTGCCTTTGGCATGGGGCTGGATCGTCTGACCATGCTGCGCTATGGAGTTAACGATCTGCGGCTGTTTTTCGAAAACGATCTGCGCTTTCTGCGACAGTTTCGGTGAGCCAACGGGCGTTTCATGAAATTTTCCGAAAACTGGCTGCGTACTTTTGCCGACATCCCGTTGTCGAGCCGCGAGCTGGCGGATCTGCTGACCTTCGGCGGCATTGAAATCGAAGGCATGGCAGCCGCGGCCCCGGCGTTTGATCAGGTGGTGGTGGGCGAGGTGTTGTCTGTCGAAAAGCACCCGCATGCCGATCGCCTCAATGTGTGCCAGGTCAATATCGGGGCAGGCGCGGGTTCGCCGCCACTGACCATCGTTTGCGGCGCGCCCAATGTACGGGCCGGCATGCGTGTACCTGCGGCGCTGGCGGGCGCCACGCTGCCTTCGATGCAGATAAAGGTCGCCACCGTGCGCGGGGTGACCTCAAGCGGCATGCTGTGTTCGGCACGCGAACTCGGCCTGAGCGATGCCGCCGACGGCTTGCTGGAACTGCCGTCCGACAGCGTCATCGGCGCCAGCGTGCGCGAAGCGCTTGATCTGGATGATTGCATATTTGACAGCAAACCCACGCCCAATCGCGGCGATTGTTTGAGCCTGCGCGGCATGGCGCGTGAGGTTGCCGCCCTGGCCGGCATTGCGCTGCGGCCCGTTCCTGTTGCGGCGGTGACTGCGGGTCACGATGGCGAACCGTCAATCACCCTGCAGGCGCCGCAAGCCTGCCCGCTGTATTGCGGGCGCTTGATACGCGGTGTCGATGTTCGCGCGCCGACGCCGCAATGGATGGTGCGGCGGCTGGCACGCAGCGGCGTGCGCGCGATCAGCGCTGTCGTGGATGTCACCAATTACGTGATGCTGGAACTGGGGCAACCCCTGCACGCCTTCGATGCGTCGAGGATCGAAGGCGGCATTCGCGTGCGCTTTGCGCAAGCCGCGGAAAAACTCGAATTGCTGAATGGCGAAACGCGCGAGCTGGATGCCTCGTATCTGGTCATTGCCGATGAACGCAAGGCGCTTGCGCTGGGCGGAATCATGGGCGGCGCCTGCAGCGCGGTAGGCAATGACACACGGGACATTTTGCTCGAAGCAGCCTACTTCGATCCGGCCGTGATCGCGGGCAAGTCCCGGCTGCTGGGTTTTGGTTCCGATGCGGCCTACCGCTTCGAGCGTGGCGTCAATTTTGCCGGCGCACAGGAAGCCATCGAACGCGCAACGCGCCTGTTGCTGGATATCTGCGGCGGCATTCCCGGACCCGTGGCGACGGCAGTGGCGCAAGCACATTTGCCGCGGCGCGCCTGCATCACGCTGCGGCTGGACAGAATTGAACGCGTGCTGGGCGTAGCGGTGGATCCGGCGATCGTCACCGGCATTTTCGCGCGCCTTGGTTTTGAGCCTGAACAGACCCATGGCAGCCTGCTTTTGACGCCGCCGCCGTACCGGTTTGATATCGCGATCGAGGAAGACTTGATCGAAGAGGTGGCGCGTGTCTACGGTTACAGCCGCATTCCCGCGTCCAGGCCCGTGGTGACCGCGACGGCATTGCCGGCGCCGGAACGGCAGCGTTCCGTTTCAACCCTGCGCCGCATGCTTGTGGCCCGCGACTATCAGGAAGTAGTGACCTACAGCTTCGTGGATCGCGCGTGGGAGGCGGACTTCTGCGCCAATACGTCGCCCATCACGCTGGCCAATCCCATCGCCAGTCAGATGGCGGTGATGCGCTCCAGCCTGATCGGAGGCTTGGTTGGCGCCGTTGCGTACAACCTTCATCACAAGCAAACGCGCGTGCGGGTGTTCGAGAGTGGCCGCTGTTTCCTGCCCGGTAGAGCCGGCGGCGTCTACGACCAGCCGCGGCGCATTGCCGCGGCGGCTTGTGGCGAGGCGGCACCTGATCAGTGGGGGATACGTCCCGCACGGACAGTGGATTTTTACGATGTCAAGGCTGATTTGGAAGCGCTGTTTCATCCTGGCGCGCTGCGCTTTGAGGCTGCGCCGCATCCGGCGTTTCATCCGGGCAAGAGCGCGCGCGTGTGGCAGGCAGAAAGGGCTATCGGGTGGATGGGTGAAGTGCACCCGCGCTGGCTGCAAAAATACGGCTTACACCTGGTACCGGTACTATTTGAAGTGGCGCTGGACGCGGCGGTGGCCTGTCCTTTACCCGAATTCGAAGCGGTTTCAAAATTTCCACCCGTGTGGCGTGACTTGGCTCTGGTTTTTGACGAAGCTGTACCCTTTCAGTCAATTCGAGATGAGGTGTTCGCGAAAAAACCCGAGGCGGTTGCTGACTTTTGGGTGTTTGATATGTACCGTGGTCCAGGGGTGGAAAATGGCAAAAAAAGTCTTGCATTCAGGATGTTAGTACAGGATACTCAAAAGACAATGACCGATGCGGAAGTCGATTCTGCAGTGTCGGAAATCATAAAAATCCTGCAAAACCGGTTCAACGCCAAGCTTCGCTAAGAGGGGAAACATGACTTTAACGAAGGCTGAACTCGCCGATCTATTGTTCGAAAAAGTGGGCTTTAACAAGCGCGAAGCCAAGGACATGGTGGAAACGTTTTTTGAGGAAGTTCGTCATGCCCTTGAAGCCGGCAAGGGCGTAAAGCTGTCCGGATTCGGCAATTTTCAGTTACGCATCAAGCCGCAAAGGCCGGGACGCAACCCCAAGACCGGGGAAGAAATACCGATTACTGCGCGTACCGTCGTAACCTTCCACGCGTCGCAAAAACTCAAGGCGATGGTGGAGCAGGCGCACCTTGGAAAGCCAGGTTCCTAAGACGCCGCTGCCGCCGATCCCGGCAAAACGGTATTTCACGATCGGCGAAGTCAGCGACTTGTGCGGCGTCAAGCCTCATGTGCTGCGCTATTGGGAGCAGGAATTTACCCAGCTCAAGCCGGTCAAGCGGCGCGGCAACCGCCGCTATTATCAGCATCACGAAGTCTTGCTGATCCGACGCATACGCGAACTGCTCTATGATCAGGGGTTCACCATCAGCGGCGCGCGCAACCAACTGGAGGAAGTCTCCGGAGAAGGCTTGCGTAACGGCAAGTCCAGAACCGCGGAAGCGCATTCAGCGTTGCATGCGGACGAAGCGTCTGCAATGGCCATCGCAGGGCTGGTGCGCATTGAGATCGAGGGTGTGCTGGCCTTGCTGCGCAATTGATCCTGTGATGGGCTGTTCCCCCGATGCCGTAGCGAATGCTGCGGCTTTTTTTGCGCCATGAACCGGGTTTTTCATCGCGATGCGCGGAGCGAGCCGCCGATCGCCGTCTCGGGCGAGGGGCCGTATCTGCTGGATCGAGACGGGCGGCGCTATCTCGATGCGTCCGGCGGCGCGGCCGTGTCGTGTCTGGGACATGGACATCGCGCGGTCATCGACGCCATCAAAGCGCAGGCTGACGCACTCGCCTACGCGCACACCGCTTTTTTCAGCAGTGAGCCGGCGGAAGCGCTCGCGGACGAATTGATCCGGGCCAGCGGCGATGTTTTCGAGCGCGTGTACTTTGTGTCGGGCGGCTCGGAAGGCATTGAGGCCGCGCTCAAACTGGCGCGCCAGTATTTTCTGGAGCGCGGCGAGCCGGAGCGTGATTTGTTCGTCGGGCGCCGCCAAAGCTACCACGGCAATACCTTGGGCGCGCTCGCCGTGGGCGGCAATGCATGGCGCAGGGAACCCTTTGCACCGCTGCTGATGAACGTGGAACACGTCGCGCCGTGTTTTGCCTACCGGGACTGCAAGGAAGGCGAGTCCGAAGCCGAGTACGGCGCGCGTCTAGCGGTCGAGCTTGAAGAGACACTGCAACGCGTCGGGCCGCAGCGCGTCATTGCCTTCATCGCGGAACCGGTGGTGGGTGCGACGCTCGGCGCCGTGCCAGCGGTGCCCGGCTATTTCAGACGCGTGCGCGAGATCTGCGATCGTCATGGCATCCTGCTGATCCTTGACGAAGTGATGTGCGGCATGGGCCGCACTGGAACGCTGTTCGCCTACGAACAGGAAGGCATCACGCCCGATCTGTGCGTGATCGCCAAGGGGCTGGGCGGTGGCTATCAGCCGATAGGCGCAACGCTGGTGTCGCGGAAGATCTTCGACGCCGTGCGCGGCGGCAGCGGATTCTTTCAGCATGGGCATACCTACCTGGGCCATCCCCTGGCCTGTGCGGCGGCGCTGGCGGTGCAGCAAACGATTACCCGCGAGGGTCTGCTGCAGAACGTGCGTGCGCAGGGTGAGGCGCTGCGCAGCCGGTTGAACGAACGATTTTCCGGACACCCCCACATCGGTGACGTGCGTGGACGCGGGCTGTTCATCGGCGTCGAACTGGTGGCCGACCGTCAAACCAAATCCACCTTCGACCCGGCGCTGAAGCTGCATCAACGCATCAAGCGCGAAGCGTTTGCCCGCGGCCTGATCTGCTACCCCATGGGCGGCACGGTCGATGGCCTGCACGGGGATCATGTGCTGCTGGCACCGCCTTACATCATCGATGCCACGCATTGCGCCGAAATTACCGACAAGCTGGCACTGGCCATCGATGCGGCTCTGGCCAGCGTGCGCGCAACTTCGACTTGAATATTCGGCTGTATGCTGTAGAATCCGCGCCTCGGTTCGCCTGCTCGGAGCCGATAATATAAGTATTTGTTTTTAAACATTTTTTACATCCTTGCCTCACCGTCTCGCAGCACGGGAGGCCACTGAATCATTTGCCCATAAGGAGATCATTGCATGCGACATTATGAAATCGTTTTTATCGTCCATCCGGACCAGAGTGAACAGGTTCCTGGCATGGTCGAACGCTATCGCCAGCTGATCACGGGGCGCGGCGGAAAAATTCACCGGCATGAGGATTGGGGGCGCCGCCAGATGGCCTATCCCATCCAGAAGATGCACAAAGCGCACTATGTGCTGCTGAACATAGAATGCGACAACGAGACGCTGCAGGAAATGGAGCACGCGTTCAAGTTCAATGACGCCGTGCTGCGCCACCTGACCGTATCGAAGAGCGAAGCCGAGACCGGCCCGTCACCGATGATGCGCGAAGAAAGAGGCCGTCCGGCGTCGGATGACCGCCCGGCACCGGCGCCAGCGCCTGCCGCAGCGACTACACCGGCCCCGGCAACCGCCGCGTAGCGGTGGCCGCCGACGCGCTCAACCGGATCAGACTGACGGGTGAACTTGCCACGATAGAACCGCTGCGCCACACGCCCGCCGGGCTGCCCGTGATCAACGTCAAACTCGCGCACCGCTCGTTGCAGCGCGAGGCGGACATCGAACGGCAGGCCGAATTTGAAGTCAATGCGGTGGCCGTGGGCGAAGTAACCGCCGCACTGTCCGGGTATCAACCGGGAGACCGGCTGACGGTGCAGGGGTTTCTATCAGCAAGGCGCCGCTCGGGATTGCCGGTTCGAACGCAGGCAGGCGCACAACTCGTATTGCATATCACGCACATCATTCAAAAGACATAAAGGTTACTCACCATGGCAATGGGAAAAGGCAGGTTCGGCAAAGGCAAGGGCAAGGCCGGGGACAAGAACAAGCGCCGCGGTAACGCACTGTTCCGCCGCCGCAAGTTCTGTCGCTTCACCGCAGAAAAGATCAAGGAAATCGACTACAAGGACATCGCGCTGCTCAAGGATTTCATCAATGAAAATGGCAAGCTGATTCCCGCGCGCATCACGGGCACCAAGGCGAAGTATCAGCGCCAGTTGGGCGTTGCGGTGAAGCGCGCGCGCTTTCTCGGCCTGCTTCACTATACCGATCTGCACTAAGGAACGATCATGCAAATCATACTGCTGGAAAAGGTTGTCAATCTCGGCGCACTGGGCGACGTGGTCAAGGTGAAGGACGGTTACGCGCGCAATTTTCTGATTCCGCACGGCAAGGCCAAACGCGCCACTACCGCGAACCTTGCTGAATTCGAAAATCGCCGCGCCGAACTGGAAAAAGTGCAGCACGAGGCATTGGTCAAGGCGCAGGACGTCGGTGCGAAACTGGACGGCATGATGGTTCAGATCACGCAAAAAGCCGGTGTCGATGGCAAGCTGTTCGGCTCGGTGACCAACAGCGACATCGCCGAAGCACTGAAGAAGCAGGGTTTCGACGTGGCGCGGGCGGCGATACGCATGCCCGAAGGTCCGATCAAAACGATTGGCGACACGCCCATCAAAATCGCGCTGCACGCCGACGTTGTCGTCGGCATCACCGCTTCGGTTTTGGGCGAGGCGGCTTAGTCTCTAATTCGAAACGATTTTTTCGCGTGAGAAAAAAGGGCTGGCGACAGCCCTTTTTTTTATGTAGATTGGTTCACGGCGAGGCGCTGCCGAGCGAGAGCTTGTTACGGAATTATTTAATAAAAACAATTACTTATAAAGCAACATCATGTGTGCAATGCAAGTGATCAGCAGCCTTGCCAAGGACCCGCAAATTGAATCGATGCGCGTGCCGCCGCAGTCAATCGAGGCCGAGCAATCGGTGCTGGGTGGATTGCTGCTCGACAACACGGCGTGGGATCGCATCACCGATATCATGAGCGAAACGGATTTCTATCGCGCCGATCACCGCTTGATTTTTCAGCATATCATGCTGCTGATCGAGAACAACCGTCCCGCCGACGTGCTGACGGTGGCCGAAAGCCTTGAACGCAGCGCCAAACTGGAAGAAGCCGGCGGTCAGGCGTATCTGGGTTCGCTCTCGATGAACACGCCGAGCGCTGCCAACATCCGGCGCTATGCGGAAATTGTGCGCGAGCGCGCCATCATGCGCCAGCTCGCACAGGCGGGGACGGAAATCGCCGACGCCGCCTACAACCCCACCGGACGCGAAGCCAAGGATCTGATCGACGAGGCCGAAGCCAAGGTGTTCCAGATTGCCGAAGCCGGCGCAAAAGCCAAGCAGGGTTTTGTCAAAATCGATCCGCTGCTCACCGAAACGGTGGAGCGCATCGACATGCTTTACAGCCGCGAGAACAAGGACGACGTGATCGGGCTGGCGACCGGCTACGTCGATCTCGACCGCATGACGTCGGGACTGCAACAGGGTGAACTGGTGGTCATCGCCGCGCGCCCCTCGATGGGCAAGACCGCGCTGGCAATGAACATTGTCGAGCATGTGGCGCTCCATCTCAAGAAGGCAGCGGCGGTGTTCAGCATGGAAATGTCGGGCTCGCAGCTGACGCTGCGCATGATTGGTTCTGTGGGGCGCGTCGACCAGCACAAACTGCGCTCGGGCACGTTCGAGGAAACCGAATGGCCCAAGCTGGTGGATGCGGTGGGCAAGTTGAATGATTCGCAAATTCATATCGACGATACCGCAGGCCTGAACGCGCTTGAGGTGCGCTCGCGCGCGCGGCGCCTGCACCGCCAGTGCGGTGGCTTGAGCCTGATTGTGGTGGACTACCTGCAGCTGATGAGCGGCACATCGTCCGGACGCGAGGAAAACCGCGCGACGGAAGTCGCGGAAATATCGCGTTCGCTGAAAAGCCTCGCGAAAGAACTCAAGGTGCCGGTTATCGCCTTGTCGCAGCTCAACCGCAGCGTCGAATCACGCCAGGACAAGCGGCCGATGATGTCTGACCTGCGCGAATCCGGTGCCATTGAGCAGGACGCCGATTTGATCCTGTTTATCTACCGCGACGAGGTTTATAACCCGACCAATGAAGCGAGCAAAGGCAAGGCCGAAATCATCGTCGCCAAGCAGCGTAATGGCCCGACGGGGCCCGTGACGCTGACGTTCCTGGGGCGGCATACGCGATTTGAGAATTACGCGGGTGGCGATCAGTACTAGTGTCCTGAGTCAGAAATTCGTAGCTGAATTCTTTTGCCCGTTTGCCGATACTTTGTCGCGCTCCTCACCGGGTGCCCAACCCTGTCTCGTCGCGCTTCGCGTCTCGTCAAACAGGCAAAAGAATTCGGAGAGTCCATCTTTCTGCCCTAATAGTGTTCTACGAATTTCTGACTCAGGACACCAGGAGGTCGAAAGCTGAACATAATTGACGCAGATTTACGCAGATTACCCGCGGAGAAACCTGCGTTCATCTGCGTAAATCAGCGTCAAAGGTGTTTGCAGTTCAAAGCACTTCCCCCGCATGGTCCGCCAGCCGCGAGCGCTCGCCGCGCGTCAGCGTGACATGCCCGCTGTGCAGCCAGCCCTTCATGCGGTCGACCACATAGGTTATGCCTGAACTGCCCTCGGTCAGATACGGCGTGTCGATCTGTGAGATATTGCCCAGGCACACCACCTTGGTGCCGGGGCCGGCGCGGGTGATCAGGGTTTTCATCTGTTTGGGCGTGAGGTTCTGCGCTTCGTCGATCACCAGGAATTTGTTGAGGAAGGTGCGCCCGCGCATGAAGTTGAGCGACTTCACCTTGATGCGCGAACGGATCAGGTCGCGCGTGGCGGCGCGGCCCCATTCGCCGGCCGCGTCGTCGGTCTTATTGAGCACGTCGAGATTGTCCTCGAGCGCGCCCATCCACGGATTCATTTTTTCCTCTTCCGTACCGGGCAAAAAGCCGATGTCCTCGCCCACCGGCACGGTGACGCGGGTCATGATGATCTCGGTGTAGAGCTTGCTTTCCAGCGTCTGCATCAGTCCCGCCGCCAGCGTCAGCAGCGTCTTGCCGGTGCCGGCCTGCCCGAGCAGGGTGACAAAATCGATCTCCGGATTCATCAGCAGGTTAAGTGCGAAATTCTGTTCGCGGTTGCGCGCGGTGATGCCCCACACGTTGTGGCGCGCATGTCCATAGTCCTTCAGCGTTTGCAGTATGGCGGTCTTGCCGCTCACTTCGGCGACCTTGGCCTGAAACGGTTTATCCCCGTGGTTTTCATCGAGGTAGACCATTTCGTTGACGATCAGGCTGCCGCACACGGGGCCGTGCACGCGGTAGTAAGTGTGGCCGGACTGCTGCCACGATTCCATTTTCTTGCCGTGCGATTCCCAGAAGCTCTCCGGCAGCGCGCGGGTTCCGGTATACAGCAGGTCGGTGTCTTCCAGCACCTTGTCGTTGAAATAGTCTTCGGCGGCAAACCCCAGCGCGCGCGCCTTGATGCGCATGTTGATGTCTTTGGACACCAGAATCACCTGACGTTTGGTGTGCTTGTCCTGCTGTTCCTGCAGATGCTTGACCACGCCGATGATTTGATTATCCGCCTTGCCGCCGGGCAGCCGCGCCGGCAGTTCACCGTTAATCGCTTCGGTTTGCAAAAACAGGCGGCCGTTGGCATGCTTGTCGCCGTGTGCAGAGAGCGGAATGCCGGCATGGATATCGGCTTCGGCGTGGCCGATCAATTCATCGAGGTAGCGGCTTGCCTGGCGCGCGTTGCGCGAAACCTCGGACATGCCCTTCTTGTGATCGTCGAGTTCCTCCAGCGTTGCCATCGGGATGAACAGATCGTGTTCCTCGAAACGGAACAGACTGGTGGGATCATGCATCAGCACATTGGTGTCGATCACGAATAACTTGGTCGAGGCATGCAGGCGCGTGATGTTGGATGCGGCGGCAGCAGCGGGTGTGGCAGGGGAAGCGGATTTGCGCTGAATCATCAAGGTCCTTGGCGGCAAGTTCTACATAAGTATTTGTTTTTAAATTGTTTTTACGAAATCGAGCACCTCCTGTGCGTGTCCCGGCACCTTCACCCCGCGCCATTCGCGGCGCACCACGCCCGCGCCATCGATGACAAACGTGCTGCGCTCGATACCGCGAACCTTTTTGCCGTACATGTTTTTCATTTTGATGACGCCGAATGCCTTGCATGCCACTTCGTCGGCATCGCACAACAGTTCAAAGGGAAACCCCATCTTGGCTTTGAAATTGTCGTGCGACTTCAGACTGTCGCGCGACACGCCGTAAATGGCGCAACCCAGCTTTTCAAATTGCGGGTGCAGGTCGCGGAATTGCAGGCCTTCGCTGGTGCAGCCGGGGGTGTTGTCCTTGGGATAAAAATACAGCACCCACGGGCGGCCGGATACAGCCTTGCTGTTAAACGATGTGCCGCCGGTGGCGGCTACTTCAAACTCCGGAACGGGTTCGTTCAGCATAATTCGCGTGCGGCGCATGCGGCCGGGTCCATGTAATACTGACGCAAACGCCGCGGCGGCGCAAGCGGCGGTCGTTCGCGCCGTTCCTTCGTGATCATTCTTGCGCGATGCGCGCGCGGTCCCGGATAGAGGCGGGAGCTGCGTTATAATGCCGCGGGAGGGGCGTTAGCTCAGCTGGTAGAGCAGCGGACTCTTAATCCGTCGGTCCACGGTTCGATCCCGTGACGCCCTACCACTCATTCGCCGAAACCCGGCGTACAGCGAGCCACCATGAACAATCCTGATCTGAATGCAGCCGCAGCCATCAAGCTCACGCACTTGTCGCACGGCGGCGGCTGAGGCTGCAAACTGACGCCAGCGTTGCTGAGCGAAATTCTTGCCAAGTCGCCGCTGACCGGCAGCTTTCCCAACCTGCTGGTGGGAAACGAGTCGGCGGATGATGCCGCGGTCTACAAAATCAACGACACGCAGGCGATTGTCGCAACCACCGATTTTTTCATGCCCATCGTCGACGATCCGTTCGACTTCGGGCGCATTGCCGCGACCAATGCCATTTCCGACGTGTATGCCATGGGTGGCAAGCCGTTCATGGCGCTGGCGCTGCTCGGCATGCCGGTGGGCAAGGTGCCGGTGGAGGCCATCGGGCAGATTTGCGCGGGCGGCAAGGCGATGTGCGACATCGCAGGCATTCCGATCGCGGGTGGGCACTCCATCGATTCGCCGGAACCCATTTACGGCCTGGTGGTGCTGGGTCTGGTGCACCCGGATCAGGTGAAGCGCAATGATCGCGCGAAGCCGGGCGACGTGCTGATACTCGGCAAGGGCCTGGGCGTGGGCATCATGAGCGCCGCGCTCAAAAAAGGCGAACTGCGGACCAAGGCTTATGAGCAGATGATCGACGCCTGCACCAAGCTCAACACGCCGGGACAACAGCTTGCCGACATGCCGGGCGTGCACGGGCTGACCGATGTGACGGGGTTCGGCCTGCTGGGCCATCTACTGGAAATCTGCCGCGGGTCGAAACTGCAGGCAACGCTCGATTTTGCACGGTTGCCGATTTTGTCGGCTGCCAGGCACTTGGCCGAGCAGGGCTTCGTGACCGGTGCTTCCGATCGCAACTGGGCGAGCTACGGCGCGCACGTGCGGTTGCCTGAAACTGCGCCCGATTGGCATCGCAAAATGCTCACCGATCCGCAGACCAGCGGCGGTTTGCTGGTCGCCTGCGATGCGGCGACGGCGCCCAAAGTGCTTGAGATTTTCAAGGCACAGGGGTTCAAGGATGCGTGCGAAATCGGCACGCTCAATGCGGGCACGGCGCAGATCACCGTCGTTTAATGGGGCGGGCCATTGCGGCAGTGGCTCTGCTGGCGGCAACGCTGCTGAGTGTGTCCCTGTCCGCCATCGCGCAAATCAGGCCGGGTGAATATGTCGGGCCGGGCGGCCGCGCTACGTTGCGCATCTCGCCGGAGGCCGGCAGCGCGCTGCGCTTTCAGCTCAATGTGGTGGGCGCGAATTTTCATGTATGCGATCTGTCAGGCGTGATCCGCAATGGCGAGGCGCGCATGGATGACAATGCCGACGACAAACTGCCGTGCATCGTCACCTTCAAGCCGCAGCCGGGCGGTATTGCGGTCGCGTCCAGACATCCCCAGACCTGCTCGACCTACTGCGGTGCGCGCGCGCATTTTGAGGCGACCTATGTTCTGCCGCAGCCGGAATGCACACCCAGCCGCGTAAGCCAGACGCGCAGCCGCTTCAAGACGACCTACGATCGCAAGCTTTTCGCCGAGGCCCGAGCCCTGCTGGCGCCCGTGCTCGACAAGTGCCGCTCGACACTGAGCGATTATGACGAGGGCTGGGTTCGCAACGATCTGGCGATTACACAGTACCGTGCTGGCGACGCAGCAGCGTGCCGCAACACGCTCAAACCGTGGCGCGTACACGCGCAAAAGACCGACGCCATGATCAACGATGAATACGCGCCGTCGGATGCCGAGGAAATGCTGCGGATCGTGCGTGCGACACGAGCCAATCTGAGGTTGTGCGGTGCGCCGCGCCCGTGATGGCACATTGAGCACATTTTGTTTTTAACTAATTGATTGTAAACGATTATTTTAACAAGGTGGCCAGCGTTTTCCACACCGTGTCAAGTATTACCGGCTGCGCGCGCTCGGCCGGGTGCAGACCGTCGGCCTGAAACCAGTCGCGCTCTTGCGCGAAGCCGTCGAGCAGAAACGGCACCAGCGGCAACTGATAGCGGCGCGCAATCTCGCCGTAGACCGCATGGAACTTGTTGACGTAGGCACTGCCGTAGTTGGGCGGCACACGCATGCCGATCAACACCACCCGGGAATTCGCCTTGCGGCACGCTGTTACGATGCCTTCGAGATTGCTGCGCATGCTGTCGATGCTTTGGCCGCGCAGGCCGTCGTTGGCGCCGAGCGCGATCAGCACGATGTCGGGCTTGTGTCGTGTCAGCGCGGCATTGATGCGCCCGAGCCCACCCAGCGTGGTCTCGCCCGAGAGACTCGCATTGGCTACCGTATAATCGATGCGATTCTGCTTCAGGCGCTCGGCAAGCAGGCTCACCCAGGCCTTGTCACGAGGCAGGCCATAGCCCGCCGAAAGGCTGTCGCCAAACACGAGGATGGTGCGCGCGGCCGCGGCCGGCGCGGGTATTGCCCACTGCACGATGCCGCACAGCACCCAGACCCACAACAAAACAAACCGACGCGTCATGCCAGACACTCCCGCGATTGAAGTCAGCCAACTCGGCAAACAGGTTACCACCGGCGGCTCGCCATTGACCATTTTGCACGGCGTGAGTTTCAGCGTGGCCGCGGGCGAAGCGGTGGCCGTGGTGGGCGTATCAGGTTCCGGCAAATCGACCTTGCTGGCACTGATGGCCGGACTGGACACGCCGAGCAGCGGCGGCGTGCGCATTGCCGGACAGGATCTGTTCGCGCTGGACGAGGATGGCCGCGCGGCGCTGCGCGGGCGCAGTATGGGATTCGTGTTCCAATCGTTTCAGTTGCTGGCCGCGATGACAGCGCTGGAAAACGTGATGGTGCCGCTGGAACTGGCCGGCGCCGACGGCGGCCGCGACAAAGCCGCGGCGTTGCTGCAACGCGTGGGCTTGAGCGAACGCCTGCATCACTATCCCAAACAACTGTCCGGCGGCGAACAGCAGCGCGTGGCGATCGCGCGCGCGTTCGCCACCTCGCCGTCGATCCTGCTCGCCGACGAACCCACCGGCAATCTTGACGCCGCGACCGGCGCGCAGGTGATCGACCTCATGTTCGAACTGAATCGCGAGCGCAATACCACGCTGGTGCTGGTGACGCATGACGAAACGCTGTCGGCGCGCTGCGGCCGCGTGATACGGCTTGCCGCCGGGACGCTGCAAGCGTGACGCCGCTGCACGAACTGCGCATGGCGCTGCGACTCCTGCTGCGCGACCTGCGTGCCGGCGAACTGACGCTGATCGCCATCGCCGTCGTGATCGCGGTGGCGGGTGTGACCACAGTGGGATTTTTCACCGACCGTGTGCAGCTCGCCCTGAACCGGCAGGCGAACCAGCTGCTCGGCGCCGATCTGGTGATTGCGCAGGACCGCGCGCTGCCCGCGGAACTCGTGCAAGAAGCGCAGCGCCGTCAGCTCGGGGTGACGCAGATGCTGCGCTTTCCCAGCATGGCCGTGCGCGGCGACAAGAATGTACTGGCGGATATCAAGGTGGTCGCGGCAGGCTATCCGCTGCGCGGCGAGGTGCGTATCGCCGACAAACTGTACGCCGCCGATCGCCGCGCGCAAGGCATTCCAGCACCGGGCACGGTGTGGGCCGACGAACGCATCCTGTCGCGGCTGGCGGTTGCGGTGGGGGATAAAATATCCATTGGAAACAAAGGGTTACAAATATCAGCCGTGCTGACGCAGGAGCCCGACGCGGCCATCGGCTTTATCAATGCAGGCCCGCGCGTGATGCTGAACGAGGCGGATCTGGCCGCCACGGGCCTGGTGCAAACCGGCAGCCGCCTGCGCTATCGGCTGCAGATTGCCGGCAGCGCCGAAGCGGTCGACAGCTACCGCGGCTGGCTGGGCGCGCGCCTGCAGCCAGGCCAGCGTATCGAAGGTATCCGCGACGCGCGTCCGGAAATCCGCTCCGCGCTGGAGCGCGCGGAAAAATTCCTGAATATCGCGGCACTGGTGAGCGTGCTGCTGGCCGCAACCGCGATCGCGTTGGCGGCGCGGCGTTTTCTGCAGCGGCATCTGGACGCGTGCGCCATGCTGCGCTGTCTGGGCGCGGGGCAGGGCCAGTTGATGCGCATGTATCTGCTGCACTTTACCGTGCTCGGTGCGGCGGCAAGCCTGATCGGCTGCATTGCGGGCGCGCTGGCACAGCAGGCGCTCGCGTACTGGCTGGGCAGCGTGGTCGCCGTCGAGCTACCACGTCCCGGCTGGCTGCCAGCGGCACAGGGCATGGTCACCGGCCTCGCCTTACTCCTGAGTTTCGCCTTGCCGCCGATCGTTGCACTTGGACGCGTGCCAACGCTGCGCGTGCTGCGCCGCGATCTGGGTACGCCCGGGGCGCGCGGCGCCACCGGATACGCGCTCGGTTATGCGGTGATCACCGGTATGATTTTCTGGAAAGCCAGCGACCCGCGGTTGGGCGCGTACGTCGTTCTTGGCTTCAGCGGCGCGATGCTGGTGGCGGGCGCGCTCGCGTGGCTGCTGCTCAAGGGCGTGTCCGGCCTGCGTAACCGCGGCATCAGCTGGCGTTTCGGCATCGCCAACCTGCGGCGTCGGCCGCTGGGCACTGTGATACAGGTGATCGCGCTGGGTCTCGGCCTGATGGCGCTGCTGACACTGACGCTGATTCGCAATGACCTGATCGGCGCGTGGCAGGCGAGCCTGCCCCCGGAAGCGCCCAACCGTTTTCTGGTAAACATCCAGGACGATCAGGTGGCGCAGCTGCAGCGTTTTTTTGCCGCGCGCAATGTCGCCGCGCCGCAGATGCATCCGATGATTCGCGGGCGCCTGGTCAGTGTCAACGGGCGCAAGGTCGGCGAAAGTGAATTTGCCGACGAACGCGCGCGGCGCCAGATCGCGCGCGAGTTCAATCTGTCGTGGGCGGCAAGTCTGCCCAAGGACAATCGCATCGTCTCCGGCCGCTGGTGGTCCGCGGCCAACGCGCCGCGTGAACAGTTTTCTATGGAAGAGGGTGTGGCGCAGCGTCTCGGCATCAAAGTCGGCGACCGGCTCACCTTCGATATTGCCGGCAGCCCGGTGACGGCGACTGTTACCAGCCTGCGCAAGGTTGACTGGGATAGCTTCAACGTCAATTTTTTCCTGATCGCGCCGCCCGGCTTGCTCGACGGCCAGCCGGTGAGCTACGTCACCAGCTTTTACCTGCCGCCGCGTCACAACGATCTGCTTAACGCGCTGGTTCAGCAGTTTCCCAACCTGCTGGTGATCGACGTGGCGCAAATCATGGCTCAGGTGCAGATTATGATGACGCAGGTATCGAAGGCCGTGCAGTTTGTGTTTCTATTTACCCTGCTGGCCGGACTGGTGGTGTTCTACGCCGCCATGGCCAGCACGCAGGATGAGCGCATCCAGCAGGCGGCGGTGATGCGCACGCTGGGCGCAAGCCGCGCGCAACTCACGCGCGCGCATCTGGCCGAGTTCGCGGTGATCGGCGCGCTGGCCGGTCTGGTCGCAGCGGCCGGTGCAAGCGGCCTGGGATTTGTGCTGGCGGTCAAGGTGCTCAATTTAAGTTACAACTTCAGTCCGCTGGCATGGGTTGCGGGCGTGGCGCTGGGCAGCGCGGGGATTGCACTGGCCGGCCATCTGGGCACACGGCGCGTGTTGTCCACCCCGCCGATGCTGGTGCTGCGCGAACTGGGCTGAGAGTGCGCGCCGTGAACCACGTATGCTGATCGAATGAATGACGCACCGGCAGTCGTGCTGCTGGCACAGGTGACGCGGTGTTGGAACCGCTCGACAACCGCCAGTGCGCTTCATGGCCTTGAAGAACAGACAAAGCTACCAGCAAGAAATGAATAAGCAGACGATCGCGATGCTCAGCGTTTCCGCCGGGGCGGGCCACGTCCGGGCGGCGGAAGCGTTGCGCGTTACGGCGCAGGAAATGTATCCCGGCGTTGCTGCAACGCATATCGATTTAATGTCGTTGGTGCCCAACGGCTTCAAGAAGCTATATGCCGATTCCTACATCAAGGTGGTCGAGCGCATGCCCGCGCTGTGGGGCTACTTGTATGAGCTGACTGACAGGCCCCGCAATCATTCCGCACTCAGCAGCCTGCGCCGCGCAATCGAACGCCTGAATACGCGCAAGCTGAAAATGCATCTCCACAACATCAAACCCGACGTGGTGATCTGCACTCACTTTTTGCCGGCGGAATTGCTGGCTCGTATGCGGCGCAAGAATGAAATTGATACCCGGGTATGGGTGCAAATCACCGATTACGACGTGCATTCGATGTGGGTGCATGAGAATCTCGACGGCTATTGCGTGGCGAGCGAGGAGGTGGCGCAGCGCCTGGCCGACAAGGGTGTGCCGCGCGACACCATTCACGTTACCGGCATTCCCATCATGCCCGTATTCGGCGAACACCATGTGCGCCGGCAATGTGCGGCGGAAATCGGCATCGACCCCGGGAAAACGACCTTGTTGATGATGTCCGGCGGCGCCGGTTTGGCGGGTATTGAAAAGCTCGCCGAGCGCCTGCTGCGTGTGCCAGGTGATTTTCAAATCGTCGCGCTCGCGGGACGCAATGCCGAATTGCTGCAGGCATTGCAGCGTATGGCCGTGCGCCATCCTGGACGCCTGACGGCGCTGGGTTATACCAAAACGATCGAACGCCTGATGGCCGCGAGCGATCTGGCCATTACCAAGCCGGGGGGACTTACAGCCTCGGAATGTCTTGCGGCAGGATTACCGATGATCGTGGTGTCGCCGATCCCGGGGCAGGAAGAACGCAATGCCGATTATTTGCTTGAAAGCGGCGCAGCCCTGAAGGCCTACGACGAAGCCGGCCTGGCGTATCGCGTTCAATTGCTGCTGGATCAGCCGCGGCGTTTGCAGCAAATGCGGGAAAACTGCCTGTCCATCGGCAAGCCACGCGCGGCGCGCGCGGTGCTGAAGGCGATACTCGACTGAATGCCCATGCTACGCGCACGGCTGCAGTGTGTGTTGTTGCTGCTATGGGTTTGCGTGTTAGGCCTGTTTTTCGCGATGGTGGAAATCCAGATCGAAGGATCTGCCGGCTGGGCGGCGGCGCTGCCGACGTGGCGAATTGAAAGCCATTGGCTGCTGGACATTTTCTGGGGCGGGCGGCCCATGACGGGCTACCACGCGTGGGTATTTTCGTTTATGGCGTTGGCGTTTCACTTGCCGATTTTTATCCACGGGCACTGGAGCTTGAAAATCGAAACGCGCATCGTCGGCAGCGTAATGCTGTTCTGGATCGTTGAGGATTTCCTGTGGTTTGCGCTCAATCCTGCTTTCGGCCTGGCCAAATTTGAACCGCGGTTTGTGCCGTGGCACAAGCATTGGCTGGGCGGCGTGCCAGTCGACTACGCGACGTTTGGCAGCGCCGCAATGTTGCTCATTGTATGGTCGTATTGCGGGCGCATACAGATCGTTGGAGAACGGAAGATTTCGACATAAACTGATCGAATGAACGACACACCGTTATTTGTGCTGCTGGCACTGGTGATTCTGCTATTGTTGGTATTGATCACGCTGGTCGCGCTGTACCTGAGGCTGCGTGCGCACGCCGGCACACTGGAAGCGCTGCCGGGCCAGGTCGACAACGGCCTCGAAGCCCGTCACCGTGCCATGCTGCTCGATTTGCACAACGGCCTCACGCAACAGGGTGACCGGCTCGGCGATCATCTCGCCGGCAGCAGCGAGCGTCTGCGCGGCGCGGTGGGCGGGGAACTCAAGCAGACGCGCGACACGCTGCAGGCGTTGCAGCTGGCGCTGGTGCAGAACATGGCGCAGCAAAGCGCCGCGATGAACGAGCGGCTGGCGGAAACCACGCGCGCACTCAATGCCAAAATCGACGAACGTCTCGACCAGATCTCCGGCAGGGTCAGCGAACGCCTTGACGAAGGCTTCAAGAAAACCAACGAAACCTTTGTCAACGTGATGGCGCGGCTGGCCACCATCGACGAAGCGCAGAAAAAAATCGACGGCCTGACCGGCAGCGTGCTGAGCCTGCAGGAACTGCTGGGCGACAAGCGCGCGCGCGGCGCCTTTGGTGAAGTGCAGCTGGAGGCGTTGGTGCGCAACGTGCTGCCGACCAGCGCCTTCGAGATGCAGTGCACGCTGTCCAACGGCACGCGCGCCGATTGCGTGCTCAAACTGCCGCCGCCCACTGGCGTGGTGGCGGTGGATTCAAAATTTCCGCTGGAAAACTATCACCGCATGTTCGCGCCCGACACCAACGCGGTGGATGTGACGCTGGCGCAAAAGCAGTTCAAGGCCGACGTGCGGCGACATGTCGACGCCATCAGCGGCAAGTACATCATCCCCAACGAAACCTCGGATGGCGCGGTGATGTTCATCCCGGCGGAGGCGGTGTTTGCGGAAATTCACGCGCACCATGCCGAAGTCGTGGAATACGCCAACGGCAAACATGTGTGGATCGTCTCGCCAACCACGCTGATGGCGATCCTCAACACCGCGCGCGCGGTGCTCAAGGACGTCGAAACGCGCAACCAGATTCACGTCATCAAGGATGAACTGGTGAAACTGAGCTTGGATTTTTCGCGCTTCGACGATCGCATGCGCAAGCTCGCCGACCACGTGCGCCAGGCGCATGAGGACGCGCAACAGGTGCAGATCAGCAGCCGAAAAATCTCGCAGCGCTTCGCGCAGATCGAGGGCGTGGAACTGGAGGAAGTGTCGGCGCCGTTGCTCAAGGTGGTGGATGGTGGTGATGTTGGCGGCAAAAGTCTTTGACGCAGATTGACGCAGATTTTTCCGCTGTCAATCCGCGTCTAAGGGTTTGGTTAAGTATCTGATTTTGTTTAATTTTTTTAAGAAGCGTCGGCGTGAGCGCATTTTGCGCGACGCGCATCTCGACGAGGCCACCTGGCAGCGTGCGCTTGAAGGCTACAATTTCACCCGGGTGCTGGATGCCGACGAACGCGCGCGGCTGAAACGGCTGGTGATCCTGTTTTTGGCCGAAAAGCCGATCAACGCCGCTGGCGATCTCAACATCGACGACGGTGCGCGGCTGGCGATTGCAATACAGGCGTGCATGCTGATTCTGAACCTCGATCTCGATTGGTACAAGACCTGGACCGAGGTGGTGGTGTATCCGGGCGAATTCACCGCGCGCCACGAGGAGGTGGACGAAGCGGGCGTGGTGCACGTGGTCGAGCGCACCCTGAGCGGCGAATCGTGGCAACACGGCACGGTGGTGCTGTCGTGGGCAGATATCGCGCAGGCCGGCAAGGCCGACGGCTACAACGTGGTGATTCACGAATTCGCACACCAGATCGACATGCTGAACGGCGACGCCAACGGTTTCCCGCCGCTGCATAAGGACATGAACCGCGGGCTGTGGGCGAGCGCCTTCAGCGCGGCATACGACGACTTTCGCCGGCGCGTCGATAACTGGGAGGACACCGCGATTGACGGTTACGCTGCGGAGAGCCCCGGCGAATTTTTTGCGGTGATCAGCGAGGTGTTCATTGAAACGCCGCGGGTGGTGCGCGACACTTATCCGGCGGTGTACGCGCAGCTCGCGCAGTTTTACCGTCAGGATCCGGCCGCGCGCGAATCGTCCTGAAGCACGCTCACGGCTGCAGAATGGTTTCGCTGCGCTGATCGAGCGCGCCCTGCAGCGTCGCCCACGCCAGCGCGGCGCAGCGTGCACGCGTGGGAAAGCGCCGCACGGTGTCGAGTATGGCCTGCTGCGCGCGTGTCGTGCCGGGCGGTGGCGTGCCGCCGCGGCCGAGCAGCGTGGCGACGAACACCTGCAGCCGTGGCTTCGCCGTCGCGATATCCGTACCACCGAGCAATTCGCTCATGATGGACGCCGACGCCATCGAGATGCCGCAGCAGGTGCACTGAAACGCAAGCCGCTGGATGCGTTCGCCGGACAGCGCAACATACAGCGTCATTTCGTCGCCGCACAGCGGATTGGTACCGGTCGCAATCTGCATCGGTTCGGCCGGCACGCCGAAATTTCGCGCGTTCTTGATGTGCTCCATGATCAGATCATCGTACGGAGAAGTGTCGGGCATGCGCGGGTTCCATGAGCCTTGCGGTGTCGCAAGCAGCTTAGTTCGCCGTGACACGAAATAGTTTTGCGGCATCCCCGTTCAATGTAATTCATGTTGCCATGGCACATTCATAAATAATTCAATAAAAACATATACTTATGATATACTAACTGTCACGATTGTTGCGCGAAAGCAGGGTTCATGTCGATCAACTGGTTTCCCGGCCACATGGCCGCCTTCGTCAAGGATGCGAAGAAGGCGCTGGCGGATCACGACGTGGTGGTCGAAGTGCTGGACGCGCGCTGCCCGATGGCGAGCGCCAATCCGCTGGTGGAAACGCTGCGTAAACAGCGCCAGCGCCCGTGTCTGAAAGTGCTCAACAAAGCGGACCTGGCTGATCCCGCCGTGACGCAGGCCTGGCTCGCGTTCTTCAACGCGCAAAAGAATGTCACTGCCATTGCGCTGTCCTGCAAAAAGCCGGGCGAGGCGGCGAAAGTCGTCGCGGCGGCCAGGAAAATCGCGCCGCACCGCAATGACAATTTCAAACCGCTGCGCATGCTGGTGATGGGCGTGCCCAACGTCGGCAAATCGACGCTGATCAACGCCCTGCTCAAAAAGCGCGCCGCCAAGGTGGGCGACGAACCGGCAGTGACCAAGGCATTGCACCGCTATGAACTCTCGTCCGAAGTCAGCCTCAGCGATACGCCGGGCCTGATGTGGCCGAAGATCGAACAGGAAAGCGCCGGCCTGATGCTGGCAGCGAGCCACATCATCGGCACCCGCGCGTATCACGAGTCGGACGCGGCGATATATCTGGCCGGAGTCTTGCTGGCGTGCTATCCGCGGGCGCTGGCGGCGCGTTACAACACACAGGCGGGCGCCGACAGTGTTGGCGTGATCGAGGCCGTCGCTGCCCGCCGCGGCTATCGGCTCAAGGGCGGAGAAGCGGATTTTGAAAAGGCGGCGATAACGTTATTAACAGATTATCGCAGCGGGGCATTGGGGCGGGTGAGTCTGGAGACGCCAGCTTCATTCAAAGCGCAAACAGCCAGCCAAGCGCCGGCCGGAAATACCCTCGAATCGTAGGGCGGGAGGAGCGCAGCGCGTCCCGCCCTACGCGTCGCGTTCAGGCGTCAAATGTCCGCAACTCATCCACCGTATTGATATTGCTAAATCCGTCCACGTCATCATCGAAGCGCACCTCCACCACCCTCAGCGCCGCATACCACGCATCAATCTTGCGCCCGCCGCTTTGCAAAAACGCGGTCAATCCCGGTAGCACCGATTTGCGCGTGAGACAAAACACCGGATGCGCCTGATCGCCGGTACGGGCGACCGCGAGTTCGGCTTGCTGTTCGTCCAGTGCAGAGTGCAGGCGTGCGATCAGATCCAGCGGCAGGAACGGCGAGTCGCAGGGGACGGTGGCGACGAGGTCATGCGTGGCGGCGGACAGGCCGCGATGCAGGCCGGCGAGAGGGCCGGCGAAGCCGCCGATGTCGTCCGGCACGACATTGCAGCCAAAGGCCTGGTACTGATCGAGGTTCTGGTTGGCGTTGATCAGGACTTCGTCGACCTGCGGCGCGAATCGTTCAAGGACGTGTTGCACCATGGGTTTGCCGCGCAGGATTTGCAGGCCCTTGTCGACGCTACCCATGCGGCGGCCCTGGCCGCCGGCGAGGATGATGCCGGTTATCGACTGCTGTCGCATACCGCCTCCGTCATTCCGGCGCAGGCCGGAATCCAGGTTGTTGACTTACGCCGAAGGCGGATGAATGGCATGCTGCGCATGCGGGCAAAACCTGGGTTCCAGCCTGCCCTGGAACGACGGGTTTGGGAAGGTGCGTGTGTCGTGACACTCATGATTTTACGAACCGCTGCGTTCCGGTAAACAACAAATAATGCTTGTTCACCGCCCGTCCGATCATGGTGATGCCGGTTTTGACGGCGATGTCGTGGCCCATCTGCGTGAGGCCCGAGCGTGATACCAGAAAGGGAATCTGCATCTGCGCGGCCTTGATCACCATTTCCGAAGTGAGCCGCCCGGTGGTGTAAAAAATCTTGTCGCCGCCGTCGATGGTGTCCAGCCACATTCTGCCGGCAATGGCGTCCACCGCGTTGTGGCGGCCGACGTCTTCGACGAACATCAGGATTTCGCCGCTGGCGTCGGCAAGCGCGCAGCCATGCACCGCGCCGGCGCTTTTGTAGATGGTTTCGTGGCGGCGTACGTTGTCGAGCAGGGCATAGAGCGTGGTTTCGGACAGGGCGACGTCGTTGCGCAGCCGGATGGCGTCGATTTCGTCCATCAGATCACCAAACACCGTGCCCTGACCGCAACCGGTGGTGACGGTGCGTTTGGACATTTTTTCGTCGAGATTTTGCAGGGCGCTGCGCGTGGTGATGGCCACGGCGTTGGTGTCCCAATCGACCTGCACTGCGGCGATTTCGTCGATGCTGCGCACCAGCCGCTGGTTGCGCAAATAGCCCAGCGCCAGCGCTTCGGGTGCCTGGCCGAGTGTCATCAGGGTGACGATTTCGCGCTTGTCGACATACAGCGTGAGCGGATGTTCGCCGGCGATGGGCGTGGGGATGCGCTCGCCGCGTTCGTTGACGGCTTCGACTTCGGTGGTGAGGGGGCGGCTGGCTTGAGTGATTGTCGGGTGCATGTGAGACACCCTCGCCCCGCCTTGGCGGGGAGAGGGCCAGGGTGAGGGGCGGCCACACTTTGCCGCGATATTTCCGCTCACCCTAACCCTCTCCCCGCACGCGGGGCGAGGGGACAGAAGGTGGATTATCCGCCGATGTACGACATCTCGATTTTCTCCAGCTTCACCGTTTTCTCGGAGCGGATTTCAGAGTAGCGGTCGCCGCGGCGGGTCCAGATGCCTTTGACGAAAGTGTTGAGTTCGTCGTCGCTGGCGCCGTTGCGCAGCAGTGCGCGCAAATCATGGCCTGCGGTGGCGAACAGGCAGGTGTAGAGCTTGCCTTCGGTGGAGATGCGCGCGCGGGTGCAGTCACGGCAGAACGCTTGTGTGACCGACGCGATGACGCCGATTTCGCCGCTGCCGTCCTTGTAGTGCCAGCGTTCAGCGACTTCGCCGGTGTAGTTGGGGTCGGCCGGTTGCAGCGGCATTTCCTTGCTGATCATGTCGACGATTTCACGCGCGCTGACGACATCGTCCATGCGCCAGCCGTTGGTGTGGCCCACGTCCATGTATTCGATAAAGCGCAGGATGTGGCCTTGCTCGCGGAAATAACGCGCCATCGGCACGATGCTGTGTTCGTTGACGCCACGCTTCACCACCATGTTGATCTTGATCGGCTTGAGGCCCGCGGCGACGGCGGCGTCGATGCCTTCGAGCACCTTGGCCACGGGGAAATCCACGTCATTCATCGCCTTGAACACGGCGTCGTCCAGCGAATCGAGACTGACGGTGACACGCTTCAGGCCCGCCGCGCGCAGCGCAACCGCCTTGCGCGCAAGCAGCGAACCATTGGTGGTGAGCGTGAGATCAAGACCGCCGATGTCCGACAGCATGGCGATCAGTTTGTCGACGTCCTTGCGCATCAGCGGCTCGCCACCGGTGAGGCGGATTTTTTCGATGCCGAGGCCCTTGAACACGCGTGCGATGCGCACCACTTCCTCAAAGCTGAGCAGCGCCTTGCGCTCCAGATACGGGTAATCCTTGCCGAACACTTCCTTCGGCATGCAGTAGGTGCAGCGGAAGTTGCAGCGGTCGGTGACCGATATGCGCAAATCGCGCAGCGGCCGGTCGAGTCGGTCGCGCGGGGTGGCTTGCGGGGCAACGGGTACAGCGGTGGTGGACGGAGCGGGCATGGTCATGCAATGGATATGGGGTACTGATTATGGCAAATCCAGTGCCCCGCGCGCAAGGTAAATAATTGTTTAAAAACAAATACTTACAATATACAATTCCACGCTTGACGCAGGGGTAAGCCGCTTACATCAGGATACGCCCGCCATTGATGTCGAGCGCCACGCCATTCAGGTAGGCCGCGCTGTCGGAGGCGAGGAACACCATCGCGTTGGCGTGGTCTTCCGGGTCGGGCAGGCGGCGCAGCGGAATCTGCGAGGCGATCTGCTCGATGTTGGCCTCGGTGCGCAGCGCGCGCACGCGTGGCGTGAGCGTGGTGATCGGCGCGATCGAATTCGAGGTGATGCCCGATGGCCCCAGTTCAATCGCCAGAAAACGCGTGAGCTGAATCACACCCGCCTTGGATGCCGCATAGGCGGGCGAGGTGGAGCCGAACAGCGTGCGCCCGGAAATCGACGACACGTTGATGATGCGTCCGGCCTTGGATTTTTTCAGGTAGGGAATCGCGTGCTTGCAGGTGAGGAAGGTGCCGCGCATGTTGAGCGCCACGGTGCGATCCCATTCCTCGACCTGCATTTCCTCCACGCCGGTGAGCTTGCCGTAACCGCCGGCGCTGTTGACGAGGATGTCGATGCCGCCGAATTCCTCGGCCACGCGCGCGAGCGCGCTGATCACGGATTGCTCGTCGGTGACATCGGTGCGCACCGCCATCGCACGCGTGCCGCCTTCCTTGATTTCGTGCGCCAGCTTTTGCGCGTCGAATTCATCAATGTCGAGCAGCGCCACCAGCGTGTGCTGTTTGGCGAATTCGCGCACCGTGGATGCGCCGATGCCTTGCGCCGCGCCGGTGACAACGGCCACGCGGCCTTTCAGTTCAGGATAGACGGCCATAGTCGTAACATATTGATTTTAAATGATTAAATTTTAATCAGGCAAGGCTGCTGCCATCAGCTCCGGGGCGATGCCCTGCGCTTCGGCGTTGGCGAAATTGAGTTCGATCTTGACCCCATTGGGATCGAGCATGAACAACTGGAACAGGCCCTGATCGTTCACCATGCGCTTGTGAAACGCAACCTTGTGCTGCTGCAGATTGGCCATCATCTCGCGCAGACCGGTGCAGCGGAACGCGATGTGATCGACCACGCCGGAGCCGTGCGTGGCCTCCGACTGCTGGCCGAGATAGGCCTTGCGGTTTTCGCTGACGTTGCTGCCGCCGACGGTGAGATGCAGCACGTCAGTGTCGCCGATGTAGAGCCACACCACCGGAAATTTGAAATCGGGACTGGGGCCGACGCGCATCCCCAGCACCTTCACGTACCAGTCGCGCGTGCTGTCGAGATCGGCGGTCTGGATCAGAAAATGTTCGATGTGATGCAGCGGCATGGCAACGACCCCTTGCTTTGAATCAGACCGGCGTGGCGTCGCCGCCCTCGACAATCACCTGATGCACTTCGCTCACGCCCGGCGCGCGGCGGAACGCCGCGGCTGCCTGATACTCGGGCGATTGATGGCATTTTACCGCCTGTTCCAGCGTCGGGAACTCCACCACCACAAAGCGGTGGTATTTGTCCGTGCCTTCCATGATCTGATAGGGGCCGCCGCGCGCCAGCGGCTTGCCGCCGAATTTGGTGAGAATGCCGGGGACGAGGTCGGTATACTTTTTGTATTCGACCGCATCGTTGATCTTGCAGCGGGCGAGCCAGTAGGCGGGCATGAGATGGGCTCCAGTTACTTGGCGACGACGTTGCCGAGGTCCGGCAGCCAGGTCGCGAGTTGCGGGAAAGCGGCGATGATGAGGATGACCGTGAGCAGGCAAATCCAGTACGGAATGCTGCCCTTGAAAATATCGGCGAGCGAGGCCTCCTGCGGCAGCGCGGCCTTGACCGTGAACGCCAGTATACCGAACGGCGGCGTCAGCAGCCCGGTTTCAATCGCGAGTATGCCCAGAATGGCAAACGCCAGCGGGTGCATGCCCAGCGCCTCGGCCACCGGTCCGAACACCGGCACGGTGAGCAGAATGATGGAGATGGAGTCGATCAGCATGCCCAGCACGAACCAGATCAGCACCATCACCGCCAGCACGCCCCAGAAGCCCAGGCCCGAGGCGACAAAGAAATCCCGCGCCATGCCGGTGATGCCGGTCATCGACAGCACGCGCGAGTAGAGTTGCGCGCAGAACAGCAGGATCAGCAGCGGTGCCGAGGTGCGTCCGACGGCCAGTACTACCTCATACACTTCCCTTGCTGTCATGCGCTTGCTCATCGCCAGCAGCAGGGCCAATGCGGCGCCGACGCCGGCGCCTTCGGTGGGCGTGAAAAAGCCCAGCCAGATGCCGCCGAGGGTGATGCCGATCAGCGCAAACACCAGCAGCGTGCTCACCAGCAGCGCGCGAAATTCCGCCTCGGTGATTTCCACTTCGCTTTGTACTTGTTCCAGCTTGGCGCCGGCGCCGACCCACTCCGGCTTGATCACCGCGGCGCCGAGAATATAGACGCAATACAGAAATACCAGGATAAAGCCGGGCACGATGCCGGCAATGAAAATCTTGCCGATCGCCTGTTCCGTCAGCACGCCCCACACGATCATCAGCACGCTCGGCGGAATCAGCATGCCGAGGCAGGAACTGCCTGCAATGCAGCCGAGCGCAAATTTTCGGTCGTAGCCGTAGCGTTTCATTTCCGGGTAGGCGATGCGCGAGAATGCCGCCGCTGCCGCAATCGACACGCCGGTAACAAAGGCAAACACCGCGTTGGCCAACACCGTCGCGATGCCGAGCCGGCCGGGTATGCGCCGCGTCAGCCGATTGGTGAGCGCGAACAAGTCGCGCGCGGCGCCGCACTTGGCGAGGAATTCGCCCATCAGCATGAACAGCGGAATCACCGCGAACACATAGTCGCGCAGCGCTTCGTAGGCGGTATTCGCCGCGAAGTTGCGCACCACCTCCATGTCGCCCTGCATCAGGTAGATGCCGATCATGCTGGAGATGCCGAGCGCGACGGCGATATGCACGCCGGCGAACACCATTACCAGTAGCGCGCTCAGCAGGATTGCGATTTCAGTGGCGCCAAACATCAGTGGTGTCCTGCGCCGTTGTCATGTTCGATGGCTGTGCCGGGCGCGGCGCGCAGGCGCTCCAGCGCGATCAGCAGATAGTTCAGCGCCGCCAGAAAGGTGCCCACGATCACGATGTAGCGCGCCGGCCACACCGGTACCCGCAACGCGCCTTCGCCCTCAAATTCGTTCGACGTCCACGCGTGCAGCGCGGGCTCGTAGCTGCCCCAGCACAGCAGGCTGAAAAACGCCACGCCGAGCAGACAGCCGAATACTTCCAGCGCGCGCTGCATGCCGGGCGGCAATAGCGAGGTGACGGCAGTGACGTTGATCATGCCGCCGGAACGAATCGCGAACGGTGCCTGCAGAAAGCAGATGACCACGATGGAAAACGAGACGATTTCCGGCGTGCCCTTGACCGGGTGGTTGAACGCCACGCGGCCAATTACATCGGCACACACCAGAAAGCAGGTGAGGAACGCGAGGATGGCCGCCACCGCGAGCAGCGCGCGCGCCACCCAGGCGTTGAGTCGGGTAATCATCGGAAAAAGGCGCGGCGGCCGGTGCAGCCGCCGCCAGGTATCAGCAATCGGCGCTTACTTGACCGCGTAACGCACGGGCCACTTGTGGCCGAGCTTTTCCGCTTCTTCCAGCGTGATTTTGAGCACCTGGCTGCCGGGCAATCCCTGTTTGTCCAGTTCGGCTGCCTTTTGCTGCGGCCAGCCCTTCAGCGAATTGGCCCAGTCGAGCTTGACCGAATCCGGGACTGCATTCACCTTGGTGCCGACTTTGCGCAATTGATCGAGCTGCTTGGGATAGTTTTCTTTGTTCACGGTGCCGGTCCTGGCTTCGAACTCTTTGGCCACTTCGACGATGATCGCCTGCACGTCTTTCGGCAGGCGGTTGAACTTGGCGGTGTTGATGGTGAGGCCGTGCCAGGTGATCGAGCCGAAACCGATCTCGGTGTAGAACTTGCCCACTTCGTAGAGCTTGAAATTGATCCAGCCCGACGGGAACATGATCCAGCCGTTGTAGACACCCGTCTGCATCGAGGTATACGCGTCGACCAGCGACGATTGCACCGGCGTGGCACCGGCGAATTCCAGCCACTTCAAATTCAGTCCCGCACCGGCGATTTTCTGCCCCTTGAGATCGGCAACGGTTTTCCATTCGAACGAGGTGCCGATGTTGTAGCCGTTGTCGGCGATCAGCGCCAGCAGTGTTTGTTTGTATTTGTCTTCGAACACCTTGCTCATGTACGGCACTTTGTCGTACACGGCGCGCGCCAGTTTGACGCTCTTTTCCGGATCCATGGTGCCAAAGGGCAGCATCACCTGGAACGCCTGCAGCGGCAGGTTCGACGGCTCGAAGCAGAAGCAGTAGCCGCCGATGTCGATGATGCCCGACTGCACGCCCTCGAGGGTGTCGGCCACTTTCACCATGGCACCGCCGTAGCCTTCGATGAATTCAATCTTGTGCTTGGTTTTGGCGGCGACGCGTTTGGTGACTTCGGGCACAAAAAAATTCTGCATCAGGTTCACATACGTGTTCGCCGCCGGATGGCCCGATGCGATACGCAGCTTGATGTTGTCTGCCTGTGCGGACACGGCCCATGCGCCTGCAACGACGGTTGCAGCCAGCAAACGTGGGAATAGCTTCATGACTCCTCCAGCTGATTAATTGGAATGGAAAAACAGCGGCAGGGATGCTATCACGCCCGGCAGTCCCTTGCTGCCGGGCGTGTGTTACTATAAATTATTGATTTTAAACAATTTTTTATTGTCATTCCGCCTTGGCGCCGGAGATCTTGATCACGCGCGCCCACTTGTCGAATTCAGCTTTGATAAACACAGTGAAATCCGCTGCGCTGCCGCCGGCGATTTCGGTGCCGATGTTGGCGTAGCGCCCTTTCAGTTCCGGCAGCGCGCGATTGGCCGCGGCATTCAGTTTGTCGATTACCGTGCGCGGTGTTTTTGCCGGTGCCGCCAGCCCGTACCAGCCCAGCACCTCGAAGCCCGGCACGCCGGCCTCGGCGATGGTGGGAATATCCGGCGTGGCGGTGGCGCGCCTGGGCGTGGTGACGCCGAGTGCGCGCACGCGGCCGGCCTTGATGTGCGGAATCAGCCCGCCCATGGCGGTGAAGCTGACATGCACTTCACCCGCGATCAGCGCTGCGTTGGCCTGCGCGCCGCTCTTGTACGGCACATGCACCATGTCCACACCCGCCATATGCTTGAACAGTTCAGCCGTCAGATGATTTGCGCCGCCGATGCCACTGGAGGCATAGGTGAGGCGTTCTTTTTTGGCGAGTGCAATCAGTTCCTTGACGTTCTTGGCCGCCACCGAGTTGCGTACCGACAACACGTAGGGCGTATACACCGTGAGCACGATCGGCGCGAAATCGCGGATCGGGTCATAGCCGGCATTGCTTCTGAGATTGGGTGTCACCACGTGCGTGGGCGTCAGCGCCAGCAGCGTGTGGCCGTCGGGCGCGGACTTGGCGACGATTTCAATGGCAATCGCGCCGCCGGCGCTGGGCCGGTTGTCGACCACGAACGACTGCCCGAACATCTCCGTGAGGCGGGTGGTAATCAAGCGGGTCACGGTATCGGTGCCACCGCCGGGTCCGAGGCCCACCAGCACCCGCACCGGGCGATTGGGATAATCCTGTGCCTGCACCGCGTGCGCGGCGAGCAGCGCCGCTGCCGTGATTAATATTCTGTTCACGCTCATCTCCCCGTTTTTCGGAGAGGCAATGTTACACCGGCGGGGCATTGGACGTGCCTGCGCTTTAGCGTTATGTTGGCGCTTTCGCCGAACCACAAAGGAGCATCGAGTATGGATAAACCCGTAGACGGAAACAACCTGCCCGCCGAGGTGGGCAGTCGCATTATCGACAAGCCCGAATTGCCGGCGCAGGGCGTCACCACCGACAACGAGGTGTACACGGAAGTGATACTCGGCAAGGGGCAATTGAAGCGCGGCACCTTCCGTCACTTCGAAGTGTTTTGCGACGAGGCGCAGCGCATTGGCGGCGACGATGCCTACCCGTCGCCCATGACGTACCTGGCGATGGGCGTGGGCTTCTGACTGCTGACCCAGGTTGCGCGGTACGCGCACATGATGAAGCTCAAAGTCGGCAATGCCAGCGTCAAAGTCAGGTTTCGCAAGTTCCTCGGCGGCTCGGTGCTCAAAGGCACGGTGTTCAACCGCTGGGATGGCGTGGATACGCATCTGTCGGTGGAAAGTGATGCGCCGCCGGACAAACTCGTGCACCTGATCCGCAACGCCAAAGCGGGCTGTTTCGCCGAAGGGCTGATTGAGCAGAAGGTGCCGCTGAACAGCACGATTGAGGTGAATGGCAAGCCGTTCACGCTGTGAGTGGCGGCTCGATGGCTGTTGCATTTTCAGGATATGGACTGAAGGTTGCGCCGTGCCGATTGCCTTCACAAGCCCGGCGCGGCGCGAGTAGAATGTCGTGGTTAACCGTTGACCATATTTCAGGAGAACCCGATGCCGGTGATTAAAGCGTACGAGGATGTCAAAGCAGGCAAACTGACGCGCAATCCGCCCGGCGGCGGCACGGCGTGGCGCACGGATTTCATGCGGCCGCCTCAAGGTACGGTGGGTGAGCCCATGGCGTTTCTGGCCGAAGGATCCCCGCATCGCGTGATCAAGCCGCATTTCCACGAGGTCGATCAGTTTCAGGTGATCGTGAGCGGTGGCGGCGTGATCGGCAAGCATCCATTGTCACTCAATGCCGTGCATTTTTCGCGCGCGCATACGCCGTACGGTCCCCTGACCGGCGCCGAGGAAGGCGTGGGATTTCTGACCTTGCGCGCGCAATGGGATCCGGGCGCGCAATACCTGGACAAGGACAAGGAAAAACTGGTCGCCGTGCCCAACCGCAAACCATGGCAGGCCACCGAAGCGCCGCGGTTCGAAGGCAACGCCGACGTCAACATTACCCCGTTCAAGGACATTCAGGATGAGCGCGGACTGGCTGCCTATGCGCTGAAGCTCGCGCCCGGCGCACAGACCGCTGGTCCCGACGCCTCCAAGGGCAATGGCCAATACCTGATCGTCACCAAAGGCAGCGTCAATTATCAAGGCAAGGAATACAAGGCCATCTCCATCGGCTTTACCAAGCCGGACGAAGGCTATTTTCCGATCATCGCCGGACCCGAAGGCGTGGAAGCGCTGGTGCTGAATTTTCCGCGTCTGGAAACGGCGAAGGCCATCGTGCCGGAAGTCACCGACGCCAAGGCCTACCGCGTGTGGCAATGCCTGTTGTGCGCGTTCTCGTATGACGAAGCCAAGGGCATGCCGGAAGACGGTATCGCCGCCGGCACGCGCTGGGAAGACGTGCCCGACAGCTGGATGTGCCCGGATTGCGGCACCAGCAAGGCGGATTTCGATATGGTGGTTGTGGCGTAAACGTCTTTGGTTCGAGAAAAAAGGCCGCGGCAGCGGCCTTTTTTTATGGCAGGTGTTGTTGAGTATCCGCCGTGGTTTTGAACTCGAATTGAGGGGCTGTTTCTGGGATCGATCCGTTGCTGTCGCCCAGACATCTAAACCAGCCACGGCAAAGCCATCGTTTGTCGT
>CADECM010000065.1 GCA_902825845.1 uncultured beta proteobacterium
GTCGGCTTACGGTAGTCCAAGTCGCATGCCGCGGACAGACGGCGTTTTACCTAAGTAGTTTCTTTAGGTTCCGGTGCGAAACCGCACAGACGCTTTCCACGTCCTATAATGAAGCCGCGCCCAACCATCGACACAGGTTGATGTTGCGGTGCCGAATATCGAGTTGAGCACGGTCACGGCCTATGTGGCGGGATGACGAGACGTACCCCGTAGACGCAGGATTTGGCAAGTACTCGGGTAAAGCTTTCATTCCCGTTGCTCGATTAACCCACTGAAACATGGGATTTATCATGGTGCAAGTGGAATTGCGGGACCAACTCAAAGGTGAGTCCAGGAATGCACGGCGGCGCGAACAGCGCCTGGTTGTCGTGTCCAACCGATTGCCGTTCCAGTTTCGTCTGGACGCAGAAGGTGTATGGCGGGCAGATCCGTCCGGTGGCGGACTGGTTACGGCGCTATTACCCGTGCTGCGCAACCGCGGCGGTGTATGGATCGGCTGGCCGGGCGCAACCGGCAACCTTCAGGAACTCGAAAAAGCACTGGACGAAAGCGGCAAGCGCGCCGGATATTCGTTTAGCGCTGTCGAACTCACGGCAGAGGAGATCCACGATTTTTATCTTGGATTTTCAAATGAGATCATCTGGCCGCTGTTCCACGACATGCAGGCTTTATGCAATTTCGAGCCCCGATTCTGGCGCAACTACTGCGAGGTTAACCGCAAGTACGCCGCCGTCATTCGCAGGCAGTCGCAATCCGGCGATTTCATCTGGGTACACGACTATCATTTGATGAATGTGGCAGTCGAATTGCGCAAGTTGGGCATCGACTCGCAACTGGGGTTCTTTCTTCACATACCTTTTCCGGCGCCGGATATTTTTCTGACGCTGCCATGGCGGGAATCTCTGTTGCGTGCCCTGCTGGAATACGATTTGATCGGATTCCAGACCTTGCGCGATCAGCGTAATTTCGTGCGTTGTGCGCGCATGCTGGTGCACGACTTCGAAGCGGAAGGGCGCGGGCAGATGCAGGTGGCGCGAATCGGCCAGCGCGAGATCCGCATCGGCAGTTTTCCCATCAGTATCGATTACCGCGCCTTTTTGCAGGGGGCCGAAGCGCCGGCCGTGGCGCAAAAGGCCGGGGAACTGCACCAGTTGTTGCCCGATAGCACGCTGATCCTCGGCATTGACCGGCTGGACTACACGAAAGGCATCCCGTTGCGGCTCAAGGCCTTTGCGGATCTGCTCACGCGTTACCCGGATCTATGCCAGAAAGTGACCTTGATGCAGGTCGTGGTACCCAGCCGCGAGGACATTCCAGAGTATCAGCAACTGCGTCTGCAGATTGAGCAACTCGTTGGACACATCAACAGCACGCTGGTGCGGCCCGGCGGTTGGGTCCCGGTTTGGTACGAGTATCGCAGCCTGTCGCGCACGGAACTGCTGGCGTACTATCGGGCGGCCGATATAGCGCTGATCACGCCGTTGAAGGATGGCATGAATCTGGTGGCGAAGGAATATTGCACCTGCAGCATCGAGGAGGACTGTGTGCTGATCCTGTCTGAGTTTGCCGGTGCAGCGTCCCAGCTGGCGCGTGGTGCATTGCTGGTGAATCCGCACGATATCGAGGCGGTTGCCGACGCGATTCACACGGCATTTGCGATGCCGCCGGAGGAGCGTCGAGCGAGGATGCGCCGCATGCGAACGTCCATCCGGGAAAATGACGTTTTCCGCTGGGTGGATAACTTCCTGCGCGCGGCCATCGCGACGGATCTGAGTGCGTTTCCACAGCCCGAAGGACTGCCGCTGGAGGCGGTGTCGGAATTTCACGACGTGCATTGATCTGCCGGCCACAATGGCGCGCGCGGCGTCAGGGATGCCGCGACGTGATCCGCCGCCACCCGCGGGGAACGTCTATCGATTCACGCGCCGACGCACGTGCCGCGTCATTCCGCCTTGATGTTCGCCTTTTGAATCACACGTCCCCACTTGGCGGATTCGGATTTCATAAATGCGCTGAATGCGCTTTGATTGCTGTTCACCGGATCGGTACCCTGTGCAATGAGCTTGTCGCGCAATTCGGGAATGGCCATTGCCTTCAGAATCTCGCGATTCATGCGATCGATCACCGGCGCGGGTGTGCCGGCAGGCGCCACCAGGCCATACCAGTTGACGACTTCGAATCCTTTCACGGTTTCGTTGGCAGCAGCGACATCGGGCAGGAACGACAGGCGTTTCGGCCCGGTGGTGGCTGCCGCGCGGATGCGGCCGGATTTGACGTGCTGCAGGCCAATTGGCACCGCGTCAAAACCGAACTGTACATGGCCGCCCAGCAGGTCGTTGAATCCCGGCGCGCTGCCCTTGTATGGCACATGAACCGCCTTGATGCCGGCCAGCGCGTTGAGCAGCTCACTCGCCAGATGGGGAAGTCCGCCATTGCCGGATGAATAGTAATTGACCTTGCCAGGATTCGACTTGATATGCGCAATGAGTTCCGCGAGGTTCTTTGCCGGCACCTTGGGATGGGTGTAGATCAGGAACGGCACCGATGAGGTTTGCATCACCGGCGTGAAATCGCGCGCGATGTTAAATGGCAAATGCTTGATCAAAACCGGATTGACGCTCAGGTTGCCGGTGGTGCCGATGAAAAAGGTGTGGCCGTCGGGTGCGGACTTGGCGACGATTTCCGTGCCGAGTATGCCGTTGGCGCCGGGCCGGTTATCCACCACAATCTGCTGGCCGAGTGTTTCGGCCAAACGAACGCCCAGCAGGCGCGCCACCACGTCGATACCGCCGCCGGGTGGAAAGCCGACCACAATGCGTATCGGGCGCTGCGGCCATGTCTGGGCGTGCGCGCCGACTGCCGTAGCCCAAAGAAAAATCGCCGCCGCGCAAAAAAAAGTTCGCTTCATGAGATGCCCTCGTGTTGTGTTTCACTCTAGGATACCATGTGCAATTTGTTACCCGGATTGTGGGAGAACCCATGGAAAAAGCCCTGCATGTCGGCCTGATGGTACCGATCAACAACACCACAATGGCGCGTGAATTGCCGGCATGGTTGCCGGCGGGTTCGACCTGCGCCACGCAGCGCATCCCGCGCGGCAAGGGTTTGCTGACCCAAGATTCACTGCCGGCCTACATGGCGCAGGCGCTGAAGCTGGCCGAAGCCTTCAATGATCCCGCGGTGGATGTCGTGGCCTACGGCTGCACGGCGGCGGGATTCATTTCCGGTCCGGCAGGTGATGCGGCGTTGGGGGACAATCTGGCCGGCATTACCGGTAAGCGCGTGGTGACCACGGCGCGATCGATGGTGTTGGCTCTGCAGGAGATGGGCGCCACGAAAATCGCTCTGGTGACACCCTATCTGGATGCCGTGAACACACAGCTGAAAGCGTTCCTCGCGGACGGTGGCATTAGCGTGATGCGCTTCAACAGTTTTTACGTCCAGAACACTGACGAGCTCGGCCGCATCGAGGCGCAACAGGTGGCGAAACTCGCGCGCGAAACCATGGCGGATGATTGTGAGGCGATGTTCATCGGCTGCTCACAATTGCCGACGTATGAAATTCTGGACGATCTGCAACGCGAGTTCGGGCGGCCGGCATTGTCTTCAATACAGGTAACCGCGCGCCAGGCGCAACGCGCGGCCGCGGCAGCCGCGGCAGCCGCGACGGCGTCAGCGTGAGCGGCGAGTTCAAAGCCGCGATTGAAGCGCATTAGTCGAGGACAAATAATGACACCGCGGGAATACGATCTGATCTGTGTGGGTGGTGGTTACGCAGGACTTGCCGCGGCGGCGCGTGCCGCGCAGTTGGGCCTTAGCGCGATCGTGCTCGAACGCGGCAGCGACGAGCTTTACGCCTGCAATTCTCGCGTAGCGGGCGGCGTGATGCATGTTTCGTACAACGATCCCACCAGTGCGCCCGAGGTGCTGGCCGGTGCCATGACGGAGATCACCGCTGGCTACGCCGATCCCGCGCTGGTGAACGCGGTGGCCGATAACGCCGGGCGCGCGGTGCAATGGCTGCAAAGTGAAGGTGCTGGCTTTGATCGCATGACTACTGCCGGCTGGCGCAACTGGGTGCTCGCCCCGGTGCGGCCGCCAGCGACCCATTTGGCATGGCAGGGACTGGGTGCGGACATGGGCTTGCGCACCCTGGAAAAGAATTTACGCGAGCGCAGCGGCAGTTTGCTCAGGGGATCGCAAGTAATTGATTTAATTATAGAAAATGGATGTTGCGTCGGTGTGCGCGCGCGCCAGGACGAACGCGAGGTGGCGTTTCATGGCCGTGCCGTGGTTCTCGGCGATGGCGGTTTTCAGGCCAATGAAGAGATGGCCGGAAAATACCTTACCCCTGCGCCGCGATCCCTGAAGCAGCGCAATGTGCGTACCGGCATGGGCGACGGCATCCGCATGGCGCAGGCCGCGGGCGCCGCACTGAGCAATCTGGAGGCCTTTTACGGCCATGTGCTGTCGCGAGATGCGATGCACAACGATAACCTCTGGCCCTATCCGCAACTGGACGAACTGGCGGCGGCCGGACTTCTGGTGAATCAGCAGGGACAGCGCATTGGGGACGAAGGAATGGGCGGCGTGTACCTGACGAATGCGATCGCACGACAGGCGGATCCCCTGAGTACTTCGGTGGTCTTTGATGAGGCGATCTGGCAGGGCCCCGGGCGCGCCGCGGGAATACCGCCGAACAATACGCTGGTAACGAACGGCGGCACGTTGTTCAAGGCGGGCAGCATTGCGGCGCTGGCCGGCATGCTGCGGGTCAATGCCGCAGGGCTTGAGGCGACGGTGCGCGAGCACAACGCGGCCCTTGCGTCGGGCAAGCTCGACCAACTCAAGCCGGGGCGGTCGGCCACGCGCCGCAAGCCCATGGCGCTGAATACCGCCCCGTTTTACGGTGCGCCGGCTTGTGGCGGCCTGACCTACACCATGGGTGGCGTCTGCATCAACGCGCAAGCACAAGTACTGCGCGCGGATGGCACGACGATATCCGGGCTGTATGCGGCGGGCGCCGTGACCGGCGGATTGGAAGGCGGGCCGGCGGTGGGTTACGCCGGCGGCTTGATGAAGGCACTGATCTTTGGCCTGCTGGCCGCGGAACATGTTGCGGGGACGCGATAATGTAGTGCTGTGGATGTCGACGGGAGAGGCACATGCACAAATTGATGGTACATGTGTTGGTGCTGGTGATCGGGGTGGTGGCCGAAGCAGGTGCGCAACCCGGGGCAAAAGAGTCCGCACAATCCTGGCCCGCACGCCCCGTGCGCATGGTGCTGGGTTTTCCACCCGGCAGTTCCGTTGACACCTCTGCGCGCATCATGACGCCCAAACTCGCGGCACTGTGGGGCAAGCCGGTGGTGATGGAGAATCGCTCGGGCGCGAGCGGCACCATCGCGACCACGCTGGTGGCGCAGGCCACGCCCGACGGCCACACCATCCTTTACGCTTCCGCGTCGTTTGCGCTCAACGCGGTGGTGCGGCCCAACGTGGGCTACGACCCGCTGCGCGATTTCATCAGCGTGATGCAGGTCGGTTATCCTACCAGTGTGATTGCGGTGGCGCCGTCGCTGGGTGTGAAGTCGGTCAAGGCGTTGATTGCGCTGTCCAACCAGCGCGAGGGCAAGCTGTTATACGGATCGCCGGGCGCCGGCAGCAGCGGGCACTTGACCGTGGAGCGTTTTCGTCTGGCGGCCGGCATGAAGGGCACGCATGTGGCATTCAAGGGGCAGCCGGAAATTCTGGTTGAAATACTGGCCGGACGCGTGCACTACGCGGTGATCAGCCTGGGGCCGGGGCTCGGTCTGATCCGCGAAGGGCGTTTGCTGGCGCTGGCGATGGTCACGCCCAAGCGGTCGCCGGTGTTGCCCGATGTGCCTGCCGTGACGGAAATATTGCCAAGTTTTCGCCGGGACGCCGCGCACAGCCTGCTGGTACCGGCCAAAACGCCGCGTCACATCGTCGACAAGATCAGCAGGGATGCCGCGCGCGCGCTGGAGGCGCCGGAAGTCAGGAAACAGATGGAAGTGATCGACTTTGTGGTCGCGACGACAACACCTGAAGAGGCCGACAAAATCTTGCGCGCGCAATTGGTAACCTTCGAGGAGGTGGCGCGGACGGTGGGCCTGAAATAACCGGGGAACGCAGCAACGGCATTGACGGCGGTATCCGGCAGATTGCGCGATGGTATCCGGTTGCGACCGGAACATTTTTTTGCTGTGCTGCCGGAGCGCGCAGCGGCGCGTATGTTTCACGTCCAGCGGCGGTGGTGACCTCGAAACGCACGCTGCGATTGCCGGATGTCCCCGCGGTTCGGACAATCATTGCGGAATTCAGTCGTGGCGTTGCGCATGGGGTGATGGCGCCAGCGGCCACACCCCATCGTGGAGGAGATGAGCGAGGAGGTGGCGCTCGCTTGCATTGCCGGATGGGTGACAGCAGATGCACGCCATCGATTTCATGCCGGATCCGCCGCGCCGCGAGCGCCTATTTTTTCGGCTTTGCCGACTTGTCCAGTACGGCCCAGGTGCCAGGGCCGACAATACCATCGACGTCCAGGCGCTGATCACGCTGGAACCGCGCCACCGCAACCTCGGTGCCCGGACCGAAGTCACCGTCGATCGCCACCATGAATCCCAGTTTTTGCAGCGTGATTTGCAGGGTCACCACGGCATCTCCCTTCGAACCCCGGCGCAAGACCGGCCGGGTACTGTCAGGGGTGGCGCCCCCGAGCATGAGTCCTTCGATGCGTATGATCGCAGCCTTGGCGCGCGACGTGTAGCCGCGGCGGTCCTCGAGGCCGTTGGTACCGCCATTGATCAGCCGCGTCACCGTAATCAGGTCATCGCGGTCGCAGGCTGCGTTGATGTTGCGGCTCTTCCAGTATTCGCAGGCGATGCGCAGCGACAGGGCCGGGTCCCCTGCACGCTCCGGGTTGCCTTCCAGATCGACTTTGAGCACCTTGCCCAGCGCACGGTAGTTGGCGCGGCCCGTCAATTGCAGCAGTCCACGGCCCTTGTAGCGCCGGCCATCGCCAGCTTGAGTGTTCCCCAGATCCCGCCGTCCTTCATAGGCGTCGCCGGATGCAAATTCTTCGGTGGTACGAAAGCCCGCCGACTCATGACAGGTCTGGCCGAGGAAGTGCGCAATGCGCAGGCGCGTGACGATATCGTATTCCTGCAGGGTCGGCGCCAGTACTTCTCCGGCCGCGGCGATGATCGCGGCCTGTCGTTCCGCCAGCTCACCGCTGAATCGCGGCGCCACTTCGCGCATGGTTTGGGCATCAACGGGTATCATCGAGTACACTCCTGTGATCGATTGTGATGGATGGTCTGGGACGCTTGAAGCAACGGGGGACAATGCGCCAACGGTGATGCAAAACGCCATTGTATTATCGTTGGGCTGTGCCGGGTGCTGCAATAGATCATTGGTAGTACTGGCTGCGGCAGGGGAAAAGCGATGTCCTGGTCAGCGGGTGGAATCCGCGCCTGGGGATGCGTCGCCCTGGTTGGTGAAATACCTCACGCCGGGTCATCGCCTAGTGGCTGTGCGCGTCAGCTGCGCATTCTTGGCCCGTTGCCCGCGTCGATCCGAGACCGGTGCGGCGCTTGCCGCAAATCCTCCGGCGATCATCCTGTGCGGACGGCGGAGCTGCATCGCTGCGTTTGAGATCGCGCACGGCATGGTAGAGTCGCCAACCCTCGGAGGATTTTGCGATGACCAAAGGCCTGCGGCTCACTCGTTTGGTGTTATGCGCATGCCTCGTGTTGCCGTGGCTGCCTGGGCAGGCCATGGCGCAGAGCCATCCCTCGAAGCCGGTGCGCATCGTGGTGGGGTTTCCGGCTGGCGGGCCGGCCGACACCATGGCGCGCATCATCAGCAGGAAGATGAGCGAGCTGGGCAGCCAGTCTTTTATTATCGAGAATCGGTCGGGCGCGAACGGCTTTCTTGCTGGCGAATATGTCGCCAAATCGGCCGCGGATGGTCACACGCAATGGTTTTCGTCGGGCAGTGCGCTGTCGTACACCAAGTTCATGTATGCAAAGCCGCTAATCGATCCTGATCGCGATCTGGCGCTGGTGACGCAAGCGGTGTCCGTGCCGCAGATTTTCGTGGTCCATCCGTCACTGCCGGTCAGAAATCTGAAAGAACTTGCCCGCCTTGCGGCGCAGCGTCCTGGTCAGTTGAATGCCTCGGTCATTGGACTTGGCGGTCTTATCCATCTGAGTATGGAAATGTTCAAATCGTCGGCAGGCATCAGCATGACCAACGTGCAATACAAAGGCGCGGCGCCTGCCATCGTCGATCTGGTGGGTGGTCACGTCGAGGTGGCACTGTTCGACGTGCCGGCGGTCATGAGCTATCTGCCAACGGGCAAGATGCGGGCGCTGGCGGTTACCAGCAGCGAGCGCATAAAACAATTGCCGCAGGTGCCGACCACCAGCGAGGCTGGGTTTCTCAGCGTGCGTTCGGACAGCTGGTATGGTGTGGCTGTGCCCGTGGCGACAACACCGGATTTGATTCGGCGCATGAACACGCTGTGGCTCAGCGCATTGCGCGCGCCCGAAACACGTGACCGGTTGTATGCTATTGGTGTCGGCGCGGTCGGCAGCAGCCCCGAGGCGTTTCAAGGGTTTCGCGCGGCGGAAGCGCGCAAATGGGGCGATCTGGTACGTAAAATGAATCTGAAACTGGAGTAATTATGAAACTGCACTGGTCGTCGCGTTCGCCGTACGTGCGCAAGGTCATGATCTGCGTGCATGAACTGGGCCTCGAGGATCAGGTGGCGCGCATCCCCTCGGTGGTATCGCTGTCACAACCCAATGCCGCAGTGATGCGCGACAACCCGCTGGGCCGGATACCGACGCTGATCCTCGATGACGGCCGCGTGTTCCATGAGTCTTTGCTGATTTGTGATTATCTGAACAGCCTGCGCGCCGGGAGGCTGTTTCCGGATAAAGGCGAAGCGCGCTGGAACGCGCTGCAGCGCCACGCGCTGGGCAACGGTTTGCTGGACGCGTTATTGCTGTGGCGATCGGAAGTTGGCAAACCGGCCGCGCGGCAGACACCGGAATGGCTCGCCACCTTTGCGCTCAAGACGCGCAATGCGCTGGACGCCATGGAAGCGGATGCCGAAGCGTTGGCGGCAACCCCGTTCGACATCGGCCACGTGGGCATCGGCACGGCACTGGCGTACCTCGATTTTCGCTTTGGCGATTTCGGGTGGCGCAGCGGGCATCCGCGCACCGACGCATGGATGCAACAGTTTTCGCAGCGTGAGTCGGTGCGCAAAACGGCGTTTATCGACGCCTGACGGCGATGCACATGGGGCGGCCGCGGAATGCGCAGAATTGTCCGGAATTCTCGCGAGCATGCCGGCGCGCGATCGCGAACGCCCCGGTTTACCGGTTTTGCTTTGCCAGAAACGCCAGCAGGATTTGATTGAAGAGGGCCGGCTGTTCCCAGTAAGGGCTGTGGCCGGCCTCGCGCACAATATGCACTGCGGCATGCGGCATATGCTGTGCCTGCATGCGCAGCAGCGACGGCGGCGTGTACAAATCGGAGTCGCCCGTCATCAGTAGCGCGGGGCAGCGAATGGTTTCCAGCCGCGCCCAGGTCAGCGGCTGCTTCATCTTCGGGGTAATGCGCTTACCATGGATCGCCGCGTGTTCCAATGCCTGCCATGCGGCCAGACCCTGCGGATTGCCGGCGCGGTAGGAGGGAGACAACTCCTGAAAGTCGTGCGGCAGCGTCGCGAAAAACGGCGGTCGCAGGCGCGCATTGACCGCCGCATAGTCGGCATCAGTGATGCCCATGTAGGAAGAAATAACGGCGAGGCTGCGTACCTGATCCGGCCAGGCCAGGGCGTAGTCGATGGCAAAAAAACCGCCTTGCGCGGCCCCCACCAGATCCACCGCACTAAGCCCAAGATGTTTGATAACGCAGCGGAGATCATCTGCGCCATAACCGGGGTCGTCGGCGCTGCCCGAATCCGAGCGGTAATAGCCGCGGCGCGAATAGCCGATCACCCGATACCCCGCCTGCGCCAGCACGGGTTGCTGATATACCCATCCGGCAGCACTTTGCGTGCCGGCATGCAGCAGTATCACCGGTTGGCCGTTGCCACCGGTATCCCAGTACCATAGACGCGAACCCGGCACTTCCGCCATGCCTTCCTGTGCCGGAACCTGATCGGGAACGGGAACGGCGACCCACACTGGAGCCGGCGCTGTGCCGGTAACCTCAGGCCGAAGCGGGTCGGCACCCTGTTTGTTGTCCGCCATGACTTTTCCTGAAGGTGACGAAAGGTCGAGAAATCGGCAAATTTGTGACACTGCTGCGTTTCTGATTCGGGCGCTGTCGATGACAAGTCGGCGATCGTGAGCGGAGCGTCCAATATGGCTGCCGTCGCGTTTTGTGACTCATACGGAGCGGAAGATGTAGTCGTCACCGATGGCGATCGCCTCGATGCGGGACTGAAACATGCGCTCATCGGTTTCGCGCAGGCGGCGGCTTACCTCGCGGCCCATGTTCATGTAGATCATGGCCAGCTGCTCCAGGTTTTTCCTGTAAAGTTGATACAGGGTGGCGCTGGTGATTTCAAGGGCGGTGCAGTCTTCCGTTGCCACCACCGACGCACTGCGCGGCAACAGATCGATCAGGGACATTTCACCGAAGCAATCGCCGCCGTGCACTTCATGCAGGAGATATTCGCGGCCTTTCCATGTCTTGAGTATGGCAACGGTTCCCTGTCGCAGCACAAACAGGGAACTCGCAGGGTCTTCTTCCCGGAAAAAGAATTTGCCTTTGGCCACGGCGACATCGGACGACTGGTCAAGTATCAATTGTAAAATATCTTCGCGGATGCCGCCGAAGATGGGCATTTTTTGCAGTAGCGCGAGGTGAGGCCGACTCATTGTCAGGACTCGTCCAGGCAAGCCGCCGTGGTTCCCTGGCTTGGCTGGTCCGAACGCACCGTCACGCCTGCCTTGCTGCCCACGTCTGCCACTGCCGTGCCGCGTTCTCGCGCTCTGGCTCCCCGCCGTCGGGCGCATAGCTGCCGAGGCTTTGCCACAATCGAAGCCAGTCCTGCTTGGGATAGTGGTTGCGTACTGCCGCTTGCAGCACCAGAAAAGCGCGTTCGCGCGTGAGCGCGTCGGACGCCTGTAAAAGGGGAATTACCATCGGCAGCACTGCCTTGCCACCGCGCATCAGGGGATACATGGAGGCGGTATAGGGACTGTGCAGGACATCCGGGTAGTCATTGAGGGTGGCGATCAGTGCCGCCAGTGCCCGCGAGTCGCCCAGCCGGTGCAGGGCGGTGGCGGCGCGCGCGCGCACCGTGCCATCGGTGTCATGGGTGGCTTCGAACAGGGCGTTGGCGCTGGCCGGATCGGCCACCTCGCCCAAACCTTCGGCGGCAATACGGCGCGTGCGCGCATGGGCGTGCGTCAGGGCTTCCAAAAAAACCGGCGTGGCCGCTGTCCCCATACGGATGAGTCCGGCCGCTGCCATACCGCTGGTATCCGGATCCGCGTCGAACAGGCCAACGCGAAGTTGTTCTATCGAGGGCGTCAAAGCCGATTCACGCCTGGACAAACGGGTTCTCCTGGTCAGTGCCGCAATCCGCATTCGCTGCGTGGCTTGTGTCGTGGCTCAGGGTGTCCTTGCGCGTGCGCCGCGACCCGTGGGGCGGGGCACATGCCTGAAGGTCAGGACCACGCGCCGATTGCCGCGGCGATTGGCATCGAGGTCCTGATCGGTGATCGCGTCCGGCGTGAAACGTTCCGTCGCACCCGAACGTCTGCTGCCGCTGACTTGCGCGGCGGGGATGCCTTTGGCCAGCAATGCTGCCTCGACCGCCTGTGCCCTGCGCAAGGACAAATCCAGATTGTATTGCGAGCGTCCGCCGCTGCGGTCGGCGAATCCGGTCGGCGTAACGCGCACGTCCGGAAAGCGCGCAAGGTAAGCTACAAGTTCGTCGTCAATCTTGGCGTCTTCTTCGGCATTCAGGGTGTCGTCGTCGAAGTCAAAATAAAAGATCACCGGTTCGTGCACGTAGAAGTCGCGGTGTCGTTCCAGCGCCGCATCAAAGGTGGCCGACTGCGCCGCGCTGACCGAGGCATGCTCGTTCTGCACCACACTGCCGCGAATTTCGAATCCCCAGTGCAGCGCGCCGAAGATGGTCGCGCTGTCTTCGCCCTTGGCCACCGTTTCAAATTCGAAATCGATATCGGCATTGGCCGGGTTTGGCGCCGCGTATCCGGGGGCATCCGTCAACTGGGCGGCTTTAATGTCTGCGGGATCGTCCGAACGCTTATAGCCCACGGTCGCCCCCCGGGCGCCGCTGGAAGACGGACGGGACAGGCCGGGTGTGCGCGGATTGGGCTGCGCAGGGTCATTGCCGAACGGATACTGGGGCGGCAGTGCGCTTCCCGCCCGCGCGTCAGTGCCCACGCCACCGTGAGCGGGCGCGTCATTGTGCAGGACGTCGGTGAAGAAACCACCGGTGACGTCTGGCGCATCCGTTGCCTGTGTGCGCAGGCTGGCGGCGCGTGCCGCGGGCAATGATTGCGGCTCGACGTTGGCGCCGGCCACGTCGGTGAGACGCACGATCTGTATCAGCCCGATCTGGTTGGAATAGGGTGCGTCGATGTCCGGGGTGAATGTTATGGTAATCGGCAAATTGGATCCGCCGAGCACGGTTGTGACGTCAAATATTCCGTTGCCCGAATCGTAGCTGGGCAGAATCTCCCGCTGAATGGCCGGACGGTACATGCCGCTGCTTTGCTGCATCACGTGCGCGAGTTCGTGCGCGGTCAGCGACATATCGGCTGTTGCGGATGACGAGCCGTAGTAGATGTCCTGGCCCACGGTGAAGGCGCGCGCGCCCAGCGCCCGATTCATCTGTGCCGCATCGGCGCCGGCATGCACGCGCACGCGGGAAAAATCGGCGCCAAAACGCGGTTCCATGAACGCGCGCACAGATGCGCCCAGCGCACTGCCGCCACTACCGCTGGTTTGCATGGCGGCAGGGCCCGCGGCTGGTGCGGTTGCAGCCGGGTCCGCGGCCCGTTGAATCAGCGCCTGTCCTTGTGCGGAATGGGACTGACTTGCCGCGCCGCGCGCGAATGCGCCGGCAAGCGGCGGCGCCACCGTGCCGACCGACATGCGCATGATCCTGTCTGCCATGCCGTCCGCTTCGCGTTCCGCGGGATCGTTCGGTTGACTGACGGGCAGCTGCGTTTGCAGGTAAAGCGGCATGCCGGTGGTAACGCCACGCTGTTCGCGCGCGGCTGCCGCTGATGTTCTTGGGGGCGCTGCTGTACCATACGTGTGGGGCTTGAGCGCAGCTTGCCGGGGCGCGGAAATCAATGGCATCGCCTGGTATCCTTTTCAGGTGGATGATGTCGAATCTATCCCTGCGTGCATACCTTGCAGGAAGCACTGTATGCCGGGCTACGATCATCGTCAATGGCGCGTTTTCACGGCTTATCGCGCAGTTCATATTGCGTTTTCGATTGTGGCACTGGCGCGCGCTGCATGATGTAATCGGGGAATACACCCTAACCGCAAGTCGAGCGCTTGCAGGAGCCGCCGATGGATCAAGCCGTTACCGCGTTTGATGCGATGACCACCTCGCTGGTCGAGGTCGCACAGCGCGCCGCGTACGATGCGTTGCCGCCCACGGTCATCCGGGACTGCAAGCTGCGCCTGATTGACGCCTTCGCCAGCGCACTCGGGGCCTACGACCACCCGACCAGTGCCATGGCGCGCAAGGGCGCGGCCCGCGTCAGCGCGCAGCAGCCGGCAACCGTGTGGGGCAGTTCAGTCAAGACCACGCCCGAAGCCGCCGCTTTCGCCAACGGCGTGATGACGCGGCTGCTCGATATCAGCGACACGTATTTGAGCAAGAGCCGCGGTCATCCCAGTGACATGCTGTCGGGGCTGATTGCGGTGGCGGAGAGTGCGCATTGTGACGGCAAGTCGCTGCTGGGTGCGATCACGCTGGCGTATGACGTGTACTGCAGTTTCACTGACGCGATCGACATCAATAGCAAAGGCTGGGATCAGCCGGTCTACGGCATCCTCGGCTGCGTGCTGGGGGCGGGGCGTCTGCTGAAGTTTGATCGCGCGCAACTGGGGCAGGCCATCGGCCTGGCACTGACGCCCAATATGGCTTTGGGTCAGGCGCGCCGCGGTCACCTTTCGAACTGGAAGGGCTGTGCCGGCGCCAACGCATCGCGCAATGCCGTGTTTGCTGCGATGCTGGCGCAGGACGGCTTCACCGGTCCCAACGCAGTGTTTGAAGGCGAGGGTGGCCTGTGGGAGATCATCGGCCGCCAGGAATGGCCGATCCCGGAAGGGCGCCACTGGATCAGCGATACCTATATCAAAGGTCTGCCAGTGTGTTATCACGGGCAGTCGGCGGTGTATGCGGCGCTCGAATTGCGTGATCGCGTGGCCCTGTCCGAGGTTGAGGAAATTCACGTTAGCGCGTACCGGGCTGCGGTGGCGATGATGGGTACGGACGCCAATCGCTGGGCGCCTGTCACGCATGAGACCGCCGACCACAGCTTGCCGTTTTGCGTGGTCAGTGCGCTACGCGATGGCGAATTCAATGCGCAGACGTTTTCCCGGGCGCGGCTGCAGGATCCGCAGATGCTGCAGTGGATGGCCAAAGTAACGGTGGCCGAGGACCCGCGGCACAGCGCGGCGTATCCCGAGGCCGCGCCGGGCCGGGTGCGCGTGCGCACGAAAGACGGCAAGGTGCATGAGTCGGAAGTGATGTATCCCAAGGGCCACGCGAAAAATCCGATGCCGGAGGACGCCATCTTCGCCAAATTCAACAACCTGGCGGGCACCTGTCTGCCACCTGAGAGAATAACACAAGTTATTGATTTTATTGAACATATTGAACAATCGCCCGATGTGTCGGTACTCTTCCCATTGTTGGCGGGCGCAACAGCGGGGGAGCATGGCACGTGATTGAATTCAAAACCATTGCTTATGAGGTGGTCGAAGTGGGCGAGGAATTCCGCTCCGACGACTTCATTGTCAAACCCGAGGATGTCGACACCTTTGGCTACGCCGTCGACGACCATGATCCGTGGTTTTTCGAGGACGAGAACGATTCGCCTTTCGACGGAAAAATCACGCATCCGGTTCTGCTCGGCAATCAGGCGCTGTTCATGCGTCATAACAAGTACATCGTGCCGGCCGGCCTGCATGCCAAGGTTCACTTTGAGTTTGTGGAGCCGATACGCGTGGGCATGCATGTGCGTTCCTACGGCAAGTTGATCGAGAAGTACGAGCGGCGTGGACGGCATTACATCGTCACGCAGTTCGAAACCCGAGAAGAAGACACGGGCCAGGTGCTGGTGCGCGGCAACTTCACGCAAATGATTTTTCCCAAGTCGGGGGTGCATGAACATGCCAAAAACCGCTGACATCCGCGTGGGCATGGATTTGCCGCCGCTCAGGAAAACCATCGTGCAGCGCCAGATCGACTGTTACTCCGGTGTGCGGCCGAATTCGATCCATACCGACCTTGAATGGGCGAAGCAGAAAGGATTCCCGCGCACGCTGGTGCAGGCGATGATGTCCACGGCCTATGTATCGCAAATCATGATGCGCTGGCTGGGGGAGGGCTTTGTGAAGGGCGGGCAAATCACCGCGAGCTTCATCCAGCCGGTGTATGAGGGCGATACGCTCACCGCGCGCGCCGTGGTCACCCGCGTGGAAGATATGGCGGGACGCCCGCACGTGACTGTGGAATGCTGGTGCGAAAATCAGGCCGGCGCGAAGACCATGGTGGGTTCGGCGAGCGGCTTTGCCGATCACTTGCGCGCCTGAATCGAATCATCGCTTGGCTGCACGCCAAAGGTTGGGCTCACGAATCACTGAATTGAAATCCGAATAACTCAAACATGAACGCAAACAAGATGGAGAAAGACCCCCGCGATATCTCGCCCCTGATGGCGCCGCGCTCGGTTGCTTTGGTGGGCGCCACCGATCACCTTACGTCTTTCGGCGGGCGTGTCTATCAGCAGATGATGGGCTTTGGCTTCAAAGGCAACATTTATCCGGTGAACCCGCGGCTCAAGGAAATTCGCGGGGTGCCGTGCTATCCGAATATCAAGGATTTGCCGGAGACGCCGGATCACGTCGGCATCGTGGTGTCGGCCGAGCGCGTTTTTGACGTGTTGGCCGAATGCGCGACCAAGGGCGTGCGCTTTGCCACGGTATTCAGCGGCGGCTTCGCCGAGAGCGGCACGGCCGAAGGGCGCGAGCGGCAACAACGCCTGATCGACTTCGGTAAGGCGAATAACATCCGTTTCATGGGCCCGAACTGCAATGGCATCGTGAACTATATCGACCGATTTACCATGACTTCCACCGCCGCGGTGAAGGGCCAGTATGCGCAGGCCGGCGACATCGGCGTGGTCAGCCACAGCGGCGGGCTGGGCCAGATCAACGTCATGTGGCGCGCCATGGAACATGGTCTGGGCATCAGCTACGAAGCGAGTTGCGGCAACGAGGCCGATATCGATACGCTGGATTTTGCGCGCTTCATGCTGCACTCGGAATCGACGAACGTGGTGTTGCTGGCGGTGGAGGCCATCAAGAACGGCGAAAAATTCCGGCGCCTGGCCGAAGAAGCCGCCGAACTGGAAAAGCCGCTGGTGATTCTGAAAATCGGCGCCACTGCGGAGGGCAGCCGTGCCGCGGCATCGCATACCGGCTCCATTGCCGGCGACAACGATATCGTCAATGCCGTGTGCAAGCAGTATGGCCTGATTCGCGTCAACGAATGTCCCGAGCTGTACGAAACGGCCGTCTTCCTGCGCCAGCGGAAATGGCCCAGGGCGCGCGGTCTGGCGGCGATCGCGCCGACCGGCGGCAATATTGTGAATGTGGCCGATGCCGGCGCGACCTTCAATTTGCAATGGAAGGCGTTCACGCCTGAGACGCAGGAGGCGTTGGCCAAGCTGATGCCGGGATACGGCAAGGTGGGCAATCCCACCGATCTGACGTCTGCCGCCACCGGCGATCAGGATTTTTACCGCAAGGCGTTGACGACCATCGCGGCCGATCCTGGCGTGGACGTGATTATCCCGATCGTGCCGTCGCCGACCAAGGCGAATCTGCTGCAGACCGTCGACATCATGAACCAGTGCGGCAAGCAGACCGCGATGTTGTGGGTGGGCGGCTGCACCGACGATTTGAACTATCGCGCGCGCGATCTGATCCGCGATGGCGTGGTGGTGTATCGCGACGCCACGTCGTGCGCGCGCGGCATACGCGCCGGCTATGACTTCGGCCAGTTTGTCGCGCTCAAGAAATCCGGCGCACTGATGCCGGTGCGGCCTGCCGGTATTGACCTGGGACGCGCGCAAAGCCGGTTGCAGGCACTGGGCGCAAAAATCACCGAGCGTGAGGCCAAATCGGTGCTGGCCTGCTACGGGTTGCCGGTGACGCAGGAAGCGCTGGCGCGGAATGCGACCGAAGCCGTGGCGCACGCGCAGCAAATCGGCGGCAAAGTGGTGCTCAAGATCGATTCGCCCGACATCGCGCACAAGACGGAAGCCGGCGGCGTGCGGGTGGGTGTCGAAGGTGCGGCGGCGATCTCCGAAGCGTTCGATGCGATCATGGCGTCGGCCAGGGCCTATGCGCCCAACGCCGCCCTCAACGGCGTGCTGGTGCAGGAAATGGCGAAGCCGGGCGTGGAACTGATGCTTGGCGTGATCCGCGATCCGGTGTTCGGCCCGATTGTCGTGGTGGGATTGGGCGGCATCTTTGTCGAGGTGCTGAAAGACGTTGCCTATCGCGCGGCGCCGGTGACGCCGATGCAAGCCGATGAAATGCTCGACGAATTGCGCGGCAAGAAACTGCTGGAAGGCGTGCGCGGCATGTTGCCGCGCGACCGCAATGCCGTGGTCGATGCCATTGTGCGCCTGTCGTGGTTTGCGAAGGACTTCGCCGATGAGATTGCCGAACTCGATATCAACCCGCTGATGGTCTACGAAAACGGTGCGGGCGCACGGGTGCTGGATGCGCTGCTGGTCCGCGGCGGGGCCTGAGTGCTTGCTGGAACACGGGCAGGAGACAATCGCATGAAAACCCTTTCGCAGCAGGTGGCGGAATTTGTCGCGTCGTGCGACGGCGGCGGCATCCCGCGCGCGGTGCGCGAGCGCGCGGCGCTGGTGATGCTGGATGCGATCGGCACCGCGTTTGCCGCTTCGCGTTATCCCTTCGCGCCGGTGGCCTTGTCCGCCTTGTCGAGCCTTGGCAGCGGCGACAGCACGGTGATCGGCATGGATGCGAGACTCGCGCTGCGCGACGCCGTGGTGATGAACGGCATTTTGGTACACGGGTTGGATTACGACGATACTTATCTGCCGGGTTCCGTACACCTGTCGGCCAGCTGTGCGCCGGTGGTGCTGGGCGTGGGCGTGCAGGTCAAGGCGGACGGCAAGTCACTGCTGACGGCATTTGCGCTGGGGCTGGAGATCGGCGCGCGCATTGCGCAGGCCGCGCAGGGCGGATTCGTCAACGCGGGCTTTCACGCGACGGGTATTGCCGGGGCGTTCGGCGCGGCGGCAGCGGCCGGACGGCTGATGCGGCTTGACGCGCAGCAGCACGCGCTGGCGCAGGGCATTGCCCTGTCGTTTACCGCCAGCACGCTGCAGCCGCTGCAGGAAGGTTCCTGGACCAAGCGCGTGCATCCCGGCTGGGCCGGTTCGTCGGGGATTACCGCGGCGGCATTTGCGCGCAGTGGTTACGTCGGGCCAATGCAGGCGTACGAAGGCCGCTTTGGGTTGTATACCAGTTTTCTGGGCGAGCACGCCGCCAGCGCGCGGCCGGAAATGGTTGTGGAAGGGCTGGGCGAGCAATGGGAATTCACCCGCACTTCGATCAAGCTGTATCCGGCCTGTCATCAGCTGCACGCCTTCATGAATGCGGCGATCTCGCTGACCGGGGAGCAGCAATTTACTGCCGATAACGTGGACAGCGTGCGCGCGCTGATCGCGGATGCCGCGGTGCCGCTGGTGTGCGAGCCGCTCGCGGCCAAGCTCAAACCGGCGAGCAGCTATTCCGCTCAGTTCAGCCTGCCGTACTCGGTGGCCTGCGCGCTGACGCGCGGGCAGTTCGGACTGAATGAAATCGAGGCGCCGTCATACACCGATGCCGCCGTGCTGGCATTGGCGCAAAAAGTCACTTACGAAATCGATCCCAATTCCGGTTTTCCCAAATCGCGTTCCGGAGAAGTGATCGTCAACATGAAGGATGGGCGCGTATTGCGTTGCCGCAATGACATCCAGCCCGACGAACCCGCGAGCGCCGAGGCGATCGTGCGCAAATTCAACAACAATACCGACGCAATACTTTCACCGTCGCAGGCGTCGCAGATTCGGGATGCTGTGCTCGGGCTGGATGCGCTGGGCGATACGACTGCGCTGGTACGCGCACTGGGGCACGTGACACCATCACCAGTGTCCGTATAAAAAAGTCGTTTAAAAACAAGGAGATATGTATGACTGTGCTGGCGGAAAAAAACGGCCACATCCTGACGCTGACGCTAAGCCGGCCGGCCGTGCGCAATGCATGGGACGAGGACTTCAATGAAGGCATCGTGAAAGAGCTGGACAAGGCGATTGACGATGACGATGTGCGCGTGGTGATCCTGACCGGGGATGAAAAAGGCGGCGCATTTTCGGCGGGTGCGAATCTCAAGAAGGAAAACGCCCATGTCACCGGCGGCGCCAAACAGTTCGTCAAGAAAATCCGCCGCCCAAGGCGCTTCACCGCCAACTTCATCGGCGATTTTCCCAAGCCGGTGATCGCCTCCGTCAATGGTTACGCGATTGGTGTTGGCGCGATTGTCAGTCTGGCCTGTGATCTGGTGGTGGCGTCCGACAAATCCGAGTGGCGCCTGCCGCAGGTGGCACTGGGCATCATCCCGAATTACGGCGGCGGCACGCGCGTGGCGCGCTACGCGGGCAAGGGCGCGGGCATGAAGCTGGCGATGGGTTTCCCGCTCAAGGCGGACGAGGCCTATCGCCTCGGCATCGCCCAGTGGCTGGTGCCGCACGCGGAGCTGAAGGCAAAGACGCAGGAGATCGCCGAACACATCGCCGGCCTGCCGCCGCTGGCGGTGAGCCTGATGAAGGAGTCCCTGCAGCGCGGCATGGACATCCCCAATCTTCAGGACTCGTCGCTCACGGATGCCTATCGTTTTCTGGTGCTGGAGTTGTCGAAGGACAAGGACGAGGCGCACAAGGCCTGGCGCGAGAAGCGCAAACCCAAATTCACCGGCGAGTAAATTTACCCAGGAGCAGCGATCATGGAAGTGAAATCCACCCTGAGAGTCATCAATGAAAAGGACTTTAAAGGCTCGCGCGGCGTCACCGACGGGCAGACCTACACGCGGCTGATCGGCTGGCCCGAAGTGTTCATGACCGACCGCGTGCGCCTTGGACGCGCGAGTTACAAACCGGGCACGTATGAACAACTGCACTGGCATCCGATCGAGGCGACGTACTACGTGATCTCGGGCCATGCCACCGTGCGCGATTTCAACGGCAAGGAATACGAAGTGGAGGCCGGCTCCATCATTTACGCGCCCCCCGGCATTGCGGGCGCGCATGAATGGGAGGTGAAGGAAGCGCTGGAATTGATCGACATCCGCGCCTGCAATGAAACCAATCGCAAGATGCAGTTCACCGTCGACAAGGCCACCAAGCGCTCTTACATCGACCTCGAAGATCTCAAATACCGCGACGCGATCAGCTTCACATCGCACTACTGAGCGCTTTTCAGGCGTCACGCTTCCCGCTATAGTCTCGCCTTCGCGCAACGCAGCAGCCTTCTCAGTTTCGTTAGATTTATTTAAAGGAATCAAATACTTATGTTCGATCTCACGCTTACCCCCGAGCAGCTGGAAATGCGCGATACGCTGCGCGACTTTGCGCAGCGCGAAATGAAGGCGGCGGCGATACATCCGGACCGGCTGCAGCCTTTCGAAAAGCCGGTGATGACCGATCTGCTGGCCAAGGCCGCACAACTGGGGATACGCACGCTGGCGCTGTCGGAAGACGCGGGCGGCGCGGGTGCGGACAATCTCACCACCTGCATCGTGCTCGAAGAACTGGCGACCGGCGAAGTGGACATTGCCACCATTCTCGGCACCACTGCCGCGCTGGGCCGCACCCTGTTTGACACCCTGATGAGCGCGGAACAAAAAGCCAGATACGTAAAGGCGTTCGTGGATGACGACAACTACCATCTCGCGTTTGCCGGCACCACCGCGGAAGCCGGCAGCGGCTGGACCTATCACCGCGATGCCTACGACGACGGGGTTGTGGTGCCGACCGCAGCGAAGCAGGGCAGTGACTGGGTGATCAATGGCCGCGTGGAAGCCGTATCCAACGCGCCGCTCGCCAAACTGTTTGCGGTGCAGGTGCGCACCGGCGCCGGCAGCAAGGGAATGAAGGGCCTGTCGACGTTCCTGATTCCGCGCGATACCGCGGGCCTCAAGGTGCTGGACACCATCAAGGCCTTCGGCGGCCCGGACAACAGCCTCACGCGCTGGCATCACGGCACCGCCGCCGCCATCGAGCTGAAGGATTGCAAGGTGCCGGCTGCGAATCTGCTGGGCAAGGAGGGCGCCTGCCCGTTTGCCGACGGCAAGCTGCTCGCGCGCAACAGTGTGGCGATGGCCGCGGTAAGCCTGGGTGTGGGCCGCGCCAGCTACGAAGCAGCGGTCGATTACGCTCAGATGCGCCGTCAGGGCGGGCGCAACATCATGGAGCATCAGGCCATTGGCACCAAGATCGCGGATTGCACCATCAAGCTCGAACTGTCGCGCAACATGGTGTGGAAAGCCGCGTGGGCGCTGGATCATCCGGAAGCCGTGGCGGACCGCAGTCTGTCCGAACTGCCGCTGCACGTGATTGCACGCGTGGCGTCGGCGGAAGCGGTGCATGAAGTCACGCTGCTCGCCGCGGAATGCTTCGGCGCGATGGGCGTGATGCGCGACATGCCGCTGCAAAAGTATGTGAATGACGGATTTATTTTCGCACACGCCGAAGACAGCGATGGCGCCGCCAAGCTGGCGATTGCCGAATCGGTGGCCGGATTTCAGCGCAAGGCCGCGTAACTCAACGCGCGCAATTTTCAATCCCCTCTCTCCGGAATCGGGGAGAGGGTTAGGGAGAGGGGCTGCAACCGTCATGGAATGGCCACCCCTCACCCCAGCCCTCTCCTCACTGAAGCGGGGCGAGGGAGCCAAATGCCTCTTAGGGAATCAACATGGATTTTTCACTCAACGAAGAACAACGTCACTGGCAGTCCGAAGCGCGCAAATTCGCCACCGAGGTGTTGCGCCCCGCGTCGGTCGCGCGTGACCAGATCGAAGGCGGCTTTGAGCCGTGGAACTGGGACATCATTGAAGCCGGCTCCAAACTGGGCTTTCGCACGCTGGCGGTGCCCAAGGAATGGGGCGGGCCGGGCGCCGATTTTGTGTCGCAGGCGATCGTGATGGCGGAACTGGCCAAGGGCGACAGTGCGATGTCCAAGGCGTTCAGCCAGAACTGGAAATGGAGCCATCTGATTTCGGTGGCCTGCAGCAATGACCAGAAAGAACGCTTTCTGAAGCCGTTTCTCGCCGACCATCGCTACGTGATGGGCCGCGGTATCACCGAGCCCAACGCCGGCTCGGATAACCGCATGCCGCCGGAAGACGATCCCAAGGCCGGCTACCGCGTGCGCGCCACGCAGGACGGCAAGGACTGGGTGCTCAATGGCGAAAAGTGTTTCATCGCCAACGGCAGCGTGGGCTCGTTGTTTTTTGTTGATGCGCGCAGCAATCCCGATGTGAACATCAAGCTCGGCGGCACGCTGTTCATGGTGCCCAAGGGCACGCCGGGTTTTCGCATCGGCAAGGTGTTCAACAAGCGCGGCTGGCGCTTTTACCAGAACGCCGAGCTGATTTTCGAGAATTGCCGTCTGCCGGCGGCGAATATCGTTGGCGAAGTGGGTACCGGTTCGGTCAAGGCCGGCAAAGGCGATACCACGGGCGGCGATATTTTTGGCGACCTTGAACTTGCCGCCAATGCGCTCGGGGTGTGCGACGATGCGGTGGAAATGGCCATGACCTATGCGCGCACGGCGAAACGCGCCGGCAAGGTGCTGATGGAACATCAGCTGGTGCAACTGCGCATCCATGAAATGCACATGCTGACCGAGGCGCTGCGCTCCTATGTGCTGCGCACGGCGTGGCAGCACGACGCCGGCGAGCATTCTGCCAATGCAGGCTTCGTCATGAACTACTCCACAGACATCATCCAGCGTGTCACGCGTTTGAACATGCAGGTGCACGGCGCAGAAGGCTGCCTGATGAACTCGCGCGCGGACAAGCTGGTGCGTGATGCAATGGTGTGGACACACCTTGCCGGAGACACCGTGCAGCGCGTCAAGATCCTCAAACGCCTCAAGTAAAAAATACAATAAAAACAATAACTTACGATATGCCGGCGCATGGAGATGCGATGAGTCCGAAGCCGGAGGTGGTGGTGCTGCACCGCATTTATGCGCCCACCCTGGCCGAGCTGGAGGCGCGTTACACGGTGCACAAGCTGTGGCTGGCGGCGGATCGCGCAGCGCTGCTACGTGAAATTGCGCCGCGTGTACGGGTCGCGGTTACGCCGGGTCATCTGGGCTGCGATGCCGCCACCATGGTGGCGCTCCCCAAACTGGAACTTATCGCCTGCTACGGCTCGCCGCGGGCGACTCTCGACTTTGCCGCGGCACAGGCGCGCGGAATCACGTGCACGTACACCCCCGATCAGATCTCCGAGGCCGTGGCAGATCTGGCGCTGGGACTGATCATCGACGTGATGCGTGGCATCACCGCGGGCGACCGCTTTGTACGTGCCGGTTTGTGGGAGAACGAACTGGCGCGCCCGGGCCATGAGGTGCGGGGCAAGACGTGCGGCATTGTGGGGCTGGGGCGCATCGGGCAGTTTGTTGCCACACGCGTGCAGGCGTTTGGGATGGCAGTGCATTATTACGGTCCGCGGCGCAAGGACGTGCCGTTTACCTATTTCGAAACCATGGAAGGCCTGGCGCGCGAGGCGGACGTGCTGGTGGTGTGCTGCCCGCTGACGCCGGAAACACGCGGCAGCGTCGACGCCAGGGTGATCGCCGCGCTGGGGCCGGAGGGCTTTCTGGTGAACGTGGCTCGCGGCGCCGTGGTGGATGAGGCGGCGCTCACGCAGGCGTTGCGCGACAGGCGCATCGCGGGTGCCGGGCTCGACGTGTTCTGGGACGAGCCGCGCGTACCGCAGGTTTACCGCGAGTTCGACAACGTGGTGATGGCGCCGCATATCGGTACCAATACCATCGAGGTGCGCATCGAGCGCGGACACAAAGTGCTGGCCAATGTGGAAGCACATTTTGCGGGCCGGCCGGTGCCGCATCCCGTGCAAGCGCTGAAGCCGGGCAGGGGCGATTGAGCCAGAGCCGCTGCCTTTTATCCGTAACGCCACACGAAAGGGATTGCCCATGAGTACCGTGCCCGAGACCGGTCCCGGTGTTCGCGTTTTAAGCGAACGCCCGAGCCTTGATCTGCCGGAGTTGCCGCAAAAGCCCTATGAGTTCGTGATGGAGACCGAAGTCGAATCGCTCGACAAGATGCACAAGGTCGGCCGCCACCGCCAATTTGAAATTCATGTCGACGAGCCGGCGCACATGAAGGGCGACGACAACCACCCGCAGCCGCTGATCTACCTTGCGACCGGTTTGGGGGCCTGACTGCTCACCCAGGTGTCGCGGTACGCGACCATGACCAAAACCAAAGTGAGCAAGGCCAAAGTGCGGGTGCTGATCCACTGGTTTCTCACCGGCTCGGTATTGAAGGGCACGGTGGATAGCGGCTGCAAATCGGTGGAAACGCATCTTGAAGTCGAGTCCGACGATGCTGCCGAAAAAATTGCGCATGTCATCCGCTGCGCGAAAAAAGGCTGCTTCGCCGAACAACTGGTGGTGCGCCCGGTGCCGCTGGTGAGCACGGTATTACTTAACGGCAAGGCGTTCCAGCTGTAGACGGCAGGTGCGGCACCACCCGCAGGGTGGCGCCGATGTCGGTGCGCGCGGCGCTATGCCGTGGCGATGCCCAGTATCCTCGCCGGGTTGTCGCACAGAATCATTTCGCGCTCGCGATGCGTCAGACCGGGAATCGATTCCACGAAATCCACCGGCTGTTGCACCGACATGGCTTGGGGGAAATCCGTGCCGGTGACGATGCGGTCCACGCCCACCAGATCGATCAGGTTGCGCATCACCTTCGGGTGATGGGTGATCAGGTCGTAGTGGAAACGCCGCAGGTAGTGCTCGGCCGGTTTTTTCATGTGCTTGAGCGTGGGACTGACCTTGAACGCCAGGTCCATGCGGCCGATCAGCCACGGGAAGGTGCCGCCGGCGTGCGGCAGAAAGACTTCCAGCTTGGGAAATGCGTCCAGCACGCCGCCGCACATCAGGCTGGTGGCAGCGTAACCGGCTTCCTGCGGGTTGCCCAGCGTGTTGATCATGAAGTAATCCTTCATGCGCTCGGGGCCGGTGGGATACAGATTGGTCAGGAACAGCGACAGGCCGAGACCTTCGCAACGCTCGTAAATCGGCCAGAATTCCTTTTCGTGCAGGTTCTTGCCGAGGATATGCTCGGCGATGAACACCGAGCGCATGCACGGGAATTTTGCCATGCGTTCAAGCTCCTGCGCGGCGAGCTTGAGATCCTGCATCGGCAGAATGATGCAGCCGTAAAATTTGTCGGGATACTTGTTGTGGGCCTCGACGCAGGCATCATTGTGCGCGGCGGCCAGTTCCAGCCCGAAATCCGGCGGTGCCCAGTACATCAGCGGGTTGGTCATCGACAGCGCATAGGCGTCGCACTTGCGCTTTTTCATGTCCTTGAGGATGTCGTCGAGATTGGTCATGGTCTTGCGCATGACCGAGCGCTGGGTGCAGTCAGGCACCGAGATCACCACCGGATTGCCCTTGTCGTCTTCGCCCATCACCGCGCCGTGAGAAGGTCCCTTTTTGATCATCAGATCGACGAAGGCCTGCGGATACCAATGCATGTGCGCGTCGATGACGCGGCGGTAGGGCCGGGGGGACTCGCCGCTCCCGGCGTCTCCGCCGACGGGGGGATGGTAAAGGTCGTGTTCGGACAAGTTGTGCTCCTTGCGTGTGGCGGTTATCGATTACGAATCGTGCTGCGATCAGAGCGTATTTTAGTGCGCAAAGAGCACCGGGATTTGCGCTTCTGCAAGAATGTGGCGCGTGGCGCCGCCAAAAATCAACTGGCGCAGACGGCTTTGCGTGTAGGCGCCCTTCAGCAGCAGGTCGGCGCCGCCTTGCGTGCATTCGTCAAGGATGGTGGCGCCGGGCGTTCGGCCGCCGGGCGCCACTGCTCGCGCCGTCGCGGGAATGCCCGCGCGCTTGAGGTAGTCAGCCAGTTCCTCACCGGCCGGACCGGGCGACCCCCAACCATCGACGGAGACGACGGTCACCGCTTTGGCACGCGCCAATAGCGGCATGGCCAGGGCCACGGTGCGCGCGGTTTCCGTGCTCGCGTTCCACGCGATGACCACGCGCTCACCAAAGGTGGCACAGTGCGTGCCGGGCGCGAGCAGTACGGGGCGGCCGCTCTCGAACAGCGCGGATTCCATCAGGCCGTGCCAGTCCAGCCATGGGCGCCCGAACTCGCGCCCGATGACGGTGAGATCGAACAGTCGCGCATGGCTGCCGGCGGCCTGACCCTCGGTGCCGGAAATTTCGTGCCACGCGCAGCTTGGGGCGCCCACCGCGCCGGCCGGGTCTATCGCAAGACGATGTGCCGCGGCGCAGGCTTCGAAGCGCGTGTGCGAACGCGCGGCCTCGCGCCGGCACTCCTCGTCGAACTGCGCGAAATGCGAATGCACGAGACCGTCGCCATCGGCGTCAACGATGGGCGGCAGGCGCAGAACGAACAGCCCTTCGAGATAGCCGTTGACCGGGCCTGTAATTTTCGTGCACAGGTCGAAGCTGTGTTGCGAAATATCGTCGTCGTAGAAAGGCAGCAGTAGCGTTTTCATGATCGCGTGTCCTCGTCCGGCGTAAGGGGAATATGTCCGCAAAGCATAGCATCGCTTCGCGGCATCGTGGTGTCGTGAAAAACGCGCCGGAGTGCGTCGGCCTTGCGCAACACCGGACCACGGGGAACGATGCTGGACGCTTATCGCGCGCGGCACAATCTGCCGGACGCGCCGCACGGCGGCGAAACCGTGCGCACCGTGGACAGGCTGCCGGCCGCGGGCACCTGCCTTCAGGTTATTGTGCGCGTATGTTGCCGGCCTTGATCACCTTGGCGTACTTGTCGATGTCTTCTCTGAGCTTTTTGGTCAGTTCCTCGGGGGTGCTGCCAATGGGTTCCAGTGCTTCGCGTCGGTAGAACGCCTTGATATCCGCATCATTGAGCGCCTTGCGGATTTCCGAATTCAGTTTGGTCGCGACCGCGGCGCGCGTTCCCGCGGGCAAGAACATCGCGTACCAGTTTTCAGCCACGAATCCCGGATAGATCGATGTCATGGTCGGCAGATCAGGCAGGGCCGAAGACCGCTTCGGGGTGGTGACGGCGAGCGCCCGTGCCCGGCCATTACGCAAGTGGGGCATCACGGACGGCGCGGTGGCAAACACGTAATCGACTTCTCCCGAGATCAGCGCGATCACCGCCGGTCCGCCGCCGCGATAAAACAGAATCGTGGACTTGGTGCCAAACGTCTGATTGAACATTTCAGCGGCAAGGTGGGCGGTGGTACCCGCGGAATTGCCGGCCGCGTTCATCTGGGTGCCGCCGCCCCGCTTGGCGAGCGCCACCAGTTCCTGCGGCGATTTCACCGGCACGCTGGGGTGTACCGACAACACCAGCGGCGTAGTTGAGATCCAGCTGACCGGCTGCATATCCTTGTAAACGTCGAACTTTATCTGCTTGGCCAACAACGTAGTTACCACCGAGATACTGCCTGAAACGAACATGATGGTGTTGCCGTCGGGCGCGGCATCCACCCCTGCCTGGATGCCTATGAGTCCGCTGGCGCCGGTACGGTTGTCGACCAGGAAATTCTGTCCCATGCTGCCCTGGAACGCTTTCGCCAGCAGGCGCGCCTGAATATCCGTGCCGCCGCCGGGCGCGTACGGCACGATGAATCGTACCGCCTTGTCGGGCCATTGTTGCGCGTTCGCATGCATCGGAAGAAGCATGGCTGCTGCCGTCGCCGCCGCGATGCTGATTGTTATTGTAGTGAACTTCATTGTTTCCTCGTCTTTCCCGGTTAGCCATCCAAAGGTAAAACGGCGTTGCTTCAGTACGGCGACAGACCGTGAGACATTCGCGGTTGTCTGGGCCACAAGGGTATGGTGCTGAAGAAACGCTGCTGTCATGCTCCTGCGGCGAGCTTATCACGTAGCCTCGGCGGGATACTCTACGCATTTCTGACTACGACGCGCCCAGCTGAGGATGGATCCCGCCGTATTACCGCGCGGGTACGTGAAATTACGTGGCCGGCCGACAAGCAACAAAATACACCGTCGGACAAAAAAGTCGGGCGACTCGGCAGGCGTCACGGCATTCGGCTTTTGTTGCCGGTGATCTTTTGTTGCGCGGGGGCAGGCGTTGTCCATGGCCAGGGCACCTTGCCACACTTGTAGAAAACGATGCGCCTTATGCGGGGACTGGCGCCAGGAATACCACTGCGCGCGCGATCGCCGCCAGGCCGGCATCAAGCCGCTGTAGCGCCGGCGTCTGCAACAGCGATCAGACGGCGTGACCGGCGGCGTGGCCTTCGGCCGTGGCCGCCATCACCGTGCGCGGTGACAGGCAGTCGCCGATCAATTGCAGTGCAATGCCGGCGTCGCGCAGTGGCGCCACCAGCGTAAGGTCGGGCGCGCGCGGTGTCGAGTAGGCGAAGAAGGCGACGTTGCTGAGCACTGTTTTTTCGCCGGTGTAGACCTGCACGATGTGCAGCTCACCGTTTTCGACGGCGTCGCTCCATAGCGGCTGCGACAGCGTCAGCACCTCAATGCCCTTCGCGCTCAGGCGGCGATTGATGCCCTGGTGCGTGACCATCGCGGTTTCTTCGGCGATCGCGTCACGCGAGGTGACCAACACCACGCGCCCGAAAATCTGCCGCAGCCGTTCTGCGCTGGCGTAGGTGCCTTCGGATTGATCCATGTCGTAGATGACCGCGGTGCCCGGCTGGGATGTGCGCACGTTTGAAATGTCCTGCATCGAGGCGCGTAGATCGCGCACCAGTTCCTGCGCCTCGCGCGGTAGCCAGCGCGGTGCAACCATGTTGGCGCCGGTGGCGAGAATGACGGTGTCAGGCTTGAGCGCGAGGACGTCTTCCGCCGTGGCGGTGACGCCCAGTTCAAAGCGCGTGCCGGCGCGTAGCGCGGCAGCGTACTGGTAATCGTAGATGCTGCTGGTGGCTTCGCCGCCGGGCAGTTGCGCGCGCAGGCGCGCCTTGCCGCCAATGTCGCCGGAGCGGCTGAATACGGTCACCGCGTGGCCGCGCGCGGCGGCAGTCCATGCCGCTTCCATGCCGGCGACGCCGGCGCCCACCACCACCACGCGTTTGGCCTTCGCCGCCGGTTGCGGCCAGTAATCCACTTCGTCGGCTTGCGCGACACGCGGGTTGTTGTCGCAGGCGAGCGACTGGTGAAACGCGGCGCCTACATACCAGCAGTTGTTGCAGGACACGCAGTAGCGAATGTCGTGTGCACGGCCCTGTGCCGCTTTCAATGGCCACGCCGGGTCGGTGACCAGCGCGCGCCCGAGGGCGACCAGTTCCGCGTCACCACGGGCGATCACCGCGTCGGCTTCGGCCGGATCGGTGATGCGTCCCAGCGCCACCAGCGGCAGGCCGTTCACGGCAGGACGCAACTGGCGAAACAGCGGCAGATAGACCGAGCGCGGACCGTGATCGTCGGGCACATGCATTTCCAGTGAGCGCGCGTGGCTGCCCTGCGCGAACGTTACATAATCGACGCTGCGCGAATCCGTCAAATGCGCCGCAATTCTGGCGGCTTCGGCCGGGTCGATGCCGCCGGGAACGCCATCGTCGCCGGGGAGTTTCAGGCCGACGATGAAATCGCGTCCGCAGGCATCGCGCAGGGCAACGATCATGTCGCTGATCACGCGCGTGCGGCCGATCAGATCGCCGCCGAATTCATCCTCCCGCGCATTCGACCATGGCGACAGGAACTGGTGAAACAGATGGCCATGCCCGGCTGAGATTTCCACGCCGCTGAAGCCGCAGCGCTTGAGGCGCGCGGCGGATTGGGCGAAATCGTCGTTCATGCGGCGAATCTCCGCCACGGTAAGCGGACGCGGCACCGTGCCACTTAAATCGTCGGGCAGCGCCGAGGCGCCCACCGCTTCAGGACTGCGTCCGGCTTCATGGCGGCCGCGCCCGGGATCTTGTATCTGTCCGAGCAGGCGGCAGTCGTGCGACTCGACCGCATCCGCCCAGCGCTTGAGGCCGTCGAGTTCGTCATCATTATAGGCGACGATCTTGAACGGAATATGCTGGTGGCGCGCCATCGACAGCGGTTCGGTGACAATCATCGCGGCGCCGCCACGTGCGCGATTGCCGTAGTAGTTGAGCTGACGCTGGGTGACTTTGCCCTTGTCGCCCATGCGCGTAGTCATCGACGCGTGAACGATGCGGTTCTTGAGACGCTTGCCGGCCAGCGTGTACGGGGCGAGCAGGGCGGGGTATGAAGTAGGCATGGCTACCAAAAATCTTTGACGCAGATTTACGCAGATTTACGCAGAGGCACACAGATTTACCGCGGAATCAATCCGCGTCAATCTGCGTCCAATGGGTTTCTGAAAATACTGTTTATAATCATATAGTTATCATTTTCCCCGCAATCCTGCCGCGGTAACCACTTTGCCCCAGTGCGCATGATCCGCGCGCATGAAGGCGGTGAAATCGGCAGTGCTGCTGCCGACTATGTCACCGCCCATCGCGCTTAAGCGCTCCTTCGCATCGGGCGCGTTGATGCCTGTTGCCACTTCGGTGTTGAGGCGTTCGGCAATGGCACGCGGCGTGCCGGCAGGCACCACTACGCCAAACCAGCCGGTGGTGTCAAAGCCGGGCACACCGGATTCCGCGATGGTGGGAATCTGCGGCACCAGCAGCGAACGTTTGCCCGAAGTCACCGCGATGGCGCGCAGTTTGCCGGGCTTGGCTTGCGGCAGAATGGTGACAAGGTCGCCGGATATCAGCTGAATGTTGCCGGCTATGGCGTCGGTCATTGCCGCCGCCACGCCCTTGTACGGCACGTGCGTCAGGTTGATGTTGGCAGCCAGCTTGAGATTTTCGCTGACCAGATGGTTGGTGGAGCCGTGGCCCGCCGAGCCGAAATTGAGCTGTCCCGGACGCGCACGCGCCAGCGTGATCAACTCGCGGATGTTCTTGACCGGCAACGAGGGATGAACCGCCATCAGGAAGGGCATGCTGACCACCTGTGTTATGGCGTCGAAATCCTTCAGCGGGTCATAACCCAGCTTGGGTGACATCGCGGGGATGATGCCGTTGGGCCCTGCGCTGTTGATCAGCAGCGTATAGCCGTCGGCGGGGGCCTTGGCCACATGCTCGGTGGCGATGACGCCGCCTGCGCCGGGACGATTGTCCACCACCACCGGGCGGCCGAGCGGCCCGGTGATTTTTTGTGCCACCAGCCGCGCGATGAAATCGCTGCCGCCGCCGGGCACGAATCCTACGACCAGGCGCAAGGGTTTGGCGGGATAGCTCTGGGCCTGTACGCCGTTGGCGGTGAGCAATAAGGCGGTGATGTAGAGCGGGCGAAATAATGTGGACTGCATGCATGATCTCCTGTGAGCGCCGATTCTACCTGCGGGCCGCATGCCGCCGAAGATTGCGCCGGTGCGCCGAGCCAACAATCGGTTGGCAATCGTCCTGCTGCCTCCCTACAATCCGCGAATACATCCATCAAAAGCGAGTTTCCATGTTCAGCGACGACACCATTGAAACCATCGACCGCTTTGTAACCCACGTCTCCACGGTCCCGGCGAATCTCGGGCAGACCGTGGGTCTTCATCTGCGGGAGAAGGTTGCGCCATCGGTTGCATCGAGCGTCAAACCGCCGGTGGTGCTCTTCGTGCATGGCGGCTTTTCGCCGTCGAACGTGGCCTACGATCTCGACTATAAGGACGACTACAGCTTCATGCGCGTGATCGCACGCGCCGGGTACGATGTATTCGCGATGACGCATACGGCCTATGGCTCGTCGCCCAAACCGATGATGGACGACCCGTGCAATGTCGATCCCGCGCACCAGCATCACCTGATCCCGCATGTGCTCAAAGCGCGCGCCGCGCCGCGTTACCCGTTCAAACTGGTGTCGAGCCGCACCGAGCATGACGAAGTGGAGACCGTGGTGAAATTCATCATGGACCTGCGCCGCGTGGAACGCATCAGCCTGATCGGCTGGTCCACCGGCACACCGCGCGCGGGCGGCTTTGCCGCCATGCATCCGGACAAGGTCGACAAGCTGGTGCTCTACGGTCCCGCGCCGTACTTCCCCAGCGATACGCCGCCCAATCCGTTCCCGGAACCCGGCGCACCGATGATTCTGCAAAGCTGGGACATGCTGATGGAAAAGCGCTGGCAGGCCGACTGCCGCAGCGAAGGGCAGATTGAGCATCCGCAAATCCGCGAGATCATGTGGCAGGCGCTGATGAAGGAAGACGGCCTCGGTGCGCACTGGACCGCCGACGGCCGCGGCATCATGCGCGCACCCAACCGCATGAATTACGGCTGGCGCGCCAACATCGGCCAGATCAAGGCGCCGACGCTGTGCCTGCTCGGCGAATTCGACAATTACGTGAACCGGTTTCCGACCTGGGGCGGACTGAAAATGGACAACCGCGCGTTCATCAAGGTGGGCTGCGCGTCACACTTCATGCAATACGAACGCGTGCGCTTTGTGCTTCACAGGGCAGCGCTGGAGTGGCTGGCCGGCGGCACGGTGGAAGGGCAGCGCTTTGCCGAGCTGCAATCGGATCGCGACGGCAAACTGCAGCCCTTGTCCGGCAATGGGTAACGACGGGAGGGCGGTAGAAGCGTAGCGCATGCCGCCATCGGTGGCGTGGCAGACGAACGGCGGGTTTCACCCGCCCTGCGCGCTACGTGCTGTAGCGCCACGCGATAGTGTCAGGTCATTCATTATCGTACGATAATAAATGACCTGACACTGTCGCATTTTTATAGTGCCCAGAATCCCGATTGCGCGAAACGTAGCGGCGGCAGCGCAATGCCTAAGGCCGCGAAGACTTGCGCAGCTGCGGATTCAGTTGATCGACATCGGCCTGCACCTGGGCGCGGCTGCGCTCGTAAACGATCTCGCGTCCCATTGCGCTGCCGGCGTAGGCGGCTGCGGTGCGCGTCGGCGTCAACACACAACGCACGCTGTGCGCGCCCTCGCCCAATACCACTTCGATGCGGTCGGGCCGTTTGCTCAGCACCACCACATCCAAAGACTGACGTGTTTCAGTCACCCGGACTTTTATCTTTTCGTTGTTCATGGCGTGATCCAGTGATTTGAGTTCTCAGCACAGCCGATGCAGAAGACTACGCCAAAACAGCGGGTCGTCATGCGGTATCGTCGCGCGGAAAAAATACGCGTTCGCCGTTAGACCAGCGTGCTTCTGCCGTGGGGTCCGACAGCGCCAGCAAAACCCCGCGCGCCAGCTCAACGCCCCGCGCCTCAAAGCCCAGCTGCGCATACGCGCTGGATGCGCCTTTGATCAACGCTTCGGCGTCGAGTACCAACCCCAGGTCTTCGGGAATGTCGGCGCTGCCCGCCTCACAGCGCCTGACGTCGAGCGAGTGCGCTTTGCGGCAGACGCCAGGGCGCACGGGGTAAATCGAGCACAAACCCGCTTCGAGAAACGCACACACCGGACGATGCTTCCACAACAAAGCGTCACCCGCCGCAGCCACCTGCACGCGCAGCCGCCCGATGACCCCTGCCCGTGCAGCATCGGCGAGGCGCGAAACCTCGCGCGCGATCTGAAACACTTCGGCCGGCATCGCCTCCACCCGGGCGCTGCAACAGTGGCTGCAACCCGAGCGGCAATCGGGCTTCACGCCGCCTTGCGCGCGGTCCTGCACGACCTTGTCGACACCGCGCTGCACAGTGCAGACGAAGCGGATCACCGACACCGGATCGGGCTGATCGCGCAACTGCCGCACCGCGGCCGTTTGCACGTTTTGCACCGAGCGCAGCAGCGCTGCCTGTTCAGCCGCGCTCAGGCGGGTTTCGTCGTGGGCCATGCGAGCCTCAGCGTGAAGCAGCCAACGTGCGCGCCCGAAACGCGGACCAGACTGGGGCAGGCTCCCAGATATCACGCTGCAACGCGAACGCGTCCTCGACAGACTCACCACAGCGCAGGTGCCGGTAGAGCCCGAGAAAGACCGAGACGCGCTTGTTTGCCGCACAATGAACCCAAACTTTGGCGCCGGCGTGTTCGTCCATCGCCGCGAAAAACGCCGCGAGGTCAGCGTCAGCCGGCGCGTCAAATAGCACCGGAATGTGAACATACCTCATGCCCAGCGCGGCAACGCTGGCGGCCTCGTCAGCCACCGACGAACGCGCATTGTGATGCAGCGCGAGGTTGATCACGACGCGGTAGCCTGCCGCTGCGATCGTCGCCAGCTCTTGTTCGTCCGGCTGGCCGGAGGTGGCCAGGCGAGGTGTCACTTGCCGGTAATTGTAGATAGCCTCAAGCATGGAGCCGTGATGTTACGCCTGGCGGCGGGTGTACGGAAAGCCCGCACACCGGGCCGTTATTCGCTGTCGCCTGCGGAAGCTGCTGACCCACGGGGTGCGCGCTTGGGTGCTGGCGGTGCAGGGCCGAAGCAATCACAACAAGGCGGCGTGTGCGCTGGCCAACAAGATGGCGCGCATCTGTTACGCGGTGCTGCGGGACGGCACGCCGTTTGGCCAGCCGGTTGTGAGGTTATCCACAAAGATCAACCGACAGGCGTTCGAGATGGCGGCTTGATCGAGAAAACGTCAACCCGGTATCCAGAGAAAACCAACCCACCTCAGGCCTTGCGTAGCGATAGCGATACTGTCAGGTCTTTCATTATCGTACGATAATGAAAGACCTGACCCCTTCACTAACCTTAGTCGTTAGGCGTCAATTCGGCAAACGTAGCGGACCTCGCGAAGCTGCTGACCACCCAGCTCGAACTGCTGTGGGGGTACGTTGTCCGGCGTGAAGCCGATGGACCGGTAGAAGCGAATGGCTTGATCGTTCTCTGGGAATACCCACAGGCTACAGGTGCTGTAGCCCTGCTGGCGCAGATGCTCGCGAGCTTGCTTCCACAACTGCCGCCCCACTCCTTTGAACCAACTGCTCGGAGCGACATAGATGGCCCATACCTCTGCTTGGTGTGCGGGGGCTTCCTTGTCTCGGCAGTCGCCGAACGACACCCAGCCCAGAACGGCGCCGTTCTCCTTGGCGACGAGCAACTCCGGCTGCCCAGACTCGACGGTCTTTCGCCACATGGCCTCTCTCTTCTCGACCGACAGCGAGACCAAGTAGTCCGCGGGAACGATCCGAGCGTAGGCCGATCGCCAAGCGTCGACGTGAATTTCCGCCACAGCGCGAACGTCGGAGAGCGTGGCACGGTCGATGTTCATTGACGCCTAACGTTCGCAGTCACCGGCGCGCGCCGCCTTTGCGCGCGTCCGGTGCACTGCGC
>CADECM010000066.1 GCA_902825845.1 uncultured beta proteobacterium
CCGGTGCGCGTGGTGGTGCCGTTTCCCGCCGGCGGTCCCAACGATCTGGTGGTTCGTCCCACGGCGCAAAAGCTGCACGAGTTGCTCGGCCAGCCGTTCGTGCTCGACTTCCGGCCCGGCGGCAGCGCCATCATCGGCACGGACCATGTTGCGAAGGCGCCGCCCGACGGTTACACGCTGCTCATTCTCTCGGTGACGTTCGTCATCAACACCGCCACCTACGCCAGGCTGCCCTACGATGCGCTGCGCGATTTTGCGCCCATCAGCTCGATTGCCGCCGGCGACATCCTGCTGGTGGTGAACAAGGTGGTGCCGGCACGCACGGTGAAGGCGTTCGTGGCGCTGGCGCGCGCAAACCCCGGCAAACTGACATATGGGTCGTCGGGCATCGGCGGTTCCCTGCATCTGGCGGGCGAACTGTTGTCGCTCGCCGCGGGGATTCGCATGATGCATGTGCCGTACAAGGGCGCCCTGCTGGCGGTCAGCGAGGTGATGGGCGGCCACGTCGACGGCATGTTCCTGGGTGCGTCGTCTGCGGTGCCGCAGGTCAAGGCCGGCAAGGTGCGCGCGCTGGGCGTGGCGAGCCCGCGGCGATCGCGCGCATTGCCGGAAGTGCCGACCTTTGCCGAAGCAGGTTATCCATCCGTCCAAATCGATTCGCGTTTTGGCCTGGCGGCGCCGGCGGGCACGCCGCGCGAGATCATCACGCGGCTTAACGCGGCAATGGTCAAAGGGCTGGCCGCGCCGGAACTGCGCGAGCGTTACGCGGTCATGGGTATGGAAGCGGTCACCAACACGCCGCAGGAATATTCCGATCTGCTGAAACGTGAAATTGTGCAGTTGCGAAAAGTGGTGGCGGCGGCGAAACTGCCACTGTTATAACGCCAGAACGGAGCGCACATGCCCTATATCCAGTCCGACGGCGCGAGCCTGTACTACGAGGAAGCCGGCGCCGGCATTCCGATCGTGTTTGCCCACGAATTCTCCGGCGATTTGTGGAGTTGGGAAAAGCAGATCCAGCATTTCAGCCGCCGCTATCGCTGCATCGCGTTCAATGCGCGCGGCTATCCGCCCTCGGATGTGCCCAAGCAGCTGTCGCGCTATTCGCACCGGCACGCGGTGGATGACATCGCGGTGGTGATGCGCCATCTTGGCGTGAGCAAGGCGCACATCATCGGCTGCTCCATGGGCTCGCGCACCACGCTGGATTTCGGCCTCGACTATCCGCGCATGGCGCTGTCGCTCACCATGATCGGCATCGGCAGCGGCGGCGATCCGCGGAAAAAGGCCGCGTTCAAGCGCGACAGCGAGGCGCGCGCGCGCCTGTACGAGCAAGCCGGCCTGGCCGAAGTGCTGAAGGGTCTGCGAACCGCGGCCAATCGCGTGCAACTCAAGCACAAGAACCCGCGCGCGTGGGAGGATTTCGGCCGGCGCTTCATGCAGCATTCGGCGCAGGGCTGTGCCAACATCATCCGCCGCGTGCAGGGGCGGCGCGTTTCGCTCTACAGCATGAGCAAGCCGTTGCAGGCACTCAAGGTGCCGTCGCACGTGATTGTCGGCGATGAGGATCAGGGCGCCATCGATTCGGGCCTGTTCATGAAGCAGGTGAGTCCCGCGGTGCGCCTGTCAGTGGTGCCTTCCACCGGCCACCTGGTAAATCTGGAAGAGCCGGACCTGATGCACCGGCTCACGGAGGATTTCTTCGCGCTGGTGGAATCGAATCAGTGGCGGCCGCGCGGGCGCTGAGCACGTGCGGCGCGGCGTGCGCCGGCCCAGCCGCAGGTATCAAGCGTTGCGCGAGAAAAAATGATTTAAATCAATAAGTTATGACGGACATGTGCTTGCGGGGCAAGCGCCGTCAGACGACGGCGGCCTGGCACTGGCCGCGCGAGGATCACTTTCCGGGCGAGTAGCTGAATATCGCCGAGCAATGTTCCTTGCAGGACGCGAAGACGGCGCCGCGAAAGCACTGGTTCTACGAGGTAACAGTCTTGGCGTCACCGCGCATCCGATGGCAATGACCGGCGATACGGCCTGCGTGCGCGTGCGGCTGGCGCCGCTGGCGGTCGCGATCATCGTTTTCGGCACCGCCATTCCCGTCGAGCTGCGCGCGCCGGTGGCGTGGTCGTTGCAGGCCGATCCACGCGACGTGCTCGTCAACGTCCTGCTCTACATGCCACTCGGCCTTTGTCTTTCGAAACGCTCCATTGCGGCGAGCGCCTCGATTGGCGTCGTGTTGTCGACGTTGATCGAGATCCTCCAAATGAGCTATTTCGGCCGTCATGGCGCGCTCTTCGACGTCGTCGCGAACGTGCTTGGCGTTTACGCCGGCATGATCGCGGGGCGCTGGCTGGATCGCAGGCATCGCGGCCGTCTCGCGGGCGTTGATGTTGGCCGGCGCGTGGCACTGCTGGCCATCGTGGCCGCGGTAGCGCTCGGCGTCGCCTGGCAGCGGCCGGCAACGTCGCATCGCATCGCCGGGTGGGACGCGCGCTATGACGTGCTGCTGGGCAACGAGCGGACTTTGGACCGGCCGTGGCGCGGCACGATTTCATCATTGGCCCTGATACCAGGGCGGGACATCGGTGCGCCCCCGACGGTCGCATCCTCCGGGTTGCCCGATGAGCACTTGCCCGCCGGCGCCTTCGTGCTGGCCGAGCCGGTGTCGTTCGACGGTGCCGGCGTCAAGCGCCTGCTGCCCGAAGTGTCACGGCGTTTCATGGCATCGGCCGTGCATCACGATGCTTTTGCCATTGTCACGACGATCGTCCCGGCGGACGTGGCGCAAGACGGACCGGCGCGGATCGTGAGTTATTCGTTCGATCCATACCATCGCAACTTCGACCTCGGTCAGGCGGGAAGTCGCCTGGTGTTCCGGGTCCGCACAACCGCGACCGGACCGAACGGCGCATACCCGCGCGCAGAGACTCCCGCTGTACTGGCGCAGGGCCGCGCGGCGACGATCGTCGCGTCATTTGACGGCGCGGTGTCGCGTATCCATGTCGACGGGCGGGCCCATGGCCGGGCCAACCTCGCCGCCGCAGACTGCGCCATCCCCACGCTGTGCGACACGGACCTGCCACTCGCGGCAGTTCTGTTCGGTTACCTGGCCGCCATCGCGGCGGTCGGATTCGGCCGGCCACGCTCGCGCAGTCACGGGATTCTTCTCGTTGCCGCGGCATCGCTGGCTGCCGCTGCGCTGCTGCGCGTCCTTGATGTCGGCGGTGGTGTGCTGCTCCACGGCTGGGGCGCCCCGCTGTTCGCCGTGCTCGGCGCGGCGCTGCTCCTGTGCGACATGCGCGCTTGCGCGGCGCGATGCCGGCCCTCCGCGATTACCCGGCACGGCTGATGTTCATGCGGCCCAGGCCGCGCAACGGGCATGGCGGTGTTGTGCCTGCTTCTGTTCCGGGCCGGCGACCTGACGTCAAGGGAAAAGGCCGAGTGCCGCGGCCACACACGGCAACAGGCGCGCGCTTGCCCGCGGACATACAGCAAGCCGCCGTGTGATCGGCATTGGCGTAAAATTTCGTAATAGACGCCCGACGCGCCGCACAGCAAGCGCGTTGTGGCGGCGCGCGTGTATCGTTTTTTACCATTGGAAAAACCATGAATCTATTTCATTTTTTTGCGCGCCCGCTGATCGCGGGGCTGGCGTGTTTGGTGTGCGCGCACGGCGCCGCGCAGGCGCAAACCAGGGATGTCGATCGCACCGGGGGACCCTATGTGCCCACGCCGCAGGTGGTGGTGGATCAGATGTTGCGCTTTGGCCGCGTCAACGCATCCGACTTCGTGATGGATCTCGGATCAGGCGACGGCGTCATCGTGCTCACCGCGGCGCGCCAGATGAAGGCCTCGGGCATGGGGCTGGAAATCGATCCCGATCTGGTGAAACAGTCGAACGAGTCGGCGCGCAAGTACGGCGTCAGCGACCGGGTGAGCTTCCAGGCGATGGACGTGTTCAAGGCGGATTTGTCGCGCGCCACCGTGGTCACCTTGTATTTGCTGCCCGCCATGATGGCGAATCTGCGCGGTAAGATTTTCAGCGAATTGCGTCCCGGCGCGCGCGTGGTCTCGCATGATTATCATTTTGGCGAGTGGCAGGAGGATGAGCGCATCACGTTCGACGCGCCGGAAAAGGAAGCCATCAACGGCATTCCCAGTGCGACGCTGTACCTGTGGATCATTCCGGCGAAGGTCAGCGGGCGCTGGCGCATTCAGGTGGATGGCTCGGCGCATCAGCAAGCTGTCGAATTCACACAGCATTTCCATACCGTTAAGGGCAATCTGCTCAATGCCAAGGGCGCGAACCTGACCGACATTTCGGTGAAAGGCGAAGACATCACGTTTGCGATCTGGAATGGTTCGACGCGCCATCATTACCGCGGCAAGGTTCGGGGCGGGAGCATGAGCGGCACGGTCAACCTGGATGGCCGCGAAGCGCGCTGGCAGGCGCAGCGCGCTTCGAATCCCATGTAAAAAAAACAGGCGTCTTTTCAGAAGGGCGGTATGTCTGCCGGGAGGTCTGGACCTCGGCAGAGGCGGTGATGGCGTCACCTGCGGCTTGCGGCGGCAGATTCGGCAGCGCCATAATCCCACCGAGCGCGTGCGAAAGCACCACCGTACGCTGCGTGATCTTGCCCCGGTGAGTTCAATCGCCGCCGGCGACATCCATCGGATGGTGAGCAAGTTGGTGCCGACCTTCACCGCAGCGGTTTATCCGGCAGTCCGCCTCGATTCGCGCTACGGTCTGGCGGCGTTCGCGGCCGGGCTCGCCAGGAATTGATCGACGATCGCCACAAACTGTTGTGGATTATCGTCGCTGGGATAGTGCCCCAACCCCGGCAGGCTGACGACTTTTGCCTGCGGCAGTACGTGCTGAATTTCCAGTTGCGTGTGTGGCGGCAGCGTGCTGCTGACACCGCCAACGATATAGAGGATCGGCGCCCTGATCTTGCGCACGGTGCCCCACAATTCGGTCGGTACAAAGCCCTTGAGTATTGCCGGGTCGCGCTTCCACACAATGCGCCCGTCCTCGCGGCGCCGTGAGCCCGCTTGCGCGATATTGCGCACGATGGCGTCTGCGGCGCGCGGATTTTCGATTTTGACTTGCACCAGCATCTCGTCCATCGTGGCCCAGCCGTTGGCTTCCTTTTCCATGCGGGCCCCGCGACGGTTACTCACCGTGGGCGGCCGCTCCGGTCCCACGTCTTCAACCACGACCGCCGACACGCGGTCCGGGTGCAGGCCCGCGATCATTTGTGCGACACGGCCGCCGGTGGAGGCGCCCCACAACACGAGATTGCGCAAATGCAATTGTTCGATCACCGCTTCGATGTCTGCGGTGTAATCCTCGACGGTGTACGCGCCTTCCGCATGCCACGCCGAATCGCCGTGGCCGCGCATGTCAATTGCGTGGACGTGATAATTCCTGGCGAAATGCGGCGCGACGTGATCAAACCCGTGTGCCGTGCGCGCGATGCCGTGCAGCAGAACCATCGGCGGGCTGGCGACGCTGCCCCACTCGACGTAATGCATGCGCAATCCGTTCACAGTGATAAATTTGTCCTGGGGTTGCCCAGCCACCGTTTCCTCAGCCGCCATGGGTGTCTCCATCCGTTGTTTTAAATATTGCGCAGCCGTATGTCCGATCTGCACACAACCGTGAGCGCACGATAGCACTGAGGAGCGAGGTTTCGAAACACCAACCGACATGCGCTCCCATGCTGCGTTCCGCTGCAATCGGGCGTAAGGGATACCCGCTTTTGCTGGCGTGACGGTTGCGGATTCCCCCTCAAGCCCCGTTGGCTGTGTCGCGGCAATGCGGCGCACACGAAGCCAAAAAAACATTTAAAAATAGATGGTTATAATATTGTCGCTTGATGCCAACCTGACGTTCGGTTGCACTGGAATGCCACTGCCCGAATTCTGCCCGACGCGCGAGGTTGCATGCCGCACCGTTGTGGCCAGGCCCGCGACGGCACAGGGCCGCTGAAATTTAACCCGACGCCGGTCCCGGGCCGGCTTCCGAACGTGAATCGCGGCCGATGGTCGCGTAGCGTCCGTAAGGCTTGAGCGCGGACACCGCGGCGCCCTCGGTCACGGCTCCGGCAAGATTGTCGAGATCGCGCGCCACGAACCCGGACAGCGCATCCACGCCCAGATCGAACAGCACCGGCGCCAGCGGCGTGCTGGGCCCGATGATGAGGACGAAGGCGTTCTGGCAGAGCGGCAGTATGCCTGCGAGGGAGCCATTGACAATGGTCGAGGCGGTGATGGCGACAAATTCGGCTCGCGGCAGCAGTTTCGGCAGCGCCGATTCCGGGTGTTCGCCGGGGCGCGGCTCGCGTTCGACCACCGCAATGCCCGGGTAGCGTGCCGCGAGGCCGGGAAAGCGTCCGATCACGACCGTGCGCTCGCCGCGATTTTCGATCCGGTCGAGACCGTTTGCGGCGTCCGCCACGATGTCATAACGGTTCCAATGGGCGTTCACTGCCGCAACCGCGATGGCGTGCTCGAATACGTTATCGGATTGCCATAGCGCGGCGAGCTTGGCGAGCGGCTGCCCCGCGTAAGTGCCCGGCCGCGGCAGACTGCGGCAGCCGGCAGTGCCGCGTGCCGGCGTCTGGGCCATTCCAGCGCCGTCCGGGCCGACCACCAGTGTCCAGTTCAGGCCGACAATGACGCGGCTGGCAATGCCCTTAACACCGGCGGACAGGGCGTGGTAAAGATCTTGCGTGGCAAGGGCTTGCACCGTATGGCCGGACAACGCGCTCACTCCTTTATCTCGCGACAATTCGAAAACAATACCGGTGGTCGCGATGCATGCACTTGATATGCATCAATCGGGATTCGGGTTGATCGATCTATTGTGCACCCGGTGGCAGTTTTCGCTTTTGCGCAACCCGGTGCGGTTTCATGATGTTACTGATGTCAGCAAGGATACGCACGAGATGCCCGCCGAGCCGACGCTAACGGCGTTACCTCATCCTTTCCGGCGATATTTTCTGGCGACCCGCCCGGCCTTTTTGAGCGTGACGCTGTTCGCGGCACTGATCGGTCTCGCCACCGCGCAAGCCTCAGATCGCGCGATCGGCGTGCTCGCCGCTGTGGTGACGGTGGTGTTCGCGCTGGTGGCGCACGCGGGCATCAACGTGCTGAACGATTACTACGATGCCTTGAACGGCACTGACGACGTCAATACCGAGCGCGTGTATCCATTTACCGGCGGCAGCCGCTTTATTCAGAACGGCGTTCTGACGCGTGGCGAGATGGCATGCTTTGGCGCGGTACTCATGATTACGGTGATGGCAGCCGGGCTGTGGCTGACCGCGGTATCGGCAAGCGGTCTGATTCTGATTGGTCTCGCAGGCTTGTTCATCGGCTGGGCGTATTCCGCGCCGCCGCTGAAACTCAACAGTCGCGGCTGGGGCGAGGCGTGCGTGTGGGCGGGTTTTGCGCTGATCGCGGTCGGTGCGGATTATGTGCAGCGTGGACGGTTTGCCGCTGCGCCGCTGATTGCCGTGACGAGTTATGCGCTGCTGGTAACCAATGTGCTGTTCATCAACCAGTTTCCCGACCGCAAGGCCGATGAAGCGGCGGGCAAGCATCACTGGGTGGTGCGGCTCGGCCCGCAGCGTGCGCGTTGGGGGTATGCCCTGATGGCCATCGCGGCGTACGCCTGGCTGATCGCGGCCGTGTGGGCGCGCGCGCTGCCCGTGTCTGCGTTGGCGGCGTTGCTGCCAGCCGTGCTTTCACTGCGCGCTGCGCGCGATGTCTTGCGTTATTGCGCGACGCCGCGCGCGCTGGCGCCTGCCATCCGGCTGACGATAGCTGCCGCGGGGTTGCATGGGATGTTGTTGGCGGGGACCATAGCGGTCCCACGCCCCGGATAAAAACATAATAAAAACAACAAGTTATGTGAGGTCATGACAACATCCAAACGGCTCAGGCCGCGCCCTCCGACAGCACGAGATTGCACCGGTCCGTCATGCCCATCAGCGACCGGCGCATACGCATTATTGTGTTTACGGATTGGCGATGGCCAATGCCAGCAGTTGCGACGTCATTGAACTGGTGTCTACTGGAGGCGGATTCGTATTGGTCAGCACAACGACCGTAATTCCGTTTTGGATATCGACACGGATATGTGAATCGGAACCCTGGTTGTCACCACCCTTGCTGGCTTGAGTGACGCCCGCATCGATTTGCCAGCCATTGGCCTGGCCATTTTTGGTGCCGCCGCTCCACAAAATATTTCGAGTGGCGAGCGGGAAGTAACGATTGCGCAGCACCCCATCCCCGAACAGCGCCAGATCCAGCGCAGAGGATTCCATACCGCTGCCACCAGCCTTCCAGCTGACGTTCTCAAAGCTGTTGGCACTTACCTTGTTTGCGCCGGCGTTGATGGTGGCTCGTTCACCGGATGAATCCGGGCTGGATCGTTTTTCGACGCGCAAGGTGTCAAGATTCAAAGGATCGGCAATTCGGGTCTTGATCAGGTTGGCGAAACTCGTTCCACCTTTGGCCTCCAGTGCCGCGGCGGCCAGCGTAAAGCCGTGCGTGGAATAGTTGTGCGTGCCCATGCCGCAACCGGGGATGATCCAGGCATTGGTTTTCAGCGCTCCTGACAAATGTTTATCGAGGGCCAGTTTGGCTGTCGAATACTCCACCTGGGTCCCATTGTCGTTCAGACCATCACTGGTATAGTGTTTCACGCAGCCCGTATTGCTCAGGAGCTGCCGAACGGAGTGCGTGTGTTGGTTGCCCAGGCCGGACAGGATGGTGTTGGTTCTGTTGTCCAGATTGATCATGTTGGCCTGTTCCATGTCGTAGGCCAATGTGCCGGTCACCGCCTTCGCGACAGACGCCAGGCGATAGACGGTGCGGCCGTGCGCCAGCAGATTCTTGTCTTTATCCGCATAGCCCGCACCGCCGCGAAAGATGACTTTCCCGTTGCGTACAATGGCTGCGCCAACGCCCGGGATTCCCGGGTCTGCGGCATAGTTCGCCAGAATTTGTTCGGCCTTGGCACGCCCCGACCAGTCATGGCGATCGTCATTCTCGCGCCATACCGCGGCGTATTGATTGCCCTTGCCGTTTTCCGCCGGACAGACTTCAATATCGATCACGCGCATGCCCTGATCGGAATATTTGTACCAATTGTTGCGCAAGCTGGTTGCCGACATTTCGCGTAGCGCGGCCCATGCGCGACCCGCCTGATTTTTCTCCCAGACGGCGGCATAGTTGAGCTTGCCGTTGCGCTTGTAACATTCCAGTTCCGCGACGCGGTAGCCCTTGTCTTTGTACTCGTTAAATTTCTTGCCGTAGTCGTCGGGTGTCATGTCGCGAAACTCGGCCCACGCGGTATTGGACTTGTTTTCGAGCCAGATGATCGAGTAAAGCATGGTCTTGTTCAGCTCGACCGCGTTGATCTTGACCGGGCGATATTTATCCTTGTTTTGAGCAAATTCAGCGGCAAATTGCGCGCTGGTAAGATTGCGCCGGGATATCCACTGCAGATTTTCCTTGTTCTCGATCATTACGAGTGAATAGAGCAGCTTGCCGCCAACGATCTCCGCATCCTGATCGATGGGGCGATAGCCCTTCTTGCGGTATTCATCCCATTTTTGGTGAAAGCTTTCGTCGGAAAGCCGTCGCCAGCTCGCCCATCCTCTGCCGTCCGTGTTTTTTTGCCAGACCCCTGCGTAGGTTTTGCCGCTGTCGTCGGTTTCGATATCGATCGGAACATAGCCCTCCTTTTTGTAGTCACCCCATGCCTTGGTGTACTCAGCGTCCGTCAATCCATAGCGGAATTTCCAGCCCACGGATTCCGGGTCCTCAAACCCGTCGGCCAGCACCGGAGTCCCATACACGACTGCGCCAAGAACGAAGCCGCACAGGCGCAACATGGAATTCAATGAATGTGTGTTCATGATTCGTCACTCCCATAAGATATTTCTTCACGTCGAAACCGCTTTGAGAAAAGCGGCTGATACTGATTTGCAAGCCTGAATTGATCCATGGCCATCGCTTGTGAGAAGCAGGGTGGGGCTACGCCAGACTCACGTGCGGCCCCACTGTGCGCGTGAATGCCGGTCCCGGTAAATACGGCTGGCGGCCTAGACAAAAGGCATACGCTGAAAACAACTAAGTCGGGCCGGCGCGATGCGCGGTGAATCGCGGCGTGAATCAAGCCTTCGACAGGACGGGCATGCCGAGGGTGTGCGGGTCTGCGTGATTAATCAATCGTGACCATGGCGGAATTGTCGGCTGCAGCAACCGCCGCGCGGCAGCCGGCACCGCGCATCACTGCGGCTTGATATTCGCGGCCTTGATCACCTTCGACCATTTGGCGTGGTCGGTCGCAACAAACGCGGCAAATTGCTCGGGTGAATTGCCCACCGGCTCCGCGCCGGCTTTGAGCAGGCGCGAGCGCACGTCGCTGGTGTTGACCAGACGCATGATCGCGTTGCCCAATGTCGCCACGACATCCTTCGGCATGCGTGCCGGTCCGAACAGGCCGTACCAGCCGATGACGGCAAATCCCGGCACGCCCGCCTCGGCGAGGGTGGGTACATCCGCGTAGGCCGTCGAGCGCTTGTCACTGGTGATTCCCAGCACCCGCAGGCGGCCGGCCTTTACGTGCGGCAGGGCGGCGGCAGTGGACGGAAATGACAGGTCCACGTGACCGCCCAGCAGGTCGGTCAGGGCGGCGCCGGAACCTTTGTACGGCACGTGCGTGAATTTCACATTGGCCATCATCTGCAGCAGTTCACCCGACAGATGGCCGGGCGATCCGATGCCCGACGAGGCCTGCGTCAGATAAACCGGACGCGCCCGCGCCAGCGCCAGCAGTTCCTTGAGCGAACGCGCCGGCACGGAGGGATGCACCACCAGCACGTTGGCAATGTCGGCAACCAGCGACAGCGGTGTAAAGTCCTTGATCGGATCAACCGCCGACTTGCTCTGCAAAATGGGATTGGTGATGTGTCCCGGCGAGGCCATGTAAAACGTATAGCCGTCGGGCGCCGCGCGCGCGGTGAGTTCCGCCGCAATGGCGCCGTTCGCGCCGGGGCGATTTTCCGGAATCACCTGCTGGCCGAAGGCATCGGACAGCCCCTGCGCCATCAGGCGCCCCGACAAGTCGGTGAATCCGCCGGGCACAAAACCGATCAGCAGGCGCAGCGGTTTGGTGGGAAACGGGGTTTGCGCGAGCGCTGCCGGCGCAGTGGTTACGGCCATGGCGGCAATCAACAGTGACGGCACGGTGCGTGCGCGGCAATGAATCATGAACGGTGTCTCCTCATTGGTTTTGTTGTGTCGTGACGGGCGTGCCCGCGACATCTCGCGTGACTGCGGCTCGCGCAGGCCGCATTTAAGCACAAGGCACGCGGGCGGTGGATGACCAGCGGATGGTGGATGCGCGCAGCGGTCCGGAACGCAGCGGTGTTGTCGCGCGCGTGCGATCCCGCAGCGTGACGAGCGACGGAATCCTAAAAAACGGTATCATAAACAATGACTTATAAAATATTCCTACCTGCGCTTCAGGTGCCGATAACCCAGGGCGTCTGCGCCGCCATGTTCCTGCCCGCGACGAGGCCGAACGCGAACGCGTTGGTGAGGTGCCAGCCGCTGCGGTATCCGGTCTCGTTGGTGTAGCCGCCGATGGTGCTGCCCGCGCCGTAGAGCCGGGGTATCGGTTGGCATTCGGCGTCGAGGATTCTCGCTTCAGCGTCCATGCGCAGGCCACCGCGGGTGGTGGTGACGCCGATCAGGCCGCGCCAGCCGTAGTAGGGCGGCGAGGCGAATTTGATCAGGTACTGCGGGTCACGGTTGAATGCAGTGTCTTCGCCGTTGGCCGCCATGGCATTGTAGGCGGCGACGGTTGCTTGGAGTCCATCGGCGTTGAGGCCAAGTTTGTGTGCGAGTTCTTCGACGCTGTCGGCTTTCTGGATAAGGTAGCCTTTACCGTCGAGGCCCTCGGTGAACAGCGAGGATTTGCCGCGGAAGGTGGTTTCAAAGTGCGGGTCGCCGATGATGGTTTTGGCCATGGCGGCATCGAACATGCAGGCGTAGCGGCCCTGCTGCTTTTGCACTTCCGCAAACAGCGGCACGTAGTAGCCCTTGACCGGCTCGTCACAGAAGCGCCGGCCGTCGCCGTTCACCAGTATCGCGCCCGCCTGAGCCAGAAATTCGTAGCGCGGCCACAATATCACCTGGCCGGGCGCGACTTCCACGCAGTGCGGATGGCCCTGCGGCGTAAAGCCGGTGATGTCGGCGCCCAGCCGCTGCGCGATGCGGATGCCGTCGCCGGTGTTGCCAGGGTTGCCCACGAAGCGGGTGTTTTTCAGCGCCGGAAAGTGGCTTTCGATGTACGCCGGATTGGCGGCGAAATCGCCGGTGCACAGCGCGACGGCTTGTTTGACGTTGATGTTGCGCAAGGCTCCGTCGGCCGTCACGCATGCGACGCCAACCACTTCCTCCTGCGCACCCGCGCTGTCATGGTGGCGCACGTACAACCGTGTAATGCGCGTCTCGTACTGCAGATGGATGGCGCGCCGTTTGGCGACTTCCGCCAGCACGATGTTCATCAGCTTTTCGCCGCCATTGGGTTCGCGATACGCGCGCGGCGCGCTGTAGCCAGGCAGCGCGTCAATGTGCGACCAGCGCATGCCCGCCGCCCACAGCACGTTGAAGACCTCGGTGGCGGCGTCGATCAGTTTGTGAGTGATGCGCGCGTCGACGCCGTTTTCCGCGGCCGCCATCGCCTCGCGGTACCACAACTCGGCGCAATCCTCAATGTTATGCTGCTGTTGCAGTACCGTGCCGGCGGCGAGGATGGTGCCCGAGGCGTAACGGCCGGAGCCGCCTGCAGTGGCGGTTTTTTCCAGCAACAGGATGTTGCGCGCTCCCGCATCGTGCGCTGCGATGGCCGCAAAGCAGCCGGCAACGCCGGCGCCCGCGATCAGTATGTCCGCCTCGGCATGCCATTGCGGCGGTGGCGGTGCGGCCCGCGTGGGTGCAATGCCGCTCATCCTGGAAGCGGCAGTTGACGGGTCGCCATGCGGCGACGATCAGGGGGCGCCGCCGAAATCGTCGCCGTCGGCGTGGAAATCCCTAACGATGCCTTTGGACGCGGCCACCCCTTTTTGGTCAAAGCTCACAAAGTAGTGGCCTGGCGTTGGCTTCAGGCTGACGCGCCACTCCCACACGGGACCTTGGGACAGGCGCATTATCTGACCGGGTTTGCCGAGCAGTTCGCGTACCTGGGCTTCGGTGGTGGCGCCTGGAATGACTTTGTCGAGACGTTGATGCGTCAGCAATTGCTCCTTGCTGCGAACCATGCGGCTGCCATCGATGGCGAAGCGCCATGTTTCGGTGCCTTCGGGGCCGTAGGCATAGTCCCAGAACTCACCGCCGGCAGGATTGGCGAGTGTTTCCGAGGGCTTGCCCAGCTTGCGCTGCAGTTCGTCGGCGTTGGTGGTGTTGACAGCGATGGCGCCGGGCAGCGCGCAGCCGGCGAGTGCGCTTAGCATCAGCAGCACGGTAATGGCAAAGCGGGTAATCGGGTTCATGGTGGCTACTCCTGTAGGCCGTAAAAAAAGCGGAGACGCCAAATGATTCTACGCTGGAATACTGACATGGCAAGCCGGCGCCATCACGTATCGACCTGGAATAAAACCCCGCCGGCAGGTGTTACTGCGGCTCGATCTTTGCGGCCCGGATCGCTTTCTCAAAAAACGCAAAATCGCGTTCGATAAACGCGGAGAATTCCTCCGCTGTGCTGCCGATGGGGCGCAGGCCGGAATCCTCGATGCGTTTACGCATGTCCGGTGTCTTGAGAATGCGCACGATTTCGCCACTAAGGCGTGCGATGCGCTCGCGTGGCGTGCCGGCGGGAGCCCACATCGCCTGCCAGCCCGGGGTATCGACTTGCGGGTGGCCGTGTTCGGCGAAGGTTGGCACGTCGGGCAACAGCGGCGCGCGTATCGGGCCGCCGAGCGCGATGGCGCGCACCTTGCCCGCCCGAATGATCGGACCGATCTGCGACAGGCTGGGGAACATCAACTCGATGTGCCCGCCGAGCAGATCGTTCTGCGCGATCGCCGCGCCCTTGTACGGCACATGTATGAGCTTGATGCCGGTTGCCGCCATCAGCATTTCGCCCGACAAGTGGGTGATGTTGCCGACACCGGCCGACCCGAAATGCAGACTGCCCGGCCGCGCGCGCGCCAACGCAATAAACGCCGGCAGCGTTTTGGCGGGCAGCGACGGATGCACCACCATCACCTGCCCGTACGACAGCGTGATCTGCGAGATCGGCATGAAATCGCGGCGCGCATCGTAGGGCAGCTTGCGGATCAACAGCGTGTTGGTGTTGTGCGAGCCGGTGGTGTATAGCAGCGTGTAGCCGTCCTTGGGGCTTTTCGCCACCAACTCGGTGCCGAGCGTGCCGCTGGCGCCGGGGCGGTTGTCGAACACGAAGGATTGGTGCAGCGACTCGGACAGCTTTTGCAGCAAGGGCCGGCCGATCACATCCGGCGGGCCGCCGGGTGAAAACGGAATCACGACACGCACCGCACGCGAGGGGTATTCGTCGGCGCGCTGGGCGTGGGCTGCGGCGCCAAATAGCGCAGCCACCGCCGGCAACGCGGTGAGCCACTGTCTGCAGGGGATGGCGTGCTTTCGAGAGTGATTTATCATAACTATTTGTTTTTAAATAAATTTTTATGGACAAATAAAAGATGAGCCGCGATGCGCGAGGCGCCGCCGCAAGCAGCAAGTATGATACGGCCTCTTTTTGTCCTCAATCGGTTTTCCAATCCCAGTTTCGGAGGCGTTTATGCATTGCTTGGTGCGCTGCGGCGCGTTGGCCGCGGCCCTTTCTGTCAGTACGCTTGCTCTCGCGCAGACGGCGAATTTTCCCTCGAGGCCGCTGCGTTTGGTGGTGGGTTTTCCGGCCGGCGGCCCGGCGGATTTTTTCGCGCGCAGCATCGCGCAAAAAATGACCGAGGTCATCGGCCAGCAGGTCATCGTGGACAACCGCGCCGGCGTCAGCGGCATGATCGCCGCCGAACACGTGGCGCGCACCGCGCCGCCCGATGGCTATACGATGTATTTCGCCGGCACCGGCGTGCTGACGTTTGCGCCCAATCTGTATGCCAAACTGCCGATGGATGTGCACAAGGAACTCGCGCCGCTCACGCTCGCCGTTACCGTGCCGGAGATGCTGGTGGTGCATCCGTCGCTGCCGGTGAAATCCGTCAAGGAACTGGTGGCGCTCGCGAAATCCAAACCCGGGCAAATCATCTACGGCTCCACCGGCAACGGCGGCATGCCGCATCTGGCGGTGGAATCGTTTCGTGGTGCCGCGGGCATTGAATTCACGCATGTGCCGTACAAGGGCGCCGCGCCCACCGTGTCGGACCTGCTGGGCGGACACGTGCAACTGACGATCCTCGACGTGCCGGTGCTGCTGCCGCACGTGAAGGCGGGCAAGATGCGCGCGTTGGCGGTGGCCACCGCCAAGCGTCAGGCCGCGCTGCCGGACGTACCGACAATGACCGAAGTCGGCTATCCGAGCGTGCGTGCCGACAACTGGTACGGCGTGGTGGTGGCCGCGGCCACGCCCAAAGACATTGCCGCCAAACTGCATGCCGCACTGGTGAAAGCCATCAACGCGCCTGACGTCGCGCAGCGTCTGATGGCGCAGGGTGCCGAAACCCGTTCCACCACACCGCAACAGTTCGCCGCCTTCATTCGCGAAGAGACCGCCACCTGGGGCAAGATTATCAAGGCGGCAGGGGTAAGGCTGGATTAGCGTGGTGAACGTCGCGCGTGCATGCCCGGCGAACGTCAATCGCCAGCGAATGAATCCAGGAGGCCATGGTGGCTGACGCAAACCGCAACGCCCCCGTTTCAGGCACGCCGCCGCATGCGTTGCGGGAATTTGAGTGGCTGGCGCGGATCGATCCCGCTTTCGAGAATGCGCGGTGCAACCTGGCCGTCGTGGTGTGGACACCCGCTGCGCCCGCGTTGGCGGTCAAGTACCGCGAAATCATCGCGGCCGTGATACTGGGTTGTCGCAGTTATCCCAGCATCGACGTGCATCTGCGCCGCGCCCTGGCGGAAGGCGCGACCCTGCGCGAAGTGGTGGAAGCATTCGAGGTGGCTGCCATACTCGGCGGATTTCCCGCGCTGCATTACGCGCTGCCCTTCATGATCGCGCTGCATGAGGAATACGGCGACAAAATTCTCGGTGATGCGGCGCAGCCGGCCGGCGCGACAATGGCCCTGGACGATGCGCCCGCGGCCAGCGGTGCCGTGTCGCGCGGCATGCGTGAATGGGCGTGGCTGGATGCCATGGACCCTGACTTCGAGGGCGCACACCAGAAGCTCACGGCCTCGATCTGGACGCCGGCTGCCCCCGCGTTGCCGGTGAAAATACGAGAATTGGTTGCGTCCGCAGTGTTGGCCTATCGTGCATTCCCTACGCTGGACGGCCATCTGCGCCGCGCCGTGCGTGAGGGTGCCAGCGTGCGCGAGGCGGTGGAGGCGATGGAGGTCGCGGCGCTGCCCGGCGGCTTCCCGGTGATTCATTTTGCCTTGCCGTTTTTGAGCACGATTCACGATGAGGTCACGGCGGGCAGATTCTCGTAGTCGACATGGATAATCACGGTCGCAGGATGCGGCTGCCACCGCCGTATGTACGGCATAACAAGGAGTGAAGAGCATGACAGCAGGAAACGTCGCAATCATCACCGGCTCGGGTTCCGGTATCGGCGCCGCAAGCGCGGTGCTGCTCGCCCGCCACGGCTGGAACATCGTCATCAATTATTCAAGCCGCGTCGACAACGCGAAGGCGGTGGCCAAGGCCTGCGAGGAAGCGGGCGGGCAGGCCCTGCTGTGCAAGGCCAATGTCGCCGAAGACGCGGATTGCCGCCGCATGGCCGCAGAGGCCATGGCGAAGTGGGGACGCATCGACGCGCTGGTCAACTCGGCGGGCACCACGAAGTTCGCCGATCATGCGGATCTTGAAGCGCTCTCGAGCGACGATTTCCTCCACGTCTACCGCGTTAACGTGGTGGGGCCGTGGCAGATGACGCGCGCCGTGGTGCCGCACATGAAGGCGGGCGGCCGGGGCGCCATTGTCAACATTTCCTCCGGCGCCGGCATACGCGGCACCGGCAGTTCGGTGGCGTACGCCACTTCGAAAGCGGCGCTCAATGCCATGAGCCTGTCATTTGCACGCAACCTGGGTCCGGAAATCCGCACCAACGTGGTGTGTCCGGCGATGGTCACCGGGCGCTGGTGGCGCGAACACCTGGGCGAGGAAAAGTACGAGGCCCAGTTCACCAACTTCGCCAATTCCACGCCGCTCAAGCGCCGCGTCAATCCCGAGGACATCGCCGCCACGGTGGTATGGCTGATCGAGAGCGCGGACGCCGTCACCGGCCAGGTGATCGTGGTGGATTCGGGCGCCTCGATCGGCACGCCCGTGCGGCGGAAATAACCGGGCGCGCCTTGCCGTGGTGGCGCGCCGGCGCCGGCGCCGGCGCGGATTCTGCTGTTATTTTCTCAGGCCGGCTTCGCGCGCCACGCGCTGGAAGCCGGCCAGCAGTCGGACAATCAGCTTCTGGTATTCCTCCGGCCCGATGTGAGCCGGAACGAAACTGATCGCGGCGAACTGCTTTTGCACGTCGGGCATCTCGAGCACGCGCGCGAGGTCGCGGCTGATCTTGTCGAGTACGCGCCGGGGCGTGCCTGCCGGCGCCATCAGGCCATGGGTTGCGTCGCGTTCAAAGTTTGGCAGTATCTCGAGTACCGTGGGCACGTCCGGAAGCTGTGACGCGCGCTTGGGCGTCACCACCGCCAGCGGCACCAGCTTGCGGTCCTTGATCATGCCCAGCGCGGCGCCCAAACCGGGAATGCCGTAATGCACGCGCCCGGTGACAATCTCGATAATCAACTCGGATTGCCCCTTGTAGGCGACATGTTGCGGCTTGATGCCGGCAGCCATGTTGAAGCGCACGGTGGTCATATGCGTGCCGCTGCCGGCGCCGGTGGAGCCAAAAAAGAACTTGCCTGGCGGGCTGGCATTGGCCGCCGCAATCAGATCCTTGAGCGACCTGATGCCGGGCGAGACCGATGTCACGATCACGCTGGTCGAATAGCCGACCTGCGCCACGGCGACAAAATCCTTGACCGGATCGTACGGCGATTTTGCCGTGAGCACCGTATTGGCCACGAACGAGGCCGAGATCATGCTCAGCGTGTGGCCGTCGGGTGTCGCTTTGGCCACCATGGCATTGGCGAGCGCGCCGCCCGCGCCGGAGCGATTTTCGAATACCACGGGCTGCTTCCACAGTTCTGACAGCTTGGGGCCTATGGTGCGGGCCGTGAAGTCAGTAGAACTGCCGGGCGAGAAGCCGATCAGGATGCGCACGGGGCGCGTCGGCCAGTCCTGGGCGTTCGCCTGTGATTGCAGGAAAAAAGCGGCTCCGACGAGCCAGATCAAACGCCACCAACCTGTGACAGCATGCACGATACCTATATCTCCTGCAGGATTTCGGACGAGGAAAGAATCAGTTGCTTGCAAATGATTTTGCAGCAGCCCGAATCTATCCGGGGATCGGCGAGCCGTCAATGAGGTGCGGTCTGGTAAGTTTGCGCCGGAGCCCGCGTGCGGCATGGGGTGCACGCCGACAGGGAGTTGTCTCACCCGCTTGACCCTCGACGCCTCCGGGGATAGATTGCTTGCGGCTGACAACTGAAATTCGATATGCGTCCATTTGGAGCAGGATCTTGAAGGTCTTCATCAGTTACGCCACGGAAGACTTGCCGGCGGCCAACACGGTGTTTCGGGAGATGGATGGCGCCGGGGCGGAGGTGTTTCAGTTCGGGCGCACCGAAATTTTCGGAAAGCCGAGTTGGGAACAGGTGCTGGAGTGGATCACCCGGTCGGATGTTTTCATCGTTCTGATTTCCCGGCACGCGCTCAGATCGAAGCCGGTGCGCGAGGAGATCGAACAGGCGCACTATTCCTACATCAACAGGGGCAAGCCGGAAAAACTGGTGCCGGCCATTATTGAAGCCGGCGCCGCGCCGCCGACGTTGATCGAGCGCTTTACCCAGATCGATTTTGCCGACATCGAGGCAGGTCTTGACCGGCTGATCAAACAACTGAAGTTGGTGCGCAAGGTCAAACCCGCTGCGGCGGTTGCCGGGTTGCCCGATTTCGCTTCATTGTTTGCGGAATTCAAGCGCAGACATCCCGCGCCATTGCCCGCGAATCAGTTTTCAGCGCAAGCGGACAAGGTTCTGTCGAACTACAACAAAGTCGCGCCCAAAGCGATTGGCGCGTCGGATCGAAAACAACACGTCGACGGCATCCTTGCCGGGATCTCCGGAAGAACGGTCGACGTCAAACGTCTTTCCCGGTACGACGCGATGTTTCTCGGTCTCGATCCTGAAATCAAACCCGACGATGAAAACGCCAGCCTGACGACACCCCGGCTCGCGTCCACGCTGGCTAGTTTCAATCTGTCGGACTGGAAACTTCCACTGGACACGCCCGTCGCGGCGGTTGATCCCGATAGAACGATCGCCTGGCCGCCCGTAAAAGGCGCAATGTCGTACGAGGTCAAGTGCGATCCGGAGACCCCTTCCGCGGCTGACACCATCGTGTATCGCGGTACAGAAGCACGGTATCGTCCCCCCATGCTGGCAACAAGAAAGTATCGGGTGCGCGCAATCGGCGGCGTCTTCAGATCGGACAGCGCATGGAGTGAACCCGTGCTGGTGGGTGTGCTCGGCAGTTTGTCTGCGCATTGGGGAAATTATTTTGCGCCCCTGGCAGGACCGGTGAATGCACCGGTGCTGGAAGTCGACGGGAAGAATCCGTTTACGCACACGCTCCGCTGGTCGTATCCGGGGCTGGTTGAGAAATACGTGCTGGAATGCGCTCTCACTCCACTCTTTTTGAGTCCGCAGACCGTCTACGAAGGCACTGCCAAAGCGTGGGAGTCAGCGTTCAATTTCGTAACGCTCCAGTGCTTCTATCGCGTCAAAGGCGTAGTGCTATTTGGCAGAGAGACACCATGGAGTAATGTCGTCGAATATCAGTCGACATTGCCGCCCGCGGAACGCAAGTGAGGGCAGCGCCGCGCCGGCTATCGCTTCATGAATCCTTTACGCGCGCCAGCAGCGGCCCCGGCATCGCTGCACCCAGCTTGCGGCTGCGCTCGCCGTTCCAGCCCACCTCCATGTCAGGCAGATCGGCGTTGTCCTTGAACGGCATCTCCAGCGTGAGCGACAGGCAGCCGAAGGTTTGGCCGACCCACTTTGACGCCAGCTGCAGCGCATCCTCGCGATATTTGCCGGGGGCATAGCCATGCACGTCCTGAAAATCCGGGCTGGCATGCTTGAAGTCGCCGATGAACGCGCTTTGTGCCGCGGCTTGAACCGGTGTGAAGCCCGGCAGCATTTCGCCGCCCGCGACAAACAGATAGGGCAGGTCCTCGTCGCCGTGCACGTCGATGAACGCATCGACGCCGGTGTGCCGGATACGCTCGCGCACCACAAATACTTCGGGGCTCGACTCCCGGCTCGGATTGGCCCATCCGCGATTCAGGTTCGCGCCGGCGGCGTTGGTGCGCAGATTGCCGCGCACGCTGCCATCCGGGTTCATGTTCGGCACGAGGTGCAGCACCGCCGCGCCGAGCAGGCTGCGCGCGACCGGATCGGACCGATCCAGCAGGCGTTCGATCATGCCTTCGACAAACCACTCGGCCATGGTTTCGCCCGGATGCTGGCGGGCGATGATCCAAAGCGTTTTTTTGCCGCCCCCCGGCGTTGCCGATGGTGACCAGATCGAGGCCACGTCCCTCCACGCTCGCGCCGAGGCGCTCGATGCGCCCCAGCGGCGAATCGCCGGCGCGGCCGATCAACCGCTGGTGGCGCTCCAGCGAGCAGGGTTCGAAGTAGGCATACCAGATCGCGTCGTGCAGGGGCGTATGTTCGACCGTCATCACGCCGCCGTGCTAGCGGGTCGGCACGCGGAACCGGTGCGAGCGGTCGTACGACGCAACCGCGCGATAATCCGGTCCGCCCTGCGGATAGGTGCAGGCGAGGCCGCGCGCGCCCGACAATCGAAAGTGAAATCACTGCCGGAAGTCGGCGTGCGAATCCTTGCAGATATGCAGCCCGAATGCGGCCGTGGCCCCGGTATGCGTGGCGCTGACAACCTCGATGGCGCCCGAATCGAAGTGGCAGGATATGGCGGTGGTCATCGGCGTTGCGCTGCCGCGCCGCCACTTGCCCCCATCCCAGCCTTCCCCCGCACGCGGAGGAAGGCGCCAGGTTGAGGCAGGTTCAACAAGTCTCGAAACTTAAGTGTTGTTGTACTAGGACAGTGGCACCACGGCCACCTGTTCCTTGAATGCCGCGCGCGACGAGATCGCGGCATACCAGCGGTCGAGGTTGGGTGTTGCCGGGCGTTCCGGAATCAGCTGCATGTAGCGGTAGATCATGATGCCGACAGGTATGTCGCCGTATGAAAAATCATCGCCGGCAAGAAACTGCGTCTTGCCCAGTTGGGCATCCATGATCTTCGCCGCGGCGATGGTTTTTTCCTTGCCCGCCGCAATCGCCTTGGCGTCACGCTGTTCGGCCGGGGTGCGAATCAGTCCCCAGAATACGGGGGTGATTGCCGGTCCCAGCACCGACAGCTGCCAATCCATCCACTTTTGCGCCGAGGCGCGCACCCTGATGTCGGCAGGTTCGAGCGTGCGGTTCGCATGCTTGCCCGCGAGATAGCGGATGATCGAGTTCGATTCCCACAGCGTGAAGCCGTCTTCCTCTTCCAGCGTCGGCACCAGCGAATTCGGATTCATCGCCAGATAAAAATCGTCCCTGGTCTTGCCGAACGCGCCGCCGACATCGATACGCTCGAACGGCAGCTTCATTTCGCCCAGCGCCCAGATCACCTTCTGCACGTTCGATGAGGTATTGCGTCCCCAGATTTTAAGCATGGTGTTTGTTGTCCTTTAATTGGCTTGTACGCCGGCCTTGCGGAACAAATTGCCGATGGTTTCGTAATCTGCTTTGAGGCGTTTGTCGAGAACGTCCGATGACCGGTAGATGGCGTCGTACGCCACGTCGCTCAGTCTCGACATAACGCCGGGGTCGCGCAGTACCTTGCCCAGCTCGGTATTCAGCTGATTGACAATGGCCTTGGGTGTTCCTGCCGGTGCCAGCAGGCTGACCCAGGTTGAAATTTCGTAACCCGGGATGGTTTCCGCTATCGTGGGTACATTCGGCAGCATTTTCACCCGTTCGTCGGTGCTGACGCCCAGCGGACGCGCGCGCTTGGCCTTGATGTGCTCGATGATATCGCCAATGCCCGCGAGCATGCCCTGGGTTTCCCCGGAGATCAGGCCCACGGTTGCTGGACCGCCGCCTTTGAACGGGACCTGGGTGACAGAGATGCCTGTCTTGTTTTCCAGATAGACCGTGTTCAGGTGGATGAAACTGCCCTGGCCCGCATGGCCGAACAGGATTGCCTTCGGCTGCTTCTTCGCCAGCGCAAGGAAATCCTTGACGGAGTGTAATGGCATCGAGGGATGCACGGTCAGCACCGTCACCAAGCGGCCGAGCGGCGATATGCCGACGAAATCGCGGACCGGGTCATAGGAGAGTTTCTTGTAGAGGTGCGCGTTGGAAACGTGCGAGGCAGCGGATTGCACCAACAAGGTGTAACCGTCGGGCGGGCTTTGCGCCACCACAGCCGTGCCAACGGTGCCGCCCGCGCCCGAGCGGTTATCAATGAGGAATGTTTTGCCGCCCATCTGCTCGGACAGCTTCGGAAACACGACACGGGCGATGATGTCGTTCGCACCGCCCGGCGGAAAGGGCACGATCACCCGCACCGGCTTGGTGGGATACGCCTGCGACCAGGCAACGCTTGCGGCGCACAGCAACCCTGCAATACCTGCCGCAAAGATCTGAATCGATTTCATGGTGCTCCTCCAGTGGGTGGTTGATTGTGTTTTGACGGTGACTCGCAACACAGTATGTTCCGTGTTGTGGACATTATAGTCGCCGCGTGCCACGTACTGTCGCACACTGATGCACTTTGCCGCCCTACGTGAGGATGCTTACACCCTTGCGCCCGCACCGCCGTCGTGGGCTACAGCGGAATAATGTAAGTATTTGATTTTAAATAATTTTATTGTTCTGCGCGAACTTCCACACGATCGGCCTCATACAGCGACAGTAATTCCTCGCTCGCCTCGCGCGTGCTTTGCATCAGCTTATTGTCATCGGTGTAAATGGCGTGTTGGCGTTTGAGCAGCGCGAGGTCGTGATCCCGGAACTTGGCAATGGCGATGGCGGCGTCGGAAGGTGACACGCGCAACTGCAGCAGGCTCTGCAGCGCCATCTCCAGACTGCTATGCCAGGTCTCGCGGTAATAGCGCAACACACCCATATCCGCGAGGCGATGCGCGTGAGAGCGGTTTCGTGCGCGCGCAATGATCGTGACGCCGGGAAAATGATGCAGCACCCGCTCGGCGCACTTCACTGAATCCTCCGGATCATCGATTGCCAGCACAAACAGGCGCGCATTGCCGACGTTGGCGGCGTGCAACAACTCCACGCGCGTGGCGTCGCCGAAATACAGCTTGCCGCCGAAGCGGCGTACGGTATCCACTTGATCGGCATCCTTTTCCAGCGCAACAAAGGGAATGCCCTTCAGCGACAGCACGCGTGCCACGATCTGCCCCACGCGGCCGTAGCCGGCAATGACCACATGGCCCTGCGGCGCTTCGATGGTGTCGAACTCGCGCGTATCCTTGTGATCCAGCGCCGGCGCCAGCACCTTGTCTTCAAGCACAAACAACAGCGGTGCGATCAGCATCGACACCGTCACGGCCACCACCAGCAGCTGCGATACCGCGGCGGCGATGATGCCCGCGGCCGCCGCCGCGGCGAACAGCACAAATGCGAATTCACCCCCCTGCGCCAGCGCCAATGCCAGCTTGCGCGCGCTGGGCGCGGCCGTGCCCGTGACGCGGCTGATGACATAGAGCAGGACGAACTTGATCGCGATCATGCCCGCGACAATGGTGGCGATCTGCAGCGGCTGCTGCGCCAGCAGGCCGAGATTGGCCGACATGCCCACCGCGATGAAGAACAGGCCCATCAGCAATCCCTTGAAGGGCTCGATGTTGGCTTCGAGTTCGTGGCGGTATTCCGAGTCGGCCAGCAGCATGCCGGCGAGAAAAGCGCCGAGGGAGGCGGACAGCCCCGCGACGTCCATCAGCAGCGTGACACCGACCACCAGAAACAGCGCGGTCGCGGTGAAAATTTCGCGCCCGCCGTGCGTGGCCACCGCGCGAAACAACGGGCGAATCAGAAAGCGGCTGGAAAAAATCAGCGCCGCAATAATGCCCACGGCCTTGGCGGCATCCAGCCAGCCGCTGCCGCCGCGCGCCGTGGCGGTTTGCGCGCTCAGCGAATGTGCCAGAAATGGCAGCGATGCCAACAGCGGGATCACCGCCAGATCCTGAAACAGCAGGATGGCAAAGCCCTCGCGCCCGTGGCGCGTGGTGAGCTGCTTTTTCTCGGCCAGGGTTTGCAACACAAAGGCCGTGGATGAAAGCGCGAGTCCGAGCCCGGTGACCAGCGCTGCCTGCCAGGTCCAGCCCAGCGCCAACGCGATGGCTCCCAGCACCAGTCCGGTGATCAGCACCTGCGCAGACCCCAGGCCGAACACCTGCTTGCGCAGCACCCACAGTCGCGACGGCTGCAGCTCCAGCCCGATTATGAACAGCAGCAGGATCACGCCGAATTCGGAGACATGCAGCATCGTTTCGACGTCGTCGATCAGCGCCAGGCCCCAGGGCCCGATGATCATGCCCGCGCCAAGGTAGCCGAGTACCGCGCCCAGCCCCAGCTTGCGCGACAGCGGCACCGCGATCATGGCGGCAAACAGAAAAATAGCGATTTGGACGAGCATGGGGTGACGTCGTTTCACGTTGTGGCGGTCGGCGCATCGTGCGGCGCGGCACGCGGCCATGTCAAGCGCGGTCATGTGCGGGGGCACGCGATCCATGCCCAATTCCGGGTTTCCCGTTTACACTGCCGCTTTCGCAAGGCCTGCTGTTTACACCACCGCAGGCAAATCTCTCTTCAACACTCAGGAATAGTCCGATGAAAATCACCCGCGTGGAACCCATTCTCATCCGCACGCCGCTGGTGCTGGACGGTGCCGTGCCGCAGGCCAGCGGCGCGCCCAAAAATGATGTGCACACCGTGCTGGTCAAGGTGGAAACCGACGACGGCGTCACCGGCTGGGGCGAGGCGTTTTCCAACGCCGGCTGGCAAAGCACTTGTACTGCCATTGCGCAAATCATCGCCCCGCGCGTGGTGGGCAAGGATCCGTCGCAGATCGCGCAGATTCAGGCCGACCTGCACCGCGGCCTCTACAACACCGGCCGCAGCGGACCGACCGTCTTCGCCATTTCCGGGCTCGACATCGCGCTGTGGGATATCGCCGCCAAGCGCGCGGGGCAGCCGCTGTACCAACTGCTGGGCGGCAGCGCGCGCGCCACGCTGCCTGCGTATGCGAGCCTGCTGCGCTATGGCGACGCCAAAGTGGTCGAGCGCAAGACCAGAGAAGCGATCGATCGTGGCTACCGCTACATCAAGCTGCACGAAAACAAGACCGACATCGTGCGCGCCGCCAAAAACGTGTGCGGCGACAAGGTGCCGCTGATGGTCGATTGCTCGTGCCCGTGGACCGTGGATGAGGCGATCGCCATTTCGCGCGAATGGGCAGAGATGAAGCTGGCGTGGATCGAAGAACCGATCTACCCGCCGGATGACCACAGCGGCCTTGCGCGCCTGCGTGCCGTCAGCACGGCGCCAATCGCCGCCGGCGAAAACATTTCAAATTTCATGGAATTCAAGCGCCTGTTCGACGCCGGCGCGGTGGGCATTGCCCAGCCGAGCATCACCAAGATCGGCGGCGTCACCGAAATGCGCAAGATCTTCGCGCTGGGTGAAGCCAATGGCGTGGTGGTGGTGCCGCATTCGCCGTACTTCGGCCCGGGCCTGCTGGCGTCGATCCACGTGTGCGCGGCGAGCGCGCGCGAGATCCCGATCGAACGCTACTACTGCGACTTTGCCGAGACCCCGTTCGGCGAACAGATCATTCCCAAGAATGGTGATTTTGCCGTGCCACAGGGGCCGGGACTGGGCAAGGACCCCGACGCGGGGTTGATCGAACGCATGCGCGTGGCGTAATCAAAAATCAGGAGAAAGCCATGTTCTCGGGAATGTTTACCTTCACCGCGATAGAACGCATTGTCTACGGCCAGCCGGCGGCGCAGGCGTTGCTTGCGGAGGCCGAGCGTCTAAAGGCTCAGCGTGTATTCCTGATGGTCAGCGGCACCATGAATCGCAGCACCGGCGAAGTGGCGAAGGTGCGCGACGCGCTGGGCGGTCGCTTTGCCGGGCTGTATGACCGCATGCCCTCGCATACGCCGCGCGACGCGGTGCTGGAAGCGGCGGCGGCGGCGCGCGCGGCGGGCGCCGATCTCATCGTCACCTTCGGCGGCGGCTCACTCACCGATGCCGGCAAGCTGGTGCAGCTTTGCCTGCGGCACAACGTTACGCGCTACGAGGAACTCGATGCCTATCGGGCGGTCGTCAACACCGACGGCACGCGCAAGATTCCGGAATTCGACGGACCGAAGGTGCGCCAGATCGCGATTCCCACCACGCTGTCGGGCGGCGAGTTTCAGTCCTCGGGCGGCTGCACCGACACGCGGCGCAAGGTGAAGCAGAGTTTCCGGCATCCGCTGCATATTCCGCGCGTGGTCATTCTCGATCCGGCACCCACGCTGCATACGCCGCTGTGGGTGTGGCTGTCGACGGGCGTGCGCGCCATCGATCACGCCACCGAGGCGATATGCTCCGGCAGTTCCAATCCCGTGAGCGACGCGAGTTTCCTGCATGCGCTGAAGCTGCTGAGCCAGGGCCTGCCGCGCGTCAAGGCGCATCCGGACGATCTCGATGCGCGCCTCGATTGCCAACTCGCGGTATGGCTGGCGATGGCCGGGCGGCAGACGGGTATCAACATGGGCGCAAGTCACGCCATCGGCCACGTGCTGGGCGGCAGCTGTGACGTGGCGCACGGCCACACCTCGTGCGTGATGCTGGCGCCGGTGCTGCGTTACAACCGCTCGGTCAATCATGAACGCCAGAAGCTGGTGGCCGAAGCGATGGGCCATCCCGGCGAGGATGCGGCGGATGTGATCGCGGCATTCGTGGCAGGCTTGGGACAGCCGGGGCGTCTAACGGACGTTGGCGTCACCCGCGAGCAGTTCCCGATGATCGCGGAACACGCGATGCACGACGCCTGGCTGCACAGCAATCCGCGCAAGATCACCAGCGTGGAGCAGGTGTACGAGATTCTTGAATCCGCGGCATAGGATAGTCGCGATGCGTTTCAAAACAACGGGGAGATGGCGCCCGTCCAGGTGGGGCGGTGCTGCGGCACTGTTGGTGACCCTGGGCGCCGCGCTGGCGGGGGTGGCGGGAGCGCAGGACTATCCCACCAAACCCATTCGCTTCATCGTCGGCTTCGGCGCCGGCGGGGGCAACGACATGATTGCGCGCACGCTGGGCCACAAGATCACCGAAAGCACCGGCCAGCAGGTGATCGTCGACAACCGGCCGGGCAGCGCCGGCATTGTGGCCGCGGTGATTGCCACCAAGGCGCCACCCGACGGCTACACACTGTTTGCCGGCAGCATCAGCACGCTGGCCACCAACGTCAGCATGTATCGCAAGCTGCCGTACGATCCGCTGCGCGATTTTGTGCCGGTGACCACCACCACGCTCAGTCCGTATCTGTTTACGGTGCACCCCGGCGTGAAGGCCGCAACACTGAAGGAATTCATCGCGCTCGCCAAAGCGTCGCCGGGGAAAATCAACTATGCGTCGGCAGGCAGCGGCGGCGGCAACCATCTGTCGCAGGAGTTGGTGAAGTCGATGGCGGGGATCGACATGGCGCATGTGCCGTACAAGGGCGCAGCCGGTCAGGTGACGGCGCTGCTCGGCGGCGAAGTACAGATGAGCTGCATCCAGGTGCAGGTGGCGCTGACGCAGGTGCGCGCCGGCCGTCTGCGCGCGCTGGCAGTCACGGGCGCGCAGCGCCTCGCCATTGCACCCGAGATACCCACGATCGCCGAAGCCGCGATACCGGGTTTCGAGGCGATCTCGTGGCAGGGCGTGGTACTGCCGGCCGGCACGCCGCGCGCCATTGTCACGCGGGTGCACAGCGAAATCGCCAAAGCGCTGCAGGCGCCTGACGTGCAAAAACGTCTGGCCGCCGAGGGCACCACACCTGGCGGCATCACGCCGGAGGCGTTCGCGGCGTTCATTCGCAGCGAAATCGCCAAGTGGGCGAAGGTGGTGAAGATTGCCGGCGCGAAGGCGGATTGAGCGTGCAGTGCCGCAGCGCGTGACGGAGGGATCGATGAAGCCATCCATGACAGGCACCGCGCCGCGTGTGCTGATCGCATTCGCGGCGGGCAGCGCGATGCTTGCACCTGCTGCGGCGCAGCCCTACCCGACGCGGCCAATCCGTCTTGTGGTCTCGGTGCAACCGGGCGGCAATCTGGACATGGTGGGGCGTTCCGTCGCCGACAAGGTGAGCGCGGGCCTTGGCCAGCGCATGTTTGTCGAGAACCGGCCCGGCGCCAACAGCACCATCGGCTTTGGCAGCGTTGCGCGCGCCGCGCCCGATGGCTACACCTACATCATGGTGGCGCAAAGCGCGCTGGTGGCACCGCGCATGATGCGCAATCCGCCGTACGATCCGGTGCGCGATTTCGCCGGTGTCAGTCACATCGCGACGCTGCCGCAGTTGCTGGTGGTGCATCCCTCGCTTCCGGTGAAGAGCGTGCGCGAGTTCATCGCGCTGGCGAGGGCGCGGCCGGGCGAACTGAATTGCGCCACCTCGGGCAACGGCTCCGGCTCGCACCTGGCGCTGGCACTGTTCAGCCGCACGGCCGGCGTGCGCGTGATGCGCATTCCCTACAACGGCGACGGCCCGGCGATCATTGATCTGCTGGGCGGGCAGGTGCCGGTGAAGTTCGATAATGTCAGCACCTCGCTGCAGCATGTACGCGGCGGGCGTCTGCGCGCGCTGGGTGTCACCAGTGCCGCGCGCAGCGCGTTGTTACCCGAGGTGCCGGCGATCAGCGAAACGGTGCCCGGCTTTCAGGCGAGCATCTTCAACGGCATGCTCGCGCCTGCCGCCACGCCGCCGGAGATGCTGGCGCGCGTGCATGCGGAAATCGTGAAGTTCACGCAGGCGCCGGATATCCGCAAGCGCTTTGCGGGGCAGGGCGTCGAGCTGCAGGCGAGCGCGACACCGGAGGCGTTTTCCGCCTTCATCCAATCGGAGTACGCGCGCTGGGCGCGCGTGATGGAAGAAGCGGGCATCAAGCCTGAATAAAAATATCATTAAAAACAATAACTTACGATACCATCCCCGAACCATGACGACACCCCGCATCGACATGCAATACGTGATTGACCAGGCTGCGATCAAGGCCGTGCTCGCGCGCTACTTTCAGGGACTGGATCGCGGTTTGTCCGATCAGGTGCGCAGTTGCTTTACCGACGACGTGAAGGCGTACTACGACGGCCGCGAGCCGGTGTCCGGCATCGACGCCATGATGGCTTCGATGAACACGTTCAAGCGGATGGCTGCGGGCACGATGAAGGCCACCACGCATTTCATGGGCACCTTCAATCTCAATCGTCTCGAGGGCATTGTGGCCGAAACCGAGACCTACGCCATTGCGTATCTGGTGCGAGCGGCAACACCGCAGGACCAGATCGCCATGCGCAGTCTGCGTTACCTCGACCGACTGCGACGCGACAATGGCGAGTGGCGCATCAGCGAGCGGCGGCACACGCTGGACTGGAGCTGCGAGTTGCAGGCGGCATTTGCCGCGACGCTGGCGCAGCGCCTCAAGGATTGGCCGTGACGCGGCGCGCGGCAAGCGGCCATGGGTATCACACAGCAGATTTGTGAAATCATCACCGGCATCGGCTACCGCGACCTCGGCGCCGATTGCATGGCGCGCGTCAAGCGCGCGATCAAGGATGGCCTTGCGGTGGCGGTGGCGGGCGCCGATCAGGCGCCAATCAAAATCGTTGCCGCGCAGGTTGCCGAGTACGGCGCCACACCCGCATCATCGGTGTGGGGACATGGCTTCAAGACATCGCCGGTGTATGCGGCGCTGGTCAACGGCATGGCCACGCATGTGCTGGACTTCGAACCGATGTGGAGTCCGCCCACGCATTCGGTGTCGCCCACGGTGCCGGTGGCGTTTGCGTTGGCGGAGGCGTACGGCTGCAGCGGCCGGCAAATCGTCACTGCGGTGGCCAAGGGTCTGGAAATCCAGGGCCGCATGCAATACGCGGGCAATCAATATGTGCCGGAGGAGTTGCCCTTCCATCCGCCGGGTGTATCGGGCGTTGTCGGCGCCGCGGTGACGGCGGGGCATCTGCTGCGGCTCAATACGCTGCAACTCCGGCACACCATCGGCATCGCCGGCTCGCGCATGGGCACGCTGCTCGCCAACGTTGGCTCGATGACCAAGGGCACGCACTGCGGCAACGCGGGGGCCGCGGGTCTGGACGCAGCGCTGCTGGCGCGCCGCGGCTTCACCGCCAACCCGGATGCGTTCGAAGCGCACAAGGGCATCATCGAGGCGTATTACGCCAAAGGATTCGATCACAAACGCTTTCTCGCCTTCGGCAAGCCGTATCGCGTGGTCGATCCGGGACATGCCATCAAACTGTTCCCGTCGCAGTACGGCACCCACTTTGCGATCACCGCCGGCCTCGATATGCGCGACAAAATCGGCGGCGCGCGGCGCATTCGCCGCGTCGACCTGCGCGGCCCGGTGATGAATTACATTGACCGGCCCGCGCCGGTGTCTGGACTCGACGGCAAGTTCAGCCTGCAGTACACCGCCGCCGCCGCGCTGCTCGACGGCAAGGTGAACATCGACACCTTTACCGACCAGCGCCGCTTTCGCGCCGACATGATTGCGCTGCTGGGCAAGACGCGCCTCACGCAGGATGCGTCGATACCCAACGACCTGCACGCCATGCGCATCGAGCTGACGGTCGAGATGATTGACGGCGCCACGCATCGCGTGGTGTGCAAGGGACCGAAGGGCACCTGGGGCATGCCGCCGCTGCGCGATGAAGATCACCTCGTCAAGCTGCGTGATTGCTTCAGTCGTGGGCTGAGTGAGCGTCAGATGAATTTGGTGCTGTCGAGTCTGGATCGCATCGAACGGTTGAGCGTGGACGAGGTGCGCGGGGTCGTGCGGGGCATCTCGGGGCGCAAGCGGCGGTAAAAATATTCCATAAAATCATATACTTATATTAATTATTCACTGCGACATGCAAGTATATTATTAGGCGCCAAAACTTGGCGCCCTACCACACAGGCCGCGCTGGATTGGCGCTGGACGCAGGTGACTCGGCGAAGGGCGCGCGCGGGGGGGGACCATGCACCTTTGGCGCATGGCAAAATGGCTAACCCGGCGGCGAACGACGAAAGGCACACGCATGAGCGAAATCTACACCCAGCCGATCACCGCGCCTTGCGCATGGACGCGGGCGGACATCGCGCGAAGCGACGACTGGCAGCACGAGCTGAGCGGCACGGAAATTGACGACCTCGACCGCGCGCTGAAGGGCATCCGCAATCCGCGCGGCAGGCTGATCGATATCACGCGCGATGATTTCCCGCTGCCGGTGCTGGCGTCGCGTCTGGCGCAGGTGGAACGCGACGTGCGGGTCGGGCGTGGCTTCTTTCTGCTGCGCGGCATTCCCGTCGAACGCTATACGGACGACGAAGTCTTTCTGCTGAAGTGGGGCATCGGGACCCACCTCGGCCGCGCGATCTCACAGAACGTCTATGGCGACATGCTCGGGCACGTGTTCGACCATGGCAACGAGGATCCGACAGCGGTGCGCACGCGCGGCTACCAGACCAGCGCCGCGCTCGACCTCCATGTCGACCGCGCCGACATGACCTCGCTCCTTTGCCTGAGCCAGGGCCGATCCGGCGGCATCAGCCGTATCGTCAGTTCGATGTCGGTGCACAACGCGATCCTCGCCGAGGCGCCGGACATGCTGCCGCCGTTGTACGACGGGCTGCCCTACATCACCACGGAGGCAAACGGCCCGATCGAGATATGGAACGGCCCGGTGTTCGACATGACCGGCGGCGTGCTGAGCTGCTCGTTCCGGCGCGGCACCATACAGAAGGCGATCGATTCTCCGGGCGTTGAAACGCCGCCCGAGAAGCTGTCGGCGCTCGCCTGCATCGACCGGGTGATGAACGACCCGAAACTGGTTTACGAAATGGAACTGCTGCCGGGCGACATCCAGTTCGTGAATAACTACACGCTGCTGCACGGGCGCACTGCCTTCACAGACGACGCCGGCCGATCGCGCAAGCGCCATGTTGTGCGTCTGTGGCTGCAATTCTTCACGCCGCGGCCGGCGAGCGCCTATATCCGCGACCAATACAAGGGCATCGCCAAGACGCTCGACCAGAACCCGGTCGGCTATCGTACTCAGTAGGGCACGCGAAATCGCACTCGGCCTGTTCAGCGTCGACCCTGCTTGACAATGAATGAGTGATGGAAGTCAGGCCCGTGCCGGGCACGACTTTGGCATCCAGGGACTGTCAGTAAATCTTACGTCTCTATCAGCCGCTATGAAACATCAACATCTTCCCTCACCCCTAGCCCCTCTCGCGAAGGGCGAGGGGAACAAGCCCTCGCCCTTCGGGACAAGGGCACACTTAAAGTGGCTGCACGGTATGTCCGATGCGGTGCGGTTCTGCTGCCACTTCAGCAGCACTAACCCAATTGCCCGCTTCACCGTGACGAAAGTTGAGCGTCACACCTGGTTGAAAACACTACGCTTGCGGCACGTCGTCGATCGCAATCGCCCGTTCCCGCCGCTTCATCGCGCACCGGAGACGATAAGGCGCATCGAGGGGGATGCCGTCAGGCGTCATCAAATAGACCATGCAATCGCCCAGCCTTCACGAAAGCGCCCCCAGCGCCGGCGTGGCCCCTCGCCCTGGCGGGCGCTCTGTGCGAGAATTATTGAACAACAACGGCAATGTTAGAGGTGCAAAATGCCCAAACCCTCTCCGATTCCCGACGATGCAAGCAAGCCCTTTTGGGACGCGTGCAATGAGCGGCGCCTGATCATCCAGACTTGCAGCCAGTGCGACCGTATGCAGTATCCACCCGAGACGACATGCCTCGGCTGTGGATCCAGCGCGCATCTGACGTGGCGCGACGTTAAGGGCATGGGGCGCGTGCATGGCTATTGCGTCATGCATGACTCGCGCGTGAAGCTGCTGCAGGAGCGCCAGCCCTTCAATATCGCAGTCATCGAGCTCGAAGAGAATCCGCAGATCAAGTTTTTCTCGCATCTACCGGGCACCCCACCCGACGAAGTTCCGGTCGGGGCACCGGTGAAGGTCGAATTTGAAGCGACCTACAACGGCCAACTCGTGCCCGAGTGGCGCGTCGTGGCATAGGCGCACCGCCCTGTCACCATCAAGCATCCCGCTAAGAAGAGGACTCCGCCCATGCCGACCAAAGACGCACCCGCTTCGATGTATCGAACCAAGGAGGGCACGGGCTTGTGGGAACACCGTGGCAAAGTCGCGGTTGCCGGCATTGGCCAGGCGCCGACCCTGCGCCGCTGGGATGGCGTCGATCTCAGCCAAAGCGTGGGCGCGCTGTCGATCGTGGCGGCACAACAGGCGCTCGATGACGCGGGAATTTCGCGTGCCGATGTCGACGGCGTGGTTACCTGCCCCGTGGGCATGGGAGACGTGTGGGCGCCGCGGCCGTACTTCGCGCCGCCGTACGATTCCGAGGACGGCCTCACATCGCTCACGGCCGACTGGCTGGTGAAAAACATGGCGCTGAAGAACGTCAAATTCACCGCCCATGGACCCTCGTGCATCAACACCGCGCTGGCGGCGGGCATTCAGGCAGTGGGAGATGGCCTGTGCAACACCTGCATCGTGCTGCGGGGCACCGGCAACCTCGAAGGCCGCTACCATCAGATGGATGACAAGACTTTTCCCGGGCGCGCCGCATTCAACGGCATCTGGGGCTGGCAATTGATCCCCCAGATTGCCTTCGGTTTTAATCAATACTGTCGCAAGTACGGTACCAATCACGACCGCATGGCGCCCTTCATTTTGAACCAGCGGCGCAACGGCCTGTTGAATCCCGACGGTTATCATTTCAATCACCGGCGTGAGGTGTTGACGGTAGAGGACTATCTCGCGGCACGGTGGATCTGCAAACCGATGAGCCTGCTCGATTGCGACATGCCCATTCAGACCGCGGGGGCGTTCCTGATCACCACGGCGGAGCGCGCGCGCCATATGAAGCAAAAGCCGGTCTACATCCTCAACCACTGCTCGCAACGGGGTGTGGTCAGGAGCAGTTGCGAGACGCTGGACGAAACCGAAGAATTTACCGACCACATCGCTCGCATGTGTTATGAAGGTTCGGGGCTCAGCGCGAAGGATATCGACATATTTAATCCTTACGACGGCTTCACACTGTTCTTTCAGTATTTCCTGGAAGGCTTTCAGTGGCATGGCGTGAAGCGCGGTGAAGCGCACGATTTTTATGCCGGGGATATCAGTGTCGAAGGTCCGAATCCCCTGTCATCGAGCGGTGGCAACTGCGGCAACGGCCGCACGCGCTGGTGGGGCCAGCGCGACTGCATTCAGCAACTGCGCGGGCAAGCGGGCTATCGCCAGGTGAGAACGCGCCACGAGACCGCGATCGCCGGCGCGTATACCGCTGGCTATTCCGACTGGGTGGTCTACAGCACGAATCCGAACTGAGGTTGCGTCCCGGATTACGTTAACGGCCGCCAACGGTCGGCCTTGAGTCCATCCGCAGCTTGCACGCACGCTGTTCAGGATTGCCCGGGTGAAAGTGGTGGCCAATGTTGCTACTTGGTCGGCTGTGTCGTCCATAACACCTGGGCTGGGAGC
>CADECM010000067.1:0-9657 GCA_902825845.1 uncultured beta proteobacterium
CCACCAGCACGCGCTCGATGAAATCCTGCGCGGCAATCTGTGCAAACGCGTAATTGAAGCGGCATATATGCGCGCGGTCCACACCATTCTGCGCCAGCAACTCCAGCTTTTCGCGCAGCGAGGTCAGCCGCGCCGGCGCCTGATCGGGCGCAAAAAATTCGCGTGGCTGCGGCTCAAACACCATCACGCACGACGGCACGCCCAGCCGCTGCGCGGCGCGCGCGAGTTCATCCAGCATTGCACGGTGGCCCAGATGGACGCCGTCGAAATTGCCGATGGTGAGCGCTAATGGAGAGCTGGCGGCGAGGGGGATGCCGCGGGTGATGCGCATTGCGTGGCTGTTACGTCGGTTCGCACGTAAAAGCTTGAATTATAGCGGGTTCCCGACAGGGAGCGCGCGCGCCACCGTCACATCAGGTGCTTCAGCCGGCCCGTGACGACATAGCGCCAGCCCGGCCAATACACGTGCAGGCGAACGTCGTCCATTCGTGCCGCGAGTTTGACCCAGGGCCGATCGAAGTTCTCGTCGCGGCTGGTGATATAGCGCGCATGGGTGCGATAAAGATAGCGATTGACCGGCACGCACAGCGGCCACCAGCTTCGCGGCCACAGCCGGGTGCTGGTAATCGCAACACGCGCGCCGGGCATGACCTGCGCCAACAGGTTGTCCAGCGCTGCCTCCGACTGCATCACATCGTGTACGTAGCTGAACAGCAGTGCCGAAGGCGGGAAAACGCCGCGGCGGCGAATTTCGTCGCGAAAATCCACGTGCTCGGCCGCCGCTTGCAGGATGGCGATATTGGGCCAGCCCGCGTCCGCGGCGCGGTTGCGTGCTATTGCCAGCAGGTCGTCCGAATGATCAAACGCCAGCAGACAACCACCGCTGCCAATGCCTGCCATCACCGGCTGGAAACAGTATCCAGTGCCGCATCCGGCGTCGAGCACGGTCTCGCCCGGCTGCAGCGCGAGCGCCGTGACCGCCGCGCGGCGCACGCCGTTGATACGCCGGGTTGCGTGATCGTACCGTGCCGCCAGCGCGCGATAATCCTGAACCGATTTGTCCGGGTCAATCCCCACGCTCGGCAGGCTCCCGGCCGCGCGCAAGCCGAATGCCGCTGAACTGCCAGCGCGCGCCCGATGGAAAAAAGTTGCGGTACGTGACCCGTATGTGCGACCGCGGCGTTGCGCAGGAGCCGCCGCGCAGCACGTACTGATTGGACATGAATTTGCCGTTGTATTCGCCTACTGCTCCCGCTGCCGGACGGTAGCCGGGGTATGCCGCATAGTCGCTTTGCGTCCATTCCCACACGTCGCCAAACAGCGCCGCCAGCGGCGCGTCGGGTGAAGCGCGCGGATGCAGCTCGCCGCTCTCGACAAAATGGCCCTGCAGCGGCACATCCGCTGCCGCACGCTCCCACTCGAACTCCGTCGGCAACCGGGCCGACGCCCAGCGCGCGTACGCGTCGGCCTCGAAGTGGCTGACGTGCGTCACCGGACGCGCCGCATCCAGCGGCTGCAGGCCCGACAGCGTAAACTCGAAACGCGCGCCCTCGCGCTCGCGCCAGCAGCCCGGGGCCCGCCACGACTGACTCGTCACTGCCACCCAGCCGTCGGACAGCCACAGTTCCGGCCGGCGGTAGCCGCCATCTTCGACAAAGGCCAGGTATTCGCCATTGGTCACGGGGCGATTCGCCAGTTCGAAATCCGCGAGGTAGTGTTTGTGCCGCGGCCCCTCGTTGTCGAACGCAAAATCCGCGCCCTCATGGCCAAAGTCGGCGAGGCCGCCTTCGAATGCCCTCCAGTTCAATCGTGTTGCTGCCGCAGGCGCTCCCGGCACCGCTTCACGATACACCGGATACAGCGGATTCAGCGACAACAAATGCTTGAAGTCGGTGAGCATCAGCTCCTGATGTTGTTGCTCGTGATGCAGACCGAGTTCCAGTATCGCCAGCGCATCGGCGGACAGCGCCTGCCGCGCAACGAGCTCCGCCACGCGCACATTGACATGCTCGCGGTAACGCAGGATGTCATCCAGCGCGGGGCGCGACAACAATCCCCGCTGCCCGCGCGGGTATTGCTCGCCGATCGCGTTGTAGTACGAGTTAAACAGATAGCGGTACGACGGATGAAACGGCGCGTGATTGCGCGCAAAGCATTCCAGCACAAATGTTTCAAAAAACCACGTGGTGTGCGCGAGATGCCACTTGAGCGGACTGGCATCCGGCATGGACTGCAGCGCGCAATCCTCGGCCGACAGGTTGCTTGCCAGCGCGGACGTCTGTGCGCGCACCCGTGCGAATTGCCGGGCAAGGCGTGCCTGACTGAGTGCTCCGGTCTCCATGTGCATGGCTTACCTCAGCCGCAACCCTGCGGCAAAAGATTGCATCGCTACCGCAGAGATGTATTTTAACTATATGATTTTAAAGAATAATTTAATGCCGCTGGCGGAACCCGGCAGCATGGGTCCCGCCGTGGCGGCACAGCCGCTACACCTTGCGAATCGAACAGACGGTATCGAACCAGCCCTGCATGCCCACCAGGGGCGCGGGCTGTATCGGCAGAATGGCGTTGACGTTGTAGCCCGCGCCGGTGCCGCCGTTGCGCTCGTCCCACCAGATGTCGTCGACCAGATCCTGATCTTCGTCGTCCAGCGTGTCGTTCCACGCGGCAAGCGTCTGCTTTTTGCCGCCGCGCGCGTTCGCGGCACGCCCGTGCCACGGGTTGCCGAGCGTGTTCGACACCGCCAGCACGCGCGGATGAATCCCCTCGGTAACATGGGCGGCGATCACCGCGCGCCCCAGTACCTCGCCGCCGCCTTTCATCATGTGCCCGAAAGGCCGATAGGTGGTGATCTCCACCAGGTCGCCACTGCTGATGCCGTGGCGTGCCGCGGTTGCAGTATTGATCCACATCGGGTTGTGATGCACGATTTCGCTCAGGTACTTTTGCGATTGCGTGCGGCCCTGGGTGTGCACATTCCACTTGAAGGTCACCAGGTGCAGCTGGTCCGGCTTCATGCTGGCGATGCTCGGCACCGGAAAATATTCGGGCATGCCATTCTGGAAATCTTCGGTGAAGCCGGTCTGCTTGCCGGCGGCCTCGATGTCCGGGTGATACACCGAAAATTTGCGCGATGGCGTGATGAAGCCGCGTTTGGGCTTGCCGTCGACCATCAGCCCCACCGCCGTTTCGCGGCCGTCCGCGTTCTTGCGGTAAATGATCTGCGTGGCCTCGTCGACACGCGTGCCGCGGATCTCATCCGGCTTCAAGTCCCAGTTGTAGAGTTCGTAATATTTCGGCTTGGACATGTCCTCCCACACCCCATGCGCCTTCATGTATTCGAAACCGTCCTGCTTGACGCGCCGGGTCAGTCCGGCGCAGCGCTGGCGTATCCAGTCTTCGTGGTCCTTGAACGGAAAATATTTCGCCGTTTCCGGACCAATGCGTTTCGCGATGTCGATCAGCGAATCGGCAAAGCTTTTGCACTCGCCCGGCGGCTGCACGATGGGCTGGCGCAGCGTGACGTAGTCGCGCATTTCCATGTTGTTGCGATTGTCGAAGCCCCAGCGCTCCATGTAGGTGGCGTCGGGAAGGATCATGTCCGCCCAGTGCGCCTGTTCCGAATAGACGATGTCCGAACAGGCATGAAACGGAATCAGCTTCTCGTCCGACAACACCGACACCGTGAGCGAACGCCCTTCCGGCCAGGTCTGCGGCGAGGCCACGGTGTAGGACAAAAACACCTGTATCTTCGCGCGCTGTTCCTTGATGAACTGATAGACGATCTGTCCCACCTTCATGCGCTGCCACTTGTTGGCAAGCGGCCATTCCGGCGGATTCTCGATGGAACTCTGCGCTTTCGGCGCGGGCGGCTCCGGCTTCGGTTGCGGGAATACGGCCGAGGGCACACGCGACGGCTCGGCGGTATAGCAATAGCCGCCGGGTTTGCCGATGCTGCCAACGATGGCATTGAGCAAAATCACCGCGCGATCGCTGTTAAACCCGTTGTAGTGCGCACCCGATCCGCGGTTGGTGAACGCCACGGCAGCCGGTGCGGCGGCGGCGAATTCCAGCGCCACGCGGCGGATGTCGGCGGCCTTGATGCCGGACACCTGCTCCGCCCATTCCGGCGTGTAGCGCGCAATCCATTGCCTGAGTTCGGCGGCGTTGACGTTGCTCCAGGTATCGAGCCATTTGGCGTCGTGCTTGCCGGCCATCATGATGGCATTGCCCATCGCCAGCGCGACGGCGCCGTCGCTGCCGGGATTGGGCGCAAACCATTCGTCGGCACGGCCCGCGGTATTGGACAGCCGCACGTCGAAGCACACAAACTTGGCGCCGTTGTCGAAGCGCCCCTGGATCAGGCGCTTGCAGGCGTGAATCGCGCCCTGATGCGCCTCGTAGATGTTGGAGCCGAAATCGATGATGTACTTGCTGCGCGGAAAGTCAGCAGTTTCCCAGTCGGTCTCGCCCAGGCTCACGTAATTGGCGGCGCGCTTGTTTGACGAACACAGGGCGCGGTGATTGAACAGCGACGGGGAACCGATGGCGCGCAGGAAGCGGTTCATTTCGCCGCCCAGTCGCGAGCGGCCGATCTGAATCGCCACCTCTTCCGGCTTGCCCTCATCCATCGCCTTGCGAATGCGGCGCGCGATTTCAGCGTGCGCTTCCTCCCAGCTGATGCGCTGCCATTTGCCCTCACCACGCTTGCCGACGCGCTTGAGCGGAAACAACAGGCGTTCCGGATAATTGTTGATCGTCGGGCCGCTTTGTCCCTTGGCACACAACGACTTGCCGTTGTTCGGATCCTCCGGATTGCCGCCGACCTTGACCAGCTTGCCATCGATGACGTAACCCTGAATGCCGCACACCGTGGAACAATTGAGGCACACGCTCTTGACGATCTGAGCCTTGGTGTAATCGTTCTGCAGCCGCCCCTTGCCGTTGGCGCGGCGCCTGGCCTTGCGCAGGCCGTAGATTTTCGTCTTGCGGGGGCCGAACAGCTGCGCTTGCGCGTCCCCGGGTGTGAGCAGGATGGTTTCGCCCAGCGCCAGCGTGGACAAGGCGCTAAAGCCGGTCTTCATAAAGTCGCGGCGCTTCATGACTTGCGTCCTCCGCCGTTGCCGACACCGCCCGGATTGGGCTTGTACTCCGTCAGGTTCCTGCCCGAATCCACCTTCGCCCAGGTCACGCGTTTGCGTTTGGGAAATTCCGCCTCCAGCCGAGCCCAGGTTTCGATTTCATACGAGTACGGATCGTGCACGCGGCCCTTGGGAATTTTTTTCTCCATCTCCTTTGCGTGCCCCTTATAGGCAACCGACGGGCGGGTCTTTTCCTCGGGTTTCAACACCGCGGTTTTGGCGCCGTGCCGGGCCATGAAGCGCGAATACGGCGATTGCGCGTCGTTGGCATCACCAAAGTGAAACACCTCCGCGGGACAGGTTTCGACACATGCGGGCTCCATGCCGACGCTCAGGCGCTGCGAGCAAAAATCGCATTTGTCGGCGACATCGTTACTGTCGCAACCGATCGCGGCGTAGGGACAAGCCTTTTCGCAGTCGCCCGAGTGATCGCATTTATCGGGATCGACGCGCACGATGCCGTCAGCCAAACGATTGATGGCCTTGGTCGGGCACGCTTTCAGGCACGGCGCGTCCTCGCACTGCATGCACAACGTGGGAAGGAAATTGCGTTTGACGTTGGGGAACTTGCCGTGTTCCCAGTAATAGACCTTGGTGCGGTAGCGGCCGAGCGGCACGCTGTTTTCCACTTTGCAGGCGACGGAGCAGGCGTGGCAACCGATGCAGCGCTCGGCGTCGAGGGCCATCTTCCAGCGTGGCGGCTTGCCGGTGGCGGGGTTGACGGTGACCGGCGCGCCCAGGGTGGGTGACTGAAGGCGGAGTTTGTCAGTCATCGCGCCTCCCCCAATTCGCCATAGCGCGGCAGGCGATGATGTGACCCGCGACAGTGCAAATGACGCGGCGTGTACGGGAAGAACTGGGAATCAACATGGCTGGAACCTCGTAGAGAAAGTGACAAATAAAAATAAACAAATAAAACAGATACTTACATCAACAAACCCATACCTCAGGTGGTCAGCCGCACGCGCACCCGATTGCTGAACACGTCAACCAGCGCCACCAGCACAATCATGGCAATCAACACGCTGGCAGTTTCGCGCATCTGAAACAGCGACAAATGAAAGTGCAGCATCTGCCCCAGACCGCCGGCGCCGACCACGCCCAGAATTGCCGCGGCACGCACATTGATCTCCCAGCGGTAGAGCGTGTAACTCGCCAGTTGCGGCAGCACCTGCGGGAAGGTGGCATACCAGAAAGCCGCCACCGCCCCGACGCCGTGGCGGCGCAGGCTCGCGTACGGTTCCGGCGACGCGTTTTCCAGCGCTTCCGCGAACAGGCGTCCGAGCACGCCGGTGGTGTGCACCGCCAGTGCCAGTGTGCCGGCAAACGGACCCAGCCCCGACAGAATCACCGCCAGCGCCGCCCACACCAGTTCCGGCACCGCGCGCAGAGCATTGAGCACCAGGCGCGCGCTGCCTTTGGGCGCACTTCCCCAGCGGCCCGCGGCCGGCAGCGCCAACAGCAGCGCACCGCTCACCGCCAGCAGCGTGCCGAGCCAGGATATCGCCAGCGTTTCCAGCGTGCCCCAGGCGAGTTTGCGCAGGAAGGGCGCGTCCATGGCTGGCGGAAAAAAACCGCCGACATACTCGAACATCTTGGCGGCCGCATCGTGCGAAAAAAAACTCGCCCAGTCGCCGGAGAGACTCGCCACGCATGCCGCGAGAAACGCCAGCGCGGCGGCAACCCCGAGCAGCGGACGCAGCGCCAGCATCATGACAGCGCCTTGCGCAGGAACGCGCTCGCGAGATCGGCAATCCACACCAGCGCGACAAACACCAGCAGCATGGTAAGGACTTCGCCGCCGGCCAACATTTTCATCGACAGTTCCATCTGCTGTCCGAGGCCGCCGGCGCCGACAAAGCCCATCACCACCGAGGCACGGATCGCGCATTCCCAGCGATACACGGTATACGAGGTGAGTTCCGGCAGGCACACCGGCCATGCGCCGTAGCAGAACGCCTGCAGGCGTCCCGCGCCGTTCTCCAGCAGCGCGGTGGTGGCGCGCGTTTCGCTCGACTCGAGAATTTCGATATACACCTTGCCCAGCATGCCGCCGTAGGTAATGCCGATGGCCATCACCCCGGCGGTGTCACCCAGGCCCACCGCGCGCACGAACAGCATCGCCCACACGATCTCCGGCACGCTGCGCAAAAAAATCAGCAGCCAGCGCACGCCCGCGCGCAGCGCTGCCGACAGCGGCGCCATGCGCCCGGTGGGCAGCCGCGAAACCGACAGAATGCGCGTGGCGATCAGCGCCGCGGGAAACGCAATGGCGATGGCTATCGCCATGCCGACGGTGGCGATGGCAACGGTTTTCCAGGTGGCAACGGCCACCAGTTTCAGAAATTCGGGCGCGTGCGCGGGCGGCAAAAAAGTCGCCAGAAACTGCCGTGTCGCCTGCAGGCTGGATTCGCTCCACAGCTGCGCGGGATCGAATTCGGTCAGAATCAGCGATGGACCGAGCAGCGCGCAAAAAACCACAAACGCCGTCACCCGTCCGCGCCACGCGGGATCGCGCGGCACCACGGACAAGGCAGCGGCGTTGCTCAAATACATCGCGTGAGCTTGAACACCGCCGCAGGGGGTTCAGGCACGGCCTGTATCGAGGCGTTCAATTCGGTGCCATACAGATCCGCCAGCAGATGCTCATCCACCTGCTCGCGCGGCAAATCAAACGCCACGCGGCCGGCCCTGACACCGATCACGCGCGCAAACCGCGCCAGCGCAAGGTCAACGGCGTGCAGACTCACCACCAACGCCGCGCCACGGCGCAATGCCTCGGCCTGCAGCGTCTCCAGCACCGCGTGCGCCAGTGCGGGATCGAGCGAGGATACCGGCTCGTCAAGCAAAAACAATTCGGCCTGCGATACCAGCAGCCGCGCCAGCGCCACGCGCTGGCGTTCGCCGCCGGACAATTTGTCGCAACGCAAATACAGCTTGTCTTCGAGGCGAAAGCGCGCCAGGGCGTCGCGCGCGATGCCGGCGTCGGCCGGATAAATCAGTGATCGCAGCGACTTGACCACGCCCCATCGCGGCAGTTGCCCGGCCAGCACCGCGTGCACCACGCGCTGGCGCGGCGGCAGTGGCGGCGCCTGCGGCGCCAGAAACAGCCGCCGCCGCAGCCTGTGCAACGCACCGTCACCCAGCCGCCATGGATTCACGCCCAGCACATTCAGCTCACCCGCCGCGGGACGTATCGAGCAGGCCAGCGTATGCAGCAGCGTGGTCTTGCCCGCGCCCGAGGGCCCGATGATTGCGACCTGCTCGCCCGGCGCAAGGCCAAGGCTGATGTCGTCGAGCACCACCGCCGCGCCGTAGCGCACGCTTACCGCGGCAAGACCGGTGACCTCGCCGCTCACAGTGCTTGTGACGGTGGTGTCCACGGCGCCGTTACTTGAGCAAGCCCGCCGACTTCGCTGCTTCCTCGATGCCCTTGTAGTTTTCCGGCTTGGTGGCGATGAACTTTGTGGCGCGCTGCAGCTTGAGGATCGCCGCATGATCCGGATTCTTCGCATCCAGCGCGAGAAACGCCTTGCGAATGTTTTCAACCAGCGTGGGATCGAGATTGCCGCGTACCGTCCAGTTGTAATCGTAGTACGGCGGCGTGGTGTAGAACACCACCACCTGCTTGGGATCGATGCGTTTTTCATCGACCATTTTGTTCCACACCGAAATATTCAGCGCGCCGGCCTGCACCTTGCCGCCCGCCACCTGCAAGGCCGTGGCATCGTGCGCGCCGGAGAAGGCGATGCGCAGGTCCTTGTCCGGATTGATGCCTTCCTTCATCATGAAAAAGCGCGGCATCAAATGGCCCGAGGTGGAGGAAACCGAGCCGAAGGAAAAGTTCTTGCCTTTCAGGTCCGCCATTTTCTTGATGCCGCTGTCGGCGCGGGTGATCAGCACCGAACGGAATTTTTCGTCCTCCTCGCGCTGCACCAGCGGAATCGCGGTGCCTTTGGTGCGCTTGCTCGCCTGCACGAAGGTAAAGCCGCCGTACCACACCATGTCGAGCTTGCCGGCGGCGAGGCTTTCCACGGTGGCCGCGTAATCGGTGACGGGCGTGAATTCGACTTTCATCTTGAGTGCTTTCTCAAGATACTTGCCGAGCGGTTCGAATTTGCGCTGCAGTTCGGTGGGCGCTTCGTCGGGGATGGCGGACACTTTGAGTGTCTGCTGCGCCAGCGCGGAAATCGGAGTAACCAGCAAAACCAACATTACCAACCATAGACGTCTGAACATCATCGCTCTCCTTTCATGAGAGAAACAGGAACTTCAAAATGAATTGCCTGGGACAACCCGGGCCGACCAAAGCACTGGCAAAACGCAGGCTCGCCGCCAAAGAGCGGGAACTGCGTGCAATGAGACGCTCAAGTATAAGCATTTGATTTTTCAGGAAAATCCGTGCACGACGGGGAATCGGTCCGGCGCGAGCCCAATCTCTGCGGCCGGAACGCGTGAGACCGCAATCTACCGTGATCAGGATTCCCGCACAAGTGATTGTTGTCCGCGCGTGTTG
>CADECM010000067.1:9757-34110 GCA_902825845.1 uncultured beta proteobacterium
CGCAATCTACCGTGATCAGGATTCCCGCACAAGTGATTGTTGTCCGCGCGTGTTGCCGGAAGGGACGGGCGGCGCTGCGCGACGCCTATCCGGGTTCGTAACGCGCAAAATCACGCAGCCGGAACCCCAGCAACCACAAGGCGCCGAAATAGACCGTCATACCCACCGCCACCACGGCAGTAAGGCGGACCACCCGCTGCATCACGCCGGCGGCAATCCAGACGTGCGACTCGCCCGCGGCAAACAAAATCGCCGCGGCCATCAGCACCACGGCGATCAGCAATTTGAACAAAAAGGCGAACCATCCCGGCCGCGGCACATGAATGGCGCGCTTGTGCAGCAGGTAATACAGCATTGCGGCATTCAGGCAGGATCCGAGACCCGTCGCCAGCGCCAGGCCCGCGTGCTTGAACGGGCCGATGAATGTCAGATTCATGATTTGCGTCAGCACCAGCGTCACCACTGCAATTTTTACCGGCGTGCGAATGTCCTGCCGCGCGTAAAACGCCGGCGCCAGCACCTTCACCAACAGCAGCCCCAGCAGGCCGACGCTGTACGCCATCAGCGCCGCGCGGGTGGCGTTGGCATCGGCGGCGGTAAATGCGCCGTGCATGAACAGCGTGGTCACCAACGGCATCGCCAGCAGCGCCAATCCCACGGCCGCGGGCAGCGTCAGCATGACCGTCAGCCGCAATCCCCAGTCCAGCAGCGCCGAATATTCCTCGCTTGATTTGTTGGCGTAATGCCGGGACAGGCTCGGCAACAGGATGGTGCCCAGCGCCGCCCCCAGCATGCCGGCCGGAAACTCCATCAAACGGTCGGCGTAATACAGCCACGACACGCTGCCGGTGAGCAGGAATGACGCAAAAATCACGTTCAGCAGCAGGCTGATCTGGGCCACCGACACGCCGAACAGCGCCGGCACCATCTGCCGCAACACGCGGCGCATCCCCTCGTGCCGGAAATTGAAACGGAAACGCGGCAGTGCGCGCAGGCGCATCAGGAACGGCACCTGAAACGCGAGCTGGATGACGCCCCCCGCAAACACCGCCCACGCCAGCGCCTTCACCGGCGGATCGAAGTACGGCCCGAGCCACAGCGTGAACACGATAAACGACACGTTCAGCAGCACCGGCGTGAACGCCGGCACCGCAAAACGGCTGAAGGTATTGAGAATGCCGCCCGCCAGCGCCGTCAGCGAAATGAACAGAATGTACGGAAAGGTAATCCGCAGCAAATCGACAGTGAGATTGAACTTGTCCGGCGATTTCACGAAGCCCGGCGCGCTGACATATATGATGTAGGGCGCGGCCAGCACGCCCGCCAGCGTCACCACAAACAGTGCCAGCGCGAGGACGCCGGACACGTAATGGATGAGATCGTGCATCTCGTCGTCGCCGCGCCGGTTCTTGTATTCGGACAAAATCGGCACAAAGGCCTGCGAAAACGCGCCTTCGGCAAACAGCCGCCGCAGAAAATTGGGAATCTTGAATGCCACAAAGAAGGCGTCGGTGGCCAGCCCCGCCCCGAAAACGCGCGCAATGGCGGTATCGCGCACAAAGCCCAGAATGCGCGACAGCAGCGTCATGCTGCTGACCGTGGCCAGCGCCTTGAGCAGATTCATGTGTTCAGGACCAAACCGGACACGATTTCGGGTCTAAATCCATGCCATGGCGGTGGTGGCCGGCGCGTCCGGTGCGCGGTAATTCTTGCAAAAATCCTGAAAAATCCGTATCATCGCGCTCTTTTTCGTCCCGACCGGGAGTGTAACAGATGGCCAATATTGCCTCAGCCCGCAAAGCCGCGCGGCAAAGTGAAAAACGCCGCCAGCACAACGCGAGCCTGCGCTCGCGCATGCGCACGGCAATCAAGGACGTGGTGAAGGCGATTGAAGCCGGCGACAAAGCCGCCGCCAAAGCCGTCTATCAGCGCGCCACCAGCACCATCGACATCATCGCCGACAAGAACATCATCCATAAGAACAAGGCAGCGCGGCACAAGAGTCGCCTGTCCGCCGCTGTCAAGGCGATGGCTTAGCACCATCAGGTGCCGTCGGACTCCGGGCGCCGCAGCTTGCGTCCGGGGCGCATCAGCAGTTCGTTGTCGCTCGCGAATGTCATCAGGAACCTGAACGCCGCCGCATCAAGCGTCTCCAGATCGCGGTCCACCACCACGCAGGTGGTGCCCTCCACAATCACCGGCTTCAGATAAGGCGAATAGCTCAGCTGCCGGTCTTCACCGAATACCGACATCATGCCGCACAGGCGGTCTGCCCAGTCGCTCGGCCGAAATTTTTCGCCGTTGGCATTGACACCCTGAATCACGATTTCGGCAGCGTCTTCGAACATGGCCGGAGTTTACCAGAGCATCCCGGACAACCTCGGCGCGACCCAAAATTTCGCTTGCGCTTGAAGACCTTATGGGTAAAATAAGTCTCCAGTTACGGCGGCGCGGGAGAGACACTCAGCCGCCGTAGATTTTTTTGGGACCGGGTTCACACAGCGACGGAACGGAGGCTTCGAAATGTCACATCTCATGGAAACCTATGCGAGGCTGCCGGTCACGTTCGCGCGCGGCGAAGGCGTATGGCTGTGGGACGCGCAAGGCAAGCGATACCTCGATGCGCTCGCCGGCGTGGCGGTCAACGCCATCGGCCATTGTCACCCCAAACTGGTGGCGGCACTGCGCGAGCAGGTCGGCACGCTGATCCACACCTCCAACATTTACCACATCGAAGCGCAGGAAAAACTCGCCGACAAACTGTGCGAACTGTCCGGCATGGACAAGGTATTTTTCTGCAACTCCGGTGCGGAAGCCAACGAATGCGCGATCAAGCTCGCGCGCTATTACGGCCACAAAAAGAACATCGACAACCCGGCGGTGGTGGTGCTGGAAAAATCCTTCCACGGTCGCACGCTCGCCACGCTCTCCGCCACCGGCAGCCGCAAGGTACAGGCCGGTTTCGAGCCGCTGGTATCGGGCTTTGTGCGCGTGCCGTTTGACGATCTGGAAGCGGTGCGCAAGGTCGCAGCGTCCAACAAGAATGTGGTGGCGATACTCGCCGAGCTGGTCCAGGGCGAAGGCGGCGTCTGCGTGTGCAGCCCCGGTTACCTCAAGGGCCTGCGCGAGATCTGCGACGCCAACGGCTGGCTGCTGATGCTCGACGAAGTGCAGACCGGCATCGGCCGCACCGGCACCATGTTCGGTTTTCAGCACTATGGCGTCACCCCCGACGTGATGGCGCTTGCCAAGGGGCTGGGCGGCGGCGTGCCCATCGGCGCTTGCGTGGCCAAGGGAGAAGCGGCGAAGCTGTTCACGCCCGGCACCCACGGCTCGACGTTTGGCGGCACGCCGTTCGCGTGCACCGCGGCGCTCGCCACGCTGGAGGTGATGGAATCTGAAAACGTGTGCAAAAACGCCACTGAAGTCGGCGAACACATCCGCGCCAGCCTGCGGCGCGCGCTCGCCGAAACCCCGGGGGTAAAGGAAGTGCGCGGCCAGGGCATGTTAAACGGCATCGAACTCGACCGCCCCTGCGGCGAGCTGGTAAAGACCGCACTCGACAAGGGCTTCCTGATCAACGTTACCGCCGACACCGTAGTGCGCTTCGTGCCGCCGTTGATCATGACCAAGTCAGAAGCGGATCAACTGGTCGGCGGCGTGGCGCCGCTGATCCGCGAGTTCCTGATGAAACCGGCGCCCGCCGCTGCCGCCCCCGCCTGAAACGGGGAGGCACCCGGTTCGGAGCAGCACCATGCAGGTTCGCCACTATCTTCAATTCAAGGATTTCTCCCGCGCGGAGTACGAGCATGTGTTCGGCCGCGCGCTGTGGATCAAGGACAAGTTCAAACGCTACGAGCCGTACCTGCCGCTCGCCGACCGCACGCTGGCGATGATTTTCGAGAAACACTCGACGCGCACCCGCGTGTCGTTCGAGGCCGGCATGCTGCAGATGGGCGGCACGGTGATCAATCTTTCCTCGCGCGATACGCAGTTGTCGCGCGGCGAGCCGATCGAGGACGTCGCGCGCGTGATCACGCGCATGGTCGATGTGGTGATGATCCGCACCTTCGAGCAGTCGATCATCGAGAAATTCGCCGCCCACTCGCGGGTACCGGTAATCAATGGCCTCACCAATGAATACCATCCCTGCCAGATCCTCGCCGACATCCTGACCTATATCGAGCATCGCGGCAGCATTCAGGGCAAGACCGTGGCGTGGATCGGCGACTCCAACAACGTGTGCAACACCTGGCTGCAGGCGGCGGAAGTGCTCGATTTCAACGTGCATGTGTCCACCCCGCCGGGCTACGAAGTCGAAGCCGAGCGCGCCGGCCTCTATGGCGATGCGCACTATGAAGAATTCGCCGATCCGATGGACGCGGCAAAAGACGCCGACCTCATCACCACCGACGTGTGGACCAGCATGGGCCAGGAAGCGGAAAACGCCGAACGCAAAAAAGCGTTTGCCGACTGGTGCGTCGATGGCGACATGCTGCGTGCGGCCAAAAAAGACGCGCTGTTCATGCACTGCCTGCCCGCGCATCGCGGCGAGGAAGTTGCCGCCGAGGTCATCGACGGCGCGCAAAGCGTGGTGTGGGACGAAGCGGAAAATCGTTTGCACGCACAAAAGGCATTGCTCGAATTCCTGCTGATGCCGCGTGTCGCCGACGCCGACCCATCGCGAAAACTGTTCTGAATTTCCCCGCAGGACCCCGCAGAGCGTATCCGTAACTATTTGTTTTTATTGAGTTTTTTATAATGCCCAAACCCATCAAAAAAGTCGTGCTCGCCTATTCCGGCGGCCTCGATACCTCGGTCATTCTGAAGTGGCTGCAGGATGTCTACCACTGCGAGGTGGTGACGTTCACCGCCGACATCGGCCAGGGCGAAGAAGTTGCGCCGGCCCGCGCCAAGGCGTTGAGGATGGGCATCAAGCGCGAAAACATTTTCATCGACGATCTGCGCGAAGAATTCGTGCGCGACTTTGTGTTCCCGATGTTCCGCGCCAATGCGGTATATGAAGGCGAATATCTGCTCGGCACTTCGATCGCGCGGCCGCTGATCGCCAAGCGCCTGATCGACATCGCGCGCAAAACCGGTGCCGACGCCATCTCGCACGGCGCCACCGGCAAGGGCAACGATCAGGTGCGCTTTGAACTGGGCGCCTACGCGCTGATGCCCGATGTGCATGTGATCGCACCATGGCGCGAGTGGGATTTGCTGTCGCGCGAAAAGCTGCTGGCCTATGCCGACCAGCATGGCATCCCGGTCGACTATAAGAAACGCAAGGGCGGCGGCGCGCCCTACTCGATGGATGCCAACCTGCTGCATATTTCATACGAAGGCGGGGTGCTGGAAGACCCGGCGTACGAACCGGAAGATTCGATGTGGCGCATCACGGTGTCGCCGGAAAAAGCGCCCAACAAGCCTGAAGTGGTGGAGCTGACTTACGCCAAAGGCGACATTATTGCCATCAACGGCAAGAAACTCTCGCCTGCGAAAGTGCTGGAGACGCTCAACCGGCTCGGCGGCAAACACGGCGTGGGCCGCCTCGATCTGGTGGAGAACCGCTACGTCGGCATGAAATCGCGCGGCTGCTACGAAACCCCGGGCGGCACCATCATGCTGAAGGCCCATCGCGCGATGGAATCGATCACGCTCGACCGCGAGGTGCTGGCGCTGAAGGACGACCTGATGCCGCGCTACGCGCGCATGGTCTACAACGGCTACTGGTTTAGCCCCGAGCGCCTGCTGCTGCAAAGGCTGATCGACGAATCGCAGGCCGCGGTCAATGGCAAAGTCAAAGTCAAGCTCTACAAGGGCACAGTGATGACGGTCAGCCGCACCTCACCCAATTCGCTGTTCGATCCGGCGATCTCCACGTTTGAGGACGATCGTGGCGCGTACGACCAGAAGGACGCCGCGGGCTTCATCCGCCTGAACGCGTTGCGGTTGCGGATTGCGGCGAAGCTGCGCAAGCGCACTAAGTAGGTGAACGACAAAAATCTTCGACACGGATTTACGCAGATTCACGCAGATTCCTGTTCTAGATCTGCGTAAATCTGCGTTCATCCGTGTCAAAAAGGGGTTAGGTTTTTCGACATCCCGGGAGCAAGCATGTCGCAATTCGACAACGTCAGCGTCATCAAGAAAGCCAACGTCTATTTCGACGGCAAATGCGTGAGCCACACCGTGCTGCTGGCCGACGGCACACGCAAGAGCGTGGGGGTGATTTTCCCCAGCAAGCTCACCTTTAATACCGCCGCGCCGGAACGCATGGAAATCAACGCGGGCCTGTGCAAGGTCAAATTGCCGGGCAGCAGCGAATGGCGCACGGTGCGCGCGGGTGAATCCTTCGACGTGCCGGGCAATTCCGCGTTCGAGATCGAAACGCTGGATATGCTCGACTACGTGTGTCACTTCGAGTAAAAAAACCTTCGCCACAGATTTCACGAATTTACACGGATTCAATGTGTGTTCATCTGTGAAATCCGTGGCAAACGATTTTGATTTTGACGTGCGGTTCTGAAGCAGGAGCAGACCATGACCACCATCGCCGTCGTGCGCAAGGCCGGATATGTCGCGATCGCTGCCGATACCATGACCAAGTGGGGCAGCGGCAAGGAAACGGCGGACTACATCGTCAACAACCAGAAAACATTCCAGGTTGGCGATACGGTACTGGCGATCACCGGCAACACCACCTTCAAGGCGATTCTGTCCGACTACTTTGGGCGGCCCAGGGTGCGTCCGCGCTTTGACACCGCGCACAATATCTTCAAGACGTGGCAAACCATGCACGCGGTGCTGAAAGACGAGTACTTCCTCAACGCCGGCGCCGGCGGCGATGACCCGGTCGAATCCACGCGCGTGGATGTACTGCTGGCCAACAAGCACGGCATATTCGGCGTTGCCGCACACCGCACGGTGCAGGAATTCTCCAAGTACTATGCGTTCGGCAGTGGCGCGGATTACGCCATGGGTGCGTTGTTCGCGACCTACGGAGATCGCCACCGCGGCGCCGAAGACCTCGCCAAACTCGCGGTCGAGGCCGCCGCCGAGTTCAACGATGGCACCGGATTGCCGCTGACCGCCTACCGCATCAAACTGGCACGGCCTTAGCGTCCCGAACCCGAAGCCCCGAGGTGCGGCCGTTTTCCGGCCCTGTACACTGGAACACCAGAGTGCAATAATGTAAGCTATTGATTTTATTTAATTATTTTTCACGGCTTGGTGCCTTGCCGCGCTCGCGCTTGCGGCAGACATTCCCCTGACACTCAAGCTTGCCGCGCTTCGGGACGATACCGATAGTAAGCACGGCTGTGGCACCCCCATTTCCTGATAGCCCGTGCAAAAACAGAGGAATCCGCACGTGTACGATTCAGGCATAGACTTTCACCCGGTCAGCGACCCGGCTCCCGCGCCGGTGCCCGCGGGCGAATCTGCGTCTGATGACGGCTGCGTGTGGCCGTTCCCGATTCAGTGCGTACCGGGTGAAGGCGCCGATCAGATCCTCGCCGAGTTTTGCGAAATCGCGCTGGGCGACGACTGCAAGCTGGCCGGCACACTGGTCAAATTCGACCCGCGCGCGCGCGCGCTCACCGTGCTTGCCTCGCACTCCGTCAGTCTGCAGCACATCGACTTCGACAGTCTGCGTTCCCTGCGCCTGACGCGGCCGGTAGCCGTGCACTATCCGCAGCAACGGCTGGTGCCTGACGGCGACAAGCTACCCACGCAGCCCTACACACTGACCCTGCTCGACGGCGTTCCGGTTTCCGGTGAGACGCTCGGGTCAGTCGAAGACGACGCCGGTCTCTACCTGTTTCACGCTGGCGGCGGCGACACGGTGGAACGCTACTTTTATCCGCACAGCGCCCTGCGCAGCCACCAAGTCGGCGCCTTTCTTGGTGAAATACTTCTTGTTAAACAGCAAGTTACAAGAAACGACCTCGAGTCAGCGCTGAAAGAACAACGACTCGGCCGCACGCAGCGGCTGGGCGACGTGCTGCAACACCATCAGGCGATCAACCGCGAAGACCTCGCGGCCGCCCTGAAACGGCAGGAGAACATGCCGGTGATGCGTCTGGGCGAAGCGCTGCTGCAGATGAACTACATTACCGAGGCACAACTGAACGCGGCGCTGGAGCAACAACGCAGCAACCGCAAGGTGCCGCTGGGCCAGCTGCTGGTGAACGCGGGCGTCATCGATGAAGAACGGCTGAAGCAGGCACTGGCCGAAAAACTCGGCATCCCATTCGTGGACATCGATGCCTTCTCCATCGAGTTCGACGCCTATTCGCGGCTCGACGAGGAGATTGCGCGCAAGTACAACGCCGTGCCGCTCTACCTGGAACAGGGCGTGATGGTGGTGGCGATCAACGATCCGCTGAACGCGGCGCACACCGAGGCTCTGCGCTTTCATACCCAGATGCGCATCGCCCCGGTGATGGCGAGTCTTGAAGGCATCAGCAAAGCCATCGACCGCTGCTACGGCAGTACGCCTTCGGCCGACACTTGGGGATCTCCGGCCACAGTAGATGCCAAGACGGAAGTGCTCTCGTTCACCAGCAACGCCGAAGAAAAAAGCAAGACCGAAGAACTGGTGTCACAGCTGAGTCTGTCGACCTCGCAAAAAGTCGAAATCGACGAACCGCAAGTCACCGAGTCCGACAACGGCCTGGTCAAGCTTGTCAACAAGATTCTGATCGATGCCGTCAAGCAGCGCGCGACCGACATTCACATCGAAAATTATCCCGACAAGCAGGATACCTGCGTGCGCTTCCGGCGCGACGGGGCGCTCTACGACTACCTGCACATCCCGTATCGTTTCCGCAATGCCATTGTGTCGCGCATCAAGATCATGTCGTCGCTCGACATCTCGGAAAAGCGCCGGCCGCAGGACGGCAAGCTGGAGTTCATGCTGCCGGGTGAGTCCAAGGCCGAGTTTCGTATCGCCACCATTCCCACCGCCAACAGTCTCGAAGACATCGTGATGCGGCTGCTGGCGGGCGCCTCGCTGCGCTCGCTCGACCACATCGGCATGGATGAAGCACATACCGCCGAACTGAAACGGCTGGTCGCCAAACCCTACGGCATGATTCTGGTGTGCGGGCCCACCGGCTCGGGCAAGACCACCACCCTGCACTCGCTGCTGGCGCAAATCAACACCCGCGAACGCAAAATCTGGACCGCCGAAGATCCGGTGGAAATCACCCATCCCGGCCTGCGTCAGGTGCAGGTCAACACCAAGATCGGCTGGACCTTTGCCGCCACGCTGCGCGCCTTTTTGCGCGGCGACCCGGACGTCATCATGGTGGGCGAAATGCGCGACCTTGAAACTGCGCGCATCGCCATGGAAGCCTCCCTCACCGGACATCTGGTGCTGTCCACCCTGCACACCAACAGCGCGATCGACAGCGTGGTGCGCCTGCTGGACATGGGACTCGATCCGTTCAATTTCGCCGACGCCCTGCTCGGCGTGGTGTCGCAGCGCCTCGCGCGCCGCGTGTGCGACAGCTGCGGCACGCGCGAAACCGCGGGCGAAGCAGAACTGCACGCACTGGCGGAAGAGTACTGCATCGAATCCGAACTGCAACCCGCCGCGGTGGTGGCGCAGTGGCGGCAGAAGTACGGCGGCGACATTCTGCTGCGCAGGCCGCAGGGCTGCGCCGAATGCGGACAAACCGGTTACCGCGGCCGCGTCGGACTGTACGAACTGTTCTCGCTCAACCGCCAGGCGCGCAGCCTGATCCAAAAGCGCGCCAGCATGGAAGACCTGCTGCTGTCCGCCAAGGGCAACGGCATGCTCACCCTCAAGCAAAACGGCATCGAGAAAATCGTCGCCGGACTCACCGACCTGAAGCAGGTGCGCGCCGTGTGCGGGTAGACCACCGCGGCCGGGCGCTTCGTGATGGCGGTATAATGCGCACCGTGTCTCTATTCAGTTCAGCTTCAATGGAAGATCGACATCTTCCCTCACCCCTTGCACCGCTCCCGATGGGAGAGGGGAACAAACCCTCGCCCTCCGGGAGAGGGTGGTGCGCAGCGCCGGGTGAGGGACGCCGTTGACGTTTCATAGGGACTGGGCAGAGACCGCACCGTATTCATACTGCCGCGGACGGGAGTCGCCATGCCTTCATTCGACATTGTTTCCGAAGTCAATCAGGTCGAAGTGCGCAACGCCGTCGATCAGTGCAACAAGGAAGTCACCAACCGTTTTGATTTCAAGGGATCCGACGCCCGCGTCGAAATCAACGACAAGGAAAAAACCCTCACCGCGTTTGGCGACGACGATTTCAAGCTGAGCCAGGTACGCGATGTCCTCACCGGGCGGCTTGCCAAGCGCGGCATCGACGTGCGCTGCCTCGATCTGGGCAAGATCGAAACCATCAGCGGCGACAAGGTGAAGCAGGTGATCAAGGTGCGCGAAGGCGTCGATCAGGAACTCGGCAAGAAGCTCATCAAACTGATCAAGGACAGCAAGATGAAAGTCCAGGGCAGCATTCAGGGCGACGTCGTGCGCGTCACCGGCGCCAAGAAAGACCTGCTGCAGGACGCCATCGCGCTGGTGCGCAAATCGATCACCGACTTCCCGCTGCAGTTCAAGAATTTTCGCGACTGAGGGTTGGTGCCGCACAAGAATCCGGACGGCGTGACATCGCCTGACAAATCGCAGCGCATCACCGTGTTCGGCGGCTCAAATGGCCCCGCTGAACGGAATTATCGCCGGCAAACCTGCGTGTCGAAATTCTTTACAGATAACCTATTGCGCCCGCTTAGTGCGGAACGTCAAATTAACCCTATGATTTATAATAATTTTTTATGATTTTGCACGCGCAAGACCTATAGGCATATCGCCTGAGTTGGCGCAATAGCCACTAAAGCTGTCGAAAAATCTGACAACACGTGCCATTGGCCAGCCGTTAAATTTTCGTAAAATATTGTCTTTAATCAATTTTCGGCTGATTTTCCATTCTGGCCCGTTTTATGCTTAACCTCACTCGTAGTCAATTGGTCTTCCGTTGTCAAAAATATCCCGAGGGGGTCGCATGAAAAAAGCACTATATACGTTGGTAGCAGCATCAGTACTGGCAATTTCCGGCCTGGCCCAAGCTGCACCCATTACGGTGAACTGGACTGGATCGAACTCTTTTGACGATCAAACCATGACGTTCGCCGGTTTCCAGGCGAGTTCGCTGTCCAGCACCCAGGATTCTTCGGGGCTGGCTGCCATCGTGGTGGACGGCAACATTCTCGGTTCGATCAATTGGGCCATGGACATCCGGCTCGATGGCTTGTGGACAAATATCGCGGGCGGAACACTTTCCGGCGGAGCGAACCAGTCGCTTGTGGGCCTCTCGTCAGCCGATTGGGGCGATAAGACAGTATCCGGAATCCGCTTCTCAAGTCAGCCAGATCCCTTATTCTCTGACAACTTCCGTAATGTAAATGGGTTGAGCTTCACGTTTGCCGAGGTAAAAGCCGCGGCGGTTCCCGAGCCGGCATCGCTGGCTCTGCTTGGCTTGGGTTTGCTGGGTCTGGGTCTCAGCCGCCGGATGAAAGCGTAACAAGCAGGTCGCTCGCGCAAACACCCCGCTGCGGCGGGGTTTTTGTTTGCCTGTCACCATGCACGCGTCACCCGTGCCATGGTTGATTGACGACCCTCGCCCCGAGACAAATACGCCGTCCAATACCTTCGACTTCCACTGACCGCCACGGTGATAACCGATAATTGGCATGTCGCGGCGCGAAGCCATGCCGTGGGTGTGCGATCCAGCGCAAATTGTCGTTGCCGCGCGGCGGGCCGTCCGTGATCGAATACCTGAATGCCGCCGCATGCGGCTGCAGTCGCTGCGCTGTCGTGTGGCAGAATATTGACCCGTTTCCGTGTTCATGCGCCTGAATTCACCTGCGGAGTTCACCGATGCACGCTTCTTCCAGTCCATTCGCCGCGCTGCTGATGCTGGCGGGGTGCGCGATGATGCCCCCGGCCCAAGCCGCCGACATCAACGTCATCGGCATTTTCGGCAGCAAGGCCACGTTGATGGTGGACGGCGGCAAGCCGCGTACGCTGGCCGTAGGCGATTCCACGCCGGAACGAATCAAGCTGCTGAGCATTGCGCCCGACCGCGTGGTGGTGGAGATCGACGGCAAGCGCGAGACACTGCATATGGGCAACCAGCGCATCAGCAACGCGCGCGCCGACGGCGGCACGCAGCGCGTGGTGCTGTCCGGCGACGCGCAGGGACATTTTCTGACCACGGCGACGGTCAACGGCGTTTCGTTGCGCTTCCTCGTCGATACCGGTGCGTCCAGCGTCACCATCAGCGCCGACGACGCACGGCGCGCCAACGTCAGCTATGCGCCCAGCGAACGCGTCATCGTACAATCGGCCAATGGCCCCGTGGCCGCTTACCGCGTGCGCTTCAACACCATCAAACTCGGCGACATTACCGCCAACAATGTCGAAGGTCTGGTACTGGAAGGCAATGCGCTGGGCGGCAGATTTGGTCTGCTCGGCATGAGTTTCCTAAACCGCACCGACATGAAGCGCGAGGGCGAAACGCTGACGCTGATCAAGCGATTCTGAATTATTTTTTAAAAACAATAACTTACTAAGTTCCCACCGGCGCGCTAGTCGGGTTTTTCGGCCACGCCCGCCAGCGACAACAGGTGTCCGAACTTGGCGCGCTTGGTCTGCAGATAATTGCGGTTGGCCGCGCGCGGCGGCACCTCCACCGCAACGCGTTCCACCACATTCAAGCCATAGCGCTGCAGCGCGGCGACCTTGTCGGGGTTGTTGGTCATCAGCCGCACCTGGCGCACACCCAAATCGAACAAGATGTGCGCGCCAGCCTTGTAGTCGCGCATGTCGGCGGCAAAGCCCAGTGCGTGATTAGCCTCCACCGTGTCCTGCCCCTGATCCTGCAGCGCGTAGGCGCGGATCTTGTTGAGCAGGCCGATGCCGCGCCCCTCGTCGAACATGTAGACGATGATGCCCGCACCCTCGGCCTCGATGCGGTTCATTGCCGCTTCCAGCTGTTCGCCGCAATCGCAGCGTTCGCTGCCGAACACGTCGCCGGTCAGGCATTGCGAATGCAGGCGCACCAACGTCGGACTGTCGCCGTCGACTTTGCCCTTTACCAGCGCCACGAACAGCGTCACCTCCAGATTGTCGCTGTAGACCATCAGTTCAAAATCGCCCGCGCGGCGGGTAGGCATCACGGTGGTCGCGCGGCGGCGGATGACGCGCTCGTTTTCGCGGTAGGCCGCCAGATCGTCGATGCGCAGAATGGGAATGTCGTGGCGCGCGGCGAAGGCTTCGAGTTGCGGCATGCGCGCCATGGCGCCGTCTGCCTGCATGATTTCGCAGATCACCCCGGCGGGCTTCAGACCCGCCATGCGCGCGAGATCGACCGCGGCTTCGGTATGCCCGCGGCGCGCCAGCACGCCGCCGTCCACCGCGCGCAGGGTTTGCAGACGGCCGGGACGGATCAGATCGGTGGGCTTGGCATTGTCCGCGATCGCCACCGCAATGGTGCGCGCGCGATCCTGCGCCGACATGCCCGAAGCCACGCCCTCGCGCGCATCAACGGGCGTGGCAAATGCTGTGCCGAATTTGGTCTGGTTGCCGGTATCGTCGGTAATCAGCGCGAGGCCCAATTGGCGCAACCGTTCCCCGGTCAGCGCCAGCGACACCAGGCCGCGGCCGTGGGTCGCCATGAAGTTGATCGCTTCGGGCGTGGCTTTGTCGGCGGCCACGAACAAGTCGCCTTCGTTTTCGCGCCGCTCGTCGTCGACCAGAATCACCATCTCGCCGCGGCGCACGCGCGGCAGAATGCGCTCGACCACGTATTCGCTGGTGTGCTGTGTTTCGTTCATCACAGAATCAGACGCAGGAATTCCGAGCGCGTTCGGTCCTCGTTGAATTCGCCGGTAAACGCCGAGGTCGTGGCCACCGAATTCTGCTTCTGGATGCCGCGCATCACCATGCACATATGCTTGGCCTCGATCACCACCGCCACGCCCAGCGGGTTGAGCGTTTCCTGAATGCAGTTGCGCACTTCCATGGTCAGGCGTTCCTGCACCTGCAGGCGCCGCGCGTAGGCATCCACCACGCGCGGGATTTTCGACAGCCCAACGATGCGCCCGTTCGGAATATAGGCCACATGCGCCTTGCCAAAGAACGGCAGCAGGTGATGCTCGCACAGCGAGTACAGTTCGATGTCCTTGACGATCACCATCTGCGAATATTCCTCGGCGAACATCGCCGAGCGCAGAATCTCCGGCGGATCCAGATCGTAGCCGTGGGTCAGAAAATGCATCGCCTTGGCCGCGCGTTCGGGTGTTTTCACCAGACCTTCGCGCTGCGGGTCTTCGCCCAGATCCTTCAGAATTTTTCGATAATTGTCGGCGACACGCTTGACCGTCACCGGATGATAATTGTCGACCTTTGCATACCCCTCGACATCATCGTCATCCACCATCTTGCGCCTGGTTTGCATCGTGTGTTCCGCTTAGTTGTTGCCGACGGCCTGCGGCAGCACGCGGATGCTGGCGCCGGCGCGCTCGCGGATTGCCCGCAGCAAGCCAGCCGTGTCCAGCCCGCACGCGGCCAGTTGCAGGGCCGGATCGCCCTGATCGATAAATGCGTCCGGCAGCCCCAGCTGCAGCACGGCATTGCTGCGCCGGTTGCTCTGCAAAAATTCCAGCACCGCACTGCCCGCGCCGCCCATCACCACGTTTTCCTCCACCGTCACCAGCAGCTCATGCTTGTCCGCGAGCGCCAGAATCAGTTCGCCATCCAGCGGCTTGACGAAACGCATGTTGGCCACCGTGGCGTTGATCTCTTCGGCCACCGCCAGCGCCGGCGTCAGCATCGAGCCGAACGCCAGAATCGCGATTTTCGTACCTGCCGTTCCATTGCGGCGCAGTTCGCCCTTGCCCACCGGCAGGGTCTCGAAGTCGCGCACAATGGCGACGCCCGGCCCGGTGCCGCGCGGATAACGCACCGCCGCCGGTGTGTTCATCGCGAACGCGGTGTTGAGCATGTGCCAGCACTCGTTTTCGTCCGCCGGCGCCATCACCGTCATATTGGGCAGGCAGCGCAGATAACTCAGATCAAAGCTGCCGTGATGCGTGGCGCCGTCCGCGCCCACCAGGCCCGCGCGGTCCAGCGCGAACATCACCGGCAGATTCTGGATTTGCACATCGTGAATCAGTTGATCGAACCCACGCTGCAGAAACGTCGAATAAATCGCCAGCACCGGTTTGGCGCCATCGCACGCAAGCCCGGCGGCAAAGGTCACCGCGTGCTGCTCGGCGATGCCGACGTCAAAGTAGCGTTGGGGAAACCGCGCCGCGAACTGCACCATGCCCGAGCCTTCGCGCATCGCCGGCGTGATGCCCACCAGCCGTTTGTCGTGCTCGGCCATGGCGCACAGCCACTCGCCGAACACCTGAAAATACGCGGGCTTGCCGCCGGATTTGCCGCCGACGATGCCGCCCACCGAATCGAACTTGGACACGCCGTGATACAGCACCGGATCCGCTTCGGCGAGCTTGTAGCCCTGCCCCTTGCGTGTCACCACGTGCAGAAACTGCGGCCCCTTCAATTGCTTGATGTTGTTCAGCGTGGGCAACAACGCGTCGAGATCGTGGCCGTCGATGGGCCCGATGTAGTTGAACCCGAATTCCTCAAACATGGTACTGGGCGTGACCATGCCCTTGACGTGTTCCTCGGCGCGGCGCGCGATCGGCCCCAGTACTTTTTGCCCCAGACCCTTGGCACGCGCGTAAAAGCGGCCCGACATGAGCTTTGCCAGATACTTGTTGAGCGCGCCCACCGGCGGCGAGATCGACATGTCGTTGTCGTTGAGTATCACCAGCAGATCGACATCCATGTCGCCGGCGTTGTTCAGCGCCTCGAATGCCATGCCCGCAGTGAGCGCGCCGTCACCGATGATCGCCACCGCCTGCCGCCGCACGCCCGCCAGCTTGGACGCCACCGCCATGCCCAGCGCGGCGCTGATCGAGGTGCTCGAATGCGCGGTGCCGAAGGTGTCGTATTCAGATTCAGTGCGCTGCGGAAAGCCGGACAGCCCCTGCCACATGCGCAGGCGCTTCATGCCGTCGCGGCGCCCGGTCAGTATCTTGTGGCCGTACGTCTGATGCCCCACGTCCCACACCAGCCGGTCGTGCGGCGTGTTGAACACATAATGCAGCGCGATGGTGAGTTCCACCGTGCCCAGATTGGACGACAAGTGACCGCCGGTCTGGCTCACCGATTCAATCAGGAACTGCCTCAGCTCGTTCGCCAGCCGGTGCAGCTGGCTGCGTTCCAGTTGGCGCAGATCCCGCGGCGAATCTATGGTCTCGAGCAGTTCGTACATCAGGACTTTCTCAACACGATGAAGTCGGCCAACTGCCGCAGGCGCAGAGCGCGCTCGCCAAAACCGTCCAGCGCTTGCATTGCCGCCAGGCGCAATTCCTCCGCCAACTCGCGCGCGCGCACCACGCCCAGCGCGCTGACATAGGTGGGCTTGCCATGTTGTGCATCTTTGCCCGCGGTCTTGCCCAAATCGGCGGTCGACGCATCCACATCCAGCACATCATCAACCACCTGAAAGGCCAGTCCGATCAGCTTGGCGAATTTATCCACCTGCGCCTGATCCTGCTCATCCATTGGCGTGCCGCATTTGAACCCCAAAAGCGCAGCAGCGCGAATAATGGCGCCGGTCTTGTGAATATGCATGAATTCCAGTTCGGGCACGGTCAATTCCTTGCCCACGGAGGCAAGATCAATCGCCTGCCCGCCCGCCATGCCGCGCGAGCCCGAGGCCATGGCCAACAATCGGGTCATTTCCAGCTGCACGGCGGCATCATCGCACAACTTGTGGTCCGTCATCACCTGAAACGCGAGGCTCTGCAAAGCGTCCCCCACCAGCAAGGCAGTGGCCTCGTCATACTCGACATGGCAGGTGGGCTTGCCACGCCGCAGCACATCGTCGTCCATGCACGGCAGGTCGTCATGCACCAGCGAATAGGCATGAATGATTTCCACCGCGGCGCCGGCAAGCGCCACGCGCTCCGGATCGGCCTGCGACAGTTCGCCCGCCGCAAACGCCAGCAGCGGCCGCACGCGCTTGCCGCCGCCCAAAACCGCATACCGCATGGCCTGATGCAGGCGTTGCGGTGCAATCTGCGGCGACGGCAGCACGTGTTGCAGCGTCGCCTCGATACGGCCTTGTCCGGCCGCGGCCCAGGCCTTGAAATCGGGTAGGTTGTTCACGAATTTACCGGGCCGTGGTCACTGGCCCGTCGCCCCGAAATTTTTTAGCGCGCCCTCTTCAAGGATCTTGACCTGCTGCTGCGCGTCCTGCAACGCGCCCTGGCAAAACTTCAGCAACTCCGCCCCGCGCTTGTAGGCGGCCAGCGATTTTTCCAGCGGCAATTGGCCCGCCTCCATTTCAGCGACGATTTCTTCCAGTTCGGCGAGCGCGGATTCAAACGTCGAAGGCTTGGCAGGTTTGGACATGGGTCAGACGCGAAATCAGAATTTCCGCGCAAAATGAAACGCTTACGTTGATGGGAAAGGGTCGAGCGTAGCGCATCAGGCGCTGCACGGTCAATCAAGGGCGGCAGTTTCGCGCCAGGCTAAGTAAATAAAATTTTGTTTAAAATCATATACTTATAAACACATCCCCGCTGCAAAGCGCAGCCGCCCTCACCCCCGCAGCTGCCCGCTGAGTTCGGTACGCACCGCCATGGGTTCCAACATTTTTGGTGCGTCTCAAGACGCGGCCAGTTTCAATTGCGCACGCTCGCGACGGTACGCGCCGGGACCGACGCGTGCCACTTTCTTGAACGCCTTGCTGAAAGCGGCTTCCGACTGGTACCCGACACGCTCCGCGACGGCCGTCGTGCTCAAAGCGGTTTCAGACAACAGCTGTCGTGCCATTCGCATCCACCACATTGTCACATAGTGCATCGGCGTATCGCGCGAGGAGCGCGACATTCCCGCGCTGCGTGCCGGCCTATCAAGCGTCCAGGCTTGGGCGGAGTGCTTGTGCATCAGTGCCGGCGCTGCGCCAACCTGCGCAGTCACAATTCACGGATGCGTTGCGATGTTGTAATGTCGGGCAGGGTAGCCGTACAACAGTCGGGGAGATTGCAGCATGCGCGTGACTTCACCTCATTTGGGCGCTGTCGCCATCGGCGGCGTGATGGCCGCGCTGTCGTTCTCGCCCGCCATGACGTCTGCCGCCGAGTCGTACCCATCGCGGCCCCTGCGTCTGGTCGCGGCCTTTACGGCGGGCAGCAGCACCGATGCCATCGCGCGGCTGCTGGCGGCGCGCCTCACCGAACGCCTGGGCCAGAACGCGATCGTCGACAACCGCCCCGGTGCCGGCGGCGTGATCGGCAACAACTACGTCGCCAAGGCCACACCCGACGGCCACACGCTGCTGGTGTCCAGCGGCGTGTTCACCTCGGTGGCCGCCGCAGTCGAAAAACTGCCTTACGATCCAGTACGGGATTTTTCCTGGATCGCGCGCGTCGTCAACTATCCGCTGCTGCTGATGGTCAACGTGCAATCGCCGGTGCATACCGTGCGCGATCTTATCGCGGCGGCCAAGGCCGCGCCCGGGCGCATGAGCTTCGGCTCGGTGGGTGTCGGCTCCTGATTTCATCTCGCCGGCGAGCTGCTCAACACCCTCGCCGGCATCGACCTGCTGCATGTGCCGTACAAAGGCAGCAGCGAGCTGGTCACTGAAATCTCCGGCGGCCGCCTCGACATGATTTTCAACACCCTCCTCGGCGGCCAGCCGCACATTCAGGCGAAACGCCTGCGTGCCATCGGCATTACCTCGCGTACCATCAATTCGTTTTTGCCCGACGTGCCGCCGGTGGCCGACACCCTGCCCGGCTTTGAAATGACCTCCTTCGTGGGCATCGCGGCGCCAGGCGCAACTCCGCGCGTCATCATCTCGCGGCTCAATCGCGAGGTGAATGCGCTGCTGGCGCTGGAGACGATCCGCCGGCCGCTGCTTGATGCCGGCGGCACCATCGAACCCATCGACCCCGCGGGCATGGACCGCTATATCGCGGGCGAAATCGAACGCTGGCGGCGCATCGCGCGCACGCGCGGCATTTCGATTCGTTGAGAAGATCGTTCTTTACACGCCGTCGCACGCAACAGGATTTGCGCGCGCGGCAACAGCGGCTACCGCCAGTTGATTGCCAACCGCGCCGCAAATCCGGTGGCCCTATTCACGTTCGGGCAGCGCACGGTTTTTCGGACACCCCGCATCCAGTCCACTAAAATATGTTTAAAATCAATAATTTATACAATACTCACCACAGTGTGCAACGCGGATGCAGGCCGCGGCACGACCGCGCAACGCCTTGCGCTACTGCGTCACCGTGATCTTCGCCGCACGCGCCACCTTGGTGAATTCGACGATTTCCTGCTTGATGCGCGCGGCAAACGCGTCGGGCGAATTCAACACGATTTCCGATCCGGTGGATTCAAATCGGTCACGCAGTTCCGGTGATGTCTTGAATGCCTTTAACGTTTCCGCATGTATGCGGCTGATAATCGGCTTGGGCGTCCCCGCGGGCGCGAGCAACGAATACCAGCCGCCTATTTCGACGCCTGCGATCCCGGCCTCCTGCAATGTGGGCACATTCGGCAATACCGCCAGCCGCGCGTTACCGGCCAGCGCCAACGCGCGCACGCGATTGGCGCGTATGAACTGCAACTGGTTCTGCACCGAATCAAGCGAGGCGTTGACCTCGCCCCCGACCAGGGCCGCGGCCGAAGGCGCACCACCCTTGTACGGCACATGGGTCAGCCGCATGCCGGTTTTCAGCATGATCAGCTCCATGCCAAAGTGGGCGATGCTCGCCGGCCCGAAGGATGAATACGACATGTTCGCGCGCGTCTTGGACAGTGCAATCAGTTCGGCCGCCGTTTTCGCCGGCAGCGATGGGTGAACTACCAGCAAAAACGGCGAGGCCATGACGATGGTAATGGGCGCGAAATCGCGCACGGCATCGAATGGCAGTTTGCTGAATACCGCGCTATTGGCAACCAATTGACCGTTGGTTCCCGCCAACAGGGTGTAACCGTCCGGCTGCGCCCGTGCCACGATTTCCACACCGATGATACCGTTGGCTCCCGGGCGGTTGTCCACGACAAACGACCGGCCGAGCGCTTCGCCAAGTTTCTGGCCGACGCTGCGCGCCATGATGTCTGATGGGCCGCCCGGCTGGGTCGGATTGACAATGCGCACGGGCTTCGTCGGCCACACCTGAGCGTTTGCGCCCGCGGACAAAACGGCCGTGGCCCCCAGCCACAGCGCCGCCACATAACGCTTATTCATTTCTTCTCCCTGATAAAAGTCCGCAACGAATCCGTTCGCAGCTAGTCGATCTTGACGCCGGCTGCCTTTGCAACCTTTGCCCATTTCACGAGTTCGCGTGCGATGAAGCCGGCGAATTCCTCCGGCGTGTTGGCGACGATATCGCCGCCCTCGGCAGCAAAGCGCTGCTGTACGTCCGGCAGCCGTATCGCGCGCACCATGTCCGTGTTGAGCTGGGCAAGTATCGGCGCGGGCACGCCCACCGGCGCCAATACGCCATACCAGGTGGTCACGTCATAGCCCTTGAGGCCCGATTCAGACACCGTGGGCAAGTCCGGAAATACGCGTGACCGCGTAAGGCTGGTGCTTGCCAGCGGCTTGATGCGGCCCGCGCGCACCAGAGGCAGAGCTGCCGGCACCGTGCCGACATAAATCGTGATCTGCCCCGAAATCAGATCGGCATACGCCGGCGGCGCGCCGCGATAGGGCACATGCAACAGGCGCGTGCCCGACAGGTGGCGGAACAACTCACTCGCCAAATGGGCGGCCGAGCCGTTACCCGGCGAACCGTAACTCACCATGTCCGGCTTGGCTTTGGCGAGCGCAATCAGCTCCGCCACGGAACGCACCGGCAGCGCGTTATTTGCGAGCAGTACCATTGGCGCGGACAAGATCTGCGTAATCGGCGCAAAGTCGCGCCGCGTGTCATACGGCAACCTGGGATAAACACCCGGCGCCATCACCACGAACGAGGATACACCGAGCATCAGGGTGTAGCCGTCCGCCGGCATGCGTGCGGCTATGCCCATGCCCAACGTGCCCCCCGAACCGGGACGATTGTCCACCACCACAGGCTGCCGCCACAGTTCGGCCAGTCTGGGTGCCAATGCGCGCGCAATGAGATCGCCCGCGCCGCCCGCCAGCACGGGCGCGATCCAGCGCACGGGCTTTTGCGGATATACATCCTGGCCATGCACAGGGGCGGTGCATACCATCAAGGTAACCAGCGGCAGGACACAGACGGCAAATTTCGGACAATCAGTGCGCAACATAGGCGGAAGAAATCCCTGGAAGACAAACGGCGAAGAATACCTCGTCGCACCCGATGATAACGCTGCTGGCCGCGAGCAGGCGGCACTGCCGAACTTGCGTTTGCCATGTGCTTGCGCTATTACACTCGCGATCACACCGAAGACGGGTTTCCTCCGGCAGGCCGCCCCGGCCCCGGCATATGCTCGAATCGCCCGCCCGGCGCAAAATCCGCCGCGGCAAGATTGTCCATCGGCGCTTCCAGGCGCATGCCGTGCGCAACGGTGTTAAACGACAGCGAGTGCATCATCATGGCGGTGGCCTCCACCAGACTGCGATCGTCGAAGCCGCAAGAGACACGCAAAAAGCGCGAGAAATACGCGATGCAATAGGCGCTTTGCCGAAACTGCGCCACAGCGAGCGCCGCGCCTGCTTTGGTAGTCTCATCCAGCACGCCGCCCTCCAGCACCAGACGATTCTTGCGCCAGGTGGCCTCCAACTGGCGTGGGTGGTGTGCCAATGCACGCCAGATGGCGGGGATATGATCGATGCCCAGTGCACGTTGGCTCCATGCGCGGATCTCCGCCAACGTCACCGCGGCGGCCGGCGCGCCCTGCTCATCGAGCAGCGGCACCATCGGTTCGCCCGGCGCCGCGCCCGGTGTGGGAACATCAGGATGCAACATGAAGCCGGCAGCCGCGGCGGTGAGGCTCGCGACATGCTCCGCCACCGCGGCAATTTCCGCCACCGCGCGTTCGCTTTGGGTCAGCCGCAACACGGCGGCCGAATGTTGCGTGAGTCAATAACTGCAGTGGTTGGTCATGGAAACCGCCACGTGAATCGCCTCTTTGGCGATCTGCGGCAGCTTGCCCTGAATGCGGTAGGACTGATTGGTTTCCAGATGATTCGTCTCCAGCCACGCCGGCCAGTGCGTCTGCACACCCATGATCGAGGGATCGAGCAGCGCCTCCGCGCTGCGCCCCATGCGTTTGGCGGTGCGTTCGAGAATCGCGCGATCCTCTGCGGAAAAATCCGCCAGTTGCGGCGTGCGCAAGGTAGTCATGTCAACTTGCCTTTCAGGGTAGCGGTGGAAAATCCAGAATTAAAAAGTTTTTTAAAATCAGATAGTTATGTAATTATCTGACGCTATACATGCGCACTAAGGCGGTTTGCCGCCACGGCCAAAAACCTCCGACTGCGGATGAAACGCGAGCCATGCAAAGGCGAAATGCACGCCGCTGTCCGCGGACGTGAGGCGCGTGCCTTTGAGCGTGCCCGCCACCGCGCGGCCGAAAATGTCCCACACGCTGCCGGTTTCGCGGTCGACGATTTGCCCGTTGCGCCGCTCGAAGTTGAGTACGCGCGTGCCCGCCGTGCGGCTGTACGCGGCGGCAGCGGGGATGCGCCGCGAGTCGCGGATCCACTCTGCATCGAGCGCGGACAACACCGCCGGCAGCGCGAACACCGCGATGGGCTCGCCGCCGAGTTCATCGTTGATCACCGGTTTGACCGCGAGCGCCGCGAACGGGTACACGCGCACCGTGCCGCTGCGCGCCACGCCGATCACGCGCTCCATCGCCGGCAGGCGTGGGTCGAGCGGGTCGTGAAACAGAAACGGCTTGTCGCCGACGCGGTCGTAGCCGCGATAGGGGTTGCGGCCGTAGTCGCGCGTGTAGCCGGTTTGGCGCGACAGCACTTTGCCCTGGGGATGGGCTTTGACGAAATCCTGAAACGATGCCACCGTCGAAGGCACCTGGATGAGTGTGGCGCCGGCATGACGCCCGACGATGCCCTTGCCGGTGAACTGCTGCCACCAGCTCTCGCTCTGCCGGTCGTACATCACCAGATCGCTTTTGCGCAGCTTGCCGGTGGCGCCGAAATCGAGCGTGGCGCCCGCCACACGCCGGTCGAACACAATCGAGGCGTTGCACAGCGGACAAAACGTCACCGACACCGGCTGCCCACCCACGCTGTCGTTGACGATCTCGTGGTACATCAGTATCTGCAGCGGATAGGCGCGCGCGTCGCCGTTGATTTCAAGCGCAATCACCGGCTCCAGCGCCTGCAGCCACTTGCCGGCGGCGAGCGGCGTCACGAACTGCGGTTTGTCGATGGCGGGGATGCCATCCTTGGGCGGCCCGCCCGAAAAAATCTCCGCGAGCGGGACGTTGTGACGGCTAAAGTCGGTGCGCGGCCATTCGCGCTGCCACGACGGGTCGAGCGCATGCGCGACACACTGCGCCAGCAACAGACTCAGGGCAAGCCAACCGACTGCAAACGCGCGCTTGCCCATATCCGCTCCGCCGTCGCGGCGTCACCCCTATTTGGATGCTTCCTGCGCCATGGCCGCAAGCGCCTTGCTCAACTTCGCCGCCACCGGCGCGCAATCCTTGGCGTTATGACGCGTCACCAGGTACTGCGGATCGTTGTAAGCCAGCCATACCTGGCCCGAGGCATCTTCCCATGCCAGTGCTTTCATCGGCAGATCGATGCCCAGCGATTGCGCGCACGCCATCAGCGGCGTGCCGCCTTGCGGGTTGCCGAATATCAGCAGCTCGGTCGGGCGCAGCGTGGCGCCGATTTTCTGCGCGCCGGCCGCGTGGTCGATGCGCGCGAAAATGACCTGGCCACGTTCCTTGGCCACCGTTTCGAACTTGCCGATCGTCGCCTTGACGCTCGATGCGCTTTTCACTTCGATCATGCCGTCGGCGGCATGGCCGGCTACACACCAGACAGCCAGAATAACGCCGCCCATCAGGTTCTTCATTGATGCCTCCTTGGTTGAATTTGTCACTTGACCGCGATCGCCTGGCAGCCGTGGCTTGCCATTCGCCGAACATGGATTGTGGGAATGAAATGGCAACTGCCCGGTTATTATAAGTCCACGCCTCAGCAAACCCCGAATTCGTACCGGCCGCTCGCACACGCGACAACGCCCGTTGTGGGTGCCGCGCCGCA
>CADECM010000068.1 GCA_902825845.1 uncultured beta proteobacterium
CCGCCATTGCCAACCTGAACATCGGCAACGCACTGAGCTTCCGTGACGACGGTCCCAGCATCACCCCGAGCAACACCCCGTTGCCGAGCCTGACCGTAGACGAAACCAACCTCGCGCTGAACGCCACCGCCAGCTTTGCCAACAACTTCACAGCCGCCTTCGGCGCGGATGGTGCGGGCAGCGTCGGCTACACCCTGAACACCGCGGGCGGCGCCTCGGGCCTCACCGACGTGGCCACCGGCCAGCCGGTAGTGCTCATCAAAAACGGCAACGTCATCGAAGGGCACGTGGGCAACGCCGCGGGCGCCATCGCCTTCACCGTCACGGTGGACGCGGCCACCGGTGACGTCAGCCTGGATCAAGTGCGCGCACTGACCCATCCGGACGCCACCAACGCGGACGACGCCGTGAGCCTTGCGGCAGGGGCCATCACCCTGACGGCCACCGTGACCGACCGGGACGGCGACACCGCCATTGCCAACCTGAACATCGGCAACGCACTGAGCTTCCGTGACGACGGTCCGAAGATCATCGCGGGCACCGTAGCGGGCGCAGTCGAAGAGGAAGCGTTGCCCGTTATCGGGAATCAGGACAACAGCGACATTCCGAACACGGGACTTGTGGCGTCGGGCTCACTGACGGGGCTTGCCTCGTTCGGCGCCGATGGCGCGGGTAGCTTCTCGCTCGACGCTTCTGCGATTGCTTCGCTGACGGCCCAGGGTTTGAATTCCAATGGTGTCGCGCTTACTTACACGATTTCCGGCGATACGCTGACCGCAAAGGCGGGCGCGCTCGATGTGTTCACGCTGCAGGTGACCGGCGCGGGCAACTATACGTTCACGTTGAAGGGCGCGTTGGATCATGCCGTGGTTCAAGGCGAGAACACGCTGGATATCAATTTCGGCGGCTTGTTGAAAGTGGTGGATCGCGATGGTGACAGTGTAGTCCTGGGCGGCGCCACGGGCGCCGACTTCAGGATCACCGTGCAGGATGACATTCCAGTCGCGAAGTCCGGCGCTTCGATTATCGGTGCGGTGGACGAAGACGGTCTGGCGGGCGCCAACGTCGATGCGGGTCGCGCGGGCGAGGTGGCAGGCTCTGGTTCGGCCACGGTGAGCGGCGCGGCGGGCTCACTGAGTGCGCTGGTTTCTGTTGGCGCCGACCAGCCGGGCACATTCAGTATCGGTTCCGACCTGAGTTCGCTCACGGCGCAAAACCTCACTTCGAATGGCGTCGCGCTCACCTATTCGGTGTCGGGCAACACGCTGACGGCAAAGGCCGGCGCGCTGGATGTGTTCACCTTGCAAATTACCAGTGCGGGCGGCTATACCTTCACGCTGAAAGATCAATTGGATCACCCGACGCTCAATGGCATCGCGGGCGACAACACCGAAAACACCATGAACATCAATTTCGGTGGTGTCGTCAGGGTGACGGATCGTGACGGCGACGCGCTGACGCTCGGGCCTTCCAGCTTCCAGATAACGGTGCAGGACGATATTCCGGTTGCGGTCAACATTACCAAGTCCACGGCGCTTGAAGTGGGTGCAGTGACCAACCTGACCCTGGTGCTGGACGTGTCGGGAAGTATGTCGACCCAGGTGACGATCAACGGCCAGACTATGTCCCGGCTTGATGCGGAAAAGCAGTCGGCGAAAGCCTTGATCGACGAATATGCGGCGCTGGGGCCGGTCAAGGTATCGTTGGTGACATTCGCCGCGGGTTCCAGCGCGCTGGGTTACTGGCTGGATGCGAATGCCGCCAAGGCGGCCATCGACGGCATAGGCGCGCCCAACGGCACCACCAACTACACCGCCGGTTTGAACGCGGCGAAGCTGGGTTACGACGGTACCGCGGCCCACAGCGGCTTGCTGGCAAATGCCCAAGACGTGCTTTACTTCCTGTCCGACGGCATGCCCAACCCGACCAGCACCGGCCTGGATACGTCTGCGGAAGTCGCGGCATGGGAGAGCTTCCTCAGAGGTTCGGCCGGCGCAGGCAATGTGATCGGTGAAGAAATCACGGCGTTCGCGCTGGGCATGGGACCGGACGTGTCGGCCTCCGCGCTCAATCCGGTCGCCTTTAACGGCCTTACCAACGTCAATACCAACGCGATCATCGTTTCCGATTTCTCGCAGCTGACACAGACCTTGCTTGCCACGGTGCAATTCCAGTCGGTGGCGGGCAATCTGCTCACCGATCCGAATCCCGACGCGAGCTTTGGCGCCGATGCGACCGGCTGGGTGCAAGTGCTCAGCGTGGACGGCAAGACCTACGTCTACGACCGGACAACCGACTCCACCGCGGGGTCGACCGGCACCAATGGTACCTTTGATACCGTCGCCAACAAGTGGACGATCACCACCAGCAATGGCGGCAAGATCGAGGTGGATATGGATGACGGCTCGTATGTCTATACGCCGCCGGGCAGTGTTACCGGCGCCAAGGTCGAGAACATCGGCTTTACGCTGACCGACACTGACGGCGACACCGCGAGCGCCAACCTGAGAATCAACGTTGAAGGCCCCACGCTGGTGGTGGGCCAGAACGTGAATGACCAGCCTGGACAAACCACGCCGCACAAAGTGGATCCGGTCCCAGGCACGACAGGCGTTATTGGCGGCGGCGGCTCCAACGACGTGCTGATCGGCGACGTCGGCGGCGGCAGCCTGGTGGGCAAGAGCGCCAACGTAATCGTGATGATGGACACCTCCGGCAGCATGGGTGATCCGTTCGGCAAGGATCAACCTTCGCGCCTGCAGGGCCTGAAGGACGGTGTGAAGGACATGCTTGATTCGCTGGCCGGCAGTGGCGCCGAGAATGTGCGCGTCCATCTGAATCACTTCGCCACGTCGATCAAGGGTGCGGTGACGTACGATCTCGTTGTTGATGGCGTGGTGAACGCAGCCAATCTCAGCGCGGCGAAGTCGTTTGTCAACAGCCTGACGGCCAGCGGGTTCACCAACTACGAAGCCAGCCTGAGTGAAGCGCTGCAGTGGATTGACGGTCCGAACGAACTGACCGGGCCCAATGTGATCAATCAGGCGATATTCGTCTCGGATGGCGAGCCGAATACCGCGCTGACCGGCAACACCAACACCCCCACTACGGCCGGCAGCCTGTCGGCCGCGCAGGCGATGGACCATATCCAGGGCGACGGCAGCGGCGACTCGGTGAGCGAGATTGCCGGCATCGAAAGCCGCTTTGGCCAGATCCAGGCCATCGGCATGGGTCTGGACGGCTCTGCCTTGAGTATCCTGTCCCAGGTCGAGGGCGCGGGTGGTGCGGCGACCAACACCACCAACGTGCAGGAATTCAAGAGCGTGCTGGCAGATCTCAATCCGAATACGGCTCTGGGCGCGGTGGGCAACGACATCCTCACCGGCGGCTCCGGTGGCGACATCATCTTCGGCGATTCGGTCAATACCGACGCGCTGGGTGCGGCCAAGGGGCTGAATCTGCCCACGGGCTCGGGCTGGAAGGTGTTCGAAACGCTTGAGGCCGGCGCGGGCTGGACGCGCACGGATACCATCAACTACATCCGCACGCATCAGGAGGAAATGGCGGCCGAGTCCACGGGCACGGGCGGCACCACCCGCACCGGCGGCAACGACACCATTGATGGCGGTATCGGCAACGACCGCATCTACGGCCAGGAAGGCAACGACATCATCAGCGGAGGCGCGGGCAACGATATCCTGAACGGCGGCAGCGGCGCGGATACCTTCAAGTGGGGTGCGGGCGATCAGGGCACCGGCGCCACACCGGCGGTGGACACCATTACCGACTTCAATCCGGCCGCCACGGCGGCGAACAGGGATGTGCTCGATCTGCAAGATCTGCTGCAGGGTGAAAATGCCGGCAACCTGAGTTCGTACCTGTCGTTCTCGCAGACCGGCGCGGATGTCACGGTGTCGGTGCATTCGACCGGCGCGGCCGGTCCGGTGGACCAGACGATTGTGCTGCAAGGCGTCACCATGGCGCAACTGGCGGGCGGCCAAACGCCCGACAGCGCGGGCGTGATCGCCAACCTGCTGGCCGCCAACAAGCTGATCACAGACTAACGGCGGGGATTCACACTACCCGGCGCAGCGGAAACGTTGCGCCGTTTTTTTTAAGCGGACCGCCGCGGCCCGGCAGTGCTGGCCGTGGTGCCGGGTAGCGGCGATAATACCGGCTTCATGCCTATTGAATCCCGATACGACGCCGTGATCATCGGCGGCGGCCACAACGGACTGGTGTGCGCCTGCTATCTCGCCGGCGCCGGACTGAAAGTCCGCCTGATCGAACGCCACACCGAGGTGGGCGGGGCGGCGATCACCGAGGAATTTCATCCCGGCTTTCGCAATTCGGTTGCCGCCTACACCGTCAGCCTGCTGCATCCGAAGGTGATTGCCGATCTCAATCTCGCGGCGCATGGCCTGCGCATCGTCGAGCGGCCGCTGTCGAATTTCCTGCCGCTGGCCGACAGACAGTTTCTGAAGATCGGGCCCACGCTCGCCCACACTCAGGCCGAGGTGGCGCGCTTTTCCAAACGCGATGCCGAACGGCTGCCGCAGTACTACGCCGCGCTGGAAAGCGTGGCCGACGTGGTGCGCGGCATGCTGCTGGAGACGCCGCCCAACGTCGGCGGCGGACTGACGGACGTGATGAGCGCGCTCAAGCTCACGCAGCGCATGAAACGCATCGACATGGCGGCGCGCCGCGATGTGCTGGATTTTTTCACCAAGAGTGCCGGCGACGTGCTGGACAGCTGGTTCGAGTCCGACCCGATCAAGGCCGCCTTCGGCTTTGACGCGATCGTCGGCCACTTTGCCAGTCCCTATACGCCGGGTTCGGCGTATGTGCTGCTGCACCACGTCATCGGCGAGGTCAACGGCAATCGTGGCACGTGGGGGCATGCCATTGGCGGCATGGGCGCGATCACGCAGGCGATGAAAAAGGAAGCCGAACGCCGCGGCGTCGAAATCACCACCCACTGCGAAGTGGTGCAGGTGTGCACAGACGTGCGCGGCGTGCAGGGCGTGCAGCTTGCCGACGGGCGCATCATCGAGAGTCGTCGCGTGGTGTCGGGCATCAATCCCAAGCTGCTCTACACCCGGCTGCTGCCCAGGCACGCACTGGACGAAGACTTTCTGCATGCCATACACAACTACCGCTGCGCTTCGGGCACCTTTCGCATGAACGTGGCGCTCAACGAGCTGCCCAATTTCACCTGCCAGCCCGGCCTGCAGGCGCAGGACCATCACAAGTCGGGCATCATCATCGCGCCGTCGCTGAAATACATGGAGCACGCCTATTTCGATGCGCGCAAGTACGGCTGCTCGCGCAAGCCGGTGATCGAAATCCTGATTCCATCCACGGTCGACAGCAGCCTTGCACCGCCGGGCAAGCACGTGGCGAGCCTGTTCTGCCAGCACTTCAGTCCGCAGTTGCCCAACGATCTGGAGTGGAAAAAAATTCGCGAGCCCGCCGCCGACATGGTGATTGCCACCGTCACGCAATATGCGCCCAACTTCCGCGCCAGCGTGCTCGGCCGCATGATCCTGTCGCCGCTGGATCTGGAGCAACGCTTCGGCCTTGTCGGCGGCGACATCTTTCATGGTGCGTTGACGCTCGACCAGCTGTGGAGCGCGCGCCCGCTGCTGGGCTACGGCGCGTACCGCGGCCCGATCAAAGGGCTGTATATGTGCAGTGCCGGCACCCACCCCGGCGGCGGCGTCACCGGCGCCCCCGGGCACAATGCCGCGCGCGAGGTTGTGCGTGACGCGAAGCGCCGCCGCCACGCCAAAGCGTAATGAAAAGTAATTTAAAAACAAATAGTTACATAATATTTCTGATCTGGCTGGCGCTGGCGGCCGGGTGCGGCGACAAGGTTCCAAGGATCGGCAGGCTCGCGCCCTCGGACGTCATTGTCGCGTTCGGCGACAGCCTGACCTACGGCACCGGCGCCTCCGCGGCCGAAAGCTATCCGGCCGTGCTGGGGCAATTGATTGGCCGTACAGTGGTGCGTGCCGGCGTGCCCGGCGAAGTGACCGACGGCGGACTCGCGCGCTTGCAGAGCGTGATCGACGAGCACAAGCCGAAGCTGATGATCGTATGCCTCGGCGGCAACGACATGCTGCGCAGGGTGGATGAATCACGGACGGCATCGAACCTGCGCGCCATCATCAAAACCATCAAAGAGCAGCGTATCGACGTGGTGCTGGTGGGCGTGCCCAAACCGGCGCTGGTGACCAGCGCGCCGGGATTTTACGCACAACTCGCCCGGGACTTTGGCATCCCGTACGAAGGTAAAGTCGTTACCGACGTGCTGTATCGCCCAGAGCAGAAATCCGACACCATTCATCCCAATGCCAAAGGCTACCGGCGCATGGCAGAGGCGATTGCGGCACTGTTAAAAGCAGCCGGAGCCGTTTGAGTTGAATCGGCCACGCTCTGCGGTCGCCATGACCGCAATCATGTGCGTGGCGGAATCCTTCAGCATGGCGGGTTTCGCCACCTATGCCGCGCTGTTGCCGCTGTTCCAGCGCGAATGGGGTTTGAGCAACACCGAGGCGGGACTGATCGGCGGCATCATCTTCGCCGGTTACATGACGGCGGTGCCGGTGCTCGCCGCACTCACCGACCGCGTCGATTCACGCCGTATCTATCTGGTTGCCGCGTTGTTGTCGGCAACCGGCGCGCTGGGCTTTTCGCTGTTCGCGCAAGGGCTGTGGAGTGCCATGGTGTGCCAGTTCCTGATCGGCGCCGGCATGGGCGGTACCTACATGCCAGGCCTCAAAACATTAACCGATCCGCTGAGCGGCGCGGCACAGGCGCGTGCCACCGCCTTTTACAACGCCTGCTTTGGCGTGGGGTCCAGCACCTCCATTTTTGTCGGCGGATACCTCGGCTACCACCACGGCTGGCACATCGCATACGTGTTTGGCGCCATCGGGCCGGTGGTGGCGGCGCTGATGGTGAATCTGCTGATGCCGCGCGGGCGCACCCGTGCCGCCGGTACTGCGGCGCACGCACTGCTCGATTTTCGTCCGGTGCTGGCGAACCGCAGCACGCGCTACTACATCCTCGGCTACGCCGTGCACAGCTACGAGTTGTTCGCACAGCGCGCGTGGATGGTGGCGTTCCTCGCGTACTCCGCCACGCTGCAGCCGGCGGGCGCAATAGCCGGCGCGCTGAGTGCCGCGACGCTCGCGGCGCTGATCAATCTGTGCGGCCCGCTGATGAGTGTCACCGGCAACGAACTCGCGCTGCGCTTCGGCAGCCAGCGCGTCATCTTCGGCTTCATGTCGGCGTCGGGGCTGCTCGCTTGCGGGCTGGGTTATACCGCGGGCCTGCCTTCGGCGGTGGTGTTCACGGTGATGTGCGTGCACTATGGCCTGATGCTCGGCGATACCGCGGCGCTCACCGCGGGCGCCATCGGCTCGGCGCATCCCGATCAGCGCGGCGCGATGATGGCGGTGTATTCGTTTACTGGCTTCAGTGCCGCGCTGATGGCGCCGCTGGTATTCGGCGTGGTGCTCGATATCGCCGGCGGCAACCGCAGCACGGTGGCGTGGGGTCTGGCCTATGCCAGCATCGGCATCTTCGGCGCGCTTGCACCAATCGCGCGATGGCTAAATAAAAAATACAATAAAAACAATTAGTTACGTATTATGCGCTGGCTTTTTCGTGCCGGTGTAAAACTGCGGCCAGCGCTCCAGCACGGCGTCCGAACTGTCGTCGTAGATGTGGCAGGAATTCAGTTGATAGGGCGGCTTGGTGACCGGGCGATTGGCATTGTGCGCCTCGCGTGCGCGGCCGGTGGCCTGAAACGCCGTGGTCGCGAGCGGCCCCAGCAACTCGACCAGATGGGTGCAGCCTTTGACGCCGCCGAGGCGCATCTGCACGTGGCGCCGCCAGCCGCGGCCGATGGTCACACCCGCCAGTTGTTTGAAATTGACTGCGATGTCGCCACAAATGGGGTAGGGGCCGTTGTCGGTGATTGCCTCGGCGTCGTGGATCAGCATATCGAGATCGATGGTGAGGCGTATCCACATGTTATGCACGGGTTCGCCGGGCTGGCGCGGTTTGTCGCCGTTGCGCCGCGTGTGCACATAGGTCTTGGTGTCGACCAGATGCGCTTCGATATCCCACAGGCCGTCTTCGCGCTCATATCCTTTGCACTGAATGTCGCGGGTGTGAATGTGTTTGCGGGGCTGGTTTGGCGATAGCGGCATGCTAGTTCCTCGGCTCTGATGAAATGCGCGCGGGCAGATCGCGCAGAATATGGTGTCGTTGCTCGCGCGTGTAGCGCGTCCAGTAGGAAATCTCCTGCAGCGTGCGGCCGCAGCCGGCGCAAAAGCGGGTGTGCTGATCGATCACGCAGTTACGCACGCAGGGGGAATCGAAATTGTCGCAAGGGTCATCCACGCCGGACTCAGGCGGCCAATTTGGCGGCAATCGCCCTCGCCGCGCGCGAATACGTCGGCCGTCCCAGCACGCCGCAGATGTAATCGCCAGCGGCGATCAACTGTTGCATGTCGACGCCGGTTTCAATGCCGAGGCCATCGAGCAGATACAACACATCTTCCGTGGCGACGTTGCCGGTGGCGCCTTTGGCGTAAGGGCAGCCGCCCAGCCCCGCCACCGAACTGTCGAAGGTGGCAATGCCGCATTCCAGCGCGGCATAAATATTGGCGATGGCCATGCCATAGGTGTCGTGCATATGAATCGACAGGCGATCGATGGCGATGTGCCGGGCCACCGCCTCGATCACGCGTTTGGTACTGCCCGGCGTACCGGTGCCGATGGTGTCGGCAATGTCGATTTCATAGCAGCCGAGCTGATCGAATTCGCGCGCGAGGTTTGCCACCGCCTGCGGATCAACCTCGCCCTCGTACGGACAGCCCAGGCACACCGACATGTCACCGCGAATCTTCATGCCATGTTCCAGCGCGACGTGCGCGACTTCGGAGAAGCGCGCTATGCCCTCGGCGATGGTGCAGTTGGTGTTCTTTTTCGAGAACGCCTCGGTGGCCGCGCCGAAAATCACCACTTCCTTGCAGCCGGCGGCGATTGCCGCATCCAGTCCCTTGCGGTTGGGCACCAGCACAGGGTAATTCACGCCCGGCTTTTTGCGGATACCTGCCATCACCTGCGCGTTGTCCGCCAGCTGCGGAACCCACTTGGGCGACACAAAGGACGTTGCCTGAATCACCGGCAGGCCTGCGTCCTGCAGGCGATGAATGAGTTCGATCTTTGCCTCGGTCGCCACCGGCTTCGCTTCGTTCTGCAAGCCGTCGCGCGGGCCGACTTCGACCAGTTTTACTTTCTTGGGGAGGGACATGGATGCTTCCTTAAGTGCAAAACCTTTGACGCAGAATTACGCAGATGAACGCAGATCGAACCGCGGCACATATTCTGCGTTCATCTGCGTAATTCTGCGTCCAAGATTTCTTTTCCCTGAAACATTCGTCGGTTCCACCCATTTGGGTTTGCATTTTTCCAGAAAGGCACTGAGCCCTTCCTGGCCTTCGGCCGTGGCACGAATGGCGGCGATGCGGCGCGAGGTTTCGTTAAGTATCTTCTTGTCGATGGACGCGTGCGCGGACAGCGGAATCAGATTTTTGGCGGCGGCCATTGCCCGCGGGCTGCCGCTGTACAACTGCGCCAACATCACACCCACGGTGCCATTGAGCGCGTCTTTCCCGACAATTTCATGCACCAGACCGATGCGCCACGCTTCGGCGGCGTCGAGTTTCGTGAGCGAGGCGGTGAGCAAGCGCGTCATCGCCGGATCTAACGCGTTGTGCGCGTCCGGCCGATTGCGCATGGCCGTGGCGTTGCCGTCTGCATCGACGCGGGTAATGACTTCATCACTCATGCGGATTTCTTGATTCTGCGTAACAGGTCTTGTTTGTCGGATGCGGGCAACGCATGCCAGGGCGTGTTGGTGATAGCGCCTTGCAAAGCCCACAGCAAATTGAGTGTCGCGTTATGGCCCTGCGCCCGCACCAGATTATACGCGTTGACCACGCCAACCTTTTGCAGGTCTTCGAGCGTATGAATGCCCACCGCTGCGAGCCACTTGGTGGAAACCGGGCCGATGTTCGGTAAGGCGCCCCTGTCGGCAACGCGGGTTTTGTGCCTCACGCTACATTCACATTCTGAACACGCCGAATCGCGTGGGCTTGATCGGCGCCTGTGCCGCTGCCGCGAGCCCCAGTGCCAGCACGCGGCGCGTATCGTGTGGCGCGATGATGCCGTCGTCCCACAGGCGCGCGGTGGCGTAAAGCGCGCTTGACTGGCGCGCGTATTGTTCAAGCAGCGGCGCCTTGAACGCGGCCTCGTCTTCTGCGGGCCATGCATTGCCGCTTTTTTCGAGCGCGTCGCGACGGACTTGCGCCAGCACGCCCGCGGCCTGCTCGCCGCCCATCACCGAGATGCGCGCGTTGGGCCAGCTCCACAAAAAGCGCGGACCAAACGCGCGGCCGCACATGCCATAATTGCCGGCGCCGAAACTGCCGCCGACGATGACGGTGAATTTCGGCACGTTGGCGCAGGCCACCGCCATCACCATCTTCGCGCCGTCCCTCGCAATGCCGCCGGTTTCGGCTTTGGCGCCCACCATGAAGCCGGTAATGTTCTGCAGAAACAGCAGCGGGATGTTGCGCTGGCAGCACAGCTCGATGAAGTGCGCGCCCTTCAACGCCGACTCCGAAAACAGAATGCCGTTGTTGGCGACGATGCCCACCGGCCAGCCGTCGATGCGCGCAAAGCCGGTGACCAGCGTTGTGCCATAGCGCGCCTTGAATTCGTCAAACGCCGACCCATCCACCACGCGCGCGATGATTTCGCGCATGTCGAACGGCGTGCGCGGATTGGCGGGGATCACAGCGTCGAGCTCGGCGGCATCCAGCAAGGGCGCCTCGGCATTATCGCGGGTAATATATAAGCTATTGTTTTTATTGATATTTCTTATAGACATCCGCACCAACTCCAGCGCGTGCGCATCGTTCTCGGCGAGATGGTCGGCCACGCCGGACAAGCGCGTATGTACATCCGCGCCGCCCAGTGCCTCGGCGGTGACCACCTCGCCGGTGGCAGCCTTCACCAGCGGCGGGCCCGCCAGAAAAATCGTGCCCTGATTCTTGACGATGATGGTTTCGTCGCTCATCGCCGGCACGTACGCGCCGCCCGCGGTGCACGAGCCCATCACGCAAGCGATCTGCGCGATGCCTTCGGCCGACATGCGCGCTTGATTGTAGAAAATCCGCCCGAAGTGATCGCGGTCGGGAAACACCTCATCCTGACTCGGCAGATGCGCGCCGCCGGAATCGACAAGGTAAATGCACGGCAAATGGTTCTCGCGTGCGATTTCCTGCGCGCGCAAATGTTTTTTCACCGTGAGCGGATAGTAGGTGCCGCCTTTCACCGTGGCGTCGTTGGCGATGATCACGCAGCTGTTGCCGCTGACGCTGCCAATGCCGGTGATGATGCCCGCCGCCGGCACCGTTTCGCCGTATACCTCGTGCGCGGCCAGCGGCGACAATTCCAGAAACGGCGTGTGCGGATCGAGCAGGGTAGCCACGCGCTCGCGCGGCAGCATCTTGCCGCGGCCGGTGTGGCGCTTGCGCGCGGCGTCATCGCCGCCGGCCTGTGCCGTTTGCGTGAGTTGCTCCAGTTGCGCCACGCGCTCGCGCATCGCTTGTTGCGCCGCTGCGAAATCCGCGCTGCCGGGTTTGAGTTTGCTTTTCAGGACGGGCATGGTCAGGGTTTTGCGAGTTCCGTTTCGTACAGTGCCAGCATGTGCGCGTCGAAACACGCAAAGAGGATTTTCTCGAAGGCGTCATCGCGCGCCGCGGCGCGGCACTCGCGCACCGCGATCGCCACCGCCTGTTGCAGCGGATAGCCGTAGACGCCACAACTGATTGCTGGATAAGCTATTGTTTTTATTGAATTTTTAATTGCCAGCGCGAGGCTGGTCCGATAGCACGAGGCGAGCAGTTCGGGCTCGCCCGCGTGGCCGCCCTGCCACACCGGACCCACCGTGTGAATCACGTGCTTCGCCGGCAGCAGGTAACCGCGGGTAATCTTCGCCTGTCCCGTTTCGCAACCGTGCAGCGTGCGGCATTCCGCGAGCAAGTCCGGCCCCGCCGCGCGGTGGATCGCGCCATCGACTCCGCCACCGCCGAGCAGCGAGGTGTTCGCGGCATTGACGATGGCGTCGACCTCAAGGGTGACGATGTTGGTGTGCAGGGCTTGCAGTTGCGCGGGCATGGTGGATGAACATCAAGCGCCTTTGGCCACAGGTTTCACAGATTCGCACAGATTAAAAAAACGGGTTCCATCCATTCGTTTCCTTGCCAAACAAAGGGCGGGCGCATTTCGTGTTTATCTGTGTTCATCCGTGAAATCCGTGGCAAAGGCCTTTTCAGCGGCGCATGGCCGCCAGCCGGTCGAGTGCGTCAAGGGTTTCCTGCTCCAGTGTGGCGACGAGTTGCGCGGCGGACATCTCGCGCGCCAGCGGCGCGGCCTGTCCCGCCCACATCGCGACGAAATCCGGATTGCCCGCTTTGGCGGATGCGGCGCGCAGCGCGCCGGTAACCATGTTCTGCGCCGGGAACGCGAGTTGCGCGGCATCCTGCTCCTCCATTTCGCGCATGAAGCGGTTCGCCAGTCCGCGCGCAGCCCTGCCGGAAAATTTTTCGGTGACGCGTGTGGTGTCTTCGCGCGCGGCGAGCAGGCTTTGCTTGTGCACCGCCGGTGCGCCGCTTTCGCTGCAGGTGAGGAACGCGGTGCCGAGTTGCGCGCCCTGTGCGCCGAGTGCCAGCACTGCGGCGATGCCCGCGCCGTCCATGATGCCGCCCGCGGCCACCACCGGAACGTTCACCGCGCGCACAATCAGCCGCGTCAGCGCCAGCGTGCCGGTCATGGTCTCGTGCGGGTCGCGCAGATACGAACCGCGATGTCCGCCGGCTTCCGCACCCTGCGCGATGATGAAATCCACCCCCTGCGCCTGCAGATGCTGCGCCTCGGCGACACAGGTCGCACTGACGCCGATGCGGATACCGGCGGCCTGCATGCGCCGCATGCGCGCCTGATCGACGCTGCCGAAATGCGCGGTGAACACCCGCGGCCGCGCATCCTCGATGACGTTAAGCTGCGCGTCGAGATCGGGCGCGTAGGGCGCCTTGGCGGCAGGCGGCTGCGCCAATCCGAGTTCGGCGTAGTAGGCCGCCACCGCATCCAACGCGGCCTGCTGATCACGCGCCGCGATCGCTGGCGTTTGCGGCAACACGAACAGATTGAGATTGACCGGCGCCGCCGTCAGCGCGCGCACGGCCTCGATGTCGCGCTGCATGGCCTCGGGCTGGGTCGACGCGAAGCCGAATGAACCGAGCGCACCGGCGTTGCTCGCCGCCGCCACCAGCGCGGGCGTGGTGGGGCCGCCGGCCATCGGTGCTTGAACTATCGGCAGGCGGGTGCCGAGGATGGCGCAGAGCGGCGTGCAGAGATTAGGCATGGTTTGACATTCCATTCATTCAGCAGGTTACCAGATGATAACGGGGCGCTCTTTGGTCAATCAACGCGCAACCGCCGGGACATCCGCAACCGTGATGTTACGCGCATGCGTGGCGGTGCCAAGCGCGCGGGTGCGGCGAGCGCAGCTGTGAGCATGGCGCGAATGGTGCAGCGGCATGAACGCTGCGGAATCTCAGGCGTGTTGCAATACACAAGGCATTCGATTCGAACTTCAAGGTCGATACTGACGGTAGCTCAACCCTGCGGCGCTGGGCGTGCGCGGCCGGAATTTGACCGCTTGCGCGGTGATGGATACATTGAGGCGTTGCAACTAAGGTGATTGGACGTCGATCTTCGTCGTGTCGCAAACGCCCCGCATCACCGCGCCAGGCCTTTGCGATTTCCTCACGCACGCGGGCTTGTTTTAGAAACTGCGCTAGCCTTGCGGGAGAGGTTAATTGTAAGTATCTGATTTTAAAAAATAATTTTTTGGAGGGGGAAGCATGCGTCAATTGAATTTTGGCACGCTCGCGGGGCCGCTGCTTGCAGGCCTGCTACTGGCCGGGCCCGTCAGCGCACAGGGCTGGAAACCCGATCAAGCGGTGGAAATTATTGTCAATTGCGCGCCAGGCTGCGGGCCTGACCGCATGGCACGGTTGATGCAGCGCGGATTTCAAACCCACAAGTGGGTTGAGCCCGCAATCGCGGTGCTGAACAAAACCGGCGGTGGCGGCGCGGTGGCACAAACTTATCTGAACCAGTTTGCGGGCAATGGCCACTATCTGTTTCACAGCGGCAAATCGGTACTGACCACGCATGCGATGGGTCGCAGTGTCGCGCCCTACACCGAACTCACGCCGGTGGCCAATTTGTTCGGCGAATACATCGGCATCGCGGTCAAGGCCGATTCGCCGATTCAGTCGGGCCGTGATCTGATCGCGCGTCTGAAAAAAGACCCGTCCTCGGTGAGCTTCGGCATTGCCACCAGCATCGGCAATACCAATCATCAGGGGGTGGCGGGCGCGCTCAAAGTTGCCGGTGTCGATATCCGGAAAACGCGCAACGTGGTGTTTCAGTCGGGCGCGCTCGCCATCACTGCCATGCTGGGCGGGCACATTGACGCCGTGCCGGTATCGGTGGGCAGCTGGGTGCCACATATGCAATCCGGCGTGGCGCGCGTGATCGCGGTGTCCTCGGCACAGCGTCTGCCGGGATTTTTCGCGGGCATTCCCACCTGGCGCGAGCAGGGCGCGGATGTCGTGGTGTCGAACTGGCGCGCCATGTTTGGCCCGAAGAACATGACACCGGCGCAAGTGGCGTATTGGGAAGCGCAGTTTCAGAAACTGGTCGCGTCGCCCGAATGGAAGGCGGAGATGGTCAAACTCAACGGCCTCGCCGAATTCATGGGCGCCGCACGCTTCAAAACGTTCATGGAAGAAGACTACGCCGAAGTGAAAGCGTTTCTGGTGGCGCTGGAGCTGGTGAAAAAATAAGCCGCGGCACGCGTTGCGGGATGATTCGCCAGCGACGGGGTCGGCCACTGCATTTTGCCTGTCCTGCGGTTGGATACTAAGCGGCTGAATCTGGCCGCATCCCCAAGTTACGTTTGTTGATCCCATTTCCTCGCGGGCATAAGCCGGGACCCTTTGCTCCCTTTGCCCCCTTCGCCGCAGTTATCCAGTCGTTGTCGTAGGCGACGGGTTGCTGTCGCTGCGGCGATCCTTGACCCGGTCGAGCACGTAGCGCGTCATGCCGGAGGCCAATTCATGATCGCCGACAAACACGCGGTCGGGCCGGTCGCTGAGCAGCAGACTGGCTTCTTCGTCGCTGCGCGTGAGCACGATGATTTCGATGGCCGGATTGAGGATGTGCGCGGTCTCGATCATCCGTCGCGCCCGCGCAGAATCGGCCATGGCGATGACCAGGATGGCGGCCCGCGCGACGTGGGCTTGCACCAGCACGGCGGGCTCGGCGGCATCGCCCGAAACGGCGGGGATGCCGCGCGCGCGCAGGGCTTCCACGGTTTCACGATTCTGTTCAGCGACAACCACGGCAATGCCTTGTTCGGACAAGGCATTGGCGACGCGACGGCCGACGCGGCCGTGACCGACAATCAGCACATGACCGGTGAGCAGCCTGGCTTCGGTGCTGTCCGGCAGCACGGCCAGCGGATCGCCGCGGCGTTCCATGGCCCGTGCGACGCGGGAGCGGGACTGTATCCACTTGCACAGCGGATCGATCAGGCTGAACACCAGCGGATTCAGCGCAATAGAAATGACCGCGCCGGCAAGGATCAGGTTCTGACCTTCAACCGGCAGTAGCTTTAGCGCGACGCCGAGTCCGGCGAGGATGAACGAGAATTCACCGATCTGCGCGAGGCTTGCCGAGACCGCCAGCGCGGTGTTCAGCGGATAACGGAAGGCGAGCACGATGGCGAATGCCGCGAGCGATTTGCCGATGATGATGATGACGACAACGGCCATGATGCGCAGCGGATCGTCGATCAGCATGCGTGGATCGAACAGCATGCCGACCGAGACGAAAAACAGCACCGCAAAGGCGTCACGCAGCGGCAGCGATTCTTCAGCGGCGCGGTGGCTCAGGTCCGATTCGCGCAGCACCATGCCGGCGAAAAACGCGCCCAGCGCGAACGACACGCCGAACAGCGCGGCAGCGCCATAGGCGATGCCGAGCGCTGCGGCAATGACGCATAGCGTAAACAGTTCGCGCGAGGCGGTGCGCGCCACTTGCCACAGCAGCCATGGAAACAGGCGCCGGCCGACCACCAGCATCAGCGTGACGAAGATCGCCACCTGGCCCAGCGTATAACCGACGGTTGTCAGCAGTTCAGTGGTGTTCACGCTGTCACTGTTGCCGCCCAGGATGCCGGCCAGTGGCGGCAGTAGCACCAGCGCCAGCACCATGACCAGATCCTCAACCACCAGCCAGCCGACGGCAATGCGGCCGTTCATCGAATCCATCACGCCGCGGCTTTCCAGTGCCTTGAGCAGCACGACCGTGCTGGCGACCGACAGTGCAAGGCCGAACACGAGGCCGGCACCGAGCGACCAGCCCCAGAAGTGCGCGACCGCCATGCCCAGCAAGGTGGCGACGGCGATCTGCGCGATCGCCCCCGGCAGCGCGATTTTGCGCACGGACAGCAGGTCGTCGATGGAAAGGTGCAGGCCGACGCCGAACATCAGCAGCATCACGCCGATTTCGGCGAGCTGGCCGGCCAGCGCCATGTCGGCAACGAATCCCGGCGTGTGCGGGCCGATCAGGATGCCGGCAATCAGATAGCCGACCAGCGGCGGCAGTTTCAGCCGCGCGGCAACGAGGCCGAAAAGCAATGCCAGCCCGAAGGCGGCGGCGATGGTGGTGATCAGGCTGATACCGTGGGGCACGATGCGCTTCTCCACATGATCACTATACATAACACAAGTGCGTGCCCGCATCATGACCGATCAGCATGCGTCATCGGTCAGTCGTGTTTGGCCGCGACCGGGAAAATGTGGGGGGATTCGCAATCCCAATGCCCCACGTTGAGAAACGAATGACTGAAGACGGATCCCCCCTTCGCGCATGCGCCACTATCGCGCCGCAAAGCCTACTGATGCAACTTTTGCAAAGTTGTCGATCAGGGCCGGCGACGATCTGCCCGATCCGCGTTCAGGAGATCGCCGCGGAGCGGCCTTTCAGGTCACCGCCAATGCACGAACAACGGCCCCTCGCCGCCATACACCGGATCGCGCAGCGGCAGCGCAACGCGGGCGAGCGCCACTGCGCGCTGTTGCACCGTGGCTGCTGACGGCCGGCACATGTCGGGGTGCTGGCCCGCGGGATAGGCACCGACAATGCCCAGCGCGCCGCGCGTCGACAGCCTCTTGTGCGCAGTGCCCGCCGGCAGCACGATGACGTCACCCGCCCGCGCGGTGATTGTCACGCCGTCTTCGCCGCCGAACTGCGCGGTGACTTCACCGCTGTAGACGCCGAGGGCTTCGTGCGCGTGACAGTGAAAATGATGAAACGCGTAGATGCCGTTGCGCCACGCGGCCGGCCAGTGGTTGCGTGTGAACAGTGCTTCGAACGTGGCGGCGAGGTCCGCCGTGGGTTCGGCGAAGACGCCCGTATAGACCAGCAGCGGCCAGCGCGGATGATTCGGTATGTCTGCGCCCGGCTTGAGCCGGTGGGTGATCAGTGAATTCGCGTTGGACGCGCGATCCGTCATTACATTGTCTCGAACAACTCGCGTCCGATCAGCCAGCGCCGGATTTCCGACGTTCCCGCGCCGATTTCATACAGCTTCGCGTCGCGCAGCAGGCGTCCGGCGGGGCTGTCGTTCATGTAGCCGGTGCCGCCCAGGCACTGGATGGTTTGCAGCGCGAGTTCGGTGGCGCGCTCGGCGGCATAGAGAATCGCGCCGGCCGCGTCGCGCCGCGTGATGTTGCCGGCATCGCAGGCCTGCGCTACTGCGTAGACGTAGGCGCGGCAGGCGTTGGCGGTGGTGTACATGTCCGCGAGTTTGCCCTGCATCAACTGGAATTCGCCAATGGCCTGGCCGAATTGTTTGCGGTCGTGGCTGTACGGCAGCGCGAGATCGAGACAGGCCTGCATGATGCCGAGCGGCCCGCCGGCGAGCACCGCGCGTTCGTAATCGAGGCCGCTCATCAGCACGTTGACACCCTTGCCCACGGCACCGAGCACGTTCTCGACCGGCACCTCGCAATCGGTGAACACCAGCTCCGAGGTGCTGGAGCCGCGCATGCCGAGTTTGTCGAGCTTGGGCGAGGCGCTGAAGCCCGCGAACGATTTCTCGACGATGAAGGCGGTGATGCCGCGCGCGTCTGCCGTCGTATCCGTTTTGGCATACACCACCAGCGTGTCGGCGTCGGGCCCGTTGGTGATCCACATCTTTGTGCCGTTCAGCACATAACGATCGCCCTTCAGGTCGGCGCGCAGGCGCATGCTCACCACGTCCGAACCGGCGCCCGCCTCGCTCATGGCCAGCGCGCCCACGTGTTCGCCGGAAATGAGTTTGGGCAGGTAGCGGCGCTTTTGCGCCTCGCTGCCGTTACGCCGGATCTGGTTCACGCAAAGATTGGAATGCGCGCCGTAGGACAGCCCCACGGAAGCCGAGGCATGGCTCACTTCCTCCATCGCGATCACGTGTGCGAGGTAGCCCATGTTGGCGCCGCCAAAGTCTTCCTCCACGGTGATGCCGAGCAAGCCCAACTCGCCCAGCTTCGGCCACAGATCGCGCGGAAAGTCGTTGCGCCGGTCGATGTCCGCTGCGCGCGGCGCAATCTCGGCGCGCGAGAAAGCGCTGACGCTTTCGCGCAGTAGCGCGAGTTCATCCGTAAAGACAAAGAGGTTGTTCAAAATATATAATAAAATCAATCAGTTACTGAACGTTGCCGCGTGCTGGCAGTGTGCTGGAACGATGCACAACGTGCATTCTGGCACTGTCGGCGTGACAGCGGCGTTGCGGGGTGGCCACTATGGTGTAGCATACTCCCGATTGTGCTATGCAATATATTGGCTCAATTGCTAAAAAGTCCTTTAAAAACATTGAGATAAGGATGACGTGCCCGTCGGGGCGCACCCACTATGCAAGCTACGCAAGCTGCAATTCCATTGAAAAAAGCCCCGTCGCCCATGCCCGAAATGCACTACCCGATTGCCGACGCGCCTGCGCCGGGCACCGTGACGGCAGTCGCCCCGGGCGTGTTGTGGCTGCGCATGCCGCTGCCGTTCGTGCTCAACCACATCAACCTGTGGCTACTCGAAGACGGCGACGGCTGGACCATTGTCGACTGCGGTTTTGCCACCGACGAAGCGCGCGGCTGCTGGGAACAAATCTTCGCGCAGCAGTTGGGCGGCAAGCCGGTCAAGCGAGTGATCGTCACGCACTTTCATCCGGACCACATCGGCCTGTGCCACTGGCTGTGCCAGAAGCATGGCGTGATCCCGTGGATGACCAAGTCCGAATTTCTGCAGGCACACAACGTGCTCGCGCGCGGCGCCGCGGTCGACCGCGATGCCCTGCGCGGCTTGATGACGCAGCATGGCCTGGACGCGCCGCGCATGAAGTGGATCGATGAACGCGAGAACCTGTATCCGCGCGGCGTTCCCGGACTGCCCGGTGCGCATCGGCGCCTGCGCGACGGCGAGAGCTTCACCATCGGCGCTCACCGCTGGCGCGTGGTGGTCGGATACGGACACTCGCCCGAGCACGCCAGCCTGTATTGCGAGGCACTGGGCCTGTTCATCGCGGGCGATATGCTGCTGCCGCGCATTTCCACCAACGTCAGTGTGTGGCCGAACGAGCCCGAATCTGATCCCGTGGGCGAGTTTCTGGATTCCCTAACGCGCTATACCGCGCTGCCGCCGGATACGCTGGTGCTGCCCTCGCACGGGCTGCCGTTTCGCGGCCTGCACGCGCGCGTGAATGCGCTGCGCGAACATCACCGTACGCGGCTCGCCAGCGTGACCGAAGCGTGCGCCACACCGCAAGCCGCGGTGGATGTGCTGCCGGTGCTGTTCGACCGCACCTTCGACGATCATCATCTGCTGTTTGCCATGGGCGAGGGCATTGCGCACCTCAACTACCTGATGCACCGCGGCACGCTGCGCCGCACCGTGGACGGCGGCGGCGTCTACCGTTTTGTGCGCGCGGAGAAAGCCTGAATGAGCGCAGCCGAGCAAACCGCGTTCGATCCCGCCGAAATCACCCGGCTCTACGGCGACATCGCACGCAAGAGCGGCGAATTGTTGACCCGCGCCATGCAAAAGGCGGCGGCCGATCCCAAGCAGGCATTTGACGACGAGCTGGGGATCGCGCGCGCGTTTTTCGACGCCTGGGTGAAAATGGCCACGGATCCGGTGCAACTGATGCAATCGCAGATCAAGGCGTGGCAGGATTATGCGTCGCTGTGGCAGAACACCTGGCTCGCGATGGCCGGGCAAAAGCCCGCGCCGGTGGTGGAGGTGCAAAAAGGCGACCGCCGCTTTCGCCACGAAGACTGGGAAAACAAGTTCCTGTTCGACTACCTCAAGCAATCGTACCTGATTGCCGCGCGTCACCTGCACAAGGTGATGTGCGGGGTGCAGGGGCTGGACGAGGCCACCGCCAAGAAAGTGGATTTCTATACGCGTCAGTACATCGACGCGCTGTCGCCATCGAACTTCGCGCTTACCAATCCGGAAGTGCAGCGCGAAACCGTGCGCAGCGGCGGCCAGAATCTGCTGCGCGGATTCAATAACCTGCTGGACGACCTCGCGCGCGGCGACGGCGAATTGCGGGTGAAGATGGTGGACGACCGTGCCTTCAAGCTCGGGGAAAACATCGCCGCGACGCCGGGCAAGGTGGTGTTCCAGAACGACCTGCTGCAGTTGATCCAGTACAGCCCGGCCACCGACAAAGTCTACCGCCGGCCACTGCTGATCGTGCCGCCGTGGATCAACAAGTTTTACGTGCTCGACATGCGCGCCGACAACTCCTTCGTGCGCTGGGCGGTGGCGCAGGGGCACACGGTGTTCATTGTGTCGTGGGTCAATCCCGATGCCCGGCACGCGCAAAAAACCTTCGAGCACTATCTGACCGAGGGCACGCTGGCGGCGATCGACGCCGCGCTCAAAGCCGCGGATGCGGACGATCTGAACCTGATCGGCTTTTGTCTCGGCGGCACGCTGGCGGCGTCGACCCTGGGGTACCTCGCCGCCCGCAACGATAGGCGCGTGGCGAGCACCACCTTCTTCGCCACGCTGGTGGATTTCCGCCAGGCCGGCGAGCTTGAAGTGTTCATCGACGAGCAGCAGGTGGCGGCGCTGGAAAAGCGCATGAACCAGCGCGGTTATCTCGAGGGCAGCGAGATGGCCACCACCTTCAATATGTTGCGCGCCAACGACCTGATCTGGTCCTTCGTGGTCAACAACTATTTGATGGGCCGCGAACCGATGGCGTTCGACCTGCTCTACTGGAACGCCGATTCCACGCGCATGCCCGCGGCCATGCATAGCTTTTACCTGCGCAACATGTACCTGAAAAACCTGTTGCGCGAACCCGGCGGCATCACCCTCGCCGGCACGCCGATCGATCTGTCGAAAGTGAAGACGCCGCTGTATTTTGTCTCGACCGTTGAAGACCACATCGCGCCGTGGAAGACGGTGTATGCCGGCGCGCGCGTGTTCAACAGCGCGGTGCGCTTTGTGCTCGGCGGGTCGGGCCATATCGCCGGCATCGTCAATCCGCCCGCGGCCAACAAGTATGGCTACTGGACCAACGACAAACTCACCGACACCGCCGACGACTGGCTGGCACAGGCGAGGCAAAATCCCGGTTCGTGGTGGAGCGACTGGCAGCAGTGGGTGGACAAACAGGGCGGCGGCAAGGTCGCCGCGCGCATCCCCGGTCAGGGCCGGCTGAAGGCGTTGGAAGACGCGCCGGGTTCGTACGTCAGCCTGCGTCTGGACAGCAAAGCCGCGGCAAAGTAACCGCGGCGCGTTGCCGGATGCGTGTGATGGCATGGTGTACCATAGCCGGCACCATCACACTACGCAGGAGTACAGGCAATGGCAGTGGTCGAATACCGGGAAGAAGGCGGCATCGCGTACATCACGCTCAATCGTCCGGAAAAACTCAACGCTTTTTCCGATGAAGTCGGCGTCGCCTTTTGTGAGGCGCTCTACCGGCTTAACGACGATGCCAACGCGCAGGTCGGCATTCTCTCCGGCAACGGCCGTGCGTTTTGCAGCGGGGCGGATGTGCGCCAGCGCCAGATGCGTGCCAAGGCGGAGTTGGAGAAACTCGGCAGCCCGGCCGGCCGTGGCGGCAATTTTCGCGAACCGTTTTTCCGTTCGGTCAATTCCAAGCCGTTGATCGCAGCGGTCCACGGCTATGTGTATGGTCTGGGTGTGCGCCTTGCACTGTATGCCGACATGCTGGTCGCCGCGCGCGACGCCAAATTCCAGATCACCGAAACGCCGCGCGGGCTGGACAGCACCGCGTTCTGGATGATGCTGACGCAGTTTACTTCCGGCAATTTCGCCACGGACGTGTCGCTTACCGGACGCACCTGGAGCGCAGAAGAGTCCGACAGGCATGGTTTGCTGACGCGCCTGTGCGAAGCCGGCGAGCACGTCAAAGTGGCGGAGGAACTGGCGCGCGACATTCTCAAAAATCCGCCGCTGGCGGTGCGCGCGGTGGTGTCGGCGCGCCGCTCCATGCTGCACGAGATCGACGTCAAGGCGCATGCCGTCGGCCCGCGCGGCCTGCATCTCACCGAAGACTTCCATGAAAGCGCGAAAGCCTTCCTGGAAAAACGCAAGCCGGTATACCACGGCCGCTAACCAGGAGACCCCGCCATGAGCCAGCAAACCACCAGCGGCGCGCCGCGTTTCAAACCCCTCGCCGAGAGTGACATGAGCGAGGCGCAGCAGGAGGCCGCGCGCGAACTCGTCAGCGGCCCGCGCGGCCACTGGAACCCGTCGGGCCCCAATGCCCTGCTCGTTCGCAGCCCCGATCTGATGCGGCGCACGCAAAAGGTCGGCGAGTACCTGCGCTACGGCAGCGCGCTGCCGACGCGGCTCAACGAATTCGCGATCCTGGTCACCGCGCGCCACTGGACGGCACAGGTGGAGTGGCTCGCCCATCACCCGCTGGCGCTCAAGGCGGGATTGAATCCCGCCGTGGCCGCCGATCTCGCACAGGGCAAACGTCCCGCCGCCATGCGGGAAGACGAAGCCATCGTCTATCAGTTCTGCACCGAGCTGCACCAGACCAAGGGTGTGAGCGATGCCACCTTCAACGCCATGCGCGACCAATTCGGCGAACACGGCGTGATCGACCTCATCGGTCTGTCGGGTTATTACGCGATGCTGGCAATGGTGCTCAACGTCGCGCGCGAGCCGCTGCCGGGTGGTGTGGCGCCGCCGCTGGCGCCGTTACAGTAGCGCAGTGCACGCGGCGTAGCCGCGCCACGGGTCGTGCCAGAGGCGAAGTTGATGGATGCGTGCCGCAGCCGCGCGTTTGCGATCCTGCTGCTGGCGCCGGCCATCGTTTGCGCGGGCTGCGGGATTTCGCGCGGCGTAGCGACACCTGTGCAATCGGTGCTACCGGCCGAAGCGCCGAGCGGCCGCTTCGATGCCGCGGGCGGCGTGACCCTGCCGTTGCGCCGTTATCCCGCCGTGGCGCCGCGCAAGGCGGTATTGCTGGCGCTGCACGGGTTTAACGATTACAGCCGCTTCATCAGCGAACCGGCGCGCCACTTTGCCCGGCACGGCGTCGAAACCGTCGCCTACGATCAGCGCGGCTTCGGCGGCGCATCGGACCGCGGGCGGTGGAGCGGCGCGCAGACGATGGCCGGCGATTTTCTGGCCGTGCTTGCCGCTGTGCGGCGCGACCATCCCGGGGTGCCGGTGTTCGCGCTGGGCGAGAGCATGGGCGCCAGCGTGATCGCGGTCGCGCTGGCACGCGCGCCGCAGACGCAGCTCGACGGCGTAATACTCTCCACCCCGGCCGTGTGGTCGCGCGACAGCATGCCCTGGTACCAGCGTTTCGGCATCTGGGCGGGCGCGCGCTTGGCGCCCGGATTCACGATCAGCAGTAAAAATTACAACATCCCGCCATCGGACAATCCGGCGGTGCTCGCCGATGCGGCCAACGATCCGCTGATGATCGGCGAAACGCGCCTCGATCATCTCGATGCGCTGACCGATCTGATGGAAGCGGGCCAACGCGCGGCGCCGCAAGTCCGTCAACGCGCGCTGCTGCTGTACGGACTGCGTGACGTGATGATGCCGCGCCGGCCCATGATCGCCCTGTTTGAGCGCTGGCCGTCGGACCGCGGCGACAACTTCCGTTACGCGCTGTATCCCCACGGTTACCATGTGCTGTTGCGCGACCGGCAGCGTAAAGTGGTGTGGGACGACGTGCTGTCGTGGATGCTCAGACCCGATGCCGCATTGCCGTCCGGCTTCGAGCGCCGGCACGCGCAAGTGCTGCCGGTGCTGCGTGCGCAGCCATGATGCGGCGCAAGAGATGGTCCTGTATTGGCCGGAGGCGCAGCGCTTTTTCTTTGCGGCAGACTGTGGAGCCGTCCGCGATTCCTTTAGGGGGGAAGAGGACGCCTTGTATAATCGGACAACGCAAGATTCGACACCAGCCCGACAAACGTTGATTCCTTGAAGCCAGGCTCCAACCTTGTGTCGGATCAGAATGCACCAACGGCGGCGTCCATCGCAAATCCAATTGTTGGAGATCGCCCCATGAAATCCCTGTTCGCCATTCTCCACCTCACGGCGTGTTGCGTGTTAACGGCATCGGCGCAAAATATCAATCCGGCTGCCGGGGAACCGTCTCACCCAATCACGTCAACATCGACCAACAGCATCGAGGCGGCATTCGGACCCGAAGGCGGCGCGGAGGCGTTGATTGTAAAAAACATCAACAACGCGAAAGTGTCGATTCGTGTCGCCGCATTCGCGTTCTCGTCGCCCGTAATTGTGGCGGCCCTGCTCACCGCGAAACAGCGGGGCGTGGACATCCAGATCGTGGTCGACCAGAAGCACAATGTCGAACAAGACAAGAAGGGGATCGGCCAAAAGGCTCTGGGGGCATTGGTTCGGGCGAACATCCTGGTGCGAACGAACGCCGACTATCGGATACACCACGACAAGTTCATCATCGTGGATGCCCGGCATGTTCAAACAGGCAGTTACAACTATGCCTTATCCGCAAACAGAAACAGCGAGAACGTTCTCGTCGTCTGGAATGACCCGGTGCTTGCCGCAAAGTATCTGGTGCACTGGGAGTCGCGCTTCAGGAACGGCATAAAATATTCGCTGAAGTAGCGTGACAACGCAGGCGATGAGCTGCGAAGAGAGGAAAAGGGACGCACATTTCATCTTGCCCGGACGACGATCCGGCGATGGAACGCCGCACCGACTTCAGGCACAATCCGACTTACACACCTGCCTTTGCACAACTTCAAACCTCGATCATGCCCGTTACGCAATGGACCCCCGATCTCGCGCTCAATCACGCCGAGATGGACAAGACCCATCAGGAATTTGTCGATCTGCTCAATCGCGTTGCTGATGCCGGCGGCACGGCGTTGGTGCGGGAGCTGGACGCGCTCATTGCCCATACCGAAGCGCATTTTGCGCAGGAGCAGCAGTGGATGGAGGCCGCGGCTTTTCCGCCGCTGCATTGTCATGTCCGCGAACATGAAGGCGTGCTGGAAATCACGCGCGAAGTGCGCAAGCGTGTCGCCGAGGGCGAGACCCATCTTGGCGGCGTGCTGGCGAAGGCTGTCGCGGAGTGGTTTACCCATCACGCCGCGAGCATGGACCTGATTCTTGCGATGTTTCTGAATCAACCCGGGCAATTTCAGGCCGCGACGGCATGTCAGACGGGATGCGAGACAGCGAAGTCTGCATGGCACGGCGCAGCATGATGTGCCGTGCACGTGGTGCTTTCGCGGGAGCTGCCTGAAATGAACGATACAACGCCAATCAAAGTGCTCGCTTCCGGCGGCTTTCGCGCGGCGTATCTCGCGCTGGCGCCCGGCTTCGAACGCGACAGCGGGCGCAAGGTGGAGAGCATCTGGGGCGGCTCGATGGGCACTGCACCCACCACTATTCCCAATCGCCTGCGGCGAGGTGAGGTGTACGACGTGGTGATCATGGCGCGCGAGGGTCTCGACGAGCTGATCCGCGAGGGCAGAGTGGCCGCCGGCAGCCGCGTGGATCTGGCGCGCTCAATGATCGGCGTGGCGGTGCGCGCGGGCGCACCCCGGCCGGATATCGGTTCGGTCGATGCATTGAAGCGCGCGCTGGCGCAGGCGCAATCGGTGGCCTATTCCAGCAGCGCCAGCGGCGTGTATCTCAAGGGATTGTTCGAACGCCTTGGCCTGGGCGATATGATGAAGATCAAGGGCCGTCAGGTGTCGGGCGATCCGGTGGGCGCGTTCCTTGCGCGCGGCGAAGTGGAACTGGGATTCCAGCAGATCAGCGAACTGCTGCCGGTGGAAGGCATCGACTTCGTGGGGCCGTTGCCAGACGAAGTACAGGAGGTCACTGTTTTCTCCGGTGGCCTCGGTGCCGCTGCGCCGCGCGCGCTGGCCGCGCGCGAACTGCTGCAGTATCTGGCGTCGCCGGCGAATGCGGCAATCGTGAAAAACAGTGGCATGTTGCCGATACAGGAGGCCGACTAAGCCGCATCGTTGCCTTGCGCTTGCGTCCAGCACTGGGCTGGCATGATAATCGCGATCATGTTCACCCGCAGCCGCAAAAAATCGGTCTCCCTGATTGCGCTCCTCGCGCTGCTGTTTGCCGCGCTGATACCGAGTGCGGCATCGTATGCGCGCGTGTTGCAAGCGACGGATGTGGTGGCGCTGGGCGGCGTGTGCGTCACCGAATATGCCGTCGGCGACGAGCCGTCGCAGTCACCGGTTAAGCACTCTGCCCGCCACGGGCACTGCGCGTTTTGCACGTTGGGCGCGCCGCTGGTCTTTGCCGCGCGTTTCGATACCGTGCTGGCCACGCTGGCCGCACCCGTGGCAACGCCGCCGGCGCATGCCAACGATACCCTGCCGCGCGATGCGGTGGCGGTGCATCCGCTGAGTCCGCGCGCGCCTCCGCGCGCGATCTGATTCTCCCGCAGTAGCGCCGCGTGCGAACGCGGCTGCGCCGCCCCATGGGACGGGGCGTTACTCAATAACATATTGTTTTTAAAGGAGTTTTTATGATAAAAACCTATGGCTATGCCGTGCTTCTCAGCGTGCTCGCGCTGCAGGTCGGCGTGCCTGCCGCGGCACAAAGTATCGAGGTCAGGAACGCCTGGGTGCGTGGTACGGTTCCTGCGCAAAAGGCCACCGGCGCCTTTATGGAAATTACCGGCAAGAGCGCCGTGCGACTGGTGCGTGCTGAAAGTCCGGTGGCGGGCAGTGTCGAAATACACAACATGACGATGGAAAACGGCGTCATGAAGATGTTTCCCGTGGAGGGCATTGATCTGCCGGCCGGCAAGACAGTCAAGCTCGCGCCGGGCGGGTATCACGTGATGATGATGGCACTCAAGCAGCAAATGAAAGCCGGCGACCGCGTGCCGCTCAAGCTCACGTTTGAAGTGGCCGGAAACAAGCGTGAATCGCTGGAGCTTTCGGTGGAAGTACGCGACATCACGGGGGAGAAAAGGCATTCCCACTGATCCGGCACTGAAACCCGAGGCGGCCCCCTTGCCGCGGAATACTGGGACATACCCGGGATCGCGACGCTGCTGCGCGTGGTGACGCACTTGAATATCGGCGCGACCCTCGGATTGGTGTTGTGTTTCGTCGCTTTGGCGTGGAGCAGCCAGTCGCCGCTGTCGGCGTTGTTCGGCGACGGCGCCACCGGCACGCGTCCATGCCCGTGCGAGCTGATGTTGACACCGACGCCACAAGGGCCCTGGCATATCGCCCGCATCGGGGATACCCGATCCAGCGTGCGCTGACACCGGCGGAATCAATGGCTGCGAGTCAGACTTGGTTGCAAGACCTGCTGGGAAATCAAGATTCCCCTGTGCGGGCGCGTCAGGCTGTTGCTGTGCGATGTAACGGCAATTGCTATGCCATTGCTGTCGGGCTGAAACGCCGACCGACAGCCACTCATAGGGACGCGCGCACGTCGTGAGCCGGACCTATCGGAAATGGATCGCGCGCACTGCCGCGGCAGCGCTGTTATTCAGCGCGCTGTCGCCGGCAATTGCGGGCGTACTGTTTGTGGATCGGCCGGACATCCTCGCGCGCATTCTTGCACTGCCCGTTCAATCTCCAACCGATACGCTGGCGTCCATTTGTCATCAGGACGGGCCTGATGCCGTCCTTCATGGTCAGGCGGCACCTTGGGCCGACGATGATCGTGACCACACCGCACACGGCATTTACTGTTCGTTGTGCCTGGCATCCGGCTCGTGGCTTGGCGTGCCGGCAATTGCCCCAAGCACTGCCGCGCCGGTGTCGGTCCCTGCAGTGTTGATGCGATCCATGGCGGTTCAACCGCCGGCAGCACATCCACAAGCAACGCGCCATTCGCGCGACCCGCCCCAGTAAATCGTGTTGAGTTGAAGCATCGCGCACTGGAGTGAGCCAGTGCGCATCTCATCACATTATTTTCAGGGGAATTGTCATGAAACGTATGATCGTAAAGGTCATGGCGGGCGCTGGCCTGCTGGGACTCGTTTTAAGCGGTATGGCAGCAGCACGGGCCGCCACGCTGCCCGAAGTCACGGTAACCGGCACGCGCGAAAAAGCATTGTTGAACGAAACGGCGGTGGCCGTGGGCGCCATCAAGGGTGAAACTGTTGCGCAGGATCGGCCGAATCATCCGTCGCAGATCGTGAGTCGGATTCCAGGCGTGGCGGTGGCGGTGACCAACGGCGAGGGCCACACCACCGCGATACGCCAGCCGTTCACCACCAATCCGGTGTATTTGTTTCTGGAAGACGGCATACCGATTCGTTCAACCGGGTTTTTCAATCACAACGCGCTCTACGAGATCAATGTTCCGCAGTCGGGGGGGATCGAAGTCACGCGTGGTCCCGGTACGGCGCTTTACGGCTCGGACGCGATTGGCGGCGTGGTCAATGTGCTCACGCGCAATCCGCCAAAACAGGGCGAATTCACGCTGGGCGGCGATGTCGGCGGTCATGGCTGGCGGCGCCTGCTGCTGGGCGGCGGTAACACCAGCGGCGACAACGCATGGCGTGCCGACCTGAATCTGACGCATACCGACGGCTGGCGCGACGCGACCAAATATGACCGGCAGAGCGGCGGCCTGCGCTGGGACCACGCGCTGGGAGCCGACGCGATGCTGAAAACCGTGCTGTCTTTTTCGAAAATCGATCAGCAGACCGGGGCCAATTCACCGCTGACGCTCGCCGACCACACCAACAATCCCACAAGCAACTACCTGCCGATCGCCTACCGCAAGGTTGAGGCGTTACGGCTCTCCACCAGCTATGAGAAGGAGTGGAGCGACACGTTGCTTTCGATCACGCCGTATGTGCGCCAGAACAGCATGGAGTTGCTGGCCTCGTTTACGCTGAACTTCGATCCGACGGCGTCGCTGTCGGAAAACCGGTCGTATGGCGTGCTGGCCAAATGGCGGCGCGATTTCCCGCGGTTCATGCGAGCGCGGCTGATCGCGGGCGCCGACATTGATATCAGTCCCGGCAGCCGCAGCGAAGACGCGCTGAACGTTAGCTTCACGGGTGCGGCGCCCGCCCGCGTTTTTTCGGCCTATACGAGAGCCGGCCGTGTGTACGACTACGATGTCACCTTCAAGGGGGTTTCGCCATACGTTCATGGCGAGATTTCGCCCGCCGAGCGGCTGCGTGTATCCGGCGGCGTGCGTTTTGATCATCTGTCCTATTCGTTCGAGAATCACCTGCAGGGTGCGCCCATCCGGGCACAGGCGGCCCTGCCGGCAAACCGCTTCTATGGACAGGTGAGCAACACCGACGTCACTTACCGGCATGTCAGCCCGAAGTTGGGCGCGACCTACGCCTTGACCAAAGACGCCCATCTGTTCGCGGGCTACAGCCACGGTTTTCGCGCGCCGTCGGAGGGTAATCTGTTCCGCCCGTCGTCGGCCGCCAGCGCCGCGGCGGCGAACGCGTTCGCGGCATCGGCGGTGGCCTTGAAGCCGATCAAGGCCGATCAGATCGAAGGCGGGCTGCGCGGCACTGCCGGGCGGGTCTCGTACGATGTGGTGGTGTATGACCTTACCAAGCGCGACGACATCGTGTCGCAGCGCGATTCCGTCACCACCTTCACCACCACGGTCAATGCCGGCAAGACGCGCCATCGCGGCATCGAGGTCGGCGCGGGCCTGCCCATTGGCGGCGGTTTCCGCGTCGATGCCGCGGCATCCTATGCCAAACACACCTATGATGACTGGGTGACCAACGCTGGCAATTTCAGCGGCAGGGAAATTGAAGCCGCGCCGCGCGTGTTGACCAACACGCGGCTGACCTGGGTGCCGAAGAAGGAAGCGCGTATGCAACTGGAGTGGGTGCGTCTGGGCCGCTATTGGCTGGACGCAGCCAATACGCAAAAATATGGCGGGCACGATTTGTTCAATCTGCGTGTAAACTGGCCCATCGCCAGGGACATCGCGATGAACGGCAGCCTTAACAACCTTACCAACAAGCGCTACGCGGACAGCGCGCAACTGTCGAGCAATCAGCCGGTGCTGTCGCCGGGCTTGCCGCGCACACTGTATGTGGGCATGGAGGCAAAATGGTGATGCGGGCAGTTTCGCTGATTGTGCTGCTGCTGGCGGCGGGCTTGGCACTGGCGCAGCATGCCGGACACCCGGCGGGCGCCGCCCGCGTGGCGCTCGGAGCGAGTGTGGCCTTCGACGTGCGCGGTGCGCTGTGGGCCGTCAGCAGCGGTGACAATCACGTGTTGCTGCGCCGATCGGCAGACGCCGGCAGGACCTGGTCCGCGCGGCTGCCGGTCAATGCAGTGCCCGAAGGCATTGGCGCGGAAGGCGATGCGCGGCCGAAGATCGCGCTGGGCCCGCGCGGCGAGGTGTATGTCACCTGGACCAAGCCGCTGGCAAAGCCCTACGCCGGCGACATCCGCTTTGCGCGTTCGCTCGACGGCGGCAAGACATTCAGTGCGCCCGTCACCGTGCACACCGATCGTCAGGAGATCACGCACCGCTTCGACGCGCTAACCGTGACGCGCGATGGCAAGTTGTTTATCGCATGGATCGACAAGCGCGACGTGGCGGCGCTCGGCAAACGTGGGCAGTACCGCGGCGCGGCGGTGTACTTCGCGGTGTCGGACAATCAGGGCGCGAGCTTTCGCGGCGACTTTAAACTCGCCGATCACAGTTGCGAGTGCTGCCGCATCGCGATGTTGCCGCGCGACGATGGCAGCGTGCTCGCGCTGTGGCGCCATGTGTTCGATCCCAACGTACGCGATCACGCCGTGGGCGTGATGCACGCCGACGGGCGCGTGGGCGCAACGCACCGCGTGACGTTTGACGCGTGGGCGGTCGATGCATGCCCGCATCACGGGCCGTCGCTGGCGGCGGATGCCGCCGGCCGCCTGCATGCAGTTTGGTTTACTCAAGGCACGAAGCGCGAAGGCGTGTTCTACGGGCGGTTGCGCACCGATGGCGAGTCCGGCGTCGATGCCTTGCGGCGGGTGGGCGGAGACGCGGCGGAGCACGCCGATATTGCCGCGGCAGGCACGCGCGTCGTGGTGGTATGGAAGGAATTCGATGGCAAGCGCGCGAAACTGCGCGCGATGATTTCGGACAACAGCGGTGACAGTTGGCTTGAGCGTGACTTGCGCGCCACCGCTGGCGCATCGGATCAGCCGCGGATCGTGCAGCACAATGGACGTTTCCTTGCGTTCTGGAATACGCAGCAGGAAGGGTTTGTCACTGTTGCGGTGCAACCGTGAACCGTAGAAATTATATAATAAAAACAATAGGTTACATATTCCTGCTCGTTGTGGCCTGGCACCGCGGCGTGGCGCGCGGCGCGCTCCCGCTGCTGCCTTTTGACGCCACAAGCTTGTCCGCGTTGCGCAAAACGCACGCGGGCAGGCCTTTCGTGCTGGCGTTCTGGTCGGTGTATTGCGAGCCGTGCCGCGACGAAATGGCGGAGTGGAATGCACTCAAGCGCCGACACCCGTCGCTGCCCATCGAACTGGTCTGCACCGATGCACCATCGGAGCGCGCGCTGATCAATACCTTCTTCGCGAAGTACCCGCCCGGGCCGGTGCGAAAATGGGTATTCTCGGATGCGTTCAGCGAACGCGTGCGTTACGCGGTCGACAAAACCTGGCGCGGCGAGTTGCCCAGAAGCTATTTCTACGACACGGCACACAAGCCGCAGATCAAGAGCGGCAAGGTGGATCGCGGGTGGATTGCCGCATGGGTGGACAAACAGCAAGGGCGCGGCCGGTAGTGTAGTGTTGCAATCCCGAGAGTACTTTCAAGTGCGATCCCGATGCACAATTTCATCTCACTACCGCTGCCGTCATTCTGGCGATAACCAGAATGACGGTGCTGGTGCAGACGCTTACTCGTGCCCCAATGTTATCGAGTGTCGTAACAGCCGCTTTCGCTGGAACGACGGCCGTAGGAGGACTGCATTCTGAAATGCACTCCAAGTGCCGGACAATCTGCGACACTATGGTAGCGCAACCACACCGCCTGCCGCGCACCGCGGGCAAGCAAGGGACGAGATCAATGTCGATACAGGAACGGCTGCTGCGACTTTCGCTGTGCATCTTTTGCCTGATGGCGGGAACGGGCGGACATGCTCAATCCTATCCCGTGAAGCCGGTGCGCCTGATTGTTGCCAATGCGCCCGGCGGCTCCGACGACCAACATGGCCGGCTCGTCGCGCAAAAGCTTACCGAATCGTTCGGCCAGCAGTTCCTGGTGGACAATCGTGCCGGCTCGGGTGGCATGGTGGCGCGCGGCTTCGTGGCCAAATCCGCGGCCGACGGTTATACGCTGTTGCTGGGCGCGGCAAGCATGGCGTCGTATCTGCATATGTATGTCAAACCGCCGGGCGATCCGGTGCGCGATTTTGCGCCAGTATCATTGGTGGCGAAAACGCACAGCGTGCTGCTCGTGCACCCCTCGATACCGGCGCGCACGGCGAAGGAATTCATCGCGCTGGTGCGCACCCGTGGCAGCACGCTGAATTTCGGCTCCACCGGAGTCGGCGGTGGCCCGCACCTGAACGCGGAGCTGTTCCTGTCGATGGCCAAAATCAAGGCGACGCATATTCCGTACAAGGGCGCTGGTGCGGGCCTCTATGTCGATCTGCTGTCCGGCCAGATCGATTTTTACTTCGGTCCGATCATCAGCGCCCTGCCGCATATCCAGGCCGGGAAAGTACGCGCGCTGGCGGTGAGCGGCGCCACCCGCGCCGCCAGATTGCCGCAGGTGCCGACTCTGGCCGAGGCCGCGCTGCCCGGCTTCGAAATGTCCGGCTGGTACGGCATCTTCGCGCCCGCCGGCACGCCGCAGGACATCGTCAACGCCCTGAACGCCGCACTGGTCAGGCAATTGGCAACACCCGCCATGCGCGAAGCGCTGATCAAGGTGAACTCCGACCCGCGCTCCAGCACGCCGGCGGAACTGGCGCAGCACCTGGCGAGTGAGATCGAGCACTACCGGAGGATCGTCAAGCTGGCGCGGATTGTGCCGCAATGACGGGCGCGATCGCGCGCTGAGCGGGGGTGCGGGAGGCGGTTATCCGGCGGCCTGCAGCGTGCTTTGGGATCACGCGGCGGCTACCGTGCGCCGGCGACTTTGCACACTCAAGGCAGGGACTGTTGGCGGGCATGGCATGTTGGCGAACGTGAGAGGTTGCCAGATCGAGTGATGGGATGGACTCCCCCCGTTTTTGTGCAGCATCATGGTGCCAGTCGGTCATCATCATTTGGGGTGAGGGACCAACGAAACAATCACAAGGAGAGTCCGAGATGAATACTACGATTGTTGCGGTGAGGGCGTAAGGAATTTTGTGTAGATTGAAATTTGCGAGGCTCCACTTTAACCGAGGAGCC